>DUMA01000010.1 GCA_012840135.1 Thermoanaerobacterales bacterium
GAACCTACGGCCGAAGCCTCTTCTCCTACAGAAAGATGACACGTGCCCCATATCATATTGGCCTTAAAAAGCCTGTCTACTTCCAGCTCAAAATGCCTTATCTCCAGCATTTTGCGGTACATCCATAATTTTTTGTCTCTGGTAAGAGACATATGATCAGCTCCTCTTTTTTTTAATATTAATATTTATAGCGTAAAAGTAGCTAAAATGCTGTAGTGCATGATCTTTTCATGCCGTTTTTAATTGAATTTGGAATAGCACATTTGACTAAATATGTTTCATTTGTTTATTTCATGCAATTTTTATGCCATCAGAATATGTCTAAAGAGAAAGGGCTTACCGCCCCTTATACTTTGTATACCACTAAATCTTCCATTATTTGATAATGCGTTCTTGCATCCTTCTAAGCTGCAAAATCAGTGAGCTTTCATCAAGCGTCACCATATCATAGGTTATGGTTTCACCCTTTTTGACATCCTTTTTCAGAACAACATTTTTGTTTACTAGGCCTATGGGAAGTGCATTTTGTTTTCTGGCATTTTCATATGTGTCAATCACTCCGTATATCGTAAATCCACCAATACCATCTAGATGTTCCCCGGCCTTCAGATCTTTCTTTGCCACTGTCACCGTTTCTGAAACAGGAGCACCCTTAGGCGCGATAGTAGGTTCATGGTATATATAGGCCCTTGCCGCCGAAAGCGGTGTTTCGATACTGGTTAAATGATATGGTCTGTATAGCACGTAATTAGGGCCTTCACCCATGGAGAGGTATGCCATTTCCTCCAGAATCGCCGGAAGATTTGTTCTGACTATCACGAAAACCCCTGGCGCTATACCGTTGATGTATTCAACCACCTGGTAGCGCTCCAGGATGCCTCCTTCTTCTTTCAAACTCAAAAGCTTCGGTAATTCCTTGACGGTAGCTTTAGGGCCGATCATGCCCCTCTTTGTTGGTAAAAATCCTATAGCATTTGAAACTGCGGTCATCTCCACCATGGTTTTTGTACCGTCTACAAAGGATGCCAGCATCTTTGGATTCATTTTCTGAGCTTCGGCCTTTTCTCTTACTGTATCGGGATTTGCATCAAGGTTTAACGGATTGTTCTTTCCCTTCCCGGCTACAACTACTTCAAAACCCATGCCATCCGCAAAGTCATACAGTTCTTTTATGGCGCCGGGTTCGTCGCCAGCAGATACAGTGTACACAACCCCGGCGCTGTCGGCCATTTTTTTCAGAATGGGGCCCACCGTAACATCGGTCTCTACATTTAACATTACGATATGTTTGCCATTGTATATGGATTCCAGTGCAATCTCTG
This sequence comes from Thermoanaerobacterales bacterium, assembly GCA_012840135.1. Classification (GTDB taxonomy): domain Bacteria; phylum Bacillota; class Thermosediminibacteria; order Thermosediminibacterales; family Tepidanaerobacteraceae; genus Biomaibacter. The sequence goes on from DUMA01000010.1 coordinate 1,323, forward strand.
CGCCCACTTCCGGCACTCCTGTGGCATCTATCACCACATCTACCGGTAGAGCTTTAGTAACTACTTCAAAATTATCGGTGACTACGTATTTATTCCTACTCATGGCTTCTTCAGCTTCAGAAGGCGTCTTTGCCACTGCAATGTCATCGGAATTTATACCTGCCAGCGTATAAGCCTTTTTTGCATTATCTAAATTTATATCCGAAATCACAGCGGGTCTAATACCTTTCATGCAGAACATCTGGCTTGTCATACCGCGTCCCATCTGTCCTGCACCTACAAGACCTATGTTAATTTTCTTTCCGCTCTCCTCCAATTGCTTTAATCTGGTATTTAGATTTAACATGTTAGCATCTCCTCTTTTTTAAAATTTAGCCTTCTATGATAATCCTTTCTCCCAAATTTACTACAGGCTGCTGATCACCTTTCAAATGTATATCGCCGGGCAGTTCGGGAGAGGTTTTACCATCAAACTTAAGGCACGTATGCCCCATACGCCTCACATTTTTATTGACCACTTCGCCCACGGCTGTTATTGTATATACCCTTTCACCTATGCTCAACCTGTCTCCTGCCTTAATATCATCCAATAATTCTCCGCCAGTATGCAGTACGGAAATATCCTGTAGTTCCAAAGGTGCATTTTCATTAAAAAGTATAATAATATTCTGCCCGATAAATTCCTCCACAAGTTCGCCAATTTTCGTCACCATAACGTCATATTTTTTCATGCTGCGCCCTCCTTCAAGGGCTATGGCGCCTCCCGGCGCCATAGCTTTTAATATCTATTTTTTTTAATTTGTTCTTTTATCTCGCATATAAACTAAAACTGAACAAGTAAGCAATTACTACCGCCAGGGGACCGGTTATCAATCTCGATATCAAAATGGCACCAACGCCGACCTCCACCGTTTCTGGTTCCGCCTCACCCAGGCTCAAACCTACAGGTATAAAATCGCATCCAACTTGAGGATTGATGGCAAAGAGAGCTGGCAATGCAAATTGCGGAGGTATATTTCCTTTACCTATCTCAACACCTACCAGCACGCCAACCACCTGAGCAATTACAGCACCCGGGCCCAGCAGCGGAGAAAGGACCGGTAGAGCGCAGATAATAGAGATTATTAACAACCCAGGCAGTGTCCCAGCCATGGGAGATATGACGTGGGCTATCCAGTCTCCAATGCCTGACTTCAGGATGATGCCAATGAGCGTGGCCACAAAGGCCATGAAGGGCAGAATGTTTTTCACAATCTGGTCTATGGTTTCTCTTCCCGATTGATAGAGCACGCCCACTACTCCACCCATGCCTCGACCTATCTTTTCTATAAATCCCATCTTCCGGCCATTTCCGTTACTGCTTTTTTGGGTTCCTCGTGCAATGGCGTCTCCCATAGAAATGTTCGCAGTAACAGTCTTTACTGCTTCCTCACCCGAAGCAAGGGTTACATTTTCCGGTTTTACTCCTGACACATAAATATCCTCTTTTATATACTGGGCCAGCGGACCTACCTGGCCTACGGGTGTGAGGTTGATAGTAGGAATACGTTTTTTAGGATATACTCCGCACCGGGCCGTACCACCGCAGTCGATAATTACACAACAAATCTGGTCCTCCGGTACCGAAGACTTAAAACCATCAAAGGCTGTACCACCTGTAAGCTCGGCTATTCTCTGGGCAACGGGGTCAATACCTCCTCCGGTCACCGATACGATTTTATCTTTTCCTTCTGATGGCTTTATTATCAACGGCCCTCCCCAGCCACCTGGACCTTTTTCTATTTTTACCGCTTTATATTCCATTTTTCCTACCTCCTAAGCCAGTTCTCTCTGTCTCATCATCCTGAGAGTTAGCCTCTCAGTCACAATGCCGCGGATGAAAATCACTATTATACCTACTATAAAGTATCGGATAGCCAGTTGCCCCAAAGGCAAGCCAAGTTGCTGTATCCCCTGGGCAATCCCCATGTAAACGAAAAGTTCAGCAGGATTTGCATGCGGAAATAGCCCTGTAATCGGATGGACAAAAGAAACTGCTGCATCGTAAAAGGCAGGCTTGTATTTTTCCGGCAAAAATCTTCCAAAGGTGTAAGCCATGGGATTGGTCAGGAAAAATACCGCCAGTACAGGCAAGACCGTATATCTCAATATGGTATTTTTGCCCGCAGCTTGAGCGATACCGTTTATTCTCTCCTGGCCCACAAATTTGGTCAGTGCATTTACAGCTGTCATGAGAGTTATCAAAGTGGGTAAAATTCCACCGGCAAGTCCAAGAAATGTCTTGCCACCTTCCTGGAATAGACCTATAAAGGCTTGTGCAAAATTTGCCAACGCATCCACGTTTTCCACCTCCATGAAATTTCACAAATTCATTTTATACACGAGATCATTGATATAGCGACACCCTTTCCATGCATCACCCCTTTCTATTCCAATTATCCCGGGATTATTCCTGAATATTGGTTTTATTCCAATGTATTTTATATTATTTTGAATGTATAATCTATTATTGTATCCAAAATATAAAAAGTTCATTCACCCCTGTTCTTTTTAGATACAGATTCAACAGCCCGTGTTACGGCTTTTAACAAAGATTTGTTATATTCATCTACGGCTTTTGCAGCCTCCCAGTAATAAAGACCATTTAACTCGGAAAAGGGCTTAAATCTGGCAAAGACCGATATTCCGGTCATTTTCCAAGCTTCAATAATCTTTCCTGTTGCATCAACAGAAATAATCACAAAAGCACCTGCTCCGAGTCTTCCTTTAGCTGTTCCAATGCCTAACATCCCTTTGTCTTTCATTTCCTTTAATTTAATCTGAAAATTTTTTATTTGAAAATATGTTAGTACTCCCTGCAGCATCCACATCAATCCAATTATCCACAACAGTTTAATCCACATCTTGACATCCCTCAATTCTTTCCCAGGAGAAAATGAGCGGTATGTTCATCGGTAATAAGAACATCCAGGTGCTCGCCTCTGAGTGCCGCAAGGATTGCATTGTGCTTATCGGCGCCGCCTGCTACACCGATTACCAGAGGTATCCTGTTAAGTTTCTCCAGAGATATACCTATGACCCTCTGATTAATCTCGGCCTGGCACAGTTTTCCATTATTATCCAAAAAGATTGAGCATAAGTCACAGACAGCTCCAGCATTTTTAAGCTGTTCCAGTTCTTTATCACCAAAATATCCTGTTTCTAGCATGGTAGAATTGGAAGTTAACGGTGCTCCAATGCCGATCAGGGCAACAGTGCATTTTTCCAAAAGTTCCAGGACCTGCCTTGTATTTTTATCCGATAAAATGGTATTTTTCACATTGAGACTATCTACAATGGCGGGTGCATGCAGAAGCTGCCAATCACCGTTGAAAGCTCTGGCAAGATTTATTACTATTTGGTTTGAGTGAACATCGAGTTTTGTTTGGCCAACACCCCCTACCAGTGGTACAAATGTCACATTTAGTTTGGGAGCGTTTTTTAAATATTCGTGAACAAAGGCCAGGGTAGTTCCCCAGGAAACTCCCACGATATCCCAGTCTTTCAGAGCTCTTATGAGGAATCCTGCCGCTGCTTCGGCCAGCAATCTTTTGAGCCCTTCTTTATCTTCATCAAAGGGGGTAATAATAACCTCTTTAACTCCAAAGGCTTTTTCTAGGGTGTCTTCCAAACGTGCAAAACTTTCTCCGTAATTTATCTTTATTTCCACAATGCCATCTTCCCGGGCTTTTTGTAAGAGTCTGGAAACAGATGGCCTTGATATGCCGAGTTTGTTTGCTATTTCCTGTTGAGTTTTGTTTTCATCATAATACATGTGGGCGATTCTAATAAGCAATCTGGTATCTTTGTAATTATTCACCAAATTCACCCTTTGAACAAATGTGCATCATTTAATCATCTGTTCATTTTAATTATAACTCTATTTCTTTTATTGTGTCAAGAATAGTGAAAAATATCACATATATATTCTTTCTGTACAAAATATATCGGGAATAGATTTCTCTATTCCCTTTAAGCAAATCCATTCAAATTGTTATTGCCTGTCGGAAATGATAATGGCTCTGGCTTTTTTCTCCCCGGTTATGATTATCCCCAGTTCATCATTGATTTTGATTTCCCCAAAGTCTACATCGTATTCATTGTATTCATACTCGGAAGCGGATACTCTGACTTTTTTCTGATAGTGAATGATGGCACCTGGCAGCACATATATATCGGGACCTGCCTTGACCCTCAAATCCGGGGAATCCATATACTCTCGCTCTATAACTATGAGCCTTTTTGCAGGATCAATGCTCTTTACTCTGCCATAGATGAACGCTTCCCCGGCCTGGGGATTGGCTTCCGGTATAGGTGTCACTTTTTTTGATATGCTGTTCAAAACCCACAGGCTCTTTTCCCCTGGACCGTATGGTTGGATAAGCCGAATTGTATATTGTTCCTCCCCGTGTTTTACATTGACATAAGCTTCTCCGGTACCTGAACCTTCCCCGCTATCCTTTTTAGATACAAGGGTATATTCATCATCGGGCAAAAATCCGAAGGCTCCGGCCTCCCTTCTGGCTACCGCCACGGGATCATACAACCAGTTACCTTTGCCGCTTTCTGCAAGGCTTTTAAGGTATTCCTGACGGCTCTTGCTCACATAAATGGAGCCTGTTTTCACTGTCCTCACGTAAATTCCATTGTTTCCATCATCATAGGGTTTATTATTCACTTCTATGGCAATTTTATTTACGCCCTTGAGTTGGGTTAAGGAGAGAACCATGGCCTCTATAAAAGCAGGTGACCCGTCAAGATATTCCTTTGCTTCCTTCTTGAAATTGATTGCTATTCCACCGGTATCATACGGCTGGACCGATTCCAGTATTTCCTCCCCTGCCTTCAACGATATTACCGGCAGTATCCCGGGTTCTTTCGGACCGGCAATGATTTCTCTGATAATTGATTCATACAGATTTTTATCTGGTATAATCTGCCTTTCTTCCGGCACCAGCTGCTTACCATTGCTGTCCAGAAAATACAAAGTTACAGTTTGAGCTTGAGGGGTTACCGGCTTTCCCTCATCTTTATCCAACGGTTTGATAGAATACAGCACCATAATTAAAAGTATTAGTATTATAGAAAACAATATCATGGATCGCGCTAGTTTAGGCATATGGGACCTCCTCAAATTTTGTTCATCTTCAAGATCAAGAGTCAATTCTATTATAACAAATTCCCTGAAAAATTGCACTTCGACACGAGTTTTTATAACATAAGTCAATCCGCTAAAACCAATAATAAAACTAGAAAACTCTCCGAGGAGGTCATGCCATGGAACAAAAAAAAGCAAAATCGCCAGGCAAATGTGAGCGCAGGGAAGAAATCGACTTTAGAGCGGCAGAGAGGAAAGAAGATTTAGACAGGTTAAGGGGAATGAAAAAAGTTGTTGACCCGGAACGGGGACCGGAAAACAAGCGGTAATATACAAAAAGCGGCTGTAAATTAACCACTGTGTCTACAGCCGCTTTTTTATGTATAACCCTCCTAAGAAAGCTATGCTTTCTTAGGTACTTTTTTCCAGTCTTCCAGAAAACGCTCTACTCCGATATCAGTTAGCGGATGTTTTATCATCTGCTGAAGAACTTTATACGGAACCGTAGCGATATCGGCGCCTGCCTTTGCCGCATTTATGACATCCATAGGGGTGCGTATGCTGGCTGCAATAATCTGAGTGTTTATATCATGTATGCTGAAGATTTCTGCTATGTCTGAAATCAAGGCTATACCGTCCTGGCTTATATCAGTAAACCTGCCTACGAAAGGACTTACATAAGTCGCACCGGCTCTGGCAGCAAGAAGCGCCTGGTTAGGATTAAACACCAGCGTAACATTGGTCTTTACACCTTTTTTACTGAGTTGACTTACTGCTTTAAGGCCTTCCCATATCACCGGGATTTTAATGACGATATTTGGATGCCATGCAGCGATTTCCAGTGCTTCTTTCACCATGCCTTCAGCATCAAGGCTTACGACTTCTGCGCTTATAGGCCCGTCCACTATAGAGGTTATTTCCATTATTGTCTCTTTAAAATCCCTTCCTTCTTTTGATACCAGAGTGGGATTAGTGGTGACACCGTAAATTACTCCCAGGGATGCGGCTTCACGAATTTCATTTACATTGGCCGTATCCAAAAAAAATCTCAAAGTCAAACACCTCCAAATTGTTGCTTTTTTATAATTTTATACTATTTGATGAAATAATTCCAGAGGAATTTAGTATTTTATAGAAATTTTTTCAATGGTGAAATTTATTTCACTATACCCTGAAAAAGGAAAGAATGTTTTCAGAGAGTATTACCACCCCATCAAAAACATGTGCTTTTTCATCATCGGTATTTATAAATCTTTTCGTCCATAGTTACACCGCCCGGCTTATAATCTATCATTATTATGGAAATAACTCTGCTGGCTCCTTCCTCTATACATACATCCTGGGCTTTCTTAACAATTTCCATGAGCTCATCCATTTCACCTTCCATGGTGGTTTCAGAAGGCCCCACAATATATTTTACTCCCGACCGCTTGATGAGCTCAATCACTTTATCCACTACCGGATATAATTTTTCTTCTTCAACTACTGGCAGCACTTTTAAGCTAACATTTACCAAAGCCATATTCTCACCTCTTGTTAAACCTGGAAGCGTTAAATTCCAGCGCCACATTATAATTTTTTGCAGCATCCATAGCGCCCTTGTATACCTCTTTCCAGAAAGGATCTACGTTATTTATGTTTAACCGTTTCAAGAGCCACCGCCCCTGCTGAAAAAATATTCTGTTTAAGGAAATAACATCCCATATAAATAATTCTCTTAAAAATAACAAAGTCCTTTTTTTATTAATAAAAAAGACCCCCCTGCTTTTCCCATAGGAGCCTTTTTTTTAAATTATGAAAGCAGCGGTACACCGCTGCTCTACGCTATTTCCTGTCAAAATATATATTCTTGCCGGTGGCCGAAAGTGGGATCCCCACTACTAATTCACCCTGTATCAGACCCATTTTACGGGCCGCTACGCCAATGCGGTACATGATGCGATTGTCCACATTTAAGATACTGGCGGTCTTTACTGCAGAACCCACAGCTATCCCCAGGTCGATAACCCTCCAGGCGCACATGGGCCCTGCAAACTCGGGACCTTCGCTAAAATCCGGAAGTTTCGCACACTCGGGACACCCGCAGGCGCCGCAGTTGAGTCCTGCCTTTTTGGCATCCTTCAGGGCTATGAGCAGGACGGCATCGGAATTCTCGACATTCCTTCCATCCCTGTCATAATTTTTTTTGCCGGTTTTTTCACCGTAGGCGGCCATTTCCTCCCCCAGCTTCGCCAGGTCATCCCCCTCGATTATTTTAATTTCTATGAAGTCCTGGCCCGCGGCTTTGGGAGCGGTCCTGGCGGAAAGCGCCATAAGTTCCGCCGCTATTTTTATTGCATCTTTCATTGAAAAAAACCTCCTTTTTTTATAAAAATACTTATCTTATTTAACCGTATTAAAAAAATTTAACTGTTTTTGAGGTTTTCCCTGTTTTGAAAGTATTCTTGCCAGTCGTTTTTTAAGTTCATATATTTCCTGTTCCTGAGAATACCCCAGAAGTCCTTTCTTTTTATACGCCAGTTCCAGAGCCCTTCGTGTAACCTGTTCTGCCTTTGTATAATCTTTAGTTCTATGCTCGTATACTTTTGCCAGCTCCACCAGAGCAAATTCAGCATGTACGTTGTTTTCAGCCATTTTCAGCCACAGCTCCTGAGCCTCGTTCCACCGTCCCAGGCGCTTGTAAAGCAGTGAGAGGCGAAAATGGGCCTTTTCGCTAACTCCCGGCATCTCAAGGGCTTTTAAATAGCATTTTATACTTTCCTCAAATATTTCCATGTCTTCATATATTCTTCCAAGACAGTAAAAATCCTGTTCTGAGCAGCTGTCAGAACACAGGGGGTTTTTCAGAGCACCGGCTATCTTTACGGTCAGAGCAACCAGGGACAAGATGTCCATTCGGTTATGATAAAAAATGGGTTTCAGAGGATAAGGATTTTTATCTCTTAAGAACCTGAAATATATCGAAGGTATTTCATAACTCGGTATATCCCCTTTTCTCTCCAGCGAAAAAAGATTGCACTCCAGCGATGCCAGGCTAACGCTGGCCATGCGCTCTTTATACAACCTTCGGGCCGATGTGAGAAGATCCAGATGAAAAGGCTTTTCTACCGGATTTCCCATGCGGTTTATCAAGAACCTTGTGGAAAGAATGGGAATATCATAAGCTTTACCGTTAAAACTCACAACAGACTCGAATTCTTTTAAAAGTTCTTTCAGACTATGTAAGACCGCCGGTTCCTCATTATAGTCTCTCATAAAATACTGAATGAGTTTGAATTTTTTACCCTCGAAATACCCTGCTCCTATTAGAAAGGCATAGGTACCTGAACCTCCTGCAAGGCCGGTGGTCTCGGTATCAATAAAAACAGATTTTGCAAAATTAAAGTTGTTGTAGTCGCTATCTTTCGCAATAAGCCCGACAATATCCGGTGGTATTTCAAAAATATCGGCGAGCCTCACTCCTGCATGGTAGAATGTGTCTTCATAAGAATTTACTACCATAAGGTGTTCTCCCAATGGTGTTTTAGCAGCGACTGTATTTAAAATCCTGCAGATGAGCTCATTTTCTCTAGTTTGTGAAAAACAACCAGATTCAAAGTCTGATTTTTTTTCCCCTTTGTATATATTTACCGTTTCAGTCAGATTTACGTTCTTGCCCATGTAAGCCCTTATTTTCTCTGAGAGGTTCACCGGAAAGCACCCCTTTGAATCAAATGAGGCACTGATTTATTATCTTCAGTGCAAAGTTTTTGCTGCCTGACCCCACTTCCTCATAGGGACCTACACAGGAGGGGCAGCCATCCTCGCAGCTGCATTCCAGTATCACCTGGCGGGCGGCTTTTAACAGCATTTCGTCCATACCATATAGTTTCTCAGAAAAACCAACCCCTCCGGGATAATTATCATAAATATATATAGTAGGTTTCATCGTAAAAGGAGACCTTATCTGTACCACGCCTCGGATATCCCTGGGGTCGCACATGAGGTAAAGAGGTGCCAGATTTACCATCACGTTGCATAAACCCAGTAATCCGGATTCCAGTTCTTCCCTGGACAATCCCATGGTATCTTCAGTAATGGAAATCCAGAAGGCCGTTGTATGCATTTCCTCCGGCGGAAGATGTATGGGACCCGAGCCTACATTCTCATGTGTAAAGAATTTTATTTTTTTGAACATGGTGGCAAGGCTAGTGACCATAACCTCTCCCATGTGTTTTTGATAACTTCTTCCGAGCTCTTGCTTAAATTCTTCCAGGACCTTTATCTCTACCGCTAGATTGGCATCAGTATAATAGTCCACGTCAACCCTTCTTACATAGGCTTTTTTCTCCTCGTAATCCAGTTTTTCCACCTGATACTGTTGCCCCCCGTGAATGTATATGGCTTCTTCGTGAATCATCATGGGGGCGCTGGCTCGATCTACTTCCCCTATAACCCTGGCGCCTTCAGTAATGTCCACCACTACGAAATTCTCCGGTGAGGCACTGCGCAAGCTTATATCATCCGCCGGAAAAGATTCGGCCATCCAGTGCCACCGGCCTCCCACATGCCTCAGAATTCTTTCCCCCTCCAGAAAAGCCAGAATTTCATCGATCCTCTGATTACCAAAAGTCTCTCCATCTTCAAAAGGTAATTCAAAGGCCGCACATTTTATGTGACTTACAAGTATGTAAAGGTTGTTCGGGTTTATGAGCCCGTTTTCCGGTGATGATTCGAAAAAATAATCGGGATGTTTTATTATAAACTGATCCAGGGGACTGCTGGAAGCCACCAGAATCGACACAGAAGACGATGTACGCCGGCCCGCCCTGCCTGCCTGCTGCCATGTGCTCGATATGCTTCCTGGATACCCGGTTATTATGCTAACATCCAGGTTTCCAATATCGATCCCCAGCTCCAGAGCATTGGTGCTGACAACACCCAGTATATCACCATCCCTCAGGCCTTTCTCTATTTCTCTTCGCTCCCTGGGCAGATAACCACCCCGGTAGCCTCTGACGCTTTCGGCTCCTCCAGGAATCTTTTTCATTTCCTCCTTTAAATATGTAAGAAGCACTTCCACCGCCAGGCGGCTTCTTGTAAAAGTTATGGTCTGAATGCGATTTTTTAAAAATATGAGCGCCAAAGTTTTAGCCTCAAGAATGCTGCTCCTCCTTATGCCCAGCTGACGATTCACCACCGGTGGATTGTAAAAAATTAAATTTTTTTTGCCCGAAGGAGCTCCATTCTTATCAATCAAGACCATACTTTTTCCCGTCAATTTCTCCGCCAATTCCTTTGGATTGGCTATGGTGGCCGATGAACATATGAAAATAGGATTCGAACCGTAAAACCTGCATATACGTTCAAGGCGCCTCAGCACATTGGCTGTATGGCTGCCGAACACTCCGCGATATGTATGGACTTCGTCGATAACCACAAACTTCAAGTTTGAAAAAAGCTTCATCCACTTTGTGTGATGCGGCAGTATTCCAGTATGGAGCATATCGGGATTCGTTACCACTATATGGGCGTCTTTTCTTATAGCCACCCTTGCGCTAGCAGGAGTATCGCCATCATAGGTGTAGGTCTTTATGTCCTCGCTCATGGCATCCACCATACCCATAAGCTCCGATACCTGGTCCTGAGAAAGAGCTTTTGTGGGAAAAAGGTAAATGGCCCGGGCATTCTTATCTTTCAGAATTTGGTTCAGTACCGGCAGGTTGTAGCATAAAGTCTTGCCCGATGCGGTAGGGGTAACCACCACTATGTTTTTTCCTGTTGTTACTTCATCCAGTGCTTGCCTCTGGTGAGTATATAACCTGTAAATGCCCTTTTTGTTCAAAACCGATACCAATTTTTCATCAAGGTATGAAGGGAAGTTTTCATACTCTCCGCACTTTTGCGGAATGACCTCCCAGCGGGTGACATTTTGCATTATGCGTTCCGATGCTTTTATATAATCCAGCACCTGCTCCAGATTCATTAATCTCCCTTCCTTAAGCCAAGAAATGCACCGGTTTGATTTTATCACAACGCTATATTTTCATCAATAATGTTAATACTCCGGCTTTTTGACCGGAGTATTTTCCCTCACCGAGGGTTTTTGCCGATCCCTCACCCGAACTTGCATCCACTGTCGGACGAGGAAGAACTGGAAGTGCCCGAACTTACGCATTTGCCAAAAACGGAAACCATTCTTTTTGTGTTTTTACCTTTACACCTGGGACACTGAACTTCATCGTCCCTTTGAGTAAAATTCTTTAACTCTTCAAACTGATTACCGCAATCATTGCAAAAATATTCATATATGGGCAATCTGGACAACCTCCTCGAAAAAGTTCTTGATATTAGCATATATTATATAATATTTTCGCTAATAATGAAATAGTTTTTTAGCTAAACCCTGTAATATTTTAATTTTTTAATCAAAAAATAATAGTGGTATATGGTCGTAAACAAAAAAAAGGGAGGTAATCGATATGGTTAGCAAAATGCAACTTCACACGGTGGGAGAAACGTGCCCTGGATACGTATATAATGAAGGAAGTTTTGGTGTAAATTCTATGGAAACAGAGGAAAAATTAGTCAGTTGCGAGACATGCATTCATTGGGAAAAAGGAAAATGCAATATTGGCCTTTTCGATAAGGTCCTCACTGATCTGGACCAAACGTAAACAATCTAAGCTAATTTTAGTATTTGTGGGAAAACAAAGTCTTAGTTGAACAAATTGTCGAAAACTTACCTTGATTTAAAGTCATGAGGAGGATACTATATGGCCCTTAAGAAAAAACTTTTTGATCAAAAGAGAACTTTTGCTCGAGAGGAAATAGGTTCAAACATTTATAAGCCTGCCGGTAGACCCCACCCTCGGGAAGTAAGGTCACAAATAGCACAGCTGGAGAGCAACCAGCCGGGCACACGAAAGGATGTAAAAATAAAAATGGAGAAAAAAATGAATTAAAAATATTTAACATCAATGTTCTTCCCCATTTTTTTCAGCATATCTATTATATCTCTCACTATATTCAGCTTTATAGAAAGATCCTTTGGAAAATCCGGATTTTGATGGGCAGGATTTACGGCTCTTCCCAGCAAAAAAGTCAGGTCAGTGGCGTCTAAAAGGATTTTTGCCAGTCTCGAGGCGCCATCTTTTTTATTTAACTTCATCAAATTGGAAGTCTGAGCCCGCGGCAGAGCGTGTTCCTGTAAGATTTGTCTTGTACGTGCTAGTGTTAGCACTCCTTCGGTTACCAGGTCTATGCCTTTTATACTGGCGATAGGGGGAACATCGGGATCTACAAATTCAGCAGAGGTAACAAGCTCTTCATGTAAAATTTCAGAAACTATCCTGGCGGCAGACCCTCCGCAAACTACTTTTAATCCGGGTTTACTCATAAGCAATTCCACTACTTTACCGTCATCGGCTGGGTTTTGCGGCGGTCCGGTAAATACAGTCACCCGACGGGGACTTATGACCTTTAGTGCGGCAACGGTAGCATCATCTCCCGCTCTGTCCAGATAAAAATTGGAAGTAACAGTTATAAGAAGTCTCACAAGATCCCTGGGCGTCGTTTCTATCTTTGACACCTTTTCAATATAACTTGCTATATTTTCCCACTGCCATCCCAGATTCAAAAGTCCTCCTACTCCAGCATGTACAACTCCGTCACTCACCGCTATCAACATATCATTTTCTTCCACTTTCATGCGGGTTTCTATCAGCTCTTTACCAGCAATTTCCCTTCTTACTCCTTCTATCTTTTTTACTTCACCATTCCTCAAGAGAAAAACCCGGGGGTTGTCGTATTCCACAACATAACAATTGCACTTATCATCCACCATGATGATTGTAAATGTAGAATAGGCTATCTTTCGTGTCTTGCAAACCGGCAGCGTTGAAACTATGGTCCTGACGGTATCTTCAATAGAAGCACCGTTTTTAATCATAGTGGCGGCTATTTTTGTGGTAAGTGTCGAAAGTATATTAGCTTTGACACCACTTCCAAGACCGTCAGCCAGCACTAAAATAGTCTTTTCCGGACTGTAAACTATCTCGACGCTGTCGCCGCAGAGTTCTTCACCGAATTTATTTATGCTCTCCCAGTATATATCAGACCTCATGTTCATCGCTTTCACCCGGTATCTCATCGATTAAAAGCTGCTTTACCTTGTTTAACATAACTTTTGTTTCAGCGGTGGTTTCACCAAGCAAGCTAGCAATTTCCTGTGCTACTCTCATCTGATTTTCTATGACCTGCTGAGTGGTTTCTAAAGTCTTTTGCCTTACTTCCATATTTTTCTGCTGGGCTTTTTCCTGTGCCGTTATGTCAGATATTATTCCAATTATTAGATTGTGGTCCTTAAGATAATAAATATTCTGTAATGTAATCAGTCCATAGTTTTTTAAAATCACCTTTTTATTGATTACATTTTTCCTGGTCTGGCTTACCAGTCTAAAATCGTCATCATTGAACAAACAGCTGAGAGGTTTGTGGGTAAAACTGCCTTTTGGTACTTGAAACATATATTCGGCAGCAGGGTTCATCTCCTGGATCTTCATAGCTTCATCCACGGCTATTATTGCGTTGGGAGTAGATTCAATTATGAGGTTCGAAAGGGATTCTGCCCTGCTTCTCATATAAGGTATGCACATATGGATTTCAGCCATACCGTTGTATACAGCCGCAGCCTTTTCCCGACACGAATTATAGCCGCATGCTCCGCAATTCAATTCATGTTCGGGAGAATATTTTCCTATTTTTGCCAGTATGTCTTTTATTTCATCCTCCGAAGGATATTCTATTTTGACTTTCATATCCGAGAAATGCTTGGATAAGTCAAGGTCAAGACAACCTTCGGGGATTAAGTCGTCATCACCCATGGATTTAACAACCCTGCTCCGTGCGAAATCCTTTATGCATTCCAACCTTTCGAAAACGCCGCGTTCGGTACTCCCTACAGCAGGGCCGTTGCTGCAGCTTCCGCGACAAGCATTCATTTCAACCCAGGTATTTTTCAGCCTGCCTTTTTTTAATTCCTCAAGAAACTCCATACAGCTTTCCAGCCCATCAATGCTTATAAAACGCCGCCACTGGTCTTTTAAAAGAGGTTCTATGGTTTTAAAGGTGCCGCCAGGGACAGGATAAAAATTTGCATCATCTGAAAAAACACTTTCTTCAATACAATCCTCCATTAAAGGATCTATGCCCTGCTCCGAACACCACGCTTTTATCTCTTCGAAGGTTAAAACGGCATCCACATCATGCCTGCCGTCGTCGTGAATCTCCAGCTTTTTGGCAAGGCAGGGCCCTATAAAAACTACTTTTGAATGCCCTTTTATCTTTTTTAAATATCTCCCGTGGGCCAGCATTGGAGAAACCACCTGCAGCATGCTACTTATCAATTCAGGATAATATTTTTGGATAAGATAATTTATGGCAGGACAAGCTGTGGTAATAATGTTGGATTTTTCTTTATCGTTATAACAGCGCGCATAATCCCGAGCAATGAGTCTTGCACCTACGGCTGTTTGATATACTGCAGAAAACCCCAGTTTTTTTAATGCACTTACCACCTGGCCGTAATTCTTAAAATAAAAAGCTCCTGCAAAAGAAGGAGCAAGGCTGACCGCCACATCTTTATCTTCCGAAAGAAGTGTTTTAACTTTTTCCACATCACTCTTTACTGTCTTGGCATTCTGGGGGCATACCGTAAGACATGTACCGCATGTAATACATCTTTGTTCGACAATCTCGGCCTGATTGTTCTTCATGCGTATGGCCTTAACGGGGCATGCTCTGATACATTTATAGCAATTCTTGCAGTTAGCCCTTGCAAAATTTATGACTTCCATTTAGTTGCCCTCCAGTATGCTTTGCCTGAAAAACTCTTCTACCCTGTCTTTATCTACAGAATAAGGACCTTTTTCATCAACCTTTACCGAAACCGGCTTAGTGCAGTTGCCAAAGCAGAACTCCGCTTTAAGTTCGACCTCATTTTCCATGTGGTTTTGCTTTATCAGTTTCTCCAATGTTCTTATTATATCGTAAGAACCCTTGAGATGACAGGAACTGCCCACGCAAACACTGATGGTCTTCATAATATCCCCTTTTTTATAATTATGTTTTACATTTTTCATTATAATTATATACCGGGAAGCATGGTTTGTCAATATTTTAACAATTATATTTAAAATTACTTTTCCAATCCCTTGGAGCGTTTATTCATCGAAAGCCATATGTAGAGAGACTAAATTGAATTTGTCGTACGATAGATGGAGAAAATCAGATGTTGGAACCTCTTACATCTTGTCTCCGACTTCTGTTATGTGGGCAGGTCCTTTTTATAAGTAAGACCGATGTCGCTTCCCACATTCCCCAACCTTTCTCTTACTTTTTTTACCTTTTCCAGGTCATATCCGATAAGGTCTGATATTTCCTCGTCCTTTAATCCCAAGGCGACTGCATCTAAAAACAGATAAAGATCCACTCCATATTCTTTTTTTATCTGGTCCTCGCTCACCCCAAGCTTCCCGAAAAAACCATCCTTTGTACCTTTCATAATGACACTCCTTCAGTGTTTTGTATTTTCATATGTTCCTGTATCTTCACTCATTCTGTCAATGCTCATATTACCCTCTTCATCTATCCACGCAGATTTTATTTCCGAAAGATCCTTTATCCCTTTCTTGTTTAATTCAGTTAAAACCTGGTCTATGCCCACCCCGACCTTGTCGAAATTGTTCTGCACCACTTCTCCTCTATCTACAATCAGCGTGGGAAAGATGCCCTGGTTTGACCATATCCCCAGGTCTTTTGGTGTCACCGATTGCATTTCTTTTTTCTTTATAATACTCAGCTTACCGTTGGGCTCTATGGTGGCCTCCTCTATTTCATTAATGTTGGCGATATTTTTTTCCCTGAGAAGTATGAGCAAATCAGCCATGGTAATGCGTTCTTTTTTCATATTTCGTATAATAACTTCCCCATCCCGCACCAGAACAGTGGATGTCCCCTGTAAAAAATTCTCTATCTTGCGGTTTTTTGTGATAATCACCGAAAGCCCGTAATTGAGTGCAGACATGACTACGACTGGAACAATGCCATATATCAGTTTAATTTTCCCGTCTTCCAGAGGTATGGCAATGGCCGAACCCATGATTATTATTACGATGAGATCAAAAGGTGAAAGCTGTGCAATGGTTCTTTTGCCCATAAAGCGGACCAGTATAAGACTGACTGCAAAAAGTATGATGGATCTGTAAGTCAACAGAAGAATCTCCCTCATATAAAACCCTTTCCCCTCTATATTTGACTTTGAATAAAAAAGTTACAAAAATCAGTTTATACGGTTGCAACAGGTAGCATACCATTAATTCATATGCACTTTCTCTATAATTATATTAAACTTTTTTACCATATCATTCAGGCCATTCATCAGCATCATTCCGTTTTCAGCCTCGGCTAAATCTTGAGTTGCTTTCAGCATAGATTTTTGTATGTATTTTGCCAGCAGCACCTGGGTATCATATATTTTTCTTCGCAATAACCCCAGTAATTTTTCCGCTGGCTTAATATCTTCATCCTTAATCAATTTTAAAACCATCTTGCCCGCCAATTGAATTTCTTCCATATTCTTATTTATTTCCACCATACTTGAAGCCTTCATCAACGCCTGTTCCAGTTCATCATCCATTTCTTTTTTTGCAGTCTTAATGGAAACAGTTAATCCATCGATCTCTTCCTTTAATCCGAGCAAGGTGCTGCCAGCTTTGTATATGGCCGAATCCTGCATAAATAGTCTCCTTCCTTACTTTTCTTTTATTTATTTTAATGATTAAAGTAATTTTTATTCACCAGATTTTTCAAGTATAATCCGGCTTGGCACAGTAAGTTGATTTTGCTATACTTAAAATATGATATCTTTTACATAGGAGCTGACAAATGAAAAAGACCTTCTGTTTTATTCTTGTTTTGTTTATTGTGTTGGGCTCTTTTGAAATCATAGCATCAGCCTCTACAGTTTTACCGGCAAATTCCGGTTCCCCCCCATCCATAACAGGCGAGACCGCTGTTTTGATAGATGCTAAAACCGGAAAAATCCTTTATGATAAAAATGCTCATATCCGTATGGAACCTGCCAGCACCACCAAAATCATGACAGCTATCCTGGCGCTGGAAAAGGGAAAGCTTATGGATGTGGTGGTCACCGGGAAGGAGCCGCCTCTTGCCGATGGAACCAGAATTTACCTGGAGGAAGGCGAGAAGCTGACACTGGAGCAAATGCTCTATGCCTTGCTATTAAACTCAGCCAATGATGCAGCCGTCGCTATAGCTGAGCATATCGGCGGAGATGTCACTTCATTTGTGAAAATGATGAATGAAAAAGCAAGGGAAATTGGGGCAAAAGACACCACTTTTGTAAATCCCAACGGTCTGCCGGCCGAAGGTCACTTGACCACGGCTTATGACCTTGCCCTTATGACCAGGTATGCTCTTTTAAATTTTCCTGAGTTTAGAAAGATCGTATCTACTAAGACTTTCAATATTCCATGGCAGGGCAAGGAATGGGACCGAAAACTTATCAATTTGAATAAACTGCTTTGGAATTATGACGGAGCTGATGGAGTAAAGACCGGATATACCAGTTCGGCAGGTCAAACTATAGTTGCATCCGCTACGAAAAACGGATGGCAGCTCATTGCAGTTGTCTTAAAATCCAAGGGAAAGGACGTATGGACTGACGCTGAATCCTTATTGGACTACGGTTTCAACAATTTTCAACCGGAAACTGTAATTGAAAAAGGCAGTGTAGTAGCTTCAGAAAAGGTCAAATACGGCGACAGCGTAGAACTGGAAACTCTGACAGGCTTTTATACCGTAATACCCAGAAAAACAAATCCCTTAACTACAAAAACAGTTGTAAACCCCAACATTATAGCGCCAGTCAAAAAAGGAGAAACTCTGGGTGAACTTGAAATTTTAGAAAATGGTCAAAAAATAGGTAGTGTCCCTCTGGTGGCAAGAGAAGACGTTCCCCGAAAGATATATACAAAATGGTGGTTCTGGCCAGCGGTGATATCACTGATATTTTATACCCCATTCAGGATAATGGTCGGGATAAGAAGGTATAAAAGATATAAAAACCAGGCACGTTATATATCTTATGTAAAAAAATACAGATGACAGTAAAGCAAAAAAGGGCTTCTTAGCCCTTTTCTTATTTTAATACATATACGGTTACCCACCGTCTTCCGAAGCGGTTGGCTTCTGCCCGCGAATCCATAAAAAGGTCGATCCTTTCCCCCTGTATAGATCCGCCGGTATCCTCTGCCCGGGCAAATCCATAACCCTCGATATAAAGTCTGGAACCTAGGGGTATGATATCAGGGTCAACTGCCGTTACCCCAACCCTGGGCTTTGTATCCATTGCCGTCATATTGCCCGTATGCGTATAGGCAGTAGCCAGCATCCTGAGTTTCCTGGTATAGGCAAATTCCACACCTCCACGGGAAGCTATCAGCATGGAACCGGTAAGTACAATCTGAGGTTTGGCCGGTTTAATAACTGTGCTCGTAGTCTTTTTCGATACTACCTTTCCATTTTCAATGGTGAGCGTGGTGACAATTTTTTCCTGACCATTTTCACCCTGCTGCAATATCTTTTTCTGCCCCACAGGAAGATTTGGATCTTTTCTGGATACAGTCTCAAAAGCTATTGTTCTGATCTCCTCAACGGTTTTTTGATTTACCCTAGTGACTATTACCTGTTCCGGCGCGCCTATGTATGTATTGAGTCCTGGTTCCACCTTATCTTTTTCCCCGATAGAAATGCTCGCTTTTGCCAGCACATTCGCTACTGTATCCGGCTGAGTTTTTACCGTATATTCTTTACCATCGGAGAATATTTTTACGGTAAATGCCCTCTTTATCTGGATGCTCATTCCCTCTTTTAATTTTTCGTCAATGCCGGGTATGACTACATCTTCTGGTGATGCTTTTATACCCTCCTCTGCCAGTACTTCACCTACGGTGCCGGCAAAAGTGGATACCTCCACGGTTTTGCCATCTGCCTCGATGGTTATGCTTTTTTCAAAGTAAAAATAACTTCCGACGGCCCCGGCAAGCACCAGAACAAAAAGTACCACACCGATAATTGCCAGACGGGTCTTCAATGAAGTCACAGTATTCCCCCTTTGAAAGGATATATATTTTATTCGACATGAATATCGAAATATCCTTTTTTTATTTATCCATTATATTTTATTCCCCGTTTCAATAAAAATATCCCTGAATATACCTTTATATATCATTTTTTTGTAATTCTGTCAAATCCCTGCCGAAAAATCTCATAGCTTGATTTCTTTCCATCGACCCTGCCTGAATCTTAAGAACATCAACAAAGCCTCTGAAAAAAACTGGATGACCGTTGCGAACCATACAAAAGCTAATCCTTTTTTCATGATAAATATAATCACAAAAATCAGCGGAAGCCTTATCAACCACGTGCTAATAAGGCTAATAATAAAGGTGCCTTTAGTATCCCCTGCTCCCTTTAACGCACCTGACAAAGTCATGGAAATAGCTATAGTGGGTTGCTCAAAGGCCCCTACTCTTATACATACAGCTGCGAGGTCTCTCACTTCAGGAATGCTTGTAAAAAAACTTATCAACCAGCCCGGCACTGCAAGAAATAACAGGCCCACAGTGCCCATTAGTAAGAGTGCAAATTTCATGGATTCCCATCCGCTTTTTTCCGCCAGGTCTTTCCTACTGCCTCCCAGATTCTTACCCACGAGAGTAGAAGCCGCTACCGAAAAACCATACCCCGGCATAAAGGACATGGATTCAGCACTAACCGCCACCTGGTTTGCTGCAAAAGCGACTGTGCCCAGATTTGCTATCCACATGGATGAGATCAGCCGGCTGCCGCTATAGGAAAACTCTTCAAGCGAAGCAGGAATGCTTAAATCTGCCAGCTGCCATAAAAGAGGCAGGTCAATTTTCATTATCTCCTTAAACTTTAGTTTTATTTCCTTCCCCGCTAAAGTAACATAACTTATGGTCACGGCAGCGCCACATATCTGCGCAATGCTCGTGGCCAGTGCAGCACCATTGACTTCCAAGCGTGGAAAACCAAAGTGTCCAAAAATCAGCACATAATCTCCCAAAATATTAAATGAGTTGCTCAATAGGGCTGATATCATGGGAAGTCTCGTATTGCCCGCACCCCTTAATGCAGAATTTAAGACCATTGTCGGAACCATAAAAACAATTCCTATGGATACAATTCTCAAATAATCCGTTCCCAGCAGTATAACCCGGGGGTCTTTCATGACAAGAGAAAAGAAGAACCGTGCACCAAAAAAATTCATGAGCCCCAGAAAAAGTCCTACGAAACAGGATATCAGGAAGGATTGGGCTACCACATGATCCGCCCTGTCGGTTTTTCCCGCACCCGTATAACGGGCGACCATTACTGCCGTCCCAACGCCGAAAGCTCCAAAAACAAAAGTAACAGTATATGCCAATTGACTTCCAAGACCTACCGCACTTAATGCTTCCGCACTAAGCCTTCCGACCATAGCAGTATCAAAAATCCAAACTGCAGTGCTTAGCACCATCTCAAGGATGGCAGGCCATGCCAGATCGAGAATATCTTTTTTTAAAACTGCAGAATCATATACTTCCGCCGAATTCTTCATGGAATGCCTCACATTTTTAAATTTGAGCCCATGTCAATATTATACTTTATATCCAATCTTTTGCCAACATTCTCGGATTTTGTTCGATGCCGACAACATATTTTAGTCTATTAGTTTAAACCTTCTCCGAACTAACTGACTTTTTCCAAATTAAAAAAAAAAGACCTTTTAACAAGGTCTTTTTTATATGATATTTATACGGATTAATATGGCTTTTTTTGTGAACCTGAAAAGGAAAAATTATGGCCTTTCAATTTCACATGTTCATCCTTTTAAGTAC
This sequence comes from Thermoanaerobacterales bacterium, assembly GCA_012840135.1. Classification (GTDB taxonomy): domain Bacteria; phylum Bacillota; class Thermosediminibacteria; order Thermosediminibacterales; family Tepidanaerobacteraceae; genus Biomaibacter. The sequence goes on from DUMA01000010.1 coordinate 22,425, forward strand.
CGCCCTCATTCTTTCATAGCCGTCATTTATGTCTTCTTCAGATACGGTGAGTATTGGCCTGAAGCGGATGCTGTCAGTGCCCGAAGGCAATACCAGCATTCTCTCCTCATAACAGCTGTTGCGGAATTTATCCCGCAGGGCAGGATTCGGAAGACTGAAAGCCGCCATTAAACCTTTATATCTCACATTGTTTATCAGGTTCGGAAATTCTCTCTCCAAAGCATGTAAATGGTCATGCAGGATTTTAGAAACTCTATTCACGTGATCTAGCACATTATCCTCTTTTATTATTTCCAGTATCCTTGTGGAGCGAACCATGTCACAGAGGTTGCCTCCCCAGGTGGAGTTTATGCGACTGCTCTCCACAAAACAATTGTTTTTCACTTCATCCACCCTGCTGTTCGCCAGGATACCGCACACCTGAGCTTTTTTGCCGAAAGCAAAAATATCAGGTTTCACCCCATAGTGCTGCCATGCCCACATCTTGCCGGTTATACCCATACCGCACTGAACTTCATCAAAGATAAGCATGATTTCGTTTTCATCGCATATATTCCTTAGTTGCTGGAAAAACTCCGGCCTGAAGTGGTTATCTCCGCCTTCACCCTGAATAGTCTCGATAATAATGGCGCAAATATCGTTGGGGCTTTCTTTTATAGCGGCTTTTATCTGGTTTATTGATTCTTCTTCGGCTTTTTTGACCTCTTCAAGATGTTCTTCCAATGGCCACAAAATCTTGGGATTCAAAACCCGGGGCCAATCGTTGAATTTTGTAAAATACATATATTTTCTCGGATCTGCCGTATTGGTAAGAGAAAGTGTATATCCGCTGCGCCCGTGGAAGGCATCTTTGAAGTGGATTACCTTTGTGCCCTTTTGGGCGCTTTCCTTGTATCCTCTGGCTATATTTTTGCGCACCTTCCAGTCCATGGCCACTTTGAGGGCGTTTTCAACAGCCAGAGTCCCGTAGTCTATCAAGAAAAGGTGATTATATCCCTCGGGAGCAGCCACTTCCATAAAGGTCTTGACAAATTGAGCCATTTCGACAGTGTAAATATCGGAGTTGGCCACCTTGTTTACTGCCGCTCTGAAAACCCTTTCCTTAAATTCATCATTGGCAAGTTTTGGATGATTTAAGCCCAGCGGAGATGAAGCAAAAAATGTATAAAAGTCCAGCCAATCGGTATTATCCCGGGCATCGATGATGTGGCTTCCAAAAGATTTTTCCAGGTCTATCACTATGGGAAATCCGTCTACCAGAATATAGTTTTCCAGTGTTGAAAGAACTTCCTGTGGTTTTACCATAAAATCCCTCCTATCTGGAATATGGTTTTTTAAGAATTGTGCGAGGTCCTTTCTTTCCTCCTTTCATAATCATATCATTTCACAATATTATGATATGTTTATTCTTTTGCAATTTTTATGCCACCTCGGTTCCGGCTATTCTATTTATATGTGCGCATAAAATTGCCGATAATATTGCAAATATACGCTCATTTTTCGGCAGATCATTTCATATTTACATTTACACCGGTATTATGTAAAATAAAATTAAATGTTTTTAAAAAGTATACCCGTATTGACATTTTATTTTAATGGATGTATTATTATTCATAAATGTGCATAATTATAAATCTAAGGGGGTTTTCCCATGTCAAAAAATCAAGAACTTATCAATCTTACGGAAAAGTACAGTGCTCATAATTATCATCCATTGCCTATAGTTATTTCAAAGGCTGAAGGTATATGGGTGGAAGATCCCGACGGCAACAAGTACATGGATATGCTCAGTGCTTACTCCGCTGTAAATCAGGGCCACAGGCACCCTAAGATTATAGCAGCTCTGAAGGAGCAGGCCGACAGGGTAACTTTGACTTCCAGGGCTTTCCATAACGACAAGTTTGGCCCCTGGTGCAAAAAAGTCTGTGACATCACCGGCAAAAACATGGTGCTGCCCATGAACACCGGCGCTGAAGCCGTCGAAACGGCCATCAAGGCCGCAAGGCGCTGGGCCTATGATGTGAAAAAAGTCCCCGACGATCAGGCTGAAATAATAGTCTGTGCAGGCAACTTTCACGGAAGGACCACCACCATTATTTCCTTTTCTTCCGACAAAGACTATAAGCGAGGATTCGGCCCTTTTACGCCTGGATTCAAAATCATCCCTTATGGCGACATTGAAGCATTAAAATCAGCTATCACAACAAACACCGCCGCTTTTTTGGTAGAACCCATTCAGGGAGAAGGCGGTATTAAGATCCCCAAAGAAGGGTTCCTGAAGGAGGCCTATGAACTTTGTAAGAACAATAAAGTTCTTTTCATGGCTGATGAAATACAGACAGGTCTTGGAAGAACGGGGAAACTTTTCGCATGTGACTGGGAGAATGTAGTGCCCGATGTATATATTCTGGGAAAAGCTCTCGGAGGTGGGGTGGTACCCATATCGGCAGTAGCTTCAGATGCGGAAATTCTGGGAGTGTTTGAACCCGGTTCTCACGGCTCTACTTTTGGAGGAAATCCTTTGGCTTGCGCTTGTTCAATCGCTGCTCTGGAAGTTATAGAAGAAGAATCTCTCGTGCAAAAATCCCTCGAGATGGGTGAATATTTTATAAGTAAACTGAAGGAAATCAAAAACCCCTCTATCAAAGAAATAAGAGGCAAGGGCCTTCTCATAGGAATAGAGATGGACAAAGTCGTAAGACCTTATTGCGAAAAGCTCATGGAGCTGGGATTGCTCTGTAAAGATACTCACGAAAACGTCATACGCTTTGCACCGCCTCTCATCATAAAAAAAGAAGAAATCGACTGGGCTATGGAGAAAATAAAAGCGGTGCTGGGGTAACGCAAAATATGAAAAGGGCTGTTGATTTATATCATCAATAGCCCTTAATTAATATAACTATTATGGTGGTCAAAATAAGATTGCATGAATTTATTAACAAAAAAATAGCTTCCAGTAAAACCCTGAAAGCTTGATTTTTCTATTGGCGGGAGCATGTGGGAATCGAACCCACCCCGGAGGTTTTGCCTCCGATACTGGTTTTGAAGACCAGAAGGCCCACCAGGACCTATCTGCTCCCACAGATATAATATCAGATTTTTAACCTTTAATCAACCATACAAATTGCTTCCGGCTACCCTCACTTCTTTTACTCGCCTTGTAGCTTTGATGCTGTCCATATATTCCAGCAGTGGAAGGGCATATTTGCGTGAGGTACCCAGCATATCCCGGAAGGAGGAAACCGTCAGTTCCCTGTTATTTACGAAATACTGCTGCAGAAGATGCAGCGCTTTTTCTACCCACTCGGCGGACATATATATGTCTTCATTAATTTTAATTAGCTTGCCTTCATCGATAAGCCTCAGCAATACGTCCTTTACTTCCTTTTCCTGATTTAATTGGAATTCCGACATCACTTCTTCTATGGCAGGCGGCGTCCACCCGCGTTCGAAAAAAATACCCTGTATTTTCCGGAAAATATCCTGCTGCAAAGGGCTCAGCACTACCGAAAATCCTTTTTTCTTTATAATATTTCCCCTGCATTCTAAAAGCCCATCCTTAATCCACGCTGCCAGCAATGCTTCGAATATGCCAGGTTCAAGATTTATCCTACTTCTTAATTCCTCCTTTGCTATTCCTTCGCTTAGAGGAAATTTTTTATGATAATCCTGGACAATAGCAAGGGTTTCCCTGGCTATATTCTTGTAAAAAGCGGTGTCAAAAAGAACATCTTCGCCCGATACTCTAATTAAAATAACCTTGCCTTCAGCATCTAAGGCCATGGCAACCTCTCTCATTTGCTTAATGTTCTTTCCTGTATACGGACATATATCCCTCAGGTCAAGGTATTCTCTGCCAAAGGTCCCCAGTAATGCTATCACGAAATCCTGTAAACCTCCTGAAAAGGTCTTCTTCAGAGCTTCTAATGCTTCTTTTCGACAGTCTTTTTTTATACGCTTTGGGTTAACAAAAAGAATCTGCCCTCCACCAATTGTAGTAACAGGTGAATAGCTCCTTATTACATAATAATCCTTATATACACATGCTATGGGTTCTTCCATCAGCAGAAGTGCGAAGGTTTCTTCTCCCGGCGAAAGCTCTTCCCTGTCAATAAAATTGACCCTCGCCATTGCTTCCTTTGTCCCTATGTGAAGCCGTATCCTGGCTCTATTCTTCAAAGTTCCGGGAGCATCCTCCGTGAGTTTTAAATACGCATAAGCTTTAGTAACCGAAAAAAGCGTTCCGAAAGGAGCTACGACATCCCCTCGCTGTATATCTCCTGTTTTTACATCGGCAAGATTCAGAGCAGTCCTTTGCCCGGCTTCGGCTTTATCGCGACTTTCGCCGTGGACTTGTATGGATCTCACCCTGGTTTTTCTTCCTTCGGGGAAAATCCCTACATCGTCTCCGATTTTTACCATGCCGCAAAGGAGACTTCCAGTAACCACAGTGCCTATTCCCTGCAGGGTGAATACCCGGTCTACCGGCAGGCGGAAAGGTGATTCCCTGTCCTTTATAATCTCATCCCGGCACATTTCATCAATAGCTTCTACCAGCTGCTTTAAGCCTTCACCGGTGGTAGACGATACCGGCATTATTTGGGCTTTTTCCAAAAATGTACCCATTAATTCTTCTCTGACTTCTTCTATTACCATTTCCAGCCATTCCTCATCTACCAGGTCCATTTTAGTCAGGACGACAATTCCTTTTTTTACATTTAGAAGTTCCAAAATATTCAGGTGCTCCCGGGTCTGGGGCATGACTCCTTCGTCTGCGGCGATAACAAGGAGCACTATATCTATGCCGCCGGCTCCGGCCAGCATATTTTTAACGAATTTTTCATGACCGGGTACATCCACTATACCCACGGTTTTACCCGATGGGAGCGTCATATAGGCAAAGCCCAAGTCTATGGTTATACCTCTCTTCTGTTCCTCCTTCAGTCTGTCGGTGTTTATTCCGGTCAGTGCCTTTATCAGTGTTGTTTTGCCGTGGTCGATATGACCGGCGGTCCCAAGTATAATGTTGCTCATAGTGCCTCTCCCACCATTTCTGCCATTTTTTCTATATCTTTATCAGCAATTGTCCTCATGTCGAAAAATAATTTATCCCTTTTTATCCTTGCTATCACCGGAACCGGAACTTTTCGCAACCTTTCGGCCAGTTCTGCGGCGGAAATGCCATCGACGCTTACGGCCACCGCTCTGGTGGGAATCTCAGAGCCAGGCAGGGACCCTCCCCCTGCCTGGGAAACATCGTCGACTATCTCCACTCTTCCCCTTCCGTTCAAGACCCTTTCAAGGGCTTCGGAAAGTTTTCGAGCTCTGTTCTCCATGGCATCTTTTGGCTCAGTGAGCATGGCCAGTACCGGAATATGCTGCCACAGGCCATCCTTATAAAGCCGCAAAACTGCTTCCAGAGCTGCCAGCGTCAGTTTGTCGATGCGCACCGCTCTTGTGAGCGGATGATGTTTGATTTTTAAAATGTACTCCTTCTTTCCCAGTATAATTCCCGCCTGGGGGCCTCCTAATAGCTTGTCGCCGCTGAAGGTCACCAGGTCCATCCCTGCTTTAATTGAATCTTGGACGGTAGGTTCTTCTGGCAGGCCGTAAGGCTTCAAATCCACCAGCACTCCACTTCCCAAATCTTCCATTACCGGCAGATTATGTTTTCTCCCCAGATTTATTAACTCCTCCTTTGTCACACAGGATGTAAAGCCTACCATTTTGAAGTTGCTGGTATGTACTTTCAATAAAAGTGCCGTATTTTCATTTATGGCCTTCTCATAATCCTCAAGGTGAGTTTTATTTGTGGTCCCCACTTCTAAAAGTCTGGCGCCGCTTTGAGCCATGACATCGGGAATCCTGAAACTGCCGCCTATTTCCACCAGTTGCCCCCTGGAAATCACCACTTCTTTGCCAAAAGCCAGTGCAGAAAGGCAGAGAAGCACGGCTGCCGCATTATTGTTTACCACCATCGCATCCTCGGCACCGGTTATGTCACACAAAAGTTTCCGAACATGGCTGTATCGTTCTCCCCGTTCCCCCCGCTCTAGATCGAATTCCAGATTGGAATACGTTCTGGCTGCCGTTTCAATCCTCTCTATGGCTTCTTCTGGCAGCGGAGCTCTTCCAAGATTTGTATGCAAAACCACTCCAGTGGCATTTATGACCGGTTTTAAACTGTAAGGTAAAAAAGATAATTTGCTTGCTGCGATGGAAATAACCTCGTCTTTTAATTCGTTCTCACTTTTATCGGGTACTTCTCCCCTTTCAAATGCCTCCATCATTCTTACTCTGACAGTTTCCAGGCTTTCTCGCAATACCTCGGTCAGATACTTCCTATTGAACTTTTCCATCAAATCCTTAATTTCGTTTTCTTCCAGGAGGTCAGCCATCTTCGGTAGCTTTCTCATGATCTTATTTTTATCCAAGCTCACCCCTCCTTTCAAAAACAATCTTTTACTCCAGAATTATGCTGTAATTTTGAGGTTCAACAACTTTTCCTATCACTGCCACATCTTTTACACTGTTTTCTTTCAGGAGTTTGAGTAACAGAGGCGCTTTATCTTCACTCACCGATATTAAAAGGCCCCCGGAAGTCTGGGGATCGAAAGCCAAGTCCACCAACGTTTCAGAAACTTCTGAGCTTATACTGACTTTACCCTTAAGATATTTTTTGTTATGATACAGTCCTGCCGGCAAGATCCCCATGGCTGCTAGTTCTTCCACCCCGGAAAGTACGGGTATTGCTTCTGCTTTTAACCGCAAAGTAACTTTGGAAGCTTCCGCCATTTCAAAGGCATGGCCTAAAAGGCCGAAACCCGTTACATCTGTGATGGCATTTACGCCGATTTGAACTGCAGCCTGCGATGCTTCCCTGTTGAGGGTAGACATAGTTTTCACCGCAAGCAATTCAGTCTCTTTGTCGAGCATGCCTGCTTTCATTGCAGTAGTGGCTACGCCGATCCCGATGGGTTTTGTGAGCAATAATACATCTCCGGGTTTTGCTCCGGCATTTGTCATAATTTTTTTGATGGATATCTCCCCTAAAACAGATAAACCGTAGATGGGTTCGGGACTTTTTATGGAATGGCCTCCTCCCACTACGGCTCCTGCTTCCGTCACCTTGTCAGCTCCACCTTTGAGGACATCGGGCAATACGCTTTCCACCAATTCTTCGGGAAAAGCTACTACATTTAATGCAAGAATGGGATTCCCGCCCATAGCATATATGTCGCTTAAAGCATTGCAGGCGGCTATCTGACCGAAGGTATACGGATCATCCACTATCGGCGTGAAAAAATCCACTGTATGAATGATGGCAAGATCATCATTCATTTTATATACGGCCGCATCATCGGAGGTGTCAAGTCCCACCAGTAGATTTGCACTTTTTGTTACAGGTATCTGCCGCAGAACCTGCGACAGGGCCTCGGGGCCTAGCTTTGCCGCTCAGCCAGAGCTGCATGTAAGCTCGGTCAATTTGATTTTCTTCATTTTTCAACACCTCCATTTTTTTTGATTTCATCAGTCCACTTTTATTTTATCTTTTATTTGCTCAAATTTCTTATCCCCTATACCTGATACGTTTTTGATGTCTTCAATAGATTTAAAAGGGCCGTTCTGGGTCCTGTAATCAATAATCTTCTGGGCAGTAGCCGGCCCTACGCCGGGCAATGTATCTAAGTCCTGTAAACTGGCGGTATTTATGTTTATTTTTCCATCGCTGGAAGAACTTATGCCTGCAGTCTCACCTTCACCAGTTAAGCTCCCCTGCCCCGGCTGATCACTGATAACCTCCCCTATCTTTGGCACATAAAGTTTTTCCTCATCATGGAGCTTTTTTGCCAGATTGAGTCGAAGAAGGTCTGCTTCCGGCAAGGTACCTCCCGCCAGGTCAATGGCATCCTTTACCCTCATGCCATCTTCAAGAGTATAGACTCCGGGGTTTTTCACAGCACCAGTCACGTATACCATAATCTTTTTTGTCTGTTCCTGAACCGCCGGAGCCGTCACCGGCACCGCAGGACCTTCCTGCAGCTTAAAGGCCACATCCGCCTTTTTCTCGGAAAAGACATAGTAAATGAGTCCACCACTAATGATGATGATTGCAAGTAAAAGCCCCAGCAAAATCTTTTCCCTGTCGCTGAAATTGTACATTTTATCCTCTCCCGCCGTTTATCAGAAACCGTAAATCGGAAATAGGAAGCCGGAATAGAAGGATTTGCCTTTTCGGCAAATTCAACTTAATCCGACATCCGGCCTCCGACATCCACAGTGAATTTAAGTGAATTTAGGGTCAGGCTTGAATAATTTACTTACTAATTTACTTATTATATATAATCTAAACCTACTAGTCCAAACCTATTATTTTATATATCTTCCCCATATCCATGTTTTTTCTAATTACATCGGCCCAGCGATCGTACTCCGTTTGTTTGAAAGCTGCAAAATCCAATGCTTTTCCCGAATTTACATCGATCTCAATTCCACTGTTTACAACATAGTCGCTCCGAGCACTTTTAATCTTTTTTAAATAACTGACAAACCTGTAAGTAAAATCAGGGTTGTCAAAAATGCCGTGGATATACGTGCCCAAAATTCGTCCATCGCAGCTTACACAGCCATCTACTATATTTACATCCTTATCAAGACATTTCTCTATATTTATAAACCCTGGAGAATCTCCATCAGAGACGGTTTTGCCCATGTGTATCTCGTACCCTTCCACTCGTGAACCGCCCAGAGTACCAGCAGGTCCTGGAAGCCCATCCAGTACTTTCCCGGAAATCCTTACAGTAACCTTTTCAGTCTCTATAGTCGTGTGGACATCCAATAACCCCAGACCTTCAACGATATCTAAATTGCCTTCTATACGATGCGGGTCCTTTATGCTTTTACCCAGCATCTGGTATCCGCCGCAAACTCCAAATACTGCTGCTCCTTTTTGGAAAAGATACTTTATCTCATCATGCCACCCCTGGGATTTTATAGCCTCAAGGTCCCCCGGAGTATTCTTGGTGCCGGGAATTATAACCATATCAGCTTCGCCGATAGCCATGCCTTTTTTCACATAGGATAAATTAACACCGGGATATTCGGCCAGGGGCACGAAATCGGTAAAATTAGATATATGGGGAAGGTACAGCACTTTTACTATGATTTCTTCCTGATCCTTGTAAGATTCAACAACATCCACATCAGATCTTGTATTTCGATGGCTTTTGCTATATCTCATCCTGTAAATCTCGGCTTCGGGTGAATCTTCCTCATCTATGTAAATATCGGTATAGGGTATTACACCCAGCACCGGCCTTTTTATTATTCCTTCTAGCATGGCAAGACCCGGTTTTAAAATTTCCAGATCCCCCCGGAATTTATTAATTACGACACCTTTTACCCGGGCTCTTTCACTTTCATTTAATAGAAGCATCGTCCCGGCCAAGGAGGCGAAAACACCTCCTTTATCTATATCACCTACGAGTATTACCGGCGCATCCACCAGCTCTGCCATACCCATATTGACTATATCTCTTTCCCTCAAGTTTATCTCGGCTGGACTTCCAGCACCTTCTATGACTATTATGTCATATTGCTGGGCAAGAATATTTATGGCCTGTCTCACCGTTTCAAGCAATTTCGGTTTAAATTCGTGATAATCCATCGCAGAAAGGTTGCCGTACACTTTCCCCATGATTATAACCTGGCAGTTTTTATCAGAACTGGGCTTTAAAAGCACCGGATTCATCAAAACTGAAGGTTCCAATCCGCAAGCTTCGGCCTGGGCAACCTGAGCTCTACCCATTTCATGCCCATCTCTGGTTATAAAGGAGTTTAAAGCCATGTTCTGGGATTTGAAGGGAGCCACCCGAAAACCATCCTGTTTAAATACCCTGCAAAGTCCCGTCACAATCCTGCTCTTGCCTACCGATGAACCGGTTCCCTGGACCATGATATATCTTGCCGTCATTGCAAAAAACCCCTTAAAATGACATCTTCCGCTTCTTTTTCCGAAAGCCCCAGAGTTTCCAGTTTTATCAGCTGTTCCTCTGCTATTTTCCCAATGGCCGCCTCATGAGTGAGCTGTGCATCGGGATGCTCCGCAGAGATAGCAGGAGACGAGCTTATCTTGCCCCTATCCATGATGATGGAATCGCACTCCACATGGCCCTTAGAAGCAGCTTTAGCCACTACCACCGGACGGAATATCTGTATCGAATCATCTTTTGCCACAGAGCGTGAAACTATCCTGGCGCTGCTCCTCTCGCCCTCCAATTCTATCAGCATGTCCGATTCTGCTTTCTGTCGGTTATGGGTTAAAAGACGTTCCACAATAATGAGGCTTGCACCTTCTGCGAGTTTTGCCTTTGTATCTCTGACGGTACTGTCTACGCCCTTTATCTGGGTCAGTTCCATTTCCACCGATGAATCCTTTTCCATAATGAGAATGGTTCTGGGATTTAGCACCCTCTCTCCGGTACCTTCTCCTTCGCCGTAATGCTTTTCCACATATTTCATGCGGGCACCTTTGCGAACTATAATCTCATGGATGCCATCATGCTGAGATTTTTCAGAGCCAGGGTTATGTATGCCGCAGCCTGCCACTACCGTTACATCGGCGCCTTCTCCTATTTCTATGGTATTATATACCACATCGGTCACTCCAGAAAGTGTAATCAGTACAGGTATGTGAACAGCTTCATTTTTTGTGCCCGGAGCCACAATTATATCTATGCCGGGCTTGTCTGTTTTTGGCTTGACCTGAATGTGGGCTGTGGATTTTCTTTCTACTCCCCGTCCGTCCTTGCGTATATTAAAGGCTCCCGTGGGAATTGTGTGAAGGTCAGCTATGGTCTTTAAAAGTTCGCTGTCAATAGCATTCAAGTTCATCTTCATCGCCCCCGCAATCTTGCTGCCACCGGCACCTGAAATCGCCCTGCAGCATGTTCCAAATTTTATCTCTACTGCCTCGCTCTTTAATTTCACCATCAGCCATTAGGATAATTTCATCGGCCAGTGTCAAGACTTTTTCATGATGAGTAATAACAATGCTGGTTACGCCGCCCCGGGAATGATATTTCTTGATTAAACCGAGCAATTTTTCAAAACTCCATAGATCCACACCTGCTTCAGGTTCATCGTAAATTACCACTTTTGATGGTCTTGAAAGCACAGTGGCAAGCTCGATCCTCTTTATCTCGCCGCCTGAAAGGCTGCTGTCGCACTCCCTGTCCAGGTAATCCTGGGGACAGAGGCCCACTGCCCTCAATCTTGCATAGGCTGTCTCATGGCCGCCATTTGAGGAAATTTTCAAAAGATCCCTGACCTTCAATCCCTTAAAACGGGGAGGGTTTTGAAAAGCATAACTTATACCGGCTTTTGCCCGCTCCGTAATGTTAAAATCAGTTATATCGGTGTCATCCAGGTAAAGCTTCCCCTGGGTATTCTTATATATACCCATTATTACTCTGGCGAGGGAAGTTTTTCCGCCGCCGTTAGGTCCGGTCAAAGCATAAAATTTGTCATTTTCCAGTTCCAGATCTATATTCTTTAGAATGGATATATCTCCGGAACCATTGAGGATATCCAGGCTAAGAGATTTTATCTTCAGCATTTCGCCTCATCCTTTTTTTATTTTTACTTTTTTCAAATTTTGAAAAAGCATTTCATCACAATTCATAAATATTTTACCTTACTTTAACTTTGATGACAATATTATTATCAAAGAACAAAAAGCCGGCAGCAACACCGGCTTTTCTTCATTACTACTTTATCACTATGTTTACCAGCTTTTTAGGTACCGTGATCATTTTAACTACGTTTTTGCCTTTAATGTGAGGCTTTATTTTATCATTTTCCAATGCCGCCTTTTTCATATCCTCTTCGGTGGCTTCGGCAGAAAGGCTTACCTTGCCCTTGACCTTTCCGTTAACCTGAACTACTATCTCTATCTCTTCTTCTGCCATTGCCTCTATATCGTACTTAGGCCACGGCATCAGATGAATACTTTCCTTTTTCCCTAATTTTTCCCATAACTCTTCTGTCATATGAGGTGCAAAGGGTGCCAGGAGCAGGAGCAAGTTTTCCACGGCTTCTTTTATGACAGCCCCCGATATCTTTTGCTCTTTATAGGCGTATAGGCCATTGACCATTTCCATGATGGCGCTTATTGCAGTGTTGAAGTTGAATCTTTCCGCCACATCATCGGTGACCTTCTTTATGGTCTTGTGCACAAGACGGCGTACATCTTTGTCAACTTTATCTTCAACCTTTTCATCATTTAACCGCTCGGATAGTTCATCTATAAGGCGCCATACCCTCTGCAAGAACCGGAAGGAACCTTCTACCCCTTGATCACTCCATTCAAGATCCCTGTCCGGTGGAGATGCAAAGAGGATGAAAAGCCTGGCGGTGTCAGCGCCATATTTGTCGATGATTTCTTCGGGACTCACTATGTTGCCGAGGGATTTGGACATCTTGGCTCCATCCTTGAGTACCATGCCCTGGGTCAACAAGTTCTGGAAGGGCTCATCCACATGTACCAGACCGGCATCTCTCATGGCCTTGTTGAAAAATCTTGAATACATCAGGTGAAGTATTGCATGTTCAACACCGCCGATATACTGATCCACCGGCATCCAGTAGTCCAGTTTTTCCCTGTCAAAAGGTCTTTCGGTATTCCTGGGGTCGGTATACCTGTAGTAGTACCAGGAAGAACACATGAATGTATCCATAGTATCGGTTTCCCGACGGGCCGGGCCACCGCATTGGGGACATGTGGTATTCAAAAACTCCTCGCATTCAAGAAGCGGTGAAGTTCCCCTGGGATTAAATTTCACATTGGGAGGAAGCATCACCGGAAGGTCTTTTTCCGGAACGGGCACTATGCCGCACCTGTCGCAATAAATCATGGGAATCGGAGCTCCCCAGTACCTCTGGCGGGAAATCAGCCAATCCCTTAGCTTGTAGTTTACCTTGACCTTGCCTATTCCTTTTTCTTCCATATACTGTCCTACAGCTTTTATGGCTTCTATATTGTCCATGCCATTAAATATATCCGAATTTATCAGAATGCCTCTTTCTACATAGGCTTGAGTCATATCTTTGACATCTAGAATTTTATCAGGCGGTGAAACAACCACCTTTATTGGCAGGTCATATTTTTTTGCAAACTCAAAATCCCTCTGGTCGTGGGCAGGCACACCCATGACCGCACCGGTGCCGTAATCCAAAAGCACATAGTTTGCTATCCATATCGGCACTCTGTCACCGTTCATAGGATTTATGGCATAGGCGCCGATGAAAAGTCCTTCCTTTTCAGTCTCGGTGGAAGTTCTTGTTATTTCATTGAGTTTCTCCATTTTTTTCTGAAACTCTTTTACGGCATTTTCCTGCTCGGTCCCTGCAGAAAGCTCGCTCACCATTGGGTGTTCCGGTGCCAAAACCAGATATGAAACACCATAGACCGTATCGGGTCGAGTAGTAAAAACGGGAATCCTTCTGCCGTTTTTTTCTGCTATAAAGGAAAACTCCACACCTTCACTTCTACCTATCCAATTTTCCTGCATTATTTTAACCTTGTCCGGCCATCCGGGAAGTTTTTCCAGGTCTTTCAACAGTTCATCGGCATAGTTGGTTATCTTGAAGAACCACTGCTCCAGATCCTTTTTTCCAACCTCGGTGCCGCAGCGTTCGCATTTACCGTCTACTACCTGCTCATTGGCAAGTACAGTAGCGCAGGATGGGCACCAGTTTACGAAGGCTTTTTTACGGTACGCAAGGCCCATATCATAAAGTTTAAGGAAAAACCACTGGGTCCATTTGTAGTATCCCGGGTGGCATGTAGCCACTTCCCGGTCCCAGTCATAGCTCAGTCCAAGACTTTTAAGTTGCTTCCTCATGTTATCGATGTTTTCCCAGGTCCACTTCGAAGGTGGAACGCCATGTTTTATGGCTGCATTTTCGGCTGGAAGGCCAAAAGCATCCCAGCCCATGGGATGCAGCACATTGTAGCCGCTCATCCTTTTAAAGCGTGCCACCACATCTCCGATGGAATAATTCCTTACATGGCCCATGTGTAGTTTACCGGAAGGATACGGAAACATTTCGAGGCAGTAATATTTGGGCTTTCCCGGGTCTTCTTTTACCTTGTACAGGCTTTGCTCAGCCCATTTCTTTTGCCATTTGGCCTCAATGGTTTTAAAATCGTAATTCAAACTGAATCCTCCTTTGCTGAGGGAATAAAATATAAAAACTTAAAAGCTTCTCATCCCGGTTAGGGACGAGAAGCTATCTCGCGGTACCACCCTAATTGGCTAAAAGCCCTGCTCTTTGCATTTTAAAGCCTGCCGGCTATGTTCTGCGAAAGGCGAGTTCAAGGCGTTCCCTTCCGGATTTCCACCAAAACTCCGGTCTCTTAAAAAGGGTCGATGCCCCTACTACTCCTTTTGACACCTTTTTAAGTTATTATAAGCAATATAACAGCTTCTGTCAATATCTTCATTCATTCCGAAGCGTAGGGAAATGGTTGGGGTTGTAATTGAAAATGATTTTAGGCAAATAATTATAATAGGATATTTAAAACAAGCCCTTTGAAGTATATAATTTTTCTTGGTGATGTTTATGAACCACTTGTGGCAATATTTTTATGATATCATAACGAAATATGGATATGCTGGCCTTTATGTCAGTCTACTGGCAGAAGGCACCGGATTTCCATTGCCGGTGGAATTCTTGTTTCTGGTCGCCGTATATTTTATTAAAATGAATAAGTTGTCGCTGTCAAAAGCGATAGCAATATCGGTAATCGGAAATATTTCGGGCAACGTTTTGGCTTATTTTATTGGTTATATATGCGGCTCATCAGCAATCAGTTATTTGAACAAGTACCTGCATATTAGAAATGATGATATTGTGAGGATTAAAAAATGGTTTGTAAAATACGGTGCTTTAACAAATATGATAAGTCGATGGATCGGTATCACCCGAACTCCGGCGATCTGGGCTGCAGGTATTTTCAAGATAAATTTTTTATCATATTTCATATTTTCTCTTATTGGCGATTTTTTCTGGGTGTTGTTTTGGATTATGCTTTATCTTAATATATATTATGAACTTCATGGATTCTTGTATTTGCCATGGGAATATAAATTCGGCTTTATAGTGCTACTAATTACATTTTTTGCTGCTGCATGGAAGATTTTCTTCAAATTTTTCAGAAAGGGCGAGGCATGATTGACAGAGCAAGATTTTTTTATTAAAGGCACATGGGAGGAACTGGAAAAGCATGACCATATTACACCTTTTTCCACTTATGCATGGGCTTCTAACTGGATTAAAATCTGGGGTAAAAAAGTTTATACACCTATAGTAAAAAATTCCGAATTGGTTATAGGTCTTGCACCGTTCATACAAACCATGGGGAAACTTAGATTTATCGGTTATAACAATTGTGATTACCTGGGTTTTTTATATAAACCTGGCCTGGAAAACGAATTTTTTGAAGGACTGGCTGATCAACTTTTAGAAAAAAATATCCTGTTGTTGGATCTGGAGCACCTGCCTGAAAAATACTGCAGCATTAAAATAAAAGGGTATGAAAAAACCTGTATGAAGCAGGATGTTTGTCCACATATCATACTGCCGGACAATTGGGATGCTTATATGTCGAGCTTGAACAAGCGATTCAGAAAGAATATCGAATATTCGCAGCGACGCTTGAATAGAGAATATAGCGTCAAATATGAATTGGTGAGTAAAGAGCAGGATGTAAAACCAACCCTTTTAAAAATGATAAAAATGCATCAGGAAAGATGGCGGAGTAAGAAACTGCCCGGAGCCTTTTACAGCAAGAAAATTGTCAGATTTCACCTGAATCTTGCAGAAGACCTGTTTTTAAAAAAATATCTGGATCTGCACAGGTTGATAATTAACGATGAAATTGCAGCAGTATTATATGGTTTTCATAAAGGGAAAAGCACTTACTACTATTTGAGCGGATTTGATGACAAATTCAAAAATTTGAGCATAGGCGTTATACTGACTTTGCTGGCTATAAAAACATCTATAGATAGAAAAGATACTGTATTTGATTTTTTAAGAGGCAATGAATCATACAAGTATAATTTTTGTAATGCAAAAAAATATAATTACAGATTGGTATTCCACAGGGGTTATTTTGCAGGCTTAAGATCAAAGATAATAAAAAAAGAAAATAGTCTGATCGGTGCAGTGAAAGCTCATTTTGAAAATTAGAAAAGAGTTTGGATACTATAATATCACCGCTTCTCCTGTTCACCGTTCTACCATTGTCCAGGCGGTTTTGTCTATATATTTTCCAGCTATAGAAGTGACTGCATTAAAGAATACCCTTTCAGGCTCTCCAAGATAAGACTTTGGGATGGCAAACCACAACCGCCTGTCATATACACTGACTGGAAGCTGTTTTTTGACCAGCATATCTCCCTCATCATTTGCAACGGTAATGTTAGCTTTAAAGTTCCTTACGTACACTTTCAGGCGCTTAATATTTTTATCTTTATATATAAAGATTGCATCAATCGTATAGTCTGTGGTTTTTTCCACTTTTCCTCTGGTCTCTATAGCAAAATAATAATTAGCCAGGTTTTCCACAAAACCTGCAGCTTTCAGGTCATCGTTTCCTTCTATCCGAAGCAGCGGGTTATCCGAAATGCTGGCAGTTATCACTTGGTATGGCAGTTCATCACCTTTTTTAAAATCAGGAACCCCATCTATTTTCTTATAAACTTTATTATTATATGTGCCAAAAAGTTCATTTTTCCTCACAAAAGCGTCGAGAAAAGCACCCATTACTTTAAATTGAGTTTTGTATTCCTTCATAGCTGTTCCTTTAGCTTTTTCCGCTTCCGGACTCAGTTTGTAGATATGCCACTTTGTTCCAATTTCCTCCATCGAAAGGGGAGGATATAAGCCCGCTGCTGGCAGGAGTGCCCAGGGTTCCGGCCATTGATAGTGATGGACTAGATATGTGTACATATTTGCCCTGTAGTCATACAATTCCACAGTAAATTTAACAAAGTTACTCACGGCCCAGTGGTCACGATGCACATCATCAGGGTCGGGATAGAAGATATCGGTAGGCTTAAAATCATCTATGATATTTTTCAAGTCTTTCACCAAGTTTTTTCCGCAGTAAACGGCATTTTTATCAAAACTATTGCTGTAAGGTGTGCTGGTGTGCCCATTTAATCCCATATAGGCATTTTTATAGTCCCAGTTCATGTCCCATAGTGAATTTATACTTCCGTCGGCGTATCCCAGAAAAACAATGTCACTTTCAGAAAGCCCCAGGGTTTTCATGGCACTAATGGTTTCCTGCTGTCTCATGAGGCCTAGTTTTACAAAATCTTCAGGGCTTATTCTCTTAGATCTGATGCTCTCCTTTACAGCTCTTTTAAATCCATCGCCGTTGGTCACTATGACTATTTTTATTTTTTTCCCGCGCTTATGCTCATTAAATATTAAGCCTCCCATGCCTATATTCTCATCGTCGGGATGTGGCACTATAATTAATATTCTATCACCTAGATTCAAGGGCTCAACGTACAGCTTGTCTCTGCTACTGCCTATGGCATACTCCGCATTGGTATAAAAGTATGCTAAAAATCCCATGCTGTAAATAAATATCAACGCTAATAATACAAATAATACCATTACTCTTTTTTTCATCTTTAGTCTCAAGGCCACAACTTTTTTCCTCCAATCTTGATATATAAATAGAAGTTGGAAGAATCATTTCAATGACATTTATTATTTTATTATACAACTGTCTTTTGCTCAATCCAATTATCTATATTTGCGGCCTCTTTCAGGTTATTATTGGATTTATTCAGCAGGTTTGCGACAACTGCCAGGCTTTCAAAGGTAATTGCAATTAATGTAAAATCACTGTAGGATTTTACCTGAATTTTCATCGATGCTTAACATATCCCCATTTACCTTTTTGTATACAATTATTTTCGCCTTCTAATTATCCAAAATTTAATTTTATCTGGTGAAAAGTAATTTGAAGAATAAAATATAGGGTTGTTTTTATCATCATAATGAAGCTGTTCCAAAAGTAAAACTACATCGCTCTTGGATTTCAAGTTTAGTTTTTTGTATACTTCAGCGATATCCGCTTTAACCGGTACTATGTCAGAAATTGCATAGGAAATATATATGCCCAGATCTTTTTGTAAATAATCAAATAGAGATTCCATCTTAAATTCAAGTTTGTTATTTACAAATTTTACGGGGATTCTATCTATACAATATACTACCGGAATATCATCAGCGGTCCTCACTCGTTCCACCCTGTATATTTCCTGGTCAGCAGATATTTTCATTATGGAAGCTTCTTTTTCACCCGGAAACGTCTTTACAATACTTATATCTTTAGTGCCGGCTTTCATTCCCTGCTTTTCAATCAGCTTGGTGATACTGATGAGTTCCTCCATTCCGCTCTCTATTAAGGGTTTCCGGGATACGAAAGTACCCACCCCATGGTATCTTTTTATGAAACCCTCTTCTTCCAGAATTCTTAAGGCCTCCCGCAGAGTAGAACGGCTCACCCCAAATTCTCTTGCAAGTGCCGTCTCCGATGGAAACTTTTGTTCTTCTCTGAGTTCGCCACTTAATATCATGTCTTTTATTTTTTTCAATACAATTTCGTATCTCTGGGAATTATCCCACAATTTCTCGGAAAAAACCATCTTTTTTACTCCTTAGCTTTAAATACAACATTTTATCCTGCATTTCTCTCATAGGGAACACCATCGGCCGCCGGTGGCGTGGATTTCCTTACGAACCCCGCCAGCACAATGAGTGTCAGCATATAGGGTATCATTTTTATAAACTGATAGGGTATGAAGCTATTTTCCACAACCCTGAAACTCAGAGACTCTGCAAATCCAAACAAAAGTGAAGCCATCAGCGCTCCTGAAGGAGTCCAGTTGCCAAAAATCATAGCCGCAAGGGCAATATATCCTTTCCCCTGAGTCATGCCTTCCACGTACATGCCCGTATGCTCCATGGCAAGATAAGCACCGGCAAGGCCGGCCAGCATGCCGCTTATCAACACACCTGCATATTTCATTCTGAATACATTCACACCAAGAGTATCCGCAGCCAGAGGGTTTTCTCCCACCGCTCTTAGCCTTAAGCCAAACACCGTCCGGTTGATAATAAACTCTGAAATTGGTACAAGAAGTATGGTAATAATGATAATGGGCGATATCCCTGTAAGTAGAGGTTTCAAGTAGGGTACGCTGTCGGCACCGGGAATATTTATCTTTACAAGACCTGCTACATGTGGAGTTGTAGTGGCCATTTTGAATATGGCCTGGCTCATAAAACGGCTGCTCCCGTACGCCAGTATGTTTAAAGCTACACCACTCACTATCTGATCCACTTTGAACGTTACCGAAGCTATTGCATGAATAATTGCAAGAACTATTCCAGCCAACATAGCCACCAGAAACCCCACATATGGACCATAAAAATAGGAACCTAACGCTCCCCAGAACGATCCTACTATCATCATTCCTTCAAGCCCTATATTCACCACGCCGCTTCTCTCGGAATATACGGCCCCCAGTGCCGTGAGGAGTATGGGTATAGCCATTCTAAAGCTGGACGCCAGCAGTTCTGCCAGATGCATTCTTACTTACCTCCCTTTTCTCCATGCGCTTTATGTAATCGTTCATCACTTTAGTGATGATCACTATGGAGATTATCATAAGGGCTTGTAGTATTATCACGGTATCCATTGGAACATTGAGAAAGGTTTGTACTCCTTCAGCTCCTCGGTTTAAAAATCCAAAGAGGATCGCGGAAAGGATTATTCCAATGGGACTATTCTGACCCATAAGGGCTACTGCTATGCCGTTGAATCCATAATTTCTGGGAAAATCCAGGTCCATATACCCGAAGTATCCGAGAAGGTCCGACAGGCCTACAAGCCCGGCGATGGCACCGCTCAATATAAAACCCATAAAATAAACCTTTTCAGGTTTTATGCCTGATGTCCTGGCCGCATCAGGGTTGTGGCCTACCGCCCTGAGTTCAAATCCAAAGGGCGTACGCATGAGCATATAATATATACCTATGGCCAGTAATATCCCTAAGGGGAAAAACCAGTTCAAATATACATGCTTAGGAATATTAAAGCCGAACATATTTAAAAATTCCCGCATCCTGGGCATCAAAGCCGTGGGCATGAGTTTAGGCATCCTTACAAGAGGGCTGCCGAGGCCGTTCAACATTTTCTGGCTTTTATCCATCAACAAATCGGCAATAAAATAATGGATAACAGAAAAAGATATATAATTTAGCATAATAGTGCTGATCACTTCATGTACGCCCTTTTTTACCTTCAAATATATGGGTAGAAAGGACCATAAAGCACCGGCCACTATCGCCGAAAGTATCGTCAAGGGAAGATGTATAAAAGCCGGGAGCCCTTTAATAGAAAATCCTACTAAAGCCGCAAGAAAAGCACCCATCAGGTATTGTCCTTCTACACCGATATTGAAAAGGTTCATCCGAAATCCCACCGATACAGCCAGACCTGAAAATATAAGGGGAGTTGCATTATAGAGTATG
The DNA here is from genome assembly GCA_012840135.1 of Thermoanaerobacterales bacterium. GTDB lineage: Bacteria > Bacillota > Thermosediminibacteria > Thermosediminibacterales > Tepidanaerobacteraceae > Biomaibacter. Next base: position 43,053 of record DUMA01000010.1, read on the forward strand.
ATAGCTATACTGTCTATTCTTCTGAAGCTGAAGCTAAACATTGTGACAAATACTTTCAATGGGTTTTGATGTATAAAAACTATCACCAGCGAACTTATGAGTGCTGCTAAAAATATGGCAAAAATCGGCGATAAAAGCCTGAGCAGTATTATCTTAAACCTATTATTCATTCTCCACTCACCTTCTTTTCTGGACCGCCGAGCATATATATGCCCACGTCTTCAAGAGTTATTTCTCCAGGTTTAAACTCGGCAATTATACTGCCGTTGTACATGACACCTACTCGATCCGACAAGGCTAGAACTTCTTCAAGGTCTGCCGATATTAGTAAAATAGCCTTGCCTTCATCCCTCTTTTTTAACAATTGCTCATGTACGAACTCGGTAGCACCGATATCTAATCCTCTGGTGGGTTGGGAAGCAATTATGACATCCGGATTTTCCGAAAGTTCTCTTGCCAGTATAACTTTTTGCTGGTTTCCTCCAGAAAGGTCTTCTACCGCTTGATTTATGGAACTTACGCTTATAGAGTATTCTCTAATCTTACTCCGGGTAAAATCCTGGGCTGATTTCAGTTTTAAAAGTGGTTTTTTATAAAATTTATCATCGCGTTGAAATCCCATTATCTCATTTTCCCACACCTTCATGGGAAGCACCAGGCCATTTTTGTGCCTGTCTTCCGGTATATAAGCAACCTTCATCTTGCGGATCTGATTGACAGATAATCCTTTTATGTCAATATTTCGTATCTTTATACTTCCGCTGTCTATATTTACAAGACCTATAATCGCCTCAGCCAGTTCTTTTTGCCCGTTGCCCTCGATACCGGCTATACCGAATATTTCTCCGCCTTTCACTTCAAAGGAAATACCATTAAGGACAGATTTACCACCCGGATCCTTTACCCTAAGGTTCTTTACAGAAAGCAATACTTCCCCCGGATCTGTCTCCCGCTTTTTAAGATCTATCAAAACCGGTTTGCCCACCATCATTCTTGCAAGTTGTTCTTTGGTGATTTCTCCTGGAACAGCTGAACCCACCACGCGTCCTCTTCGCAGAACCGTGATTCTATCAGCTATGTCAAGAACTTCGTCAAGCTTGTGGCTTATAAATACTATAGTTTTCCCTTCCTGTTTTAATCTGCGCAGGTTTAAAAAGAGCTCCTTCACCTCCTGAGGAGCTAAAACCGCTGTTGGTTCATCCAGAACAAGTATATCGGCCCCCCTGAAGAGGACCTTTAATATTTCTACTCTTTGAGCCTGGCCGATCGAAATATTTTCAACTCTTGAGTCCAAATTAATAGAAAAGTTATACATGCTGCAAAGGTCTTCCACTATTTTTTTTGCCTTTTTATTATCTATAGAAATGCCAGCCCTTATCTCAGAACCCAGAATTATGTTTTCCAACACGGTAAAACGGGGTATCAGCATAAAATGCTGATGCACCATGCCAATTTTCATCTCTATAGCTTTAACCGGAGAACTTATGACTGCCTTTTTCCCAAAAATGTAAATTTCCCCTTCGTCAGGTTGGTAAAGGCCTGACAGTATTTTCATGAGGGTACTTTTTCCGGCTCCGTTTTCTCCTACAATAGCATGGATTTCTCCCCTTTTTATCTCCAGATTTATACGGTCGTTAGCAGTGACTCCTGGAAAACGCTTTGTTATATTTTTAACTTCCACGGCATTTATCAAGTCTTCTTTCCCCCTTTCATAAATCAATATGTTTTTCATGAAAATTGTCATTAAAAGATAAGGGGTGACCTGTGTCACCCCGCTTTCATCTACTTGCTTAGGGTCTTCAGAAATTCTTCATATTCCTTCTTGTCCATAGGAATTTTAATCTCGCCCTTTATCACTTTCTGTTTGAGTTCTTCAAGTTTTGGTTGGATATCAGAAATCATATCTTTATTATAATCGTTAACGGCATAACCGACACCATCTTCTGCAAGGCCGAAAATCTGATAACCACCTTTGAAGTTGCCGTCAAGATAAGCTTTAATGGTATTATATACCGAAACATCCACTCTCTTCAGCATGCTGGTCAGAATATACTTCCTCTGATCTTCTTTTGCTGTAAGAGACTGATCTGAATCAACACCTATTGCCAATTTCTTCTCTCCTGCAGCAGCTTCTATAACACCAATACCAGATGCACCGGATGCATGATACACCACATCGGCTCCTGCTTTAAACTGTTTTAAAGCCAGTTCTTTGCCTTTTACAGGATCTTTGAATGCGTCTCCTGTGGTGCCGATGTAATCAACCATAGTACCTATATTTGGATTTATATATTTTGCTCCAGCAAGATAACCGACTTCAAATCTCTCGATGAGCGGTGACTTCATGCCACCGACAAAACCCACTTTACCAGTTTTAGATTTCAAGGCTGCCGCAGCTCCGACCAGGAAAGAACCCTCCTGTTCCTTGAAAAGAAGGCAGGAAACATTGGAGTCCTCCTTCAAGCCATCAATAGCACCGTCGATCAGCCCAAACTTCACATCAGGAAACTCCTGAGAAACTTTGGCTATATGGTCTGTAAACATGAATCCTACACCAAAAATAAGGTTGTAACCATCTTCAGCCAGCAGCCTCATGAGTTGCTCCCGGTTTTCTCCGCCAGCCGAAGGCTCTAGATACTTTACTTCAATCTTATCCCCAAATTCCTTCTGAGCTCTTTCCAATCCTGCGTAGGCGCTGTCATTGAATGAAAGGTCTCCACGACCACCCACATCGAATACAAGCCCTATCTTAATTTTTTCTGTTTCCGTTGCCTGTTGTGATTGTTGTTGTTCTTGCTGCTGCGCCGGCGCTTGTTCTTGTTTTTGCTCCGTAGCAGGCTTTTGTCCGCAACCTGCAACAAGTGAAACCAATAGAACCAAGGCTAATCCTACAATCAAAATTTTTTTTGTAAATTGCATGTTATCCCCCCATTTTAATAGTTGTCGGACATCCGACATTTCCATATTATCATTTTTTTGGTAATACTGTCAAGATTTTTTTAATTGAAATCTTCTGTAATGCACACTGATTGCAATGTACACTGAGATTAAAGAACAATAAAAAACAGGCTTTTCGCCTGTTTGATCGCGGAGACCGCATGTTAGCATAATATTATATTATAAGACATGCATGCACATTCATAGCACTTATATGAATAAAAATTTACTCTCAGGATAGTATAAAGAAATCTATCCCCCCTGAGTTGCCGGTTCTAACCTGGGGGCATCGGCCCAGAGATGCTCCAGCATGTAATACTCTCTATCGGTACTATAAAAAATGTGAACTATTATATCATAAAAATCCAGTAAAACCCATCGCGCTTCATCATATCCTTCTTTGCCGCGAAGGATAAAGCCTTCTTCTGTAAGTTTTTTCTCCACCTCGTCTGCCAGAGCCTTCACATGTATGAACGATCTGCCCGTAGCTATCACAAAGTAATCTGCCAGTATCGATATCCGGCTGATGTCCAGTATAACAACATCCTGGCCCTTTTTATCTTCCAGAACTCTTGCTGCAAGCAGAGCACCGTCTTTAGGGTCTTTTGGCATCAATTTCCCTCCATTAATTCATATCTTTTCCTATAATCACAGTGGTCAGACCCGCCTGAAGTTGGTTTTCTTCTTTTAATTTAGCGTTTGTAAAAATCTCGGCTATTTTTTGGGCATCATCTTTCTTTTCTTTCGGATAAAGGATGGTTGTTGTCTCATAATCAAAGCTATCGGCATTGGCCACCCTGACTACCTTAAACCCTTTTTGTTCCAGTTCTCTGGCTATTTTAGAAGCTATACCGGAAGAACCATTGCCGTTCAACACCGCCACTTTTGCATAGCCGCCATCGAAAAAGATCTGGTCGATCATATCGTTCATCTGGGACTGATATGGTATGAAATAACTTACACCCGAGATATATTTGCCTTCACCTGGCAGCATGAAAGTTTCTATATTGTCGGTACCCACCTGCCTTGCAAAATTGGCCAGGCTCGCAATCTCGAGAGGTCCTAAATCGGTCTCCACATTTTCCTGGACGGTACTTATGATTTTGGGTAATTTTAAAAGGGTTGACGGTTTTAATACTGTCTTGCCTACTGCCTCAATGAATTTTTGCTGAGCTTTCACCCTGTCCAGATCGCCGCCAGGGTAATGTCTGTATCTTACAAACTGCTCGGCTTTTTCACCATCCAGCACTTGCAAACCCGGTTTTAAATCTATGTGAAGATTACCTGCCTTGTCATCGTATTTCATGGGTTTTTCTATGTTCATTTCGACCCCACCAAGGGCATCAACTATTTCTTTAAATCCTTTATAATTTACAACTACATAGTTGTGAATGGGTATGCCCAGAAAGTCTTTTACTGTTTTTACGGCCAGGTCTGGACCCCCAAATGCCATAGCCGCATTGATCTTCTCAACACCTACCCCGGGTATTTTGACTCTGGTATCTCTAGGAATGGATAATACCTTTATATCTTTTTTATCCCTGTCGATGCTGAAAACCATCATTGTATCAGACCTGTGACGGTTATGTTCCTCGCTTGCTCCGATGGTTCCCGCATCAAGGCCCAACAATAGTATATTTAGCCTTCCGCCCTTTATAAATTCGTCAGTATTTGTCATATTGTTGCTACCGTTATTATTGGAATCCTGCTTGTTTAAACTATGAAATACATAGTAAAAGCCGCTGCCTGCAGACAATACAATGAATAATACAGCAATTAGCGTATATTTTAAAAACCTCTTCATGTCTTCTCCTCTCTCCCCTTATGCAAAAGAATAGAGTTTCTTGCCCATACGGTCCTGGGATGTAAAAAGCATCCTTTTTCCGTCACATATCTTATTGTGGAATCATAAGCACAGATCATGGCTTCATCAAGGTCTTTGAAAGCTTTAACCCTGAGATCCTCCACGCCCGGAAAACACCTGCCCGGCTCTATATAATCCGAAAGGAAGATAATTTTCTCAAGCAAAGTCATATTTTCATTTCCGGTGGTGTGCAGTTTTACTGCATTAAGAATCTCTTCATCTTCAATACCATAATCTTTTCTTGCAATTGCAGCACCAAGCGGTCCGTGAATTAAGGCAGGCTCAAGTCTCTCAATGTCATCTAACAGTATACCAAAATTTTCAGCCATTTTCAACTGAGTTTGGACAGGGATATCCCGGGCACAATCATGGATAAGTCCGGCAATTTCAGCCTTTTTAACGTCCGCTCCGTAAAGGCGAGCAAGAATTACGGATGTTTCCATAACTCCAAGGGAGTGTTTAAACCGGCTTTCTTTCATACAAGCTTTTAGTTTTATTATTATTTCATCCATGGACAACATTTATAAATCACCTGTAAATTCCATGTTTTTTAATGTACATCTCTATACTTTCAGGAAGGAGATATTTTATGGATAGATTCTCTCTTACCCTTCTCCTGATTTCCGTTGAAGATATATCCATTCCAGTCACTTCCAAAGGATAAACTTCCTTGCCATACAAATCTTTTATTTCCTGGAGTTTTTGCTTCAACTTTTCCATAGGGTACCCGGGCCTGGTTGCAGCAATAAAAGTGCACATATTCAAGATTTCTTCCACATCTTTCCATGTCAATATGTCCAGGATAGCATCGGCACCGCTGATAAAAAAAAGAGCCGTATCTTTTCCGTACTCCCTGGCAAAATAACGAAGTGTATCGACGGTATAGGTATAACCTTTCCGGTCGATTTCCACCCTGGATACCTTAAAATAAGGATTGCCATTTATGGCAAGAGCTGTCATAAGATATCTATGCTCGGCAGGAGTCACGGTATAATTCTTTTTATGAGGTGGATTGCCCGCAGGTGTAAAAATCACCTCATCTAAGTGAAAATTTATTCTTGCCGCTTCCGCTGTTACAAGATGTCCATAATGAATAGGGTCAAAAGTACCCCCCATTATCCCCACCCTATTCTTTTTTGACAAATCAAATCCTCCCCCAACATTTACTTTTATTAGGTAATACCGGCTTATTTCTCTCCTTTCCGGGCGAATACCTCTAAAAAAGGAGATGGTCTTAACCTATTTTATCATTAGAAAAAACACTTTTCAATTTTTACTCCATATAATAAAATTCCACATCGCCTATTTTAACACTATCACCCTGTTTTATACCTTCTTTTTTAAGAGCTTCATCTAGCCCGATTTTTTTAAAAGTCCTCTGAAGTCTCTTTACTGCAGACTCATTCTCCAGGTCTGTCATAGCCACTAGTTTTTCCACTATACCGCCGGAAACCGTAAAAACCCTGCCACCTTTACTTATCTTAAAGGGTTCTTCTTCGTGGACCGTGTATTCTTTGATCTCTTCAGTTTCAACTGTTTCAGCCATCCCGCCAAGTATCTGTTGAATCCTTGTTAAAAGCTGCCTCACACCTTGGCCGGTTGCTGCAGAAATGGGAACTACCTCGAACCCCTCCCTTTTAAAGACTTCTTCTATTCTTTCATAATTTTCCCGGGCCTGAGGCAAGTCCATTTTATTGGCAGCAATTAATTGAGGCTTCTGCGACAGTTTAAGACTGTATTCCTTCAATTCACGATTTATGGTGTAAAAGCCTTCAATGGGATCTTTTTCCAATCCGGCGGCATCTATAACGTGGACTAGAAGCCTAGTCCGTTCTACATGCCTTAAAAACTCATGGCCAAGTCCCAGACCTTCATGGGCTCCTTCTATCAGGCCAGGGATATCCGCCACCACAAAGTTTCTTCCTTCACCGTATCCGAAATCCACAACTCCCAGATTAGGAGATAAAGTTGTAAAAGGATAATCGGCTATCTTTGGTCTTGCCGAAGTCATTCTGGACAAAAGAGTAGACTTGCCCGCATTGGGAAAACCTATTAACCCCACATCCGCAATGAGCTTTAACTCCAATAAAATCCACCGCTCTTCACCAGGTTCACCTTTTTCCGCAAAATCCGGAGCTCTGTGGATCGATGATGCAAACCTTGCATTACCCCTGCCTCCGCGGCCTCCTCTTGCAGCGACAAAAGTTTGCCCATTTTCCACCAGATCAGCCAGAACATCTCCGGTTTCCGGATCCTTGACCACTGTTCCTGGCGGAACTCTAATAATCAAATCTTCAGCGCTTCGGCCGATCTTATTTGACCCCTGCCCATGTTCCCCTCTTTCAGCCTTGTAGTGAACTTTATATTTAAAATCCATCAGTGTGGAAAGGCCTGAGTCCACCATAAGCACCACATCTCCGCCTTTTCCTCCGTCGCCACCGCTGGGGCCTCCCCGGGGCACATATTTTTCTCTGCGAAAAGCCACCACACCGTTTCCACCGTCGCCGCCTTTTACGTATATTTTGGCCCTGTCAATAAACAAATTGTATCACCTTTCTTTAATACCGAAAATACTATCATTTTACTTTAAAAGGATTCCCTTTTTTTAAAATTATATATGTGTGAACCTATCACAGGTTTGGAATGTAACATAATCTTTTCGTGAAGAGATTCGGAACCCAGTTCTATTCTGGAATTATTCAGTACTATTTTTATCTGCTTTTGACCTTCAACTTCATCTAATTTTGAAACAAGTCTCTCCACCATCTGTGTTAAATCCGACGCAATCCTACTCATTTTTTGAATGCTGAAATCTTCCGTTATATCAACCAAAACATCTATCTCCTTTTGCCTTATAAGACTAACCACTTCCAGCAAACTACAGATTAGCTCGGGATCTTTTAGTGTGTAAATCTTGCTTAATGCTTCATCATTCTTTTTAATGCTGTTTATGTAATCAAGCACTCTTTCATACTTTTTTAATTGTATCATGGTATATATTATCTGTAGATGGTTGAGGAAATCATGTCTTTGAACCCTGAAAGCCTTGATCAGCTTGTAACAATCCATATACGGGTTTTTATAAATCTGCCTGTACACAACCGTACATCCTACACCGAAAAGCAGGATACATATTCCCCCTGCAATCTTTTCCATAAGTTCCGATTCATTTGTAAAAGATAGCAGCAGAGTTACAAACGCCTGGGCACCTATGATCAAAAACATAGTTTCCAACCTTTTCAAAAAACCCAGCCCTTTCATAAACAAATATACACTTGTTTTTTATTCTATATTTTTTTGTAATTTCCTGCTCTTATAATCTTTATTTATAAGCAATAAAAAGTTTGCTTTAGGTATAATCGGAAAATCCAATATGAAAAATTACATTATTTTTGGTTTTTCCCAAAAAAAAAGCTCCTTATCAAGGAGCTACATTTCGGCATATACACTTACCTGTTTTTTATCCTTACCGTTTTTTTCAAATTTTACATAACCATCAGTTTTCGCAAAAAGAGTATGGTCAACTCCTATTCCAACATTCTTCCCAGGATAAAATTTGGTACCTCTCTGACGCACCAGTATACTGCCCGCACTTACAAACTGTCCTTCGAATCTCTTTACTCCCAGGCGCTTTGACTCACTGTCACGACCGTTGCGGGTGCTGCCCATTCCTTTTTTGTGTGCGAAAAGTTGTAAATTCATCTATAGCACCTCCTTTTTCGTTTCTAGCTGAACATAATCTGGATAGGATTTTGCAATGTCTTTAAGACCCAGCAAAATTGTTTCTATAATAATACCGGCTTTAACCAGGGCTTCTTCCGGGACTTTTTGCGTAAGTTCCAGCAATAGATAACCTTCTTCCTTTAAAACATGCGGTTTTGTTCCTGCCACATTTTCAAAACCCAGGATGCACGTTTCGACAAGGGCAGATACCCCTGCACACACTATATCCCTTCCATAATCTGCAAATCCTGCGTGTCCCGATATCTCCATGCTTTTAAAATTTCCGCCGGTATCCCTTACTACTAAAATTTTTATCATCTTAAGCCTCTATTTTTTCAATCTTAATCTCGGTAAAAGGCTGGCGGTGCCCCTGTTTCTTGCGGTAATTCTTCTTTGGCTTGTACTTGAATACTATAATTTTATCTCCCTTGCCGTGTTTTAAAACCGTGGCCTTAACCTTTGCATTTTCAACACAGGGTTTGCCTACAAGGAGCTGACCATCTTTAGACAGCACCAGTACCCTTTCAAATTCAATGGTTTCGCCTTCTCCGTTAGCAAGTTTTTCCACCCGTATTACATCGCCTTCGGACACTCTGTACTGTTTTCCGCCAGTTTCAATAATTGCATACATAAATAAAAACACCCTCCTTCTGTCTCGCCGGGATCTTCGGGCCGAAACGAAACCTTTTTAAATCCGTTTCTGTCTAATACCCGACCCGTGCGGTGGGTGGCAGGTAAACCACCTATGCTATTTTAGCATAAGAGGGTCTTCGTGTCAATGCTGCCCGCATCGGAATGCAGGGAACACGTGCTTTCGGTGCGATCATTTTTTAAAAACAGCTTTTGGGAAATGCCATACCAGAGTTTTCAGAGGTTCATTAGTTTCAACTATAGCTTCTTTTGATTCCTTTAATGATTCTTTAATTTTCATTTCTTTAACCGCTTCTTTAAAATCGATTATCTTTTCCCGTACATAATCATTTGTAAATCGCTTGTCTTCACCTTTTTCCGGTGATTTGCCGCTTGAAAGTTTCTCTTCTAAAACCCTCTTTACTTCATCGTCAATACCATCTGCAACAAAATAATCCTTTATATTTCCTCCAATCATGTCGTCTCCGTGTTTTTTATCGATATGATCGCTGCTCTTTTTTTGCTCCTCTTTAATTTCACCAGGTGCAGGAATATGTGCCCCTTCCGGTGGTGTTAAGCCCTGCTTTTCACCTTGAGCATTATTTTCGCTGATAATTGGATTCTGCCTTGTTTTTGAATAAACGCCAAGGTTTTTTTCAAGAAAAATTGAAAGTCCTATAACATTGGTCATCAACAGAATATAAGCCAGCGAAGATTTGCCGGTACTTTCTGAGCTCGTGATTATTTCCCGCAAATTAACCATAATAACCCCCTCTCCGGAATTCCTTCATAATACATGGTAGGAGGCGACAGTCATGGTAATGATTGTCGCCTTTCGACACCAAAAAGCTCTATCTTAATTATATAATATGCAGTTTATCTTCATTTGTGACACTTACTCCGCCAGGAAAAGCAACAAAAGTACTAAAAATAATATGAACGAATCGTGCAGCGTTTCCTCGGATAAAACCACAAAGACCCCTCCCTACTTTGCTTTTTCTATCTATAAATTATTCATTTAAAAGTATTAAGTTTCACACTTACATGGTCATGGTTCCATTATCTGTCTCCACAATTTTAAGTATCTGCTCCTCCGTTCCGTTTTCAGCATTTATATAAACAAAATATCTTTCATCCTTTAGTTTTGCATCCACTTCATAACATAATTTTTCTTTCAGGGCTGGGTCGGGAATGATGGCAAGCCTGATTCTGTCAACCTTTAGATTTTTATTCAGTCTGTCAATCACGTCCTGTTTTGAAAGTTTGACGGGAGGCAGTTTCCTTGCCCTGTGGAATGTGTAATACCCCATCCCGTCGAAACCTACTATCTGCCCGTCGTCCAGAGCCACTTCGGTCTTTATGAAGTCGGGATATAACAGCACTTCACCATCCTTTGGTACAAAAGTTATGGTGACGGTGTTGTCTTGAATCAGCGATCCTGTAGGTTCCATGTCAGTATATCCTCTTGAATTTAAAAAGGCTCTGGCCCGATCGACAGCCTTCTCTAAATCGATTTTCCGCTCTCCAATTGTCCTTGTATTCAAATACCAGATCACGTGCCCTCCTTTTTCGCTTACATCAATAAGTATCTCAGGGGCTTTCCCGCCTTTCCTGCTAAATTCAATGTTATAAGCCGGAATAATCCCTTTAGCCTTGCCGGTAACGCTGGTACTATAACTAACCTTGCCCGGGTTATCCACAAAGTCTGCTGCTATACCTTTTGCCTGTAATTCTGTAACTGATGCTCCAGTTACGCCCATGGGCTTAATATTTTCTACATGGTCCGAGAAGGGACCATCATAAGTTATGGTGGGAGCCTCATCCTTCAATTTCTGGTCGATCGCCGAAAACTTGTCCGCCATGGCCTGAGGAAGTTTCTTCATTCTTCCTGCTGCAAAGGCTCTGTTCTCCCATTTTATCCTGCCAGCAGCCACATCGCCCTGAAGTTCCCTGAGTTTTTTATTAAGGGCCTGGGAATATTTTTTAAAATTTTCTATCTTTTTCCATTCATCCGCTGTTACTTTTTCGCCATTAACTATTTTCTTTGCAAGGCTATAGGAAAAATCTCCCAGCTGTGCAAAAAATTTTTGACTGTTGGTCATATCCCGTTGGCCCAACGGAAGTTGAGAAAGGCTGGTCCTTGCTCCTTCCGCCTGGTGCCATATAGTTGTAAAAGTCATTATCCTTTGGGCATCGGAAGAAGTTACGAGACTTTTGGAAATGAGAATGTCGAGGTTATTCACTTGTTCGATCAAATCAAAAAAACCCTTCTGATACGATGCTTCCAGAGCATTTTCAGCCGAATAAGCTCTGTTTGATACAGACCAGAATCCAAAAGTGATGCCTCCGATTATTAAAAGACCTATCAGCCACAAATATGTCCTTTTCATATCTAATCCCTCCTAAATCTATCGCCCGAACACATGCCGGCCTATCTGTGTCACGATGCGGCGGGTCCAAATCCACGGACTTACCCATTTATACGGGTTCCAGAAATAAAGGCTGCCGTAGGTTGGATCCCACCCGTTCAATGCATCCCGGGCAGCATTAAAGTTGCTCCGGGTCGGATATGCGGCCCATATCTGACCGTTGTTAACGGATTCAAAGGCACCGGGCTGGAATATTACTCCAGCTACAGTCGGGGGGAATTTTGGGTGTTTGGCACGATTCAGAATAACTGCTGCTACGCCGACCTGGCCAAGATAGGGCTCCCCTCTTGCCTCACCCGAAACCAGTCTTGCAAGAAGCATATAATCTCCGCTCCATGAAGAAACAGCATAGTTTTGAGCTCTTGCTTGCACGGCCTGTTCCATACTATTTTGACGGTAGGTAAATAAAATACCCACCGCAATCAATATAATTAAAAAAAATACTTTAAGCTTTAGGAATTTGGTTTTCAACATTTACACCACCCTGCATTTGATTTTGTTTTTAGTTTGCTACATTATTTAAATCTATATTCGAGCACCTTTTAAACGCTTTCATTCATATAATATTTTAGAAACACTCTTTAAGGAGGGGATCCCTTGAATCAAGAAGAAAAAAAGAAAGTCCCCCCAACCAATTCAGGTCCCAATCCTTATACCCTTTTTCTTATCTTGATTTTGCTAATAAATTCTACGGGCCATACATGCATTTTTGCAAAAAAAGATTTAAATAAACGCAAGGAACGGGAGGGAAGAAGGTGAAGATACTAACTCTTGGGGAAAGCGACATGCAGCTATTAAAGGCAATCAAGCCTTTTATGAGCTCCAAAGGCCAGGAGATCATAGACACATTTACTATAGTCATGAACATTTTCAAGCCGCAAGATCCCCAGCAAAAAATAAATTATGATGCTCTTACCGAGTTTTTAACAATAATGAATGAATCTTACGAAAGTAAAAAGGCAACAAAAAAGGTGGCAAAAAACGGCTCTGAAGAGCAGACCGATTTAGCAAAAACTCATGATGTAGAGAACCTTTTAAATGTACTGTCAGATAAAAAATAAACCGAATTTTTTTAGGAGGTGCTGACATGGACAACAGGGCAGTATTTGCGCTTTTTCTAGTTCTTATTCTGCTATTTTTTTCCGACGGTGCGGTTGCTAAAAAAGCACAACCCAATCAAAAAACCGAAACAAAGTCGGCCACTAAATGACATTAGGGCTTTAAGCCCTAATTTTTTGTTCATCATTTGAAATCCTATAACATATACTTTACTGGATGAATTTATGGAGGTGTCTTTAAAAATGCTGGGTGACATGGAGAAAATGGTAAAGATGTTTCAAGATGAGATAAAGTATTTGAAAGAGCAGTTGAAAAATACGCATTTTACAGGAGAATCTGCAGACGGTAAGGTAATTGTTACTTTCAACGGCCTCGAAGAATTGGAAGATGTAAATTTTTCCATTGAAGAAATTGGCCCTGAGATGAAAAAAAATTTGGAACAGGGGACGGTTCAAGCAGTTAACAGGGCCCTTATAAAGACAAAGGAGCATTTGAAGCAGAAGTTTGCCGATACCGGAATATTTGGAGGGATATAATTGGCTGAAAATGAAAACAATCCGAGAACAGATTTGATGAATACGATTATGGATGTCATTCATGGTAAACGAGGTCAAAATATCAATGAGCTGGTGAGCTTGCTGGCTTTAAGTAATCTTTTAGGTATAATCACCTTTCTGAATTCCCAGGATTCTAAGCCGGATGTAGGATCTTTTAACAAATCCACTAATTCGGATTTAAAAGAAATGGCTATGAATCTTTTAGGTTCAATGGGAGGCGGTTCGTCTGATAAAAAAATAAATCCCGCCCTGCTGCTAAATCTTTTAAAGACTATGTCTTCCAGTGAAAATCCATCTCCGGAAACAAAGGGCGGTGAAAAAGGTGATGATAAGACAAAAACCTGAAAATTAAAGCCGTGCCCGAAGCACGGCTATTTTTTTATATTAATCATCAGAGAAGAACAGGAGTATCAGTATCAAAAATAATGCAAAAGCCATTCTGTTGTCAAATCCAAAACCTCCCATTTTCCTCCCCCTTTCTTTACGGATATTTAACTTGATTCAGCTTTTTATTCATCCCCGAAGAACAGAAGAATCAATATAAGAAACAGAGCAAATGCCATCCTTCCTCCAAAGAAACCATCTGCCATAAAGAAACCCTCCTTCGTTTTCAGCCTAATACAGTATATGCATCATGTGATTTCCTGGTTACATACGAACCTCTCCAGAATTAATCCTACATATTTCGCATCCTCTATGACACATAGGTTTTTGTCTAACTTATAATATGACGGGAATATGAGTTCGGTTACATAAAAAATGCAGGACAAAAAAAGCCGAGGCATAACCTCGACTTTAAAACAGTTGGCTCACATCAAATAAGTCTTGCTCTGGCGTATGTTCTAAAGGTTTTATATACTTCCACCCGGACCTTTTCACCCAGAAGGTCCGCACCTTCTTCCACATCTATCACGTACCCGTCGACCCTGGCAATGCCGTCATTGGGATTTGAAACATGCACTTCATCTATGACTACATCCAGTATCTGACCTTCCCGCACAGGCATGGCAAGGTTTTCAAGTTTCGTCTTGCTTCCTACCGCTTTAATCCTAATTTCTTCAGGATGAAGGCTATCATTGCCCTTAATAAAAATGAATTTTTCATAGCGGCTTTCCATTTGGGATAAACGGTTCCCGCCGCTTCCAATCACTACCGAAGCCACCGAAGGATGTACTTCCAACAAAACAGCTTCTCCCTTCCGCTCCCGGAATATCCTGTCAAGTTCCCTTTCCACCTTCTTTGCAACGGTTTCTTCTGATAATATTCTGCCTCTGCCTTCACAGTAAGGGCATGTTTTCTCGAGCACCTCATCCAGACTCTGGCGCACTTTTTTCCTGGTTATCTCCACAAGGCCCAACTGAGTAAGGCCTAATATATGTGCCCTGGTCCGGTCTTTTTTCAATTCCTCGGCCAGAGCTGAAAGCACCATTTTCTGGTGTTCCTGGGAAGTCATATCAATAAAGTCGATTATTATAATGCCGCCTATATCTCTGAGCCTCAGCTGTCTTGCTATCTCCCTGGCAGCTTCAAGATTTGTCTTTAATACCGTGTCTTCCAGGTCCACACTCCCCACAAACTTGCCAGTGTTAACATCTATAGCAGTCAAAGCCTCCGTCCTGTCTATCACTATATATCCGCCGCACTGCAGCCATACTTTGCGCTGGAGAGCTCTATCGATTTCCGGTTCGATATTAAAGTATTCAAAAATCTCCTCCTGGCCTCTGTAAAAGGTTACCCTGTCCTTCAAAGCCGGTGAAAGCGCCGTTATCAATTCCTGAACTTTTTCGTACTCATACGAACTATTTATGTAGAATCTACTGACTTCGGAAGTAAAAAGATCTCTGACGATTCTTGCTATCAGGTTCATATCTTTGTAAATCAATTTAGGAGCGGTACATTTCTTTTGTCTCTGGATAATATCATCCCACTGTCTCTTTAAAAACTCCATATCGGCCTTTAATTCTTCTTTTCCGACGCCTTCGGCCACCGTTCTTACAATGACCCCCATATGAACAGGTCTGATAGTTTCTGCTAGACTTTTCAGCCGATTTCTTTCATCTTCCCTTTCTATGCGTCTTGATATGCCGACATAATCCACTGTAGGCATCAGAACAAGATAACGCCCAGGAATAGTGATATTTGTCGAAACTCTTGCGCCTTTTGTTCCGATCGGTTCTTTCACCACCTGTACCAGGACATCCTGGCCAACCTTTAACATATCTCTTATGGATATTTTTGATAATCCCTCAATAAGTTCCTCATCTTCAGGTCCGGATGTTTCCAGATTTAAATTAATGTCGCCCGCGTAAAGAAAGGCATTTTTCCCCAGACCTATATCTACAAAAGCGGCCTGCATGCCCGGCAGGACATTGGCTACCTTACCCTTGTAAATATTTCCGACTACCCTTTCATTATTTATTTTTTCCACATATATTTCCACAAGCTCCCTGTCTTCCATAACAGCCACACGTATCTGATCCCTGTTTACATCTACCACGATCTCCTTTGACATGAATTTTTCAGCTCCTCAAAATAGCAAAAATTTATCATAATGGCGGTATAATAAGACCATCCTGCTTTAAATAGAGGTCTTCTCTATGGATGTACTTTACCGTTATTTCTTTGGGAAGGTACCTCTCCAGTTGTTTCAGTACCATATCCGGAGAAACGCTGCCACCCTGACCCACAGCAAGTTCCATCCCGAGAAAAACATTACCTCCCTCTCCACTTTTTACATCAATACAATGGATAAAAGGAGCTACATCCACCCTTTTGACTTTATCCTTCAAAACTTTTTCTATAATTACCTGCTTTTGGTTTAAAAGCTCCTTTGCCGCCCGTGCTACGTCTTCCTGTAAAAATCCTGCTATTGTCACGCTATATGATGCGGCGTTTATTTTGGAAAGAGGGTATTTCCCGTCGAAGATGCCGATTTTCAGTATCCTCAATCCTTCGGGTAAACTGGAGTTTAAACGGCACATTGCCTCGCTGGCGGGAACATTTTCATAAAAATCTGCATCCATGTATTCGCCGCTACTGGTAATTCCGACGGACAGCGCCGGAGCAAAAGTTAATCTGGGATGTGGAGTAAAACCTTCCGAAAATGCAAGGGGGAGCTTTGCCCTTCGGAAAGCCCTTTCAAAGGCTTTCACCATGTCAAGATGTGAGATATACTTTACCGGATCGGCTTTTTCATATCTCATTCTGAGTTTCACAGAGCACACCACCTTTCAGTCGCATTATACCGCAAGCATGGCACCTGTTAAACCTGCAGTCGGGAGTTGTTTCGGCCTTTCTAGATTTTTCCCGTTCCCTTAGAAGATATCTCCTGTCAATGCCGCAATCTATTATTTCCCACGGGAATACCTCTTCCACCTTTCTTTCTCTGTTTGCATAAAACTCCGGTGAAATTCCGGCTTCATCAAAGGCCTGCATCCATTTTTCAAAAGAAAAAAGGTCATTCCAGCCATCAAACTTGCATCCTTTTTCATGGGCTATTTTCAGGACTTTGCCCAATTTCCTATCGCCCCTTGAAAAAACAGCTTCCAAAAAACTCAGCCTTCCATCATGCCAGCTGTAGGAAATGTTTTTTGATTTTAACATTGTCTTTAATAATTTTTGGCGCCTTTCAATTTCTGAAAGTGATATCTGGGATTCCCATTGAAAAGGCGTGAAGGCCTTGGGAACAAAGGTGGATGTGCTCACTGTTACCCTCAGACCGGAGGTGTTACCTTTAACCTCCCTGTAGACATCTACCACGCGCCGGGCAAGGTTCGCTATCCCTTCGATATCGGCATCGGTTTCGGTGGGAAGGCCGATCATAAAATAGAGTTTCACAGCCTTCCATCCGCAGGAAAAAGCATCTCTGACTGAAGACATCAGGTCTTCTTCCGTAACCCCTTTGTTTATTACATCCCTCAATCTTTGTGTCCCGGCTTCTGGTGCAAATGTAAGTCCGCTCTTTTTAATTTCCTGAATTTTTTGGGCAAGCTGGATGGAAAACGCATCGATTCTGAGGGATGGCAGGGATAGCCCTACCTGGCATCTTCTAAATTCATCGGTAAGGATTTCAGCAAGCTTTTTTAATTCCGAATAATCGCTGGTGCTCAGAGATGCCAGGGATATCTCCCCATACCCGGTGCAGTCAATGATATCCTTTGCAAGCTTTGTAAGATGTTCTACAGATTTTTCCCTCACCGGCCGGTAAATCATCCCCGCCTGGCAAAAACGGCAACCATGAGTGCAGCCTCTGAAAATCTCCAACACAGCCCTGTCATGGACAATGTCTATATAGGGTACAACAAATCTGGTGGGATAAAAAACCTCATCCAGATTTTTAATGATACGCTTTTGAATTCTGTGAGGGATTCCAGTTTTTTTAGGTAAAAATTTATCTATAGTCCCGTCATCATTATATGATATATTATATAATGATGGCACATAAACTCCCGAAATACATGCAACCTGTTCTAAAAATTTCCTTCTTTTTTCACTCCTTTCTTTGAAATTCTTATATAGATCGATTATTTCAAGAATAGCCTCTTCGGCTTCCCCTATAACAAAAAAATCTATTATATCAGCCAGCGGCTCGGGATTATATGCGCAGGGACCGCCTGCTATAACAATAGGATGCTCATCCGACCTGTCTTTTGAGAAGATCGGAATGCCCGATAGCTCCAGCATATTCACTATGTTGGTGTAACTCATTTCGTACTGGAGTGTAAATCCTAAAAAGTCAAATTCTTTAACGGGAGTCCTGCTTTCAAGACTGAAAAGCGGTACTTGTTTTTTTCTCATGAGATCTTCGAAATCTACCCAGGGAGCAAAGACTCTTTCCGCATACACATCTTCCTGTTCATTTAGCAAATGATAAAGTATCTTGATTCCCAGGTGGGACATTCCAACCTCATAAATATCCGGAAATGCAAGGGCCACGTGTACCTTAGTCTTTTCAACAGGTTTATGGATGCTATTATATTCGTTGCCTATATATCTGGCAGGTTTTGACACCCTTGGCAGTATATCGTCCAGCAACAGGTTTATATCCAATGTCATGCCTCCTAAAAAAATCTATATGTATTATTCCCTTTTTCTATTATATCAGTTCTTTTAACCTTATGTCTAACCCTTCACGTATTATTTTGTCAAATATTTCCGTTTCAGTCAAATATTTTTTTATTCTCAAGCTGTTGTCTACAATATAGACAAAATAATATTTATCCGGCATAAACTCATAAAGCAGTTGCTTTACCGGAGTATTCCCTATGGCGACAAGACCTGCAACGGGTAAAAATCCTTTCTTAAACAACAATTCTTTTTTGCCTGCTATTTGTTTGATAAAAAATAAAGGAGCTTCCTTTTGTTCTTTTAAAGAGTACGCAATTAAAAAAATCCCGGCAATGATAAAATTTATAAATAATTTGCCCATAAATAAGCCTATGACGGCAGTTAAGAACAATACCGCTGCCAGAACTTTGCTAAGTCTTGCAGCCGTGCGTACCGCCGATATAAAATTCATGTGCTGTCTGAGCCATAAAATAAAAACCCTTCCGCCATCTAAAGGAAGGGCCGGGAGCATGTTAAAAAGCCCTATCATCAACTGATAGTCAATAAAATTATTTCCCGTCTGAGGTAATATTACCTTCTGTTCAATCAGAAACAATAAAAAAAACGATACAGCGAAATTGGTCATAGGGCCTGCCAGTGCAGTCAGCATTTCAACTTCAGGGATCGTTTCATATAGATTTGCTATTTTTATCCTTCCGCCAAAAGGTAAAATTTCTATCTTTTCTACTTTCATGCCCATAGTCCGGGCTGTTACCACATGCCCCAGTTCATGAAATCCCAGAGCTGCCAGTGCCGCCAGCATATGTACCCACAACCCCGCACATATGGAAGAGAATACTATAAGAACAAAAAAAAAGTCAATATAAATATCCATCTCCAGTATTTTGAAAGACATGATACCACCCGTATTAAGGTATTTTTAACCATTTCGTGGGGTCTTGGGGAACATCATTTTTTAATATTTCAAAATGCAGGTGGGGCGAATCCGCCTTTCCGCTCATACCTACGGTCCCAATGATGAAGCCCTGCTTTACATTTTCATTTTGTGTGACAAAAACATCCTTCATATGGGCATAAACCGTAGTGAGACCTTCGCCATGATCCAGTTTCACAAAACGCCCCAGCTCAGGGTCTTCTCCCGCAGAAACCACAACTCCATCAAGCACAGCTTTCACAGGAGTTCCTTCTTTTTGGGCTATATCAATGCCGTTGTGCATTTTTTCTACTTTCAAAATTGGGTCAACTCTTTTGCCAAAAACCGAAGTGATATCCCCTGACACCGGAAGGATAAGAGACTCGGAGGTTGTTTGTTGAAAAACTGGGACGCTTTCTGTTATCCTGGGGAATTGCTTGATGGTATCTGCCAGACTTTTGAAATCGTAAGTATATTTAAAAACATAGTAATCTATCTTTGAGAGTACCAGATTTGTAAAAGGGGTGTCAATTTTTTTAAGTAATAATACAATTGTCAGCAAAAAAATGCATACAAGCAGCTTTTTTAAATCCAGCATATCGAGCCATTTTTTTTTAGGACCTGGTTCATAATAGTTATAATACATCCAAGGCACCCCCATACCATTCTTATATATATCTATTTTACGATAAGCTCGTTTATTACAAAAAAAATGCTCCTACCAAAGAAGCATCTCTAAAAAAGTATTTTCTGTCGCCGCATACCGATATTTAACACAAGGCCTACTGACATCATGTTCATCAAAAAGGAACTTCCACCATAGCTCATAAAAGGCAGCGGAATTCCAGTAACGGGCATCAGCCCCAGCGTCATCCCGATATTTACCATTACCTGGAATGTCCACATTGTGGCTACGCCGATGACCATGTAAGTCCCCAGCAGGTCCCTGGCTTTAAAAGCCAACTGGATGGTATGGTATATCAATAGAAAAAACAGGAGGAGGAGCACCATCCCTCCGACAAAGCCCAATTCTTCTCCTAAAACTGCAAAAATAAAATCTGTATGCTGTTCGGGAATAAAATCCAGCTGGTTCTGGGTTCCATGAAACAAACCCTTCCCCAGGAGTTTACCCGAACCGATGGCAATTTTTGACTGAATTACATGGTAACCGGCTCCCAGTGGATCCAGATTTGGATTTAAAAAAACCAGAATTCTTTTTTTCTGATAGTCATGTAAAAAATTCCATAGCAGCGGCAGAGACAACACACCTGCTCCGATAATGGCTCCAAATAGTTTGAAACTTATGCCCGCCACAAAAATCATGCCGAACAAAATTGCAAGTAAGACCAGGGATGTGCCCAAATCCGGTTGTTTCATAATAAGAATAAGTGGTATACCCACATGCAAAAATGCCAGGGCAACATCCTTTATGCCATTTAAAGTCTTTTTTCTTTCCAGGTGCTTCGCCAGAGTTATTACGATGGCGAGTTTAGCGAATTCTGACGGCTGAAGGCCAAAGGAGCCGATAGGAATCCATCTCTGCGCTCCCATACTTTCCCTGCCCAGTATCATTACCGCAATCAGCATGCCAAGGTTTATGACATAAATAACATTTGACCATTGGGCTATAGTATGATAATCCACAGCCATTATAAAAAACATGGCCACAAGGCCAAGGCAGAACCAGATGAGCTGCATTTTTGCATAATGGAAATTACCTCCCGGAGCGGTGGCATGAGTAGCGCTGCTTATTGTTAAAATACTAATAATCGTTATGAATACGATGACTATCAATATACGATACTCTATATTTTTTAACAGTTTATGATTCATGGAAATGCCTCCCGAAAAATCCGATAACCATTATATCATAAATTAAACACGACTATAATACCTCCTTTTGATTTTTCAAGAGGGTATGTTTTTCCAGTATATTTCTATGTCATCGCCGCTCTTTACCGGACTTGTAAAACCGGCTTCATTTCCGTTTATTTTCATAACAAGCTTACCCGCCATCCCTTCAGGCTTAAAGGATATTATATTGAAGATGTCGCTCAATATAAGATTTTTTTCTCTTACAGTTATCGAGGCATTATCCATTATTTCTTCTTCCGGAGCAATTGGCCTGCCATCAATGAATATATCCGGATTTATGCTAATATCACGACCATTTATTCTTATATTGATTTTATCTTCATTTTTAATAATATCTGCTACTTTTGCCCTGGCCGGTTCACCGTCCACCGCTGGTATAAACGAAATGGCGTCTCCATCGGAAATTTCAGCATCCAGCCCTGCTCTCCGGCCGTTTATCATGATTTCAGCCGGTTTTGCCATTTTGCCTTTTACCACTCTCAGCTCCCCGTTTATTCTAAATGTCAGAGCCATCCCCGGCATACCGAAAATCTGAGCTGGAGTAATTCCTGCATGAAGCAATGCTTTTAAAACCGTAGGTTTATCCTGGCCAAGAATATTCACTTTTATATCATTCACCTTTACATTAATAAAAGAAAGAGTGGTACCTTCCAGGGCATTGACAGCAATACCCACAGGAGTCACCGCAAAAGGTCCCGAAAGTTCTTCTTCTCCTTCTACAAAGGTGATGCCTTCTCTTCTCCTTATTCCTACCCTATCCTTTGATAAATCCAATTGTGCGGCAATACATTCAGTAAGTCCCGGCATAAGGCTGCCTCCGCCCACACAAATTACTGCTGCCGGAGCTTTTCCGTTAAGTTCCAGTATTTTTCGAGCGATCTCTGAAGATAATTGATAAACAGATGTTTTTATCGCTTCTAAAATATCCTTTGTTGCAAGCTCATGGTTTTGCCCCAATATATCCTGAAAACAGACTTTCTCCTTTGTCAAAAGTTCCCTCTTTACTCTCTCGCCTTCATTAAAGTCCAGAAGGTAAACTTCACATATTTTTTCCGTTATCTCGTCACCGGCCATTGGCACCATTCCATAAGCAAAAATGCTACCATCCCTGGAAATGGCAATGTCGGAAGTTCCAGCACCTATATCCACCAGCGCTATGTTGAGCTTTCTCATGCCCGGTAAAACCACCACGGCTCCGGCAGCTATTGGTTCCAGCGTGATACTGAGAAGTTCAAGACCGCACCTCTTCAATACTGTCAGCAGGCTTTCGACCACCGACCTCGGAAGAAATGTAGCTACGATTTTAACCGAAATTGAACGGCCTTTTTGCCCTATAAGATTATTCAGCTCCTCATCTTCAAGGAACCATTTTATAATGCTATAGCCCACACAATGATAATCCGTAAAAGCCTCGGACGCATTTTTTCCGGACAAGGACTTTATGGCATTGGCCAGAGCGTCGGCCTGTAGACTGTCTACATCTTCCCTGGTGATTTCCATAAAAGGTGAAGTATTTTTTTGGGCTACAGATTCTACCGTATATAAAGCTCTACCTGCAGCCGCCACGGCAGCTCTTTCCAGTTTTCTGCCCAGCATGCCTTCCAGGGTCTCCTTTATTTGTCTAACACTGTCTGACACAGCCTCAATATCATGTATCTGGCCATCGTACATGGCTCTTCCCTTATGCTCCATAACTTTGTGAGCCAGGATTTTATAACCTTTTTCCTGTTTTCGCACCACAAGACCCACTACCGTCCTGGTACCAATATCCAGGGCAAAAACTTCCTGTCCAATATTCACAGAAAAATATCCTCCTCAAATTTTCGCCAGATGCTTCATCCTTCTTATGGGTATATTTGCCACCAGAGCTGGCACCGTAGTTTCTTCATCCTTCTTTATTCTTGTGAGTTTAATATCCATGCCCTCTTCCTCGATTTCCATATAATCCGAAACGATGTTTATTAACTGGCCCTTAATCATTTCAAGGAATTTAGGCGATACATTAGCCCTGTCATGGACGAGGATCAGCCGCAATCTCTCTTTGGCAATGTCCTTGCTGGTCACATCTTCCCTGCCAAAAATTTTTAAAAAGTCCATCTGGCTCCCTCCCCTTTCACTCTGCGGGCTTTTAATCCAAAAAACATGCGCAGTTTATCCATGAAAGTAGGTTCAACTTCTTCTATGGTCATCAATGGTACATCTTCTCCCTCAATACGCCGGGTAATGTTTCTGTATGCCTGTCCTGCTCTTGAATATTCGTCTGCCACGGCCGGCTCCCCACGGTTGGTGGATATCACGATTTTCTCATCTTCCGGAACTACGCCCAAAAGCTCGATAGCCAGAATGTCAATCATATCATCAATATTCATCATGTCGCCGCGCTTGACCATATCGGGCCTGATTCGGTTAATTATGAGTTTGGGTTCTTCAAAACCTGAAGCTTCCAGAAGACCTACAATTCTATCTGCGTCTCTTACGGCAGATACTTCCGGAGTAGTTACAATGATGGCTCTATCGGCACCTGCTATGGCGTTCTTGAAGCCTTGCTCTATACCGGCCGGACAGTCTATAAGTACATAGTCGAACTCCTTGCGCAGGTCTTCACACAGTTTTTTCATTTGGTCCGGGGTCACCGCTGTTTTATCCTTTGTCTGAGCTGCAGGTAAGAGATATAGATTTTCAAAGCGCTTGTCCTTTATAAGGGCCTGTTTTAACCTGCACATCCCATGAGTTACATCCACCAGGTCATAAACGATCCTGTTTTCCAACCCCATTACAACATCAAGATTTCTCAATCCGATATCAGCATCTACCATTACAACCTTTCTATGTTTGTAAAGAGCAAGGCCTGTTCCGATGTTCGCCGTGGTCGTAGTCTTCCCTACCCCTCCTTTTCCCGAAGTAATAACCAGTACCTGACTCATTTGATCCCCTCCCGTTTTCTTTTTATACTTTCAAAATTTAACTGATAATAAGGTTCTATTATAATGGCTTTATCCTTCAAGCGTGCTATTTCAGGGAACTGCGGCACCTCCTGCTTATCCTCCGGAGGCCTGGAAATGATACCGGCAATTCTCAATTGGGTGGGCTGAAGCCGGAAAGCAGCTACAATTGCAGACATATCGCCGTGGGCTCCTGCGTGTGCCATGCCCCTCAATACGCCCATTACCAAAATATCCCCTGTAGCTACAATCTCACTTCCCGGATTAACATCTCCCAGAATCACAACGGTCCCCTTGTAAGATATCTTTTGGCCGGACCTTACGGTCTTCTTCAAAAGCAAGATCCGATTGCGGCACTGTCCCGGAAAAATGATGGTCCTGGGAGATGCCTGCCTTTGCAGGCTCATATTAAACTCCTTTAAAATCTGCTCTAGATTCAAGTAATCTTCATGACTTAAAGAACCGTTTTTTACTTTAACGCGAGCCATGCCCCCGTCAAAAAAACCATTGCCGTTTTGCAGTTTTTCGTAAATGGCATTTTTGATGATTTCAAAATCGGTATTCCCATCCATTATTATCATAATACCATCACGGGTGCCTTTTATAATCACAGGTTCTACGGCCATAACAATTCCCTCCAACGCTTGCATACATATTTATTCTTCATAAAACAGGTAATTCCTTCTTTTTAATTGAAAAAAACCAGAATCTGTAAAGATTCTGGTTCTACGGTTGAACCAGGTAATCCCCCTGGTGAGTATTTTCATTTAGATGAAAATACTCCTCAAGTATTGCTTTTGCCACAGGTCCTCCCGTGCTTCCACCGGAACCTGCCTGTTCTATGAATACGACTATAGCTATTTCCGGATCATCAAAAGGAGCAAAGGTTACAAACCAGCCATGGGCAGCCTTCGTCACGTCCCACTGAGCTGTACCTGTCTTTCCGGCCAGGGGAATGGGAAAGTTGGCAAAGACCGAATAAGCGGTACCCCCTGGCGATACAACTTCTTTCATGCCCTTTTTTATTATGTCAAAAGTCTTTTCAGAAACATTAACCCGTCCCCCTATCTCGGGTTTCTTCTCCAGAACAACTTTACCGCTGGCATCCACAATGGATTTTATTATATGCGGCTTCATCCAGTAACCGTTATTGGCAATGGCTGCTATATAATCGGCAATTTGCAGCGGTGTGTAGCTATGAAAGCCCTGACCGATAGCCGCATCAAGGGTTTCGGCAGGGTACCATATTTTGTCTTCAGCCCTCTTGAAAACACTGGCTTTGTAATCCCTGCCGGCCACAGTTCCTGCTTTTTCTCCCGGCATATCAATACCCGTGTGTTTTCCTAAACCATACATCCTGGCATAGTTTTCTATATTATCTATCCCTAGGCGCCTTCCCATTTCATAAAAAAATATATTGCAAGACTGTGCAAGAGCTTTAACAATATTTACACTGCCATGACCTCCGGGTTTCCAGTCTTTTTTTGGAGCTATGGTCCAGTAAACTCCCGGGTCAAAAATGTATTCATTTTCTGTTGTAACTTTTTTCTCCAGCGCTGCCGTCGCTGTAACCATCTTAAATACGGAACCTGGCGGGTACGTTCCGGCTATGGCAGTATTAACCATGGGCCTTAGCGGGTTGTTGACAAGGCTCTGCCACTCTTTCTGAGTAATCCCCCTGGCAAACATATTGGGATCAAAATCTGGCACACTGACCATTGCCAGAACTTCGCCGGTTTTAACATTTAAAACCACCACGGCACCTTTTTTCGCATTTGGATAGGGATTGTGTTTATCTGTTTGCAGTTTCAATAACTGCTCCCGCAGGGCATTTTCCGCCACCTGCTGCAACCTGGCATCAATGGTAAGAGTAACCGTATCCCCCGGAACAGGCGGCTCCTGGCCCAATACTTTTATGGGTTTGCCGGTCGAGGTGACTTCCACCTGCTGGCCGCCGTCCTTTCCTTTCAAATAAGGTTCCAGTTCCTTTTCAAGGCCCATCTTGCCCACCAGGTCTCCCGGCCGGTAGCCTTTGTCCTTAAGGGCTTGAAGCTCCTCCTGATTGATCTCGCCCACATATCCATAAATAAGGGAGCCTATATTTCCGTACAGGTAATTCCGAATGGGTTCCACTTCTATTACAACTCCGGGAAGCCGGCTTTCTTCAATCCTGGCAATGGTTTGAAAATCCACATCGGTTTTCAAACGCACTGGCATGTATTTTTTATATCCCTGATCCCTTATCTTGTTCCTGAAAGTGTCAAAGCGGTATGTGACAAGCACTTGGGTTCCAGGCTTCAAATTAAGGCTTATTCTGCCCGTAGAAAAATCTATCTTTTGCGGCACAACTTGTTTGCCCGAAGCCTCTTCCACTATCTTTACATCATTCAGATCCAGCCTTCCATCTCCGCTTAAATCCACAACCGGTATCTGGTTTAATAAAAATTCCCCTTTATCATCAAGAACAT
Source organism: Thermoanaerobacterales bacterium (assembly GCA_012840135.1). GTDB lineage: Bacteria > Bacillota > Thermosediminibacteria > Thermosediminibacterales > Tepidanaerobacteraceae > Biomaibacter. The sequence goes on from DUMA01000010.1 coordinate 69,517, forward strand.
ATTTTTCATTCGACACATCGGTGAAATGCGGAATCTTCAATATCTGGCTTAATGTTTTAAAAACAGCGTCCTGCTCGTCCGTTGTGGAATTGACATTCATATACGATACCGTAAAACTGGGGCGATTGTTGACAAGTTCCCTTCCGTACCTGTCCTTAAATATACCTCGGGGAGCCGTCACCGGTATTAGCCTTATGCGGTTTTCCTGGGCCAGCTTTTCATACTCGTCACCCTTAACAATCTGAAGCATAGAAAGGCCGGTGGTCAAAAAAATAAACACACATATAACTACACTTATAAAAATATACAAACGTCTTTCTAACTTTTTTACGTCCACGGCAATCCCCTCGAGCACTAATATTTCACATTGAAATAGTAATCAAAAAACCTTTCTATCTTTACTACTGCGTAATAAACAAAGGGCGAAATTATCATATTAAAAAGAGCCGACGGCAGAACAATCGGCATGAAAAAATACCATGGATTTGCAATCTCGTTGAAAATCAAACTCATAAAAATGAATATTATATTGTATACAATGCTCCCCAGAAAAGTAAGACCCATTGTTATTATAGCCGGCCCTTTAAATATGTCTCTGGCAGCATATCCCTGGATATAGCCGGTCAGAAATTTTATCAGAGCATTAAAGCCCAAAAAGCTGCCATAGATTATATCTTCAAAAATACCGTTGAGAAATCCCATAAACGCCCCCATATTTTCACCTTTAGCCAGCGAGCAGCATAAAGCGAAAACAAGGGGCAAATCCGGTTTTATTCCTCCGATTTTAAAAAGTTCCATGACAGTTGACTGGAAAACCAGGAGCACAACCATAATAAAAAAATACGCCAACATCCTCAAGGATTGCTACCCCCCTGGTTGCCATTCTGGCTTTTAATTACGAATACCTGCTCGAGTTTTTGAAGGTCTACCTCCGGTTTTACTATTGCATACTGCATCAGGTCGTACGGTTCCTTCTTCGCTTCCACCACTTCTCCTATTACGATGCCTTTGGGTACAATACCTCCCAGGCCTGATGATATAACGATGTCGCCCTTGACTATATTTGCTTCCTGCGGTAAGAAAACCATTTTTACATAACCCCTGGGAGCAGGATCTATGGTTCCTTTCAGTATCCCGTTATCCCTCGTGCGTTCTATCATGGCACTGACAGAACTCCGGTCATCGGTTATCAGAAGAACTTTCGCATAATTTTTACCTACACTGATTGTATACCCCACCAGCCCCTGATCTGTGATTACTGCCATATCTTTCTTTATACCGTTGTTTTCTCCCTTGTCAATTAAAATTACGTTGAACCAGTTTCCCGGATCCCTGCCTATAACCTCAGCTGCTTCCAGTTCATATTGAAAATTGCGTTGTTTTAAGCCCAGCATACTTCTGAGATTTATGTTTTCCCTCTGATACTCCAAAAATCGCTGTTTGTATTGTTCAAGTTCTCTGACCTGCTTTAGCAGCTCTTCATTCTGCTTTTTCAGTGCAAATATTTCAGGAATAGTGCCAAGGCCTTCCTTTATGGTCAAACTGGCAGTGGACAAAACTTTCTGGACAGGGCTGATGGCAGTTATAACTGGAAGACTGAACCTGTTAAAAAGATCGTTGTTTTTTGCTGTAAAACTCATAGCAAAAGCGAGCACCGACATTACGACTAGCAGAAGCCACCATCTTTTATTCCTAAACAGACGCAACAAAAAAATCACGTCCTTTATTTAACCTACTTTCCTGGGAGAAATCAGCGCCCGTCTCCATGTATCAAGGCCTTCAAGCACTTTCCCCGTTCCCATGGCAACACAATCCAGAGGATTTTCCGCAATGTGCACTGGCATTCCCGTTTCCTGATTCACCCGCTTATCCAGACCTGACAAAAGGGAACCTCCTCCGGTCATGACTATTCCTCGGTCCATGATATCTGCCGCCAGTTCCGGGGGGGTCTTTTCCAGTGTGACTTTTATAGCGTCTATTATGTTGTTGACAGGTTCGGCCAGGGCCATCCTTACTTCATCGGAAGTGACCTTAATCGTTTTTGGAAGGCCCGTTACAAGATCCCTGCCTCTGACTTCTATGGATTCTTCTTTTGACCTGTCTGCAGCAGAACCAATGGATATTTTAATGTCTTCTGCCGTACGTTCACCAATCATGAGATTATATTCTTTTTTAATATAATATACAATAGATTCATCCATTTCATCTCCGCCAATGCGGATAGATTTGCTCGTGACTATGCCTCCAAGGGAAATAATAGCCACTTCGGTGGTGCCGCCCCCGATGTCCACCACCATGTTTCCAGTGGGCTCATTGACCTCAAGCCCCGCGCCAATGGCTGCAGCCATGGGTTCTTCTATTAGATAGGCCTCCCGGGCTCCCGCTTGAAGTGTGGCGTCAATCACAGCCCGCTTTTCCACCTCGGTAACTCCGGAAGGCACCCCAACTACGACCCTTGGCTTTATGAATGTCCTGCTTCGAAGGGCTTTTGAAATAAAATATTTTAACATGCTTTGAGTCACGTCAAAGTCAGCGATAACTCCGTCTTTCATGGGACGAATGGCGATGATATTGCCCGGCGTGCGGCCTATCATCTGTTTTGCCTCATCCCCTACAGCCAGAATGGCGCCGGTATCCCTCTGGATGGCTACCACCGAAGGTTCTCTTAAAACTATGCCTTTTCCCCTTACATGAACCAGTGTATTTGCTGTACCCAAGTCAATGCCCAGATCTTTTGAAAGCATGTTGAAAAACGAAACCATGAAAAATTTTTCTCCTTTCTAGTCGCCTCGTGTTTTTATTATATTATTCCTTTTTCCTTAAAACTTATATAAACGCCATTACCTATTATTACATGGTCGACCACTTCTATGCCCAGTATCTTTCCAGCTTCTATCAATCTTCGGGTGATTTCTATATCTTCACGGCTCGGCGTAGGATCTCCGCTGGGATGGTTGTGGACCAGCACCATTGAAGCGCTGCTTCTTTTAATTGCCGGTTTAAAAACTTCCCTGGGGTGCACTATGGAAGAATTAAGACTTCCCACTGATATGTCCTCTACGGAAATGACATGATTTTTTATATTCAACAATATTACCTTAAAATGTTCCTTTTCTAAAAACCTCATTTCTTCCATAAGTAAATTTTTTACATCGACCGGTGTATTTATAACCGTCGGATTCTGCCTGGCATACGAAGATATCCTGCGTCCAAGTTCAACCGCGGCCTTTATTTGCACGGATTTTGCAAGACCTATGCCTTTGATTCTGGAAAGTTCCTCCAGACTGCTGTCGGCAACAAAGGCCAGGCCGGATTTTGCACCATCGCCTTTTAAAACCCTTTGAGCCAGAACAAGAGCTGACTCGGAACGGGTGCCCGTCCTGATAAGCAGAGCCAGAAGCTCCGTATCGCTCAACACCTTTGCTCCGTAACGTTCCATGCGCTCCCTGGGGCGTTCTTCTTTTGGTAAATCTTTTATGGTAAAACTTTCTGTCAAAAGATTTCCCCCCGGTATTAAAGTATTTCTATGCCAAATTTCGAAAACAAAGCATTTAATTTAAACAAAGGTAATCCTACTATATTATAATAACATCCCTCAATTTTCTCAACAAACAGTGAACCCCTACCCTGGATTCCGTAAGCGCCAGCTTTATCAAAGGGTTCTCCAGTTCTGATATAGTTTTTTATTTCTCTTTCGGAGAGATTTTTAAATTTAACTTTGCTTACCTCATAATCCTTAATTCTTCTTCTCGTTTCGGCGTCAACAAGAGCAATGCCTGTATAAACAAAATGCCATCTTCCGCTCAGCAGAGAAAGCATCTCCATGGCCTGCTCAGCATCTTGAGGTTTCCCAAGAATCTTGTCATTTATAACTACTATTGTATCGGCACCAATTACAATGCCCTCATTGTATCGCAATGCTACTTTCATCGCTTTTTTTTCTGCTAAAGCAACTGCAACGGCATCAGGCGGCATGTTTATATCTGCATTTTCTTCGCTGTCGCTGGGGTCCACAGTAAAACAGATGCCAAGCTGAGATAAAAGAGCCTTTCGCCTTGGAGAAGCCGATGCAAGAATCATTTTTTTTTGCATATTCATCGCCTCTACATGCGCTGGTACAAAATTATACCTAAAATCAAGCCTAAAACTGCTGCAAGATTGAGGTTAATGCTAAAACCAAAGGTAAACGTCGCAAAACCCATATCCAGTTTTGTGGCGGAAAGGCCTATGTTTTTACCGTAGGCAAGAATGGGCAAATATTTCCCTAAAGCCTGACCAAAAACTCCTCCCGTCACCAGACCCACCAGTAATATTATAACCAGTAAGGCGGTGCTACGATAGTTTCGTTTCATTTTCCATCCTCTCCTCTTCCGGCAAGTTAAATCTCTTTAGTGTGACAAAAAGGTTTTGGCTGATAAAAGTTGCCGCCAGGCCAGTAAAAAAACCTGTAAAAAGGCCGATTACCATTAAAAAAGGCAGGTAGATGTACAGCCCAAAAGTGGAAAGAATAATGCTTGCCACGGTCACCTGGGTAATATTATGTGTAACTCCGCCAATGATGCTTATCCCCACCAGACTAAAAATTTTTCTAAAATATTTATAGACCACTGCCATCATCAGCGTACTCAATACAGCGCCTGAAAGGCTGTACAGAAGGCTAGATACGGAACCTGTCAGAAGGGCTCCTACAATGCATCGGAGAATATTCACTGCCAGCCCTTCTTTTATGCCATACAAAATTATAGCTAGAAGTGAGATGATGTTGGCAAGGCCGAGCTTTGCACCGGGCACCGGAAAGGGCACGGGTATCATATTCTCTATGATGTGAAGTACCAGGCCGAAAGTTACGAGGAGGGAGAGATATATTATCTTCTGGTGTTTAACCAAATTAATTCATCCTTTATGTGTACTTTAAAAGCTTACAGCATCCAGATCGTTTTGAGCCCTATCGCCTTGAATTTTAACTACGACTCTGTTTGGCAGACATACTAACAACTGGCCGGGGCGGCTTGCCCACCCCTGCCGCTCGCAATCTTTGTCGGGACATGGAGAATAAAGCATTCTTACTCTATCTTTATCAACTTCCACTATACTTTCGCCCAGGAGCCCCGGCACTTTTACCTGCAGCTTTTGACCATCCTGCCCCAGCGAAATTTTCTGGTAAGGTTGGCCATTAACTTCTATAACAGCATATGTTTTGTCTCTGCCAAAGCCGTAAACCTGAAACCCGGCAAATATTAAAACGGCACTTATCAATATAAAGACAATAAGGATTTTGTCTCCTTTTGTCACCATAACACATCTCCGCCTATCGCAATCTAAAAATAGTGTAACATTTTATTCCAACCAAAACAAGTGGAAAAATTCCCTAAAGGAAAGATATAAAAAAAGACTTTATAAGGCATACCCTTATAAAATCTTTGTCGTTATTATACTATAATATCAATCTCTGCCGCTTTTTTCAATATTCGATTTTTCTTCAAGGATCCTTGCAAGTTTTTTTGTTTTGCAGTTTAAATTAACAACAGTATTTTCCCCTGCTTTAAAATAACCTTCCACCGGTTCCTGTATTTTCTCTACTTCATCATAATTTTGATTTACATTTTTATCCGGGTTATTTTTTACTCCGACTGGACTCTTTTCCACGACGTATCATCCTTTAATATTCATTAGTCCTGTACATCATAGCCTGCATCTTCAATGGCTTTCTTTATATCATCCAGGTTTACCTTTGAAGGATCATAAGACACGTTTACTTTGTTTTGATTCACTACGGCTTCTACCTTGAAAACCCCTGGCAGAACTCCTACGGAACTTTCGACAGCTTTCTTACAATGAGCGCAGGACATACCCGATACTTTCAACGTTATATCCGACCTTACTGGATCATGACCGCAACAATGAGACATTGTGCATACCTCCATCATAATTTTACTTGATATTTTTAATATCCCCCGGAAAAAGATTTTAAATACAATGCATACCCATTTGGGGTATATTTTATATCTTATTCATTGAAAAGTCAAGTTATTTTATTGTCAACCATTTTAATATTTTCAGTTGACAATATTATCTATATAGGTTAAAATATATTTGATTTTTGCAGAAAGGAGTTTATAATTATGGAAACAAAAAGTCGACCTTCAAATCTCCTTCAAACCCGTGAAATCCCTTTTATAGGAATGTTTGCGGCTTTGACGGCAATCTTCAGCTATATTCAAATTCCATTGCCGTTCAGTCCGGTCCCGATAACCGCCCAAACTCTGGCCGTAATGCTGGCGGGAAGTATTTTATCCCCTCTTTCAGCCTTTCTCAGTATGGTCGTTTTTTTACTGCTGGGTATAATAGGTCTTCCTGTATTTGCAGGAGGTGCCAGCGGAATTGGAACTTTCCTAGGCCCCACCGGCGGTTTTTTAATGAGCTGGCCTTTCGCATCGCTCGTAATGGCTCAAATGGTAAAAAGAGTAAAGCCCGGATTTTTCTCCATTTTTCTCATCAATGTCTTTGGAGGCATTGTCATTATATACGCCATAGGAGTTCTTTACCTTGCTCGAGCGGCACATCTCAGCCTCCCCGCAGCTCTCATAGCAGGAGCGCTGCCCTTTATACCCGGAGACTTGATAAAAGCATTTATATCTACAACAATTGTTCTGGCACTCAGAAAGGCTTTTAAGAATAATTTTTAAACATTTCTTTGGTTTTTTTAATGTATGTAACACCTCAGACTGTTTACAAACTTATTGGTCCCGCATGTATTATGGAGCGGGACTAGTTTCTCAGATGCCGGCAGCTCTGCTGCCGCAAACGGTGTGCGAGTGTGCCCGTAGAAAATATCATGCGGGCTTTGTCTACAAGCTGGCCCCTTTTAAAGGGGTCTTTTATTTTTTAAATCTTTTATTGCAAAACGTGTTAAATAAGTATAAAATAAATCATAGTAAATCTATCGATTAATAAGTGATTTCAAGGAGGGGGATCATGATACTGCCAAAAGAAACGATTTACAGGTACATGAGGCATATCATAATGCCGGAAATCAGTGGGCCTGGACAGAAAAAATTGCTTGAATCAAGAGTGCTCATTTTAGCAGAATCAGTAAGGGATGCCGCTCCTTTGATGTATTACCTTGTAGCTTCAGGTATAGGACTTATTAAATACCATTTTGAGGTCACAGAAGGTTTTGAGGATCTTAAAGAAAGCTTGCAAGATTTAAATCCGGAAATTCTTGTAGAAAAAGCTGATTTTTCACCGGTTGACAATGAAGAACTAAAGTCCTGCCTTTCATGCCAGATAGTCTTTGGGAACAACTTCGAAAGCAAATCGATAGAATTGTTAAAAGCTGAATTTGATACTGTTCCCACTATTCTGGCTTTGCCCTCGGACTGGTGTGGAATTATACAAAGTGTAAGGAACATAAAGGATTCAGACTTATTGTCCGACTTTTTGAATAAGCTGCCATACATATCGGATTCTTCTAGTAAAGTGTCATCTTCCCCTGGCATCATATTTTCCCGCTGCTTTTTGGGCGCACTTGTCGCTATAGAAACAATAAAAATTTGTCTGAACTTAAAAGGTGTTTCTGAAAACCCGCTGTATTTTAATTTATTAAATATGGATTTTAAAAAGCTAAAAAATGAAAGTGTAAAAACCTTTTTATATGACATTCAACCATCATCCACGGAATTTTTGCATGATTTAAAATCAAAATTAGCTCTTTCCAAAGTGCTTATAGTTGGTACCGGCGGGTTGGGTTCTCCTGCAGCCTACGCATTGACGCTGGCCGGAGTGGGTACATTGGGACTTACAGACAGCGATAAAGTTGAAATCAGCAATTTAAACAGGCAAATACTTCATTCCACATCCCGCATAGGTATGCCTAAGGTTGATTCCGCAGAAATGTTTTTAAAGAGATTGAATCCTGATATAAATATAGTAAAGTACGAAACCCTTTTTGCAAAAAACAATGCATTTGAAATAATAAAGGATTTTGATGTAATAATAGATGGTGTAGACAATCTTCCCACTCGTTATCTTTTAAATGATGCCTGCTTTTTTGCAGAAAAACCTCTGGCAGAAGCAGGCGTGCTCCGATTTGACGGCCTGGGCATGACCATATTCCCAAAAAGAGGCCACTGCTACCGGTGTATATTTCCCGAAATGCCACCGGCCGGCAGCATCCCATCGTGCTCCGAATCCGGCATTTTAGGACCTGTGCCGGGAGTCATGGGATTTATTGAAGCTGCCGAAACAGTAAAAATATTAACAGGCACAGGTAAGACATTGATTGACAGGCTTATTATATTTGACGCTCTTGAACTTGATTTTCGAGTAACAGACGTAAAACGCGATGACCGTTGTCCGCTTTGCGGACAAAATCCATATATAAAAAATCTTATAGAATATGAAATAAAATGTGAGGGAGACGCTTTATGAACAACAAACTCAACAAAATCAACGATTCCATCCTGGACCTTATAGGTCAAACCCCTATGGTGAAACTTTCCCGCATGTCACCGGAAGGGGGAGCTGTCATTGCCGCAAAGCTGGAGTCTTTTAATCCAGGCGGAAGCGTCAAGGACCGCATTGCCCTAAACATGATAAGGGCTGCGGAAAAAGATGGCTCATTGAAACCAGGAGCCACAGTAGTTGAACCTACCAGCGGAAATACCGGTATAGGTCTTGCCATGGTATGTGCCGTAAAGGGATATCATCTTATACTTGTGATGCCTTCTTCAATGAGTATAGAACGTCGCAAGCTCCTGAAGGCTTATGGCGCCGATTTCGTGCTTACGCCTCCGGAACTGGGGATGAAGGGAGCTGTGGAGAAAGCGCTGGAACTTGTGAGCCAGCATAAGGATTATTTCATGCCCCAGCAGTTCGAAAATCCTGCAAACCCTGCGATTCATGAAGAAACAACAGCCCGGGAGATTTTAGAGCAGACCGGCGGCAAAATTAAGGCTTTTGTATCCGGTGTTGGAACGGGAGGAACCCTTACCGGGGTTTCCAGAGTCCTGAAAAAAGAAGTCCCAGGGGTAAAAATCATAGCTGTGGAACCAGCCGCTTCCCCGGTTCTTTCCGGAGGAAAACCCAGCCCACATAAGATTCAAGGCATAGGCGCAGGGTTTGTGCCCAAAGTACTGGATCTTTCATTAATCGACGAGATTATTACGGTCAGCAATGAAGATGCCTATGACACCGCCCGAAAACTTGCTACTTCCGAAGGTATTTTGGCAGGTATCTCCTCCGGAGCCGCCACCTTTGCAGCCCAGCGTGTCGCAAAAACTCTTAAACCCGACGATCTGGTGGTGACGGTACTTCCTGATACTGGAGAAAGATACCTTAGCGTGGAGGACTTGTTCTACGAAGGGTAATGATACTATGATGCCGCTTCATTGTCCAGATTTGCTCCAGTAAACTGGCTGTTATAAAGGTCTGCATAGAAACCTCCTCTTGCCAAAAGTTCCTTGTGGTTGCCCTGTTCGATGATCCTGCCGTGATTCATTACCAGTATCAGATCCGCTTCACGAATTGTCGAGAGCCTGTGGGCAATCACAAAACTTGTTCTTCCCTTCATGAGGTTTGCCATGGCTTTTTGTATCAATACCTCCGTTCGCGTGTCCACATTACTCGTCGCTTCATCAAGAATGAGGATTGGGGGATCAGCAAGTATCGCCCGTGCGATTGTCAATAGCTGTTTCTGCCCTTGCGAAATATTTGAAGCCTCCTCATTGATAATAGTATTATAACCTTCGGGGAGCGTTCTGATAAAGTGATCCGCGTGAGCTGCCTTTGCCGCGCGGATTATTTCTTCTTCCGTAGCGCCTTCCCGACCATAAGCGATATTATCCCTTATTGTCCCGTTAAACAACCATGTATCCTGAAGAACCATGCCAAACATCTTGCGCAGTTCACCGCGTTTTAAGTCTCTGATATCGACGCCATCAATAGTAATTCTTCCGGCATTGACTTCATAAAAACGCATCAACAGGTTGACAAGCGTAGTTTTTCCCGCTCCGGTCGGTCCAACAATTGCAACGGTTTGCCCCGGCTTTACGTGGATATTCATATCCTCCATGAGAGGTACATCATCCCTGTAGCCAAACTTTACATGCTCAAATTTTACTTCTCCTCTTGGAAGGTTAATAACCGCCGCAATATCTTTTTCAGGAATTTCCTCGGTCTCATCTAGCACTTCAAAAACGCGCTCCGCCGAAGCCACCGTAGATTGAATAATATTTGCAATATTGGCCGTTTGAATAATCGGCTGCGTGAATTGCCTCATGTACTGAATAAAAGCCTGGATATCACCTATTTCTATTTTCTTTTTTGCCACCAGGAGACCTCCAACCACGCATACGACTACATATCCAATGTTGCTTACAAAATTCAAGGCTGGAAAAATGATCCCGGACATAAACTGAGCTTTCCAACCGACGCTGAAAAGTTTTTCATTTATTTCTCTAAACTTTTCAATGGAATCCTCCTCGTGGCCAAAAGCCTTTACTATTTTATGGCCTGTATACATTTCCTCTACATGGCCATTCAACATTCCCAGGGTCTTCTGTTGTTCTGTAAAAAACCTCTGCGAATTTTTGGCTATCATTGAAGTAATAAATGCACTCACTGGCAGAGTAAAAAGAGCAATTAATGTCATCAAAGGACTTATGGAAAGCATCATAACCAGTATGCCGGCAATAGTAACCAATGAAGTTATCAGTTGAGTCAAACTCTGCTGCAATGTTGTGGCAATATTATCCATATCATTTGTGACACGGCTTAAAATCTCTCCGTGAGTATGCGCATCCAAATACTTAAGAGGCAGGCGGTCTAGTTTACTTTTAACATCGTTGCGCATTTTGAACACAGTCTTTTGAGAAACATCGGCCATAATGTACGACATCAAAAAACTTAAAAGTGCGCTTATAATATATAATCCTATCAATAAAAGCAGAATATGTCCTATATATGGGAAGTCTATGCGTGGAATCGGCTGATTTTTCAATTTTTCTATGATGGATGGAGGCATCTTTCTCTGGATCGCCGTAATCAGCTGAAGATAGTAAATATATTTGGCAAGGATACCTTCACTGAGCTTAGTAGTAGCTTTTCCCATGATTTTAGGGCCCGCAATCGCAAAAACAGTACTCATTATCGCCAGTAAAAACACCATTAAAAAGCGGATTTTTTCCGGTTTCAAATACTCGACAAGCCGCATCAGCGTCCCCTTAAAATCCTTGGCCTTCTGTACCGGCATGCCCATGCCCGGACCTCTGCCGAAATGGACTCCAGGTCTTGCGGCACCGGCTCTAAAACGGGGTTGTGCGGCCGGCCCCATTCCAGTCCCCGAAGCTTTTCTATATTCGCTCATGCTGTTTCCTCCTCCGACAGCTGCGAGTACACTAGTTCACGGTATACCTCACATGTATCAATAAGCGTCTTATGGTTCCCTATTCCTACTATTTTCCCTTCGTCAAGCACAATAATCTTGTCTGCATCCATAACAGTGCTGACACGCTGGGTAACAATAATCACAGTGGCATTTTTCGTTTCTTTTTTAAGGGCTGCACGCAAGCGTGCATCAGTTTTAAAGTCGAGGGCAGAAAAACTTTCATCAAAAATATAGATTTCCGGCTTCCTGACCAGCGCACGTGCAATGGAAAGACGCTGTTTCTGACCGCCCGATAGATTGCTTCCACCCTGAGCAATCTCAGAATTGTAACCTTCCTTCATATCGGAAATAAATTCGCTTGCCTGGGCGACTTCAGCGGCATGCATCACTTCTTCATCTGTAGCGTCTTTATTGCCGTACCTGATATTATCGGCAATTGTACCTGTAAAAAGGACAGCTGATTGCGGGACGAAACCTATTTTAGCCCTCAAATCTTTTTGCGTCATTTCCCTGACATCAATGCCGTCTACCAGAATGCTTCCACTGTCTGCATCATAAAAGCGCGGAATAAGGTTTATCAGCGTTGATTTGCCGGAACCCGTGCCGCCGATAATTGCGGTCGTTTCTCCAGGATTTGCTGTAAAGGAGATATTGCTAAGGGCTGGCTGTTCTGCTCCAGGATAACTAAAAGTAACATTCCTGAACTCCACAAGCCCCTTTTTTCCGTCAGATTTTTTAGCCTGCTTTGGATCATTTATTTCCGGCTGTATGTCAAGCACTTCGTTAATCCTTACCGCAGAAGCCTGGGCACGCGGAATCATCACGAACATGATGGAAACCATGATCAGTGAAAACATAATCTGCATCGCATACTGAAGAAAAGCCATCATGTCACCCAGTTCCAGTTTGCCGAGATTTATGCGTAGGCCGGCAAACCAGATGATAGAAACAGACGTTATATTCATAAACAGCATCATCAGCGGTTGCATTGCTGCCATTATTTTATTTGCCTTTATTGATGTATCAGTCAGGTCGCGATTTGCTTCAGTAAATCTTTTCCTTTCACTCTCCTGCCGGTTGAATGCGCGTATCACCCGAATACCAGTAAGATTTTCCCGAAGAATAAGGTTCACCCTATCCAGTTTTTTCTGCAGCGCCTTAAATATGGGTACAATAATGCTTGCAAAAATACCAATAACTGCCATAAGTATAGGAAGAACAACAGCCAGAATCAAAGTAAGCGCTCTATCCTTTGATACTGCCATTATGATACCGCCGATGCACATAATGGGCGCATATATCATAAAGCGCATCATCATTACCAGTACCGTTTGAATTTGTATGATATCGTTTGTCGTCCTTGTAATTAGAGATGCGGTACCAATCCTGTCAAACTCATGAAGAGAAAAACTTTCCACCCTGGCAAAGACCATGTTTCTGAGGTCCCTGCCAAAGCCCACCGCAGTAATTGCAGACAGTAAACTACCAGAAATAGAACATAAAGAACTCCCCAGTGCTACAAGAAGCATAAATCTACCGTATTTCCAAATGTAACTTGTATTTCCCTTCATCATCCCGTTGTTCACAATATCCGACATCAATGTCGGCAGGTATAGCTCCGCCATGGCCTGACCGAACATAAAAATCAATATAAAAATGACCAGCCCTGAATACGGCTTTAAAAATCTGAGTAATTTTAACATATATTATCATCCCCAGTCGACATAGGCTGCCTGAGTAATTTCACGATGTTGAGTTATCTTTCTGGTCTGGCGAAAAGTTTTTTAAGTGTTTTAAATCCCTCAATAATTTTTTCGATTTCCTCCGGCGTACCTGTATTAATTATATTTGCAATGTTCTCTTCTACCTTTTTATGAAAATCCTTATGCATTTCTTCAAAACTCGAACATAAGCTTACGTACACTACTCTCCTATCTTTTCTGCTCCTTTCTCTTTTCACAATGTTTTGTTTCTCGAGCCTGTCGATAATACCCGATACTGTGCTGTTCGACAATCCCAACTCATCACTCAACTCACTTATTTTCATTTTCCCGCATCTGCTCAAAATCCCAATGACCATGCTTTGAGGCATCGTCAGACCGATATCTTCAAAGCACTTACCCATATGCTGTCTGAAAAGGGACATTATTTCTTTAAACAGCCTCGCCACTTCTACGCTTCGGTTTATATCCACCGCTTGTTCACTCCTCTGCTTAATCTACTTCAGCACTGTTTGTTTTATCAGACATAAGCCGGTTTATACATCTTACAAACCAAAAACCCTGCATAAAACTGCAAGGGTTTTATCTGTTTCCTTTAGTATTACCCACCTGAAAACATCTTCTACGAACAGATTAGTATCCATTTACAGGCATATTGTCGAAAAGGCTGCTCACATTTGTAACGGCCACATTTTCACCTTTATTAAGCCCTTTTAACACCTCGACTTCACTGTCATTTTTCAGTCCTATCGTCACATTGCGCTTGATGGCGACATTATTTTTAATCACATATACGTAACTCTGACCATTACTCTGAAAAACTGCCGACGATGGTATGACAACCCCTTCGCTCGAACTTACGTTTACAGATGCATGGGCCGAAAGACCGGCTTTCAGCTCTCCTGGGTTTTTAATACTAATTTCAATGGGGAAATATTCTCCTGTGCTCACAGCCATTGGACCTATGCGTTCGATGATACCTTCAAAAATCTTGTTTGGAAAGACGTCCACAGTTACATTTATCTTCTGACCGGCTTGCAACAGAGGCACCGATTGCTGGGATACAGTACCTTTTAATTTCAATGTTGAAGTATCGGCTATAGTTAAAAGCACTACACCGGGAGAAGCTATTTCGCCAGGATTAATATTGCGGTTGACAATTACACCTTTTATCGGGCTGGTAATAATAGAATTATCCAGCTGCACTTTTATACTGTTAATGTTCGCTTTCGCAGTATTGACAGAAGCCTGCGCCTGTTTTTGAGCAGATCCTACAGCAATCTCGTACTGTTTTTTTGCAAGATCAAGTTTGGTTGTCACATCGTCTAACTGGCTCTGAGATGCTGCTGAAGAATCATAGAGAGCTTTAATGCGGTCATACGCTTTTTGAGCTGCATCCAAATTTATTTTTGCTTGATCTATCTGGTCTTTTGCTGCTTGAACCACAGCTTCGGCAGATTGTAAGGCAGCCTCTGCCTGCTGAAGCTGAGCATTTAAAGTTCTGGTCTCCAATGTAATTAAAGTATCCCCGGCTTTTACATTATTGCCCACATCGAAGTTCACACCTGTAACCTGCCCCGATATCTTGCTTACTACATTTACAGTTTTGGTCGGCAATAAAACACCTGAAACATCAATAGTCGCCTGCAATTTATGTTTACCAGCAACAGCAGTCTTAATGTTCATTACGTTCTTACTGTCTGTCGCTTGGTTGGAACATCCGGCCAGAACAAAAATAAGCAATATTATTGATAAAACCGTCACAAAAACTCTAGGCTTTTCTTTCATTCTCTCCACCCCGTTTTTTACTTAATGTGAATTCTCACTGTTGCATTCATGCCAGGCAGCAACTTCAAATTAGCTTCATTTATTATGCTGATTTTTACAGGTATCAACTGTGTCACTTTTGAAAACTCTCCGCTCGTATTTAAAGTGGGAAATACCGAAAAAACCGATTCTGTCGCTTCTCCTATGCTCTCTACAAAGCCGGTAAATCGTTTGCCCGAATAAGCATCGATTTTTATATCTACCTTCTGCCCCGGTTTTATTTTAAATATACTGGTTTCTTCAACATTTGCTTTAATAAAAATATTTGCAGTGTCGGCAATGGTCGCAATTTCCATACCCGGTGATACCACTTCGCCTTTTACTACATTTGATTGAATGACCTTCCCATCAATAGGCGATCTAATATCCGCTTTTGAAATTATCGCATCGGCCGTGCTGCTCAGCGCCTGGGAGTTTACAGCGGTATTTGTAACAAGCGAACTAATATCCAGTTTCCCAAGTATTTGCCCTGCTTTAACATCGTCTCCTACTTTTACATTCCAGTTTGATACTTTTCCCGTAACCTCAGGAGTTACAGTCACCATGTCGGCTGACACCTGTGCGTTTTCTGTCGAAAAAAAGTGGCTGTCCTGATAAAAATAGTAATATAACCCGGATGCACCTCCCACAAGAATTAAAACAGCCATTACAATTGCCACTGTTTTCAATTTCTTCATTTTTACTACCACCCTCTGCTAGTTTTTTCAACTTTACTGGAAAATCTACAGAAAACTAAATAACGTGTTTTAAAGTCCATACCGGTAAATAATCTTTTTTATATTAAATATTTCTTATACTAATATTTGATGTACGTATATTTCGCATCAGAACTGTTAATTATTATAAAACCCTAATATACCTTATGTCAATACAATGACAAAATTAATTTAAAGAAGGCTATATTTGATAAACTTTTATTACAGGAACCGAAAAAAAGGGCCCCGCATAATATACTACTGAAAAGTAGCACAAATTTTGTGATGGGAGGAATTGAGAATGGGCAACATGGATGATATGAACAGAAATTATCACATGGATATGAAACTGGCTGAGGCCTATGTGCCCATGCAGATATATGGTGATACCTTTGATCTGAGGACCGCCCTGAGCTACGGCACCCTTTTCCCGGAACTCTACAGGCCTTATCCGAGAAGGCCCGCCGCGTAAAATATTGTGGAGGTGATTTACATGCCTAACACCGACATGGTGGAAATGATAAAAGAAATACAGGCAGTGGATTTTGCCGTATATGAACTCGCCCTTTTCCTGGACACTCATCCTGATGACCGCCAGGCTTTAGATGACCACAACAAACTGTCAAGAAGATCATACCAGCTAAAGGCTAATTATGAAGAAAAATATGGGCCGCTACGGCTTGACTCCCTTTCCCAGTATCCGTACCAATATATCAATGAACCATGGCCCTGGGAAATAGTTTATTAAAGATTGGAGGGAAAGTGAATGTGGTATTATGAAAAAAAGTTGGAATACCCGACCAATGTCTCCAGGACAGATATGGCTATGGCAAAATACCTTTTTGCCCAGTATGGCGGCCCTGACAGCGAACTTTCGGCTGCAGTGAGGTATCTCACCCAGCGCTATACCATGCCTACCCCCCATGCAAAGGCCGTTTTAACTGATATAGGTACCGAAGAATTGGCACCATTATGTTATCAATAAAGATTGTTCCACCACATATGACATACCTAGATCGCTCTCTAATAAAGACAAACTTAGCTCTTGGACTTCAATGTAAATTTTTTAAGTCAAAAGCGCGAACAAGAATTCTATTCATTATAACTGTCTGAGATATTTTTTAATATATCGGTAGCTAAAATGCCTATTTAAATAAAATATGAATAATGAGTAGTTAATCTTAACTTTTAATAAAATTTTTGCGCATATGGTCTTATAGGGCCAGCCGTATGTTGTGGTAAAGGCATATTTATAAGCTTTGGATTAATTGATAGAAAAGGCATTTTTATATATTCTTTTACATAATTAACTTGTTGCATAATTAATTTATTTGACGAAGATCCGAACTGAACTAATTCTTTATTTAAACTGTTATCATGCTTTAAATTTTCTACTAACCTTCTTATATAAGATTCTTTTGTTTTTTCATTAAAAAATAAATATTTATATGAATTTAAATAGAATAGTTTATTTAATTCATCAACATAAGTACCCCTTGATAATACAATCTTATTTTCATCAATAACTTTCGATTGGTACATAATATCATCAAATATATATATACAATGCTTTGGTGAAATAGGGAAAAAAATTTGTATCCCCATATTCCCCAATCCGTATCCATTAAACTTATAATTTCTTTTTACATACATGTAATTATATCTAACTATTGGACGATCGGAAGTAATAAAATACCTATCATTATCAATAATTAAAATAACAGTTTTTAAGTCAAGAAGAATTGGGTATAACTCTACTGCTGCTTTCATTGAATATAAATTAGGGACATCATAAGTGACTTGTAAATTATCAATGGCTTCATCAGGAACGTCTAATCTTCCATGTTCTTTATACATTTTTGCAGATACTCTCATTAATTCAGTAATTAGTTTTTCGTTGGTATCAGCTTGTTTCTGTACTCTAGCTTCTGATAATAAAATAAATAGCATAAGTAAATTATATTCTTCGCTATAAAGTTTTGGCAAAGTTATTGATTGAATAATACTTCTTATTAAACTGGACGCATGAGTTTCTATTATCATTAGCATGTCTTCGATTTCTTTATTTTTCCCGTATAAATAATCTTTACATGCCTGCTTTTTAATTGAAGCCTGTTTGATAAATTTTGAATTACTATTAATGAACATTCCAATACTTTTTTTATTCTCTGAAAAGTTTTTCAATAGAAACTGTGGAACATAGTGATGACTTTTTTTCTCCATTAAGACCCTCCATAAATAAATAAACTGTAGAGTTAAAGGTATAGTTATTTCAGTATTAAGCATTCCAAACCCTGGCCCCCAAAACGGCGGCAATTTAGTTTTTGATACTAATGAAACGGGATTATCAGAACAAATAAACCCACCATATCTATTATCGGCGAATTTTTGATAATTATAAAATCTCATGTAATCTTAGATAAATATTACCGGTTTGTGCAGCATGTCTTCTTTTTCTTAATAATAGTTGAATTAAATCTATACGTGCTTCCAAAACAGCCATTAAATCACTGCCATCCATCAAAATCATCAATCTTCTTCCAGTAGAATGTGCTTTAACAGCATCCTCAGAAAAACCATTTACTGCTAAGAATAAACCAAGTGTATTATCAAGTTTCCTCGATAATTTTCCGCTAAATGCATCTAATTCTTGTATTCCAACTAATTCTTTTTGCCATTTTCCTTCAAATAAATAATCAGTGTTCTCAAAAGTAAATGCGCCATCAATTTGCTCGCCTTGAATTTTAAATGATGCCTTAGGGTCAAGATCAAATAAAACAAACAATTCCTTCATAATCTTTTCTAGTTGATACCCTCTAGCCCGTAAATCATCTGAACTGATTAATCCATAAAAAACTTTGTTCAATTCCTCCAATTTGTCCGATACACCCTTATTTTTCATCCTCATTTCAAAGGCAACTTGTCGCCTTGCTTCAATTTCTTTTTGTTCCTGAACAATATCATCATGAATTTTATATAACTTTGAAAGCGCCAATACTGATTCTTTGGCTTTTCTTGCTTTTTCTTTACCATCATCAAGTCTCTCTAGATGCGGATAGTCAGTAATTTTTGTTACTTCAGACATTAACCTTAACAAATCACCTATAAGTGTCACCCGGAGGAATACTAATTGGTGTACCTATATTTGCTTTTATTTTTGAATCATTCAAATCAATAACACGGATTTGCGCAAAACCCTTACCTACGTTGATAAAATATATACCAATAGGAAATCCATCTTCTTCACACAATTGAAATGCTTCTATTTTACTAATTATTAAAAAAGGGCAACTTTCCAAAATACGCATCTTTTTCTGTTCATTTACACCTTTTGCGGCATAAATTGCCGCAATTGCTGAAGAAACTGCCGCAATTGCTGAAATAATATATGCTAATGAGTCAATATTATCAAAAAAGATGTTTCTCAATAAAATTACCCCCATATGAATTTTCTTTCTTAGTTTGGCCCATGGAGGGATGCTATATAGATGGTAACCCTAAATCGTTACTAATAATCTAAAAATAATAGAATACTAACATTGAAAACTATCTTCTTCAATAATTCTTCCTTTATTACGAATAACATAATTACATACAAGTTTATTATTATATACTCTAATCTCTATATTCATTTTATAGTCAGAATTTTTATTTTCATCAAAAGAAATTCTTGCAGTTGGGAATATTTTATGTATCGCATCGTCTATTACCTCTTCTGCATTTTTAAAGCTCGGACATATTACAAACACAGCTATATTGTCTATATTTTTTTCATCTACATAATAAAAATACCATTTATTTATCATATAATTAACACCTCACAAATAAAATTACACTACGGATATCCATTATACTTGCCTCATAATTCTAAAGTAATTTATCCTAATTCTGTTACCGCCATTGGAGTACAATCTTAACTATTTAAAATCGCTTATTAAAAAGTTAAGTCTTTTTCTTTTGGGTTGATATCAAATCAATGTTTCTTTGAGTTTTTATAGAAATGCCAAGTATGCTTGCTATTTTTTGCCTTTCTTTATATTCCGTTGGAAACATGTATAAATACTGTAGTACTAATCCTGTTAATAAAGATCTCGAAAATAAATTGCTTTTTAAACGTTCCAAAAGAAACTGAATATCATCAAAAGGAAATGCTTTATAATAATCTAGTTTAATAGAAATATCGATTAAGTTTATAGAGATATAATCATAGTTATTTTTGACCTCATTAAAAATTTCATTTAATTTTTCTGTACCTAAACTGCCGCTTGTTTTTTTTATTAAAGAAAAAGCTAGCAATTCAGCCAAATGAAATATAAATCTCTTAGAAATTTCTTCGATTTTATCCTTGTCAACCAATTTATTTTTATCTATAAATTGTTTGATATCATTTAATAAGTAATCTTTATTAATTGAAATCAACTTAAAAACTGTATTTAATGTTCGTAAAGCAAGTAAATAAACCTGCTCAACAAGATGATATTTATTTTCTCCTTTTAATGAACCATAATAATTTTTTAAAATTTGACCAACAATTTCAATTGTTTTAAAGGCAAAATTTACCTTTGCAGAATAATCTATTTCAGAATTACCCTCTGATAAATCTGATGTTGATGCTACTTCGTTTTTTTCTTTAAGTAAATCTGCTTCATCTTGTTTATGTAAAACTTTTTCTCGATTTTTTGAAACATCAATGTCATTGAGAATAATTTTAGGCAGATCGGTCATTAAATTATTTATTTGATCTATATCATTTTCTAATTTTATTGGCTCCACTTCTTTAAAAATCGCTTGAGCGTTTTGCAGCAATGTTTGAAGAATAAAAGGATCTTTTGAATGATGAGTTAAAAATAAAATTATATTGGCGTTTCCTTGGATATAAAGTTGTTTGCAGAGTTTAATAATTGTTTCGCGGATAGAATTATTATTAATGTTATTAGCAAGATATTTTGCTACGAAGAAATAATAGACATATCTGTACCTAATCTTAAAAACTCCTTCATTCTCTTCTAATATAAAAGCTGCAACTAATTTTGAAGTTATTTCTTCTAAGTTTACTGTAACTTTATATTCATTACAAAACCATGAATGAAAACTCTTAAGATTTGGTTGTGTTATTTCTTGAATATTCTTTTTAAACATAAAATATGCAAGCTCAGTAATATAGTTATAATATGCGTCTAACTCATCGTGAGAAAGACTTAATTTCCCAAGAGCTTGTATAATTAAATATGAATAGTAGTGGCCGTATGTACTTTCCTTTAAATCATGAGGATTGCCAATCTCTATTGTCTGTAAAATAGTTAAAAGAAAAAAAGGATAAGAAGGAACAAAATTATTGCCAATAATTGCATCTATTATTCGCTTAGAAGAATCATGAGTTCTTAATAATTCCTTTTCATTTATATATTTCTCACGACCTATCAAATGCCACTTTTGAATAAGCCTACTCCGAACAAGATGCCCAAATTCTCTTATTTTGTATTGTTTGAAGTTGTCATATATTGAAGAATTTGTAGAATCATATTGAACTATTTCTTCAATCTGTAGCAAATCATTGCCAGTAATGAATATATTAGGGTATTTCGATGTCAAGTTTTTTACAAAATTAATTTTATATTCAGGCCTAAGTTTACTAAAATGAAGGTCATCTATTATTATTAACTTTTTATTGTTAGAAAATTGGTTAAAATGTTCTAAGGCATCTTCTGAATATTGTTCACAAAAGGCTTTATTTATTTGTTTAAAAATTTTTGTATAATCATCTGATCTTACATCATCACCTTTTAAATATACTGGAATATAGCCATTCTTTAAATAATGTTTAAAAATATACTTGCATATAGTCGTTTTACCCGATTTATCTTCACCTATAAGGAGAATTTTATTTTCTGTCTCATTAATATCGAAAAGTATCTCTGAACTAATTACTTTATCCAATTTCGATTTTTCATCATTTTTTTCTATTTTTAAATCTGTCAAGTCAGGATATACAAATATATCATCAAGAACAACTTTTTCTTTAAATGGATGAGAAAAAGACGCTTCAGTATCATCTAGCCAAATGTTAAAATTCGAGTTAATTTGAAAAATATTTTTGGATAAGCTTTTATATCTTTTATAAGAGATCCAGTCCGAAGAACGATTTGAACAAGAGTAAATTTCACCATTCCAAAGATAAGTTTCAACTTTATGGATTTTGTTTTCAAGGTCAATTAATAAAATATTAAAACCACTATTACTAGGATCTTCGTTATCCTGTAAAACTGCTCCCTCAATATATTCTGTATAATTTCCTTCAAAATCATCAAGCCGGCTTTTTTTAGAAACATGTTCATGACCGGTTATTACTATGTCTGAAGTCTGTTCAATATGTGATTTGAAATCACGCTGGTTATGGTACTGTTGCCAACAAAATGGATGGTGGAAAAGACTAATAGTCAAATCTGCTTTACTTTTAAATAATTCCTTAGAATAATATGTATGCGGAAAAAATAATAAGCCTGGCTCTTCATTTAGTTTTGATAACCAAGAAGTGTTATAAGCATAAAATATAACATTATAATTTCCATTAACAAATTCTATTATATTCAATAAATTATCTTTAAATATTTCCTGTCCATTATGTGGGTATACTCTCTGCAATTCCCGCCATTCTTTTTGTACTTCGCAACATTGCTCAATAATTGATTCGTCAATTGCTTTTACACCATTCTTTAAAACAGAATCAATTATTGCTTCTCTAATTTTTGATGTCTTAATATCATGATCACAATCATGATTTCCGGGAACCATTAGTATATTAAATGATTTACCGCAATATTTTTTTATTTCCTCTATTATTTTATCTATAAAACTCATGGCTTGTAAATATTCAGATTGTTTTCCCGAAAATGCAATATCTCCTGTTATAACTAAAAATAATTGATCATATTCTAAACAATAATTTTGAATAGCTTCTATAAGCCGATCACTTTTATTAAAAAAATGATTTTGCCTTTCCATTTCTTTAAGATGAATATCACTTAAATGAATAATTAGTAACTTAATATTGATCACCCCATATCAGTTCTTATTTTCCTCGTTTATTTAAATAAACATAAAATTTATTTCTTTTATCAATACCTAAACAGTTTTCCAAAACTTTTCTCATCTTTTGCCATTTTATATCTAATATTTCGACAATAAGACATGAAATTCCTTCAAAGTTAAACAGAATTCCTCAAAGAATCTTTCAACATAAAAAAAGCATGAGATATCCTCCATGCCTATAGAAATCCTAAAAACTTATTCCGCTTCGTTTCCGGCAAAATAATTCGTAGGATCTTTGAACAATATTCGCTGCTTTTTTTATCTCCGTTCGGAAACCTGTATTTATATGGTAGCATTAAAACATCCTGTGTTTCAGCGGCAGTTTTCATGTAGGATATTGCCTCTAAAACCGATTCTTCACCGCAAACAAACAATACCCTAGTACTCATCCAAGCCTTGGCTCTGGCAAGCCTGGCCACCGGCGGCAGGACGGCCACCATAAGGTCGGCATCGGTCTCTATTAGCTTTTCCGGCTCCACCGCTCCCAAATCCAGAACTATATATTCATGCTTCCGCATCCGTATCACGTTCATATAATCCGCATCCCGGCATATATCGAGATATGATCGGAAAGGTTTCGGTTCCGGACCGACTTCCATGCCGGAAATCACTTCAATGCTCGGTTCCCCGGCTTCTATGTATATCGTCCTATATTTCTGCCCTGCCAGGAAGGCCGCCAGGCTCAGAGAAACGGAAGTTGTCCCGACACCGGGGGCGGTTCCTGCCACTGCAATCAATACCGGGCGCTGAGACATGGGCACTTTTTTTTCTATGATCTTCTCTTTGATTATTGTTTTTGATACATCCTCCCCGGCTTCTAAAGAAATGGCCGGGTCAAGCCATTTTGCTGCTGCTGAAAGATTCGCCGGTGCCTGGTCCAGCACTGCATCCAGAGCCGATATATCAGTAACAACATCATAAACGCCAGCCTGGACCACAGCGGCCACATCATTATCTCCCGGCTTTTTCCCTTCAGCAATGAGAATGATCCTGACATCCGGCCTCTTGAGCCTGTATCTTAAAACGGCAGGCCCCAAGCCGGGACCTGCCTCTAAATCGAGTATCAATATATCTGTCGGGACCCTGGCCGCTTCCTCCAGGGCCTTGGGACCTTCTCCCCTGCTTACGATCTGTACCGGCGCGTCCTCCATCCCCAGACCTTTTAAAACCTTTACAACCTCATTGCTGCTGCTTTTCCCCAAAATCGCATACATAACACCACTCCTTCCATTAATAAAAGGTCAGCGGATTAATATACTGTCCTCCGCACTTAACCTCAAAATGAAGATGCGGCCCTGTGGATTTGCCCGTGTTTCCGGACCTTGCAATGATGTCCCCTTTTTTGACAGAATCCCCTTCATCCACAAGGACACCGCTCAGATGCGCATATCTAATTTCATACATCCCGGACTTCAGTGTAATATTTATCCCGTATGTTTTGTTCTCGGAAACTCTTTCAACCGTCCCGTCCCGGACAGCATACACTGCAGTCCCTTCCGGGACCCCGATATCCACCCCGTGATGAAAGGACGGAGTGTGGTCGAAAGGATCGAGCCTGTAGCCGTATGCACATGTTATCCAGGCGGAAGAAGAATACTTCTCCGGCACCGGCCACATTAATGCCCCTGCAGTAGAAGCCTTCCATCCCTTCGGCGGAGGAACGGCATCGCTCACAAGTCCCACGGCCAGATTTTTTGCAAGCTCCTTCTGCTCATCGGTCATTTTGAGATCATCCATAACGTCGTCGAAGTCCCGCAAAGTATAGGTTACTTTCGTATGAGTTTTGCCGTTCTTATCTTTAACTTCCTCCTCGTGCTCTTCCACCCAGTTTTCAGCCAGGGCTTTAATCCTTGCTTTATTAACTCCGGAGTAATCCTGGTTATGAAGCGCTCCCCATACCGCCGCAACCTCCTCCCATGGGATCTCAACCTTGTCCTTGCTGTAATCCTGGACTACCTCATAAAACAAACCGATTTGATCTTCGCTTGCAAAGGGAAGGTACAGCAGAACCGTAGGAAATGCAGTAAGCAAAGCCACAAAAAGGGCAATCATGCCAAGGATGATGAACACGATTGCCTTAATGATGTTCTTTCCATCGTCGCCGCTAAAAAGACCCTTAGCCGCTGCGCCGCCAAGTTTTACCGCCCATGCTGGAAGTGCCATTATGAGATCAACTCCAGTTCATGCGGCGCCGCTTCGATCTTGATATGGACCCTCTGGTTTCCGGCAATAAGCAGCCCTTCCCCTCTCTTGGCGTTGGCAAGAAGATCCGTTTCCGCCTCCGAAAGGTCCAAGAGCGTGCGCAGGGCTTCCAGGTCCTTTCCCTCCTGCCTCATCAAAAGCTTTTGTGCCGCGTTGGTTATGACCGGCTGCCCCAGCCTCGAAATCTCCGGAGCCAGGAAGTCGATGATATTCTGAGTTACTATAATCAATGCACCGTTATACTTTCTTATCCTCTTTGAAAGATTCCGGATGAAGGTAAGAGCCTGGGGAGTATTCGGGTCCGCTAGTATCCACGCCTCGTCCACCACAAGGAAAGTCCTTTTTCCCGTGGCCCTGCCTTCACGAACCAGGTCCCATACATAACCCAGGATGTTGAAATACTGCGCCCGGCGGACGTTGTCGCTGGCATCCGTAAGGTCCATTATATCCAGCACGGAAAAGTCGGCAATCGGCGGGATGGAGGACTGCCCGTTCCACAGGAAACTGTCCGACCCTTCCACAGCGCTTTTCAAAAGCGCCCGGACTCTTTCATTTTTGAGGTTGCTGTAGACGTTTTCCACCGTGGGCCATTTGTTTATACCTGTGGTATCCGTATCCCACGTAATCCTAAAATCCATATATGTCTTCAATATAGCATCCTCCAGTTCCGACCGCTCAATATCCGAAAGGCCCGGCATATACATCTGGAAGAATGTCTTGAGCCTTTGCAGGTGTGGAGCGAGAGGCCCTTTTACGGACCGGGCCTCCTCCTCGTCCTCCGGGTCTATGTCAGGGACCGGACGCACTTCCATTGGGTTTATCTTCCCCTTCCCTCCGGCGGCGTTGATCCACGCACCATTAAGTTTTCGGCACAGCTTCCGATATTCTCTTTCAGGGTCAAGGATAAGAATCCTTGCTCCCAAAGCATATTCCCGCAAAAGAATAGTCTTTACAGCAAAGGATTTGCCGCCGCCAGTCGTCCCCAGTATGTTCATGTTGGGATTCGTGATCCCTGACTCCTGGGGAGCTTTCCATCGGTCTATCAGGGTAAGCCCTTCGGATTTGTCCCTGCCTATTACGGTCCCCCTGCCGTGGTTTATGCCGGTGTTTACCCACGGATACATGGCTGCAATGGTTTCAGCGGGCATTTCCCTGGCGGCAAAGTCCGCAATATCCTCCGGAAGTATGGCAAAAGGCCCGGCAGACAAAAGACCGTCCTCCTGGCGGAACACCGCCGCCCTCGCCCTCATGCCGGCAGCGGCACATGCAGCTTCTACTTCACGGGATCTCTTCGCAAGCTCCTCCGAATCCTTGGCAGTGATGAATATGATAAGCGCTGTCCTGTAGACCTTCTGCTGCTCCTTGTCTATCTTGCTGATAAGTTCTTTTGAATCGTTCAGGGATTGCTCCCAGCGGATTTTGGAGAGCGCATCCCCGCTGCCTGCAAGCCTTGAGGTGTATTCCTGGACACTCTTGTTGAGGGCTTTAAGAAGCTCCAGCGGATCGGTCGGCAGCATATGGATGGAGAGCACTACGCCCGGCATGTTTGCAAGCCTTGAAAGCCAGCCTTTTTCAACCCTCGGCGGATAATTGAGGATAACCTTTACCTGCCCGATCCTGTCACCAAACACGATATCACTTCTGTTAAATCCCAGCGCTGGCGGCGCTATCAAATCAATCAACGCCATCTTTTATCAACTCCTCTACCGTTTTTACCATAGGTGCCGCACTCACAATCCCCGGCCTCTCGAAAGCTGCCTGTGCCGGATTAAAGAAGCAGAAAAGCATGTCCAGAATCTCGGATTCGCTGCATATTTCCGCCTTAAGCTCTGCTGCGGAAAGCAGTGCAACGAATTCCCGGACCTTCTTTTGAAGTTCATCCGCCCGGCTCTTTTCCTCCGGGATGAGTATATAGAACCTGCGCTCCGTTGCTTCGGCGCTTGATACGATACCACGAACATAATTCAGGTATCCCCGCAGGATCGGCCTTCGGCCCGGATCGGTTTCTTTAAGTAGGTCCTCCAAATCATTAAGATATTGGTCTAAGTCAATGGGCCTGGGTATGCAAAAGATTTCCACTTTATATGATAGAGCCTGAAAAGCCTCGTAAAGTGATTTTATCCGCCGGTCCTTCTCCTGCTCGGAAAGTAGCGTAAACGGCGCAGGCTCCACTTTTACCACCGCAGTCACCTGGCCGCCTTTAAGCTTCATCAGTCCGCCGTCGATATCATCCACCGGCAGCCACTTCTGGACCGTTTGCATTGAGTCGTCGGTTGTACCTTTATCCTTTTCTTTCTTGTTCCGCTTTCCAGAAAACAGCGGAAAAACCGGTTTTTTCCTTACTCCTGAAACCTTCTTTGTCGATATGCTCATCTTTCGGACCTCCCTGTGAAAACATAAAGATACTTCTTCGTCCTGGAATTCCACTTCCTGAAAGCCTTAAGCTGGGTATATAAACTCGTCCCGAACATGTCCTGCTTTACGAACATGTATGGGGCACCGGTGAACAAAGTAATGGTCACTATCTTTATGAACGGCTTCATCCCTGACGGAAAAGGCAGAAAGGAAAAAAGGTACTGCAACAAAAACCCTATGGCTCCCCCGGCTCCCACTGCCAGTATCTCCGGGATACCGAAGCCCGGAAAAAACTCCATCCTGCTCCTGACTGCCCTGGGTACAAGATATTCCTTGTTTTCATCCATTTATACCAACCTCCCGTTAAAACTTTAGTCTTGACATGATATTCCACACTGCAGCCTGCCCTGCGGACCCGATGGCGCTTCTTAAACCCGTGGAGTATGCGTAATTTCTCACGATCTGCGGGGTCTTAAACGTTACCCACAGGCAGGCCAGAAAGTAAAAGGGACGTATCCAGGCAAGGTCCGTCGATGTCATTCCCGGCGCTACAAGAAATGCAACCGAAAGATACAGGAGCAGCATCTGGACGGGATGTGCCATGGAGACAACAAATATCTCACGCCACCACACATCAAACGTCCCGCCGCCTCCCATAATCCCCAGAGACATAAACGGAGAGACAATGGCGATGAGAGTCATCTCCACCGTTCGGGCCAGGGCCTGCAGGCAGACGAGGAATATGAGCCCGAGGATAACCGCAATCACTATGCCCCCGAAAAGGCCCGCTGCGGCAATTGCAGCCGCTCCTCCCGCAAGAAAGCCTCCGACCGCCAGGGCATCTTCCAGCGTTGTTGCAAAATCCATGGACGACGGGTTAAATCCGAATCCGGAATTCACAACCATTAATGCGAGGTAATTCGCAAAAACAATAACCCTGCTTACGACATAAGGCCCCGCAAATATGGCAAAAGCGGAATAAACGGTTCTTTTCAAAAGCCCTCCCGGGTCCGTCGGCGCTCCTTCAGCCCTGAGGCTCATTATCTGGAAAGCCTCCCACATGAGACGTAAAACCAATATGGATACGGCAATCGTCTGACAGTAAGAAATGAGCTGGGATATAAAGGGCAGATACGTAATATCCATCGGGGCGCTTATGCTTGCAAACAGCGTCAGAAACTTTTGTATGAGATTAAGCCAGGGGGATATGAAACCGATTAAGATGTTCTGGATAACGCTTGCCACCGCATTTGCGATAGTATCAAGCACATAAACCACTCCTTTCCGACGTTATGGGAAATATGCGGCAGGCAATAAAGCCCGCCGCATCAGACAGAAAAGTATCAGAAATACGATACAATGGTCGAAACGAGCACATTTGCGATTATGACGATGACGCCGTATTTCAGCACGTTTCCTATTGCCCTTGAATGCTGTGTTGCCGCCATCTCGTCCTGAGCCGTTGATCTCATAAGAGCATGGTAGGAAACCATCAGCACCATGGTGACTGCCGCAAGGCCGGATATCCACCCCGTAGCGGCGGTAATAAGGTTTTTCAGGCCGGTTACAAAACTAGGCATAAAAAAAGACCTCCTTTTAATTTCAAGTTTTTTTAAATCTCTAGTTCGTTTATAATGTTTCTTTTATCTCTTGTTTTTTCTTGCTCCTTATGCTGCATCACCTCCTTTTCAGGCTTTGCCTCCACCTCCGGCAGCCACATGCCGCTTTCGGCTATGGGTTTTGCTTCCGGCATGTCTATGCCGGGGAAGAAAGCCCCGTATGCCGCCTTCCATGCGGATATATCCTGCAGCGGGAGCCTCGCCGGATACTGCCCGGTCTGGAGCAGGAGCAAATTGCCCTGCTGCCATCTTCCGACTTCGTCCGGTGTGAGAAGATACCTTTGAGCGCTGCCCTCGGATTCGGATGTATCGGCCTTTCTCTTCTGCATTGACCTTGTCCTTACCGTCAGTGTCCCGGCCATGCGGGATAGTTTCTCTCTCGTGCCGGAATCATTCGTTCTGAGGTAAATCCATGTATCGCAGTTGCCGGTAACGATATTTGCCTCCTGCCTGCCGTATATGTTTTCAAGCTGGTCAAGCCCCTGCACGGCCATGACAAACCTTATCCTTCGGCTGGCGGCAACGGTAAGTTTTCCTGACAGGTTCGGGACCTTGCCGATGTTCCCGAATTCGTCCAGAATGAACCACACCGGCACCGGCAATCTGCCGCCGCTTTCCCTGGCAACCGCCGTCAGTTCGGAATACACCTGGTTGATATACATGGCCGCTATATCTCGCCTTGCCCCGGCCTCGTCGGGCATAAGCAAAAAAATAGCTGTCGGTTTCTGGCCTGCTGTCTTGGGATCGTGGTCGGACTTACCGCACAGCCAGGATATCCCGGTTTCGGAAAAAAGCCTGAGATGCGCTGCCGTCCCCGTATATATGCTGCTGCGTGTGCGGGCCTCCGAGAGTGCTGCGGTCCCATATGCCATTCTTGCCGGATGCCTCGCCGGAAGGTTTGCAAAGTAGCAGTCCAGTGCTTCCCCTCCCCCGGCTCCAAGCTCCATGAGCAGCCTGTATGCGCTTGCCGGATTTTTTTGTCCCTCCGGAGCCTCTATCGCAGCGGCAAGAAAAAGCGCGGCAATCAGTGATTCTTCCGCCTGTGGCCAGATTGGATCACTGCCGGGACCTTTCGACCATGCCATCTGGTTCCCCAGCTCCCATGCCTGCCTGACGGCTTCTTCTTCATCACCCTTTTCCAGCGCTCTGATTATCACATCCAGCGGGTTCCACCGGTTCCCCCTGGACGGCCTCAAGAGATCTATCAGAACCACATCATAGCCCTTCTGCCTGAGCCATGATGACGTGTGCTGAAAAAGTTCCCCTTTTGGATCGGAAAGTATCATGGACTCAAGCAAGTTCCCGATAACCCATATGGAAGGCATTATGACCCTGCGGGATTTGCCGCTCTGGGTGGACCCGATTATTAATGTGTGCGGATTTCCCACCGTCGGTTTTGTGACCCAGGCCGCGCTTCCCTGGCTGCCGACCACGATCCCCGCTGCCGCGGGCTTTTCCGTATCCACCCTTGCCAGGGTTTTTGACAGCTCTCCCGGTTTGCGCCAGCGGCTTGAGCCATGTGTGATTTCCTTGGACATTAAAAGAGCCGGTCGGCGATAAGGCCAACCGGTCCGGTAAAAGATTATCAGGATTATACACAGTATGAAAATGAAAGGTATCTGCGCCAGCCAGAATTCCAGCGGCCTTTCCGCAAATAGCCGCTGTGTGATGACGAAGTGGTTCGTATATCCCGTGCCGGGCGCCAGCGTTTTGGCAGCGAGGTAATTCACGGCTTCCTCCACGGTCATGGCCGGTTTCAGCGGCGGCCATATGACTTTAGGGACCATGTAGACGAAAGCAAGCCCGATGTAGTCAAACACCACGAATACCGGCAACACGACAAAGAGTATTATCAGCCTCGGAATTGTGATTACCCTGCTTTTCCACAGATAAAGAACCATCGCTTCGCGAATCTTTTCGCTGTATCTAACAAGAGCAAAAACCAGCGCTATCATTAAGTAAAACAACATCATGCCATACATGTTTCTCTATGCCTCCTCGCTCAAAGACTCCAGCTTTTTGAGCATTCTTTCAAGCTCCCTGCCGCTCAATACAAAATTTTCGTTGTAGTAGTCAACCGCCTCCTTCAGTGAAACGTAAGCATCCGCATCCCTCCTTTCAACGGCCTTCACAATGGCCTCGTTAATGCCGTTCCAGATGATATACGCTAGCTCATAATCCATCGGATGTCCTTTCAACTCAATTTTCCTCCTTTTTTCCCGCTTTTTAAAGACCGCCTCACGGCTTAGCTGCCAAATAAAAGGCCGGCGTGACGTGTCAAGGGTGCCGGGAGGGATAAATGGAGGGGACCCTTCAGGGGCGGAGGCCGTTTATGCTCACGGCATCCCTTGACTAAGGC
>DUMA01000011.1 GCA_012840135.1 Thermoanaerobacterales bacterium
CCCGATGGAAATGTTCTTATAATAAGTGATAACAAACCTTTTTTAACCAAAATAAACCCAGATGGGCAAATCTTGTACCAAAGCTCAACCGAAAGTAATATAAATGGGATTAGTGCATCGGATACTCCGAAATTTGACGAAAAAGGTAATTTTTATCTAATAAGTTCCGGCGGTGATGTAATAGCTTTTAGTAAAGAATGTAAAGTTATATGGTCTAAAAAATTGAGTAAAAGCCTGGAGTTTATCGAAATTGGCGATACGGCAATATATGTTGGCACTTTTATGAAACCTTCAAAAGTGTGGGCTATTGATTATAATGGTAAGATTCTTTGGGAATACTCTAAAAATCCATCGGTTATTATGGATCTTGCTGTTAACAATAACGAAATTTATCTTTCCTGTATGGATTCAGAACTGATACAAAAGATTTTTGACGACCAAATAGATAAAGAAACGGCTAACCCGTGTAATGTAGTGTGTTTGGACGATAAAGGTAAGGAAAAGTGGACTAGTACTATCCCCGGAGCGAAATATGGTTCCGACGACATCTTATATTCTTCTAATAATAGTATATATGTAATAGGTTTCCGGGGAGACTGCTACAATTTATGCTGCTTCGATACAGAAGGAAGACTCAAATGGAATACTGAAAATCTGTATAATATAGATCCCTGGTGGCACAATTATTCTTTTATTGTCGATAAGCAGGGAAATATTTATTTGGGAACTTTTAACAATAACCTTATTAAACTGGACAAAAACGGCAATAAATGTTGGATGTTTACTTCCATAAAAAAGAGCGCTTCAGGGGCTCTTCCTATCGCTATTGACGAAGTACATGACATAGTGTTTGTTGGGATGGCTTACTATGAAAAAAAGACGGAAAAAAGATCGTGTGAACTTTTCGCTGTAAGGAATTAACTCAACCCCACCACCTGCCGCATATATTTTTGTACCGTTGGCCTGCTGTTTTTAAAGTCACGAAAAAATTTTTAAAATGTAGTATAATGTTGAAACCTTTTTGGGGATATATACGACTATATAGTGAAAAAAATTAAAAATTAGGAGTGATCGGTTTGAAAACATATAGATTTTTAGTACCAGTATGGTTATTGCTAGTCTTCTTCAGTCCTTTGGTTGCCGCTGCTCCTATATCTGCATCAGAAAACTATGCAGTTTCCCACAATGAAAGGGATTTTTTAAAGGAAAAAATAAAAGGGTATGAGGTACAGACCGATGATTATCTGATCGACATATGGCACTGCCAAATCAGAGATGTGGGCAATGGGAACGTGGAACTGTACGGTTATACCCAATGCAACAGAACATGCGACAAAGTAAGTGTGAAATTAGTGCTTCAACAGCTATCGGGATCTTCATGGATAGACTTAAAAAGTTATACCTTTGTGGATTATCAATCGGATTATGCATACGGGACAAAGACGGTGCCGGTGTCCCGAGGCAGCTATTACAGGGTTAAAAGCTACCACTATGCGGAAGATGGCTCGTTGGTAGACGAAACAACCGCTACAACGGATAAGATCATAATCAATTAAACCCATCAGGAAACAAAGAACACCCAGAAAAATAAATATCAGCAATAAAGGCAAACTTATCGAAAGATAAGGGCGCAAAGCCACAGGGTCTAAAGTGCCCCGGCACTATGACAGCATTGATATTAAAAATGAAATCGGGAGACGAGGAAGCTTTTGTAAAACTTATTGACAGATTTAGCCCAATGATAAAAAAATACAGTTATCAAATAGGGTATGACGATGACTTTACACAGGAACTAATAGAAAGGCTAATATGTGCCATTCACAGATTCAATCCCCAAGTTTATAACAGGGGGAAGGGGTCAGCGGAAGATTATGATATGGATTTATTGGAAGCAAATCTTGTAATATGGGTAAAAAACTCCATACAATATGCAGTTGAACGCCTTGCCGATAAATATGAAACATATAGCCAAACACAACTATCTATTCTTAATTGCCCTGTTTATGATGACAATGAAGAAGAAATGATAGATCAGGTAGCCGATGAAAATGTTGATATAGCCGAAGAAATTTTCAGTAGCATAGAAGTTGAAAAAAAACTATTAAAAAAGCTAACAGAAAAAGAAAAAACAATAATAATACACACAATTTTACTTTGTTATACCAAAGCCGAAACGGCAAGGAAGATGGGGATATCACAACAAGCAGTGCATAAGGGAAAAAAGAGAGCATTGGAGAAATTAAAAGAAGAGTATTTAAAAGATAAGATTTTTATTTGTTGAAGGACGATTAAAAATTGAAGTAATTAAAAAGCTTAAATATTTTTTATTTTTTTGTATAACAGGTTGTTATTTTTAGGTGTGGATGTAATTTTATATAGTAGAGGGGAAAATTGGGTAAAAGAGGGTGGTTCTAATGGACATAATTAATTAGTCTTAAAGGGTAAATTGCAAAACCTGTAAAAAAATAATATTGAAAGGAGAAAAATACTATGAAAAAATTTATTTCTGTTTTATTGATTGTCGTGTTTACGTTTGCATTTAATGGCAGCTGTTTAGCAGAACCCGTGGCGAAAGATATGATATCTACTCATACCAGTCAGAAGACTACGGTAACAGAAGAAGATGGATATATTATTGAAAGAACCACAATAATTAAAGGTGAACCTAGATTAGTAAAAGTTGAATCCAATAAGACAGGGGAAATTACACCACTAGCAACGGAAGAAACTTTTACTTACCAAGATTATGCTACAAATAGAATGGTTGTAAAAAACACTGCTGGAATTCCATGTTGCAACCATGATATTGAGGTTGTTTATGAATGGGAAGAAACTTGGGTTGTTGACCAACAAGGTAATAAAATAAGAAAAATTTCCGAAACAGATCCACTGTTTATATCAGCAGATGACGATTATGAAGTTTATGCAGGATATACGTTAAAAGATTATGATTTTGACTGGGATTCCCAAAAAGCGATAGCAGAAGGATATATAGAAAATATACTTATCGGTGGAGGGAAAACCTTTACACACAGTTTTTATGCCATAGAATTAAGGTAGAAACCGAGATGCATTTTGTTTATTAATAGAACCTCCTGCAGCTTGAAATTTTTTTCATAAGGCCTGAGCTTCATTTGGTATACAGCTCAGGCCATTTAAATAAAATTATTTTGACATTGCTGTAAGTCACATAATAATAAAATTACGAAAAGTAAAACTCTAATTAATATATTTATCTTCTTTAAAGATTTTATGGAGGTGTAAATATGAACAAAAAAATACTAATCTATCTTATTATAGCAACATGCATGCTGCTGGCCGGCTGTGCCGGTGGAAAAGATGCAAGATCGGATGCCATGCTGCCGAATGGGGCCATTGCCGAGAAAGATTTGTTCACATTGGAAGACATAACGAAAGTTTTTTCCGAACAAGGGATAAATCTAAGAAAAGCAAATGAGCCGATACCGCAGCAACTTAAATTAAACGGAAAGACACCTGCAGTATTTCAATCGGAATACACCGATGAAGATTATTATTTTATCTGGGTTTACGATTCTATAGAAGATAGAAGCAAGACTTTGAATGAATATATTCAAAACTACAGCGATAAGGTATTGTTTAAAGGAGAAAAAATAAAATTTTCTTATGGCCTTACAGCAAAAAATGTTTTGATAGCTTACACATTAAAAGAGAGTAAAAAATCAAACCCCAGTTTGGATGTTTTAAATGAACAAAATAAAATAGAAGAAACAGTGCTGGAAAAACTAAACGACATAAAACAAATTATCTTTGAAGGGCAAGGAGATAATTGGGAAGCCAAGATTATTGTAAAATATTTTGAATACTATTGGCAAGATAAAAATGGAGCCACACATAAAGAACAATATTATCAGAAATATCCTGTATTAAAATATAAAGGCAATAACCCCGAAAAGGTGGGCAGAATTAGTTATACATATGATGGTGGTTCTTTTTCAGGTGATTTTTTAGATAAAGACGGTTATGTTTATGGGAGCAAAGCTGCGGGAGTTGAGTCAAGACCTAAAGAAGATGACGTATATACGATTACTATAAAATGGAATGATGAGGAAGAGACTTTTAAAATGATAAAAGTGGATTGATGGATTATGGACCTTCAATAAATAATCCTCTTTTATAAATGATGGCTGCTATCATGATTTCACGGACATTCCCTAATGCAACGGAGGAAACGAGCTCTATGAAAAAGACTATAACCTTATTTTTAATTGCCTTCTTTATGATAAACATGACATCATGTTATGAATTAAAAAGGAATGTATGGGAAAAAACTGTAAAGGAAAAGCTGTATTCCTTGCAAAACAGCGATGGAGGATTTAAAGAATCATCTACTGGCCCTTCCACTCCCCAGGCCACTTACAAAAGCCTGTACATACTGACAAAATTGGGATATGAAGTTAAAAACCCGGATATTGTAGAAGAATACTTGAGAAACACTCTAAAGGCATTACTGAAAAACCCGGACTATCACCCCCTGGTGATGCTGAACACATTAAAAGCTCTCCAAATACTGAGTAAAGACAAAAACATAAAATCCATTCTAAAAGAGCCCGACTCGAATTTATATGAAGCATTCATCCATAACACCTATCAGAGCCTTGAAGAACAATTGAACCGGCAGGACTTTGAACAGGCGCTATACGACATATCAAACTACGCCGAAATCCTTGTGATGCTGGGCGAAGAAATCCCAGCCACTTTAAAGCAAAAAATATATACTAACTCCGAAAAAATAATCGGCGAAAACCTGAAGTCAAATACAACAGCTTCCATAATTCCCCTGTACTACTCTGTAAAACTGCTGGACAACATCAACATCATCAGCTCTTACAACCAACAAATTGATTCCTTTGCAAAAAAACTATTGAATCAGGAGATAAATAAGGCGGAAAAAGGAGACCTTTTAATATCTTATTATGCAATGATGACCCAGAAGTATAACCATGTTCCGGAAGAACCCTTACTTTGCTCCAATGATTATCTGAATTTCTTTAAATCGGCATCCGGCGGAGTAAGACAGAACAGCAGCCAGGTGCCATCCCTTTCCATGACGGAAAAATACATACAGATGACCTCATTCATAAACAGCTACAGAATGAAGACTTCAGACAGAGCCGTTGAAGGATATGACGGCCGTACCATGAGTTCCTCGATTTCCGGTTATAAATTCAGGCGCCTGGAAGATTGTGATCTTATCCTGTTGAAACTGTACAACGCTGAACACAGCCTCTGGAATAAATATTACATTACTGACGGGAAAACGAAAATACCTGCCAAAACCAAAGTTTCTCATACAGCCGAATATAATGATATAGTTGTTTTTCAAATCCCAAAAGGAGCTGCAAGCACGAGGCTTTATTTCTATTTCTCGGAAAAAGGATATACCGAAGTCCCGAGATTTTAAAAAAGCAAACAAGGAATCCGCCATTAATTATGCGTTAATCAACTTTATGCATTTCAATCTCCAAAACTTACAGAACAAGACGCATAAGACCTGGCCAGAAATTCTTATGAAGCCAGGGTTTGAGAATAAACTGTAATGTCCCCTTTGTCAAGACATTTTTTTGACCTTATATAAGGTGATAAAATTCTCATCCTCCTTTGTTAAAGTATGGTAATATGATACACAAATGTAATATATTAACTGGAAATTTTCTTTTAAGCTTTTAGCAAAAATTAGTAGTCGGAGCTGTGTGATACTGTGGATAAGTCGAGCATGTCTTTTGCGAGACTTATCCAAGGCACTGTGGAGCTTGTGTGCAAGTCTTGTTTTTCCGACTTGCACACAAATCCATCAGGGCCGGCAGTATCCACAGCTGGTAGTTATTCAGCTGAAGGTATTTATTCAAAATCTTTCAATGTGTAGTTACCATAGTAAACTTCTGCTGGCGTTAAATACTTTAATGATTGATGGGGCCTGTAGTTGTTGTATTTGTCAAAGAACCTTGTGAGGCTTATGCGAGCTTCTCTTGGGCTTGCATAATCGTTTATGTATACTTACTGGTATTTAACGGTACGCCAGAGCCTCTCTGTGAATATATTGTCCATGGCCCGGCCACGACCATCCATGCTTATTTTTATTTGGTTTTCCAGTAGTTACGGCGGGAAAGGTTCGGCCCGGGTCTGATTGCCGATATCCCCATTTCCCGCATGTATCTTTGTACTGTCGGCCTGCTGATTTTAAAGCCATTGCAGTTAGCCGTTACCTCCTAAGTGATTGTGTCACTGGCTTGGCCAAACACTTAAGGTTATTTTAAACCATTCGCTTCTGGTGAGCAAGTTACCGATTTTATTATTGAGGGACGGCTACTGTCCTTATTTTTTTGATTGCTGCTTTGCTGCGGTACGGTATAATATGAATATAAGGTAGGTGAGCAAATGAAAAAGCTAAAGGTATATCTTGATACTTCTGTAATAAGCCACTTGGATCATCCCGATGCACCGGAGAATATGCAACAAACATTAAAGTTTTGGGATGAATTGGTTAAGGGATTATACTGGGTTTTTATTTCAGAAATCGTATTATTAGAAATAAATAAATGTCCTGAGCATAAAAGGTTAAAAATGCTTGAATACATTAATTCTATACGTTATGATGAAATTATTATAGATAATGAAATTATTGAACTAGCAAGGAAATATGTAAGTGAGGGAATTATTCCGGGTAAATATATAGATGATGCCTTGCATATTGCCGCGGCAACTGTTGCGGATTGTGATATCCTTGCTTCTTGGAATTTCAAACATATTGTTAGGTCTAAAACTATATTTGGTGTAAATGGAGTAAATCGACTTTTTGGATACAAGGAAATACAATTGTTAACTCCGGGTATAATAATAGGGGAGGAGGGATAACAATGGAAACAAAAGCAATGAAGGAGCTTCATGAAATCAGAGAAAAAATTTACGAAGAAACAAAAGATATGTCAACCCATGATTTTTTGAAATATATTCACAAAGAAGCTGATGAAGCTAAAAAACGAATGAAAGAGCTAAAGACTGGATAATGAACGGTCCGGGGCCCGGCAGGAAACCAATTCACCTTACCGGGCCCCGGGCCTATATGGCCAAAAAGGGTGCTTAAATGCCTTTTAGTTTTTCATTTATCCTCTCAAGTTCTTTATTTTCTCGTATATAGCTATCAATTAAATGTTTTGTTGCTTCTTCATTTTCAAAGAGTTGTAGAAGTCCATCCGGAAATTGAGTAAAAAGCGCATTTCCTCCAGCATTTCTTTATCCAACAGGTGTGCTTCATCGATTATGATAACGGGTGTTTTTCTTTCATTTTCCGCAAGATCCAGTATTACCTGATGAAGCTGTCTTTTAGCCTGGCCCCGGTTAAATTTGGTTGCACATCCAAGCTGCCTCACAATGGTAGTTCCACCGCCATATGTCTGCCAAATCAATAAATCAATCTACTTTATAGATCCTCCACCTTGATGATCTCCTCCTCCGCCAGAGGGCCGGAAATATTATATAACATCGCTGACGTATGTCACATTAGTTGCCGGGTACCGTTCTTCTTAAAATAAATAAGCGTGGCCTCAATACCATTCAAATCCACTGTTTTAACTTCGGCATCCTTATTCCTGGAATTGAAAGAAAAGGCGGTGGGCCTGGTGACCGGAGTTTCCTCTATGGTAAAGGAAGCGTCGCCTTTACCATCACAATTCAACAACCAACCATACAGCAAATGGTATTGAAACATATTATTATGATTCTGCGGATCATTATATAGCCGATGATGTTCATATAAAAGCAAAGGAAGCATATTTTGGCTCAACTTATGGGTATTTTTGGGATTTTACCTTATGGTTTAAACAAGGAATTTAATTTGTTTGATTATGCGTTAACAATCAATAACTTCGATTCCACAAGATTGTGGATGGGATTCATATGCTTGAGTATTTTTATTTCTTTAATTTCAGGCTTTTTTATAGGAGTGAATTTGATGTTAAGTTCTTATGTTTATATGACAAACCGTTTAAATAGAAATATTATTTTTAATTTGGCTTCATTTCAAAATTATTTTGGAGTAGCGGTTTATTCACTCTATGGATTATCCTTCATTATAATAACTCTTTATTGTACACATTTTTACGTCCCTAAAAAAGCAATAAAATTCCTAGGCACCTTACTCATTATTTTTTCGATTATCATTATTACATCGGGCTGCAACTACTCAAAGAAACCGTTAACCGTAGAAATACCTCCTGCCGATCAAAAATACATTTACTATAATTTTGAGAACTCATTACTGATTCCGGTCCCGGCAAAATCGAAAAATGTTCAGTCTTTTAAAGACGAGTGGCTAGATTCCATGGATATTAAAAACAAACCATATATGTCATTTCTAAAGAGAGATTATATAAAAAGCTTGACAATAAAAGATGGTATAGTTTACTTGGATTTTACTAAAGGAATCATTGATTACGGGCATTCTATAAATAATCCTCATTTTATTGCCTATGCGATGGATGCGGTGGTAAAGAACTTTACTCAATTTGAAGGAATAAAAAGCATAAGACCCACAGTGGAAGGAGAAAAAAATATTGAAATAGCATCAGAAGGTTTAGCAGAAGAATATGGCAAAGGGCCTTTAGATAGATTGGTTAATATGGCTATCCTCTTCAGTGATATCAAAGGAAAAAATGTAATGATTTATGCAATCCAGAAAGATCTGCAGGAACCTATTTTAATACCTTATACCATACCTATTCCGGAAAAAATAATTATTGATGGCAAAATACTTGAAATTGATTTTATAAATAAAATTATTGAAAAAACTATAAATATACAATTTAAACCGGATGAATATTTCTCAAACGTTATTTCTCTTTTTAAAAAAATCTATGATGACCAAGAGTACACTTATAAGATAGAAGATAATATACTGAAAATATTTCTGCCGGAAAAACGATATAGTTCAGAGTTAAAACTGTTAGTAAAAAGCATAGCTATTTATGCCTCTCAATTTAACCTGAACTTTGAGATTTTCGTGGGGGAAAATAAAGTTAATGTAATTTCTGATTCTTAGTAGTGTCACTTGCAGTAGAAAGTAATGAAGGGAACAGTCAAGGAGTTTACGGGCGGGTGATGACAACATATATGGTAAGGGCTTTAGTATCCTGAAAAAACTGCTTATAATTAATAAACCATAACAAGAGGGGCTTTTGCCCCTCTTGTGGGGAGAGATTTAATATGGGAAGAGGAAAAAAGTTTTTTATTATTAGCATTGGAGTTTTATTGACATTATGTTTTATTTACAGGCTTGAGTTTTATAAAAGTATTCCATCCGGGCAAATAATGTGGAATGTCCAAGATCCTGAACAAGATGAACAATCTATTTTTCCGATAGCTGACGTTGATCCAATTAGGAAGACTCTTTATATCGCTATGGACAATAATACTATCAAGGCTTTAAATGTTTCAG
>DUMA01000012.1 GCA_012840135.1 Thermoanaerobacterales bacterium
GAAGTGGTACCTTTTAATACTTCATTGGTCTGGTTTATGATTTTACCTATTACAGAAATAGCCTCATCTAGTTTTTGAATAAGAGCAGCTTTTGATTTTGTCTTCTTTGTCTCATCCTTTGCCATGGCGGAAACCTTACTGGCCGAGTGTAATACATCCTTGGTTATTTCTACCAGTTCTTTTACTGTTTTTCCGACATTTTCCTTTGCTTCGTTGGTCCTGTTTTTGGTGAACTTTACTATGTTCAGTATCCTTTTTTAACTGTTCTTGTTCTATCTTGAAATTCACTTTTAACTGCAATGCCTGCATCTTTTACCTTTTTTACTAACCTTGTTAAAACCTTTACTCCATCTGAAAGGAGGCTTGCATCGGTAGGGTGATGAATGTTTGATTTTATGACTGTTGTATCTATCCTTATTTTCTTGGCTTTTATTAGTTTTTTCTCCAGGGCTTTTTGAAGGATGAGGGAATTTAATTTCTCTAAAGTATCTTCGCCAAATCTTTTAGTGAGTTTTGCCAGTGTAGTATAGTCAGGCACGTCTGCACAAACGGGTATATGGCAAAATACTTTCCATGAGATGCTGTCTGATACTTCTTTGCATAAGGTTTCGTATCCAAGATTATATCTGAATTTGAGATACATCATTCGAATGTATGTGTCAACAGGAGTGCTGTGTCTTCCACATTTGGAATTAAACTTTTCTATAAACGGCGCAAGTAAGCTTTCGTCATCCAATATTTTATCGATAACTGCCAGTTCGCCTTTTAGTTCTAAGCACGATTTTGGAAGTAATTGGTCAAATACGCTTAATTGTTTGAAGTCTTCGTTCTTTATTATCAACATTCTTCATCCCTCTCCTTCTTGCTATATTATACCATAAATGTCCATTTTTTTGGAGATGAAGATGCAGGTTTTCTGTGGGTTTGAGGGGTTTATTTTTCAATGGAAACAACTTAGGTACCTGGCACCAATTATCATAAGTAACTAGAATAAAAATTATTAAAATACTGATTATAACTTTTCTATAGTTCAATGTACCGCCTCCATTGTAAAGTGAATAAAGAATTGATGGTGTAAACACCACCAATTCTTTATTCCTCTAAAATCTGTATTTAGTAATATTCTTTTATTACTTTATATTATTGTTCTTATTTCGAAAAATTCTGTAGAGTGTATCTATGACCGCAAAAGTACAAGAAATCATTATTCCTCCCACTATACATATTGCACTAATAATAAATCCTACATCTGAGCTTGAAAAAAAAGTTGAACTCATCCCGGCCGATAGTTGTAATATTATATAGGTCGTAATAAGACTTACTAAAAAATACTTAAGATATACTTTTTGTTCCATTTAAAAACCCCCATGCTATATTAATGATAATATTTTATAAAAATTTTCCACGGAAGTAAAATTAAATTTACTTCCGTGGAAATTACTGTTGCATTAGATTTATTGTTAAATATTATAGAGTAGCGTGTATATATTCATAATCATATTCTTCGCATGATTTGGTTCAA
The DNA here is from genome assembly GCA_012840135.1 of Thermoanaerobacterales bacterium. Lineage (GTDB taxonomy): Bacteria > Bacillota > Thermosediminibacteria > Thermosediminibacterales > Tepidanaerobacteraceae > Biomaibacter. Next base: position 1,523 of record DUMA01000012.1, read on the forward strand.
GGGTAAAACCAACATTAAATGGTGATCCGACACTTGGTACTATAGTTGTCGTACTATGACCATATGATTTTCTCATCGCAGCTTCAGGTATCTTTCCAGCTTTTGACACTCTAATATATCCATATCCATAGTAAGACCAATCATAATCGAGTGGTTGACTTGAAACATTAATACACATATCCCATACACTTTCAGCTGCACCAGAAGCCGATACTGGGTCTACTGACGCACTTTGATAATAAGTATATCCCTCCCTATAATTTTTATATCTAACCATATGAAAAGTATAAGTTGTGGAAGTATCGATATACATATTTGGATCCCAACCGATACCAATTATATCATCTTCCATTTCAAATGGTGCTGATGACCATTGCCAAGTCCACCTGACTCTAAAATATGTTCTGTCAGCAGAAGAATCATAAGAAAAAGTATTTGTTGAAGCAGTTAAAGTTAATGTAGAAGCCAGTGATATTATTTCTCCTTCTGTTCCGCTGAAATTCTTTAATTTATTAATTTGGTCTTCCGTATAACCTAGATTGTGTAGAATATTTTTATCTAACTTACTTCTCTTCCTTAATTCTTCTGCATAATCTATATTCCTTATCTTATCTATTTCTGCATCGGAATATCCTAATTTCTTTAATTCGTTATTATTTTTATCTTTAAGTTGTTTCAAATGTAGATATTCATTTATCTGAATTGTAACTTTATTTTTTTCCTTTACAAAGTTACTGTCCTGGCATATAATCTATACTGTGGTTACTTTTCTTTTTGAAGGAAGGTCATACAACACCTTTCTTCTTTTTAATTGGCCCTTTTAAGATTTCCGGAACCTCGGGGCGGTAAAACCATCCCATGCACATAGGTTTAACAGTGGTAACCGTAGTAACAACAGGTATGAATAAAGATGCAGCACTTATTATCATTTTGCTTTTTAATTCCGTCATGGTGCTTCACCTCCTTTCCATTCTGATATTTTTGAGGGTCTCTAGCTAACTAAACTTTATAAGATTTCCAGCTTAAATTAAATAGATATTGCTTAAAAAGGTGTTTTTGCTTATTGATAAGTCGATTTCTTTTATTGAAACTTCTTAACACGAAAAAACTGTCTTTGTATGGTTTATACACAATATTTTTCTTGAAACTCTTTTAATTTTTTCAGCGTGATCAAGGCACTTTCTTTCATATCGGCCATCTTCACAAGAAAAGTTTTCTTCCCCCAAGGGACGATCTCACTCACAAAGTCCGCATTTATTATATAGCCCTTGTGGCAGAGCGGAACACAGGGTGCGGTTCATAAACATATTAATGATGTCCAACGGAAATCAGGCTGTCATAGTGTAGGGACAACTTAGACCCTGTGGCTTTGCGCCCTTATCTTTCGATAAGTTTGCCCTTATCGTCGGTATTTATTTTTCGGTGGTTTAAAAACTTTAATCAAAGATATTGTTAAAAAAGGTATTTTAGCCCGTTAAAAATTCGATTTCCATGATTGAAACAGTCCTACGCTCGTCTCGCGCTATCAAAACAATATCCCGGATATTTACCAAGACGCTTTTTCCATTAGGATGAATAATAATTTTTTGGACCCGGCAGTTGTCTCGCTGTGGTTGAACCTCTTTAACAATACTATGTTTCATGTTTACCACCAATCCCCAGTCTCTGTATTTGTGTGGCTTTTATTTTTTATATTCTTCATTTGCTTTTTATTTCCTGCCGGTATTCGCCAACTGGCGTATTTTGCACACTAACTGGCGTATTTGGGGGGTTGAACGGCGTAATGGTTCAATTGAAAACGATCTCTTTTTTTATTGTCGCAGTGTATTAAGTACGGTAAAATTTTGCATAAGGTAATCGGATAAGCAGGGTGTGGTTGCCACCTCCTTGATGCTAGAAGGAAGTAGGTGGTGCGGTATGAGTACATATGAGCTCTGTCATTAATGATTGCATCCTCTATGTTTACCGTATCGCTGATTTCCTTAGTTATTGCGATAGTTAAGGCGATAATTAAAGGAAAAAAATAATCACCCTGCCGACGCCAATGTAGGGTGATTA
>DUMA01000013.1 GCA_012840135.1 Thermoanaerobacterales bacterium
GCGATAATTAAAGGAAAAAAATAATCACCCTGCCGACGCCAATGTAGGGTGATTATTTTTTAAGAATCCTATGTGGCAACCGCACTTTTGCGGTTCCGATTACCTTTATCTATATTATAACATTTTTTTGCATATGTAAACAACAAAATATTCATTCTTTAGTATTATGTTCATCTTATGTTCCCGTTGTCTCCGTTCAAGGACGGAAATAATTAACAAGAGGTTCGGGTGTATGATCGAATAAATTGAGTCAAATCTTCGGACATTCAATTTGAGCAGGATGCGGTCAGAAAGTGTGAGCAGCTACAGATTGGCTGCTCAAAGAACTATGGTTTTATACATAAATATATGTTAATAAAAAACCTATAATGCCCGGTATGCTGAATGTAAAAATATTGCCTGACCAATCAAGTCTTGATTTTCTCTCCTCGGCATTCTCCACTGCCGTTCTTCGATAAATATTTTCGCTCATAAAACCTGAAATAATACCGCTAATGATTAAACTTCCGAAGCCAACCACACCAGAAGCTTTCATAAAAAAGCCACTATTTTTCATAATAAGAGAAATAATTCCGATAATACCTTCTACAACCATCCCATAAAAGAAACTTTTCATTTTTATCCACCTCCGTTCTTTTTCTGGTAGATTTTCGGAAACTCAGTTTCCTTTATTATCAAGCCATCTTAAGATAGCAATTATTTTTTTACCTCCACTTTTCTTCGTTGCGTAAACAAATGATTTTTGTATATTTAAATTTATATAATGCGAATAAGATATTATGCTTACCAAATGTTCTTCTCATGTTGAGTTTCATCTGTTTTTACAGCAGAGGATTACTTTGCTCTGGGATGTGGGTAAACAAAGGCTTACGTTTTTCTCCAGGTCTTTTACTAAGGTTTGGTTTTTGAATCTAGATCCTGCTGCTTGTTTGTTGTCCAAATGTTTTTCTTATATGGGTAGGCCTGTTAAATATGATCATGTGTGTATTTTAAGGTCTTTGGTATTGATGTTGGATCTTGGGTACCATAGTGTTATTGAACCACCCTGCACTGAAGTGCAGGGAATTATTTGCGACTGAAAGTCGCTGTTCAAGGCTAAAGCCAGCTTAAGAATTTGATTGAAAATCATGCTATAAACTTAAGTTTACTTAGTTACCATTGAAAAACGCAATTTTAAATCTTATCCCTTTTTCACCGGACCTTGATAACCTAATCTTTATTCATTTATTTTCCAATACCCTGCTATTTTTCAGCAGGTTTGGGCCATAATTTTTGCTAACTTGCTGACATTATGGGTAAAAATGGACAGATTAACCCATATGCCTGTATTTTCCCCATGGAACAGACATACATTAAGACCGTATTTCCTTTTTAACAGACCAATGGTGGCTTCACCGCCGGAACGCCATCGTATTAGTCTTTTAAACCAGTGCTGGCATTCATGCTTTAATCTCTTTTCACTTTTCTTACCTGGTTTGGGTATAGCTACATGTTTTACTTTAAGGCCCTGTATTTCTTCTTCATTTTCGCTGGAGTAAAAACCTCTATCTGCGGCAACTTCTTTGGGAGCTTTATTTAAAGCCTTTATAGACTTCTTCACCATTGGTACGGCCAGGGTTTTGTCGGCAGGATTACCTTCTTCAACATGGCTTGAAACTATCAAACCTTCTTCTGATTCCGCAAGTGCTACTTTTCTTCCAAATTCTATATCGGCTTTCGCTTTGCCTCTTTTTATAGGCCTTGCTCCCTGGTCGAATATGCTAACTATCCTGTCGGCATGGAAGTGGTACCTTTTAATACTTCATTGGTCTGGTTTATGATTTTACCTATTACAGAAATAGCCTCATCTAGTTTTTGAATAAGAGCAGCTTTTGATTTTGTCTTCTTTGTCTCATCCTTTGCCA
>DUMA01000014.1 GCA_012840135.1 Thermoanaerobacterales bacterium
AACGCGCGGGTCCAGAGCGATGATTATGTCTGCGATTAGATTCAGTATGACATAAGCGCAGGCGGAAAATATTGTAACTCCCATTATGGCCGGATAGTCGAGGCTTATTACGGCTGTCGCCACATAGTTGCCTATGCCCGGCCAGCTGAATATGGATTCCACCAGAAATGTGTTTACCAGTGTGTAACCTATTGACAGGGTTACTACCGTGACTGTGGGCCCCAAAGAATTTTTGAGGGCATAGGACCATAAGACCATGCGCTCCGGCAGGCCGTAAGACCTTGCCGCTCTTATATAGTCTTCGTTTAATATCTCCAGCAGTGCCGACCGTGTCATGCGGGCCACCAGCCCGATGGGATACAGCGCTATTGTTATGCCTGGAAGGATAAGGTGGGTCAGTGCATCTTTAAAGACTATAAAATTGCCTGTAATTAGGCTGTCTAATGTTAGAAAGCCGGTTATTTTGGGGATGTTGTACATCAGTTTTATATTCATGCTCAGCTGGTCGCCCATCGGCAGTATGCCCAGCCATCTGTAAAAAACAAGTTGAAGAAATATGCCTATCCAGAATGTTGGGAGGGATACCGCCCCTACGGAAAAAAATCTGCAGATGTGGTCAATCCACTCGTCTTTTCTCTTTGCGGACATCACTCCCAGCGGCAGACCGATAAAGATCGCTCCTATTGTAGATAGGAGGACAAGCTCCATTGTGGCGGGGATATATGTCTTTAATTCATTTAACACAGGTTGATGGCTCTTCAATGAATAGCCGAGGTTGCCCCTCAAAAGATTTTGTAAATACTTTCCGAACTGAATGTATAAAGGTTTGTCCAGGCCCAGTTCTATCCTCGCTGCCTTTATCTGTTCCGCCGTAGCTCTCGGCCCCACCCATTGGGCTGCCGGATCGGAAGGTATGACTCTTGTAAGTGTAAAAGTAATTAATATGACTCCAAACAATACCAGAATACCCAGTAGCAATCGTTTTGCAATAAAAGTCTTCAATGTTTCACTTCCCTGAAGTTTATTTTAAAGCTTTTTTAGGTGAGAGAAGGGGAGTTTATTATATCTCCCCCATAATTCATTTTACTTTTCACGATACGTATCGTAGAAGAAAACAACATGAGGATATGCAGGATTGTCTTTATATCCTTTAAACGTTTTATTTAAAACTCTTACATTTTGTTTATCATATGCAAATATTGCAGGAGCTTCTTCTATAAGGATCTTTTGAGCTTCTATATATTTCTTAGCTGCAGCGTTTCTATCTATTCCGCTAAGTTTATATCCCTCGTCTACTAACTTGTCAAATTCAATGTTTTCCCAATAAGCTAAATTGTAATAAATATCTTCTTGACTATGAAATAATGTATATAAATAAGTATGGGGACTTGCAACATCAGGCCACCAATACATCACATATATGTCCTGACGTTTTTCGGGCTCTTTATTTCTACCCATTTCCCATTGAGATTCCCATGTCATGCCTCTTATTTCAAGATCTATATTCAATTTTGATAGCTCTGCTTTGAAAAGCTCGGCTGCTTTCTTTTCTGCTTCATCTCCAGACATATAAGTCAAAAGTAACTTAAAACCACCATTGGGATAGCCTGCTTGACTTAACAATTCCTTAGCCTTTTCCATATCATGTTTATACTGCATTAGGCTTTCACTATGACCCCATAAACCATATGGAACTGGCCCTTTTGATTGTTTTGCATAATTACCTCTAGTATATGCTACAACCTCTTCGTAAGGAAACGCATATGAAAGAGCTTGTCTCACTTTTATATTTTTAAGAGGTTCCTTTTTTGTATCAAAGAAGAACATTAAATTTTCAAATGAAGGATAGACTTCTATATTAACATTTTGATTATTTTTTAGTGCTTCAATATCTTCATATGGCAATTCCATAGTAATATCAACTTCGCCTTTTTCAACCATCTGGCGTCTTGTAGCCGTTTCCGATATTTTCTTTATTATGACTTTATCAAATTTATTTTCCTGCCATCCCTGCCAATAGTCATCAAATTTCGTTAAAATAACCTCTTCGCCCATTTTAAAACTTTCAAGCTTATATGGGCCTGTCCCCGCTTCGTTACCTTGACTAATCCATCCTTCAGGATGTGATTTCACAGCTGTCGGAGACATAATAAATGCTGCATATGCCGACGATAATATTAAATCCAAAGCTGCTGGATATTTTAACGTAATTTCAACAGTGTATTCATCTTTTACATTAATTTCTTTTATAGGCTCTAAAACAAAAGACGCCCCTTTACCAAGTTTAATCGTTCTCTCAAGCGAAAATTTTACCGCTTCGGCATTTAATTCTGTACCATCATGGAATTTTACACCTTTTCTTATATTAAAAGTCCAAATTAAACCATCTTTACTTTTAGTATAACTTGTAGCAAGTAAAGGAATGATTTTATCCTGTAAAGGATCATATTTTAATAGAGTTTCATATATATTGTGTAAAACTATCACACCATTAGAAAATTCGACGCTAGGATCCCAGTCTAATATAGGGCTACTATTATATGCATAAAATGCTATATTTAACTGTTTACTATTTTGTAAATTAGAGTTTGATTGATTACAACCACTAATTAGAAAAGTAACAAACATAAATATCATTATAATTGTAAAGACCCTTTTTCTTTTCTTAAAATTTAACATAAATGCTCACCTCTCCTAAATTATACCTAATGTGTTTTAACAATTGTATTATTTTGATTAAAATCATATCACCTCACATATGTTTTTCTCTAGTTTTAGCAGCAAGCATTGCTTTTTCTTCACTTCTTACCACAAGGGCTCTGGTGATATAGGTCTTACCCCTGTAATCAAAACTTAAGTTTTTTTCTACACCAAAATAACCGTTACGCCCTTTGCTTGTAACATAATCAATGGGTGAAAACTCTTCTTCATCTATGGAAAGGATCATTCAATTTGTTTTTTTTAAGTTCGAAACTAGCATTTTCTATGTAAAAGCTGAGATAAGTATGACTATGATTTGCTGGACAATCTTCTATTACTTGATTTCCTAAACATCCACTATTATATTATTGAAGCATATAATAATTGCCCAAAACATATCCACTTATTAGCATTACATCAATTTTCCTACCAATTCTTCTATGGTTTTAGCCAACTGCCCACTATCTATAAACTTTGCCAAGGTTTTAACATCCTCACTCAATACTCTGTCTTCTTCTATTTGAGATACTTGTTTTCTCACCAATTCATATACGACCTGGGTCCCTTTGCCAAGTTTTTTAGGACGACCCATCTTTGCTCTTCTCAAATCTATAGCCTGTGTTGCGCATAAAAGCTCGATGGCCAGCACATTTTGGGTGTTCTCCACTATCTTCATGGCCTTTCTTGCCGCTATAGTGCCCATGCTGACATGGTCTTCCTGGTTCGCCGAAGAAGGGATAGAGTCCACGCTGGCTGGGTGTGCTAAAACCTTATTTTCTGATACCAGCGATGCTGCTGTGTACTGGCTTATCATGAGACCCGAGTTCAGGCCACCGTTTCCGATCAAAAAAGCGGGCAAGCCTTCATTTAAGTTGGGATTTACAAGACGTTCTATGCGACGTTCTGATATATTTGCTAGTTCTGAAACAGCTATACCCATATAATCCATATTTATTGCTACAGGTTCTCCATGAAAATTTCCACCGGAAATTACTATCCCATCATCTGAGAAAATAAGAGGATTATCAGTAGCGGAATTTATTTCGATTTCTATAACATTTTTCACATGTGAAAGGGCATCTTTAACAGCTCCATGGACCTGGGGCATACAGCGTAAAACATAAGCATCCTGAACTTTTAGTTCACCCTGTCTTGTAATAAACTCACTACCATCCAGTAACTTTCTTATGTTGGCGGCGCATAACTTTTGTCCTGGATGTGGCCTTACTGCATGCACCTTTTCATCAAAGGCGTCTATAATACCGTTTAAAGCCTCAAAAGTTAAAGCCCCACAAATATCAGCAGTTTTAGAAAGATTAATAGCTTTGGCCAAGGCCAATCCCCCCACTGCAGACATGGTTTGAGTTCCGTTTATGAGGGCAAGGCCTTCCTTAGCTTCCAAGGTCACTGGATTTATTCCAGCCATTTTCATTGCCTTTCCTCCGGGCAAGACTTTACCTTTATATACAGCTTCACCTTCACCTATCATTACAAGTACCAAATGTGCTAAAGGTACTAGGTCGCCACTTGCTCCTAGCGAACCTTGACATGGCACTAAGGGCGTTACTTCTTCATTTAACATATCCACCAAAGTTTGCAATATAGAAAGTCTTATGCCAGAATACCCCTTGGCCAAAGCATTTATCCTTAGAAGCATTATAGCCCTCACTATTTCTTCATGAAAATATTCTCCTACTCCAACCGCGTGGCTTTTTATAAGGTTTAGCTGGAGTGTTCTGCTATCTTCCGGAGATATGATTACATTGCAGAATTTTCCAAATCCTGTTGTTATGCCATAAACTATATCCTTTTTTTGTATGACTTGTTCCACAAACTTCCTAGATTTTTCTATTTTTTGTATAGATTCAGGTGAAAGTTGTACCTTTTCTCTCAATACTGCAACTCTTATTATATCTTGAAGAGTTAATTTTTCTCCGGTTACTATCATGTTTGCACCTCCGAAAATCTTTTTTAACGCGATAATGCTATGTATAATTACAATCAATATAAAAGTCCTTAAAAATTATTAATTAATAGATTTAATAAGTATAATTTCTAGATTCTTTATAATAGTTAATTTTTAATTTTATGATACAACAAACAATTTATTTCCTTTTTTTAAATATCTATGTTTAATTTTTAGTTTGTAGATATTTTTTCTATAAAAAAGTGAATTTACCTTCAAGATAAATATGTTTATATTAGCATTTTTTTGCTTTTTTGAATTTTCTGCTTTATCATATTACTAATTTACTATAGTAAAGTAGCATTGACATATAAAGAAATTTAACTTATATTATAATTTATGATTCTGGTGTAAAAACCCCATTCTCCTCCCATCCATATTTATCCAAATGCAACTTGAAAAATAAAAACTGACGAAAAACAACTAAAACTACCATATTATCATGATTTATGGTATAATATGCAGGGACAAGGGCTAAAATGGAACATATAAGCCACAAATCATGATAAATGAGGTGCAAGAAATGTTCAGAGAAAATGTTAACCATCTTCAAGAATCAATATTTGAAAGTACCAACTGGATGAACCCCAGGATAAAGACTAAATTGGACAAATCTTGGGCCCCCATATTCTATAAATACGTATTCTGCAACATAGATGAAAAGCCATTTTCAGTACTTTACAGCGATACCGGAAGACCCAACTTCCCAGTAAACATAGCCTTATCCCTGGAATACATAAAGCATTTAAAAAACTACTCCGATGATGAGCTAATCGACAACTTCTACTTCAACTACCTGGTAAACTATGCAGTAGGAATCAGAGTACTGGGAGAACTAAACCTGGCAGAAAAAACCCTTTATGATTTCAGAGCAAGAATATATCGCTATCTGGTGCAACACCCTGAACAGGAAGATTTAATCTTTGCTTCATTTTTAAACCTCACCAAAAACTTTATCAAACAAGCCGGTATATCCACCGAAGAACAGCGCATGGACTCCACCATGTTTATGTCAAACATCAAGAAAGCCGGGAGAATAGCATTGGCATTTGATGTTCTGGAAAGAGCAGTAAAATCAGTGCCTGAAAACCTTCTTACACCAAACCTCAAAGAAGTCCTAAAACCCGAATTCAAAACAGATGTAATCTATGAAGCAAAACCATCGGAAAATGAAAGCAAACTCGACATGCTCCTGAATCTGTGCCTTGAAATCAAGAACATCATAGAAAAAACAGATGAAATAAAAGATCCCGATATCCTGAGGATACTTGAAAGATTCATATCAGAACAATCCGTATTTGATGAACAAAAAAACAAACTCAAAGCCAAAGACAATAAAGATATTCCTACCAACTCCCTGCAGTCTGCCTATGACGAAGATGCCACATACAGGAAAAAGGGTGACAAAGCCCAAAGCGGATATACACTAAACATTGCATAAACCTGCTCCAAAGAAAACCCAGTCCAGCTTATTACAGACTACAAGATAGCTCAAAACATCAAAAGCGATGTAGATCTGGGTAAAGATAGAATACCAGTTATCAAGGAAAATACCGACTGCAAACACCTTTATATGGATGGAGGATACTACTCCCCCGACATAATAGAAAAAGGCAAAGAAAACGAAATTGAACTTCACTTCACCAACCTCAATGGCAAAAAACCTCAAAAACACTTATCGGTAACTCGGTTTGAAATAGATGAATCCACAGGTATAATAACAAAATGCCCTGAAGGTATAGCACCCACACATGCAGGTATAACCAAAAGCCAGATTGTAGCTCATTTTCCTTTGAATGTATGTGATACATGTAAACACAGAAAAGATTGCTACTGCAAAAGGCAGAAAAAAGACTATGTGGTCCGTATAAATCTAAAAGCCATAGAATCGGCAAAACAACGTCAGATAGTAGAACAAGATCAAAAAGAAAATACCAGCATGAGGGCAGCCATTGAAGGAACCAACTCAGCATTAAAGCGTGGGTATGAGCTTGATAAACTTAAAGTAAGGGGTATTGTAAAATGCAGCATTGTTGTGGGGTTTAAGGTATTAGCTCATAACTTCAAGAAGTTTGCAAACTACATTATACAAAAATCCAAAGAACTTATACCTCAAGACAAAGGGGAAAGTCTGCCTATTTTAGCCCAGTAAATAGTGAAAGACTCCGAATTTAAGATAACAAAAGAGAAATAACCCCAGAAAAAATGAAAAAATATCAAAGTTTAGGTGCAGATATACCGAAAAATTGATACCAAAGTCTAAATCATTTTCCAGGATGTTCCTTATGAAATTTTCAAGGATCGGAAAAAGGGGTAAAAAAGCAGGGTTTCTACACTAGAACCATAATTTATAACAATTCTAATATCAAAAAAGATAAAAGTTATATGCTGAGGGGATATTTTCATGAGCCATATACCTATCATTTCATTTGTGGCAAAATCCGGCACGGGAAAGACCACTCTTCTGGAAAAGGTGATAAAAGAACTCAAAAATCGCGGTTTAAGAATTGCCGTAATAAAGCATGCCCATGAATTTGAAATAGATCATCCGGGTAAAGACTCCTGGCGGCATGCACAGGCGGGAGCGGATATAGTAGCTGTATCCTCGGAGGATAAATTCGCGCTTATAGAAAAACGCCAAAAAGAAATGACCCTGGATGAAATTGCATCCAGGATTTCCGGTGTAGATTTGATTCTTACAGAGGGTTTTAAAAAAGAAAAGACTCCAAAAATCGAAGTCTTCAGATCTGAAGTCAGCAGCCAGCTTTTATCAAAACCGGAAGAACTCATTGCCATTGCCAGCGATGTGAGATTGGATTTAGAGGTCCCCTGTTATGATATAAATGATGCATCAGGCATAGCCGGAGAAATTCAGAATTACATTTCAAATTTTAGTATGAATTGATGGCAGAAATAATTCGGGGTATTACCTGTTTTTTCCTGGATACGACCATGGGCAGGAAAAAGCTTTCCCCTTTTATTTCTACATCAAAAGCCCTGCCGAGCAGCTCCTTATAATCCCCAACGTATAGAAATTCCGAACCTTGGGCTATTATATCCGTAAGCATGAGTAAAAGCAGGTCATAATTTTTCTCATTTTTAAGTTTTTCCATAAACATTATCATCCTGTTCTTCAAGGATTCGGATATTTTTTGAGATATGTTCACCTGGCTGACCCCTATCTTGTATTTATTTATGCTGAAATCTTTAAAATCGGTATAAAAAATTTCTTCTTCACTCTTTCCTTCCAGCGATGTGCCCGCCTGAAACATTGCCGCTGAAAACTGCTCTATATCTATACCTGCTATTTGCGCCAGCTTCTTTGCAGTAATGATGTCTTCCTGAGTGCATGTGGGAGATTTGAAAACGAGGGTATCGGACAATATGGCGGCGCACATCAATCCAGCCACAGTCTTATTCGGAGTCAATCCTTTCTGCTCGTAAAGTTCAAATATTATGGTAGCAGTACAGCCTACCGGCCGGTTTATAAAAATGATGGGCTGGTCGGTCTCCATACAGCCAATCCTGTGATGATCTATGATCTCCAGTATCCTGGCCTCCTCGAGACCTTTAACCGACTGCGACATCTCGTTGTGGTCTATAAGTATGACGTTTTTTCTGGTATGATCGAGGATATGGCGCCTTGCCAGCATTCCCGCGGGTTTCTGGTTCTGGTCCAGAATGGGGAAATTTCTGTATTTATGTTTCAGCATAATTTCCTTGACATCATCTATCAAATCATCTGTGCTAAAGACAATAAGATCATCCTTTTTCATGATGTAATGGATCGGAATGATCTGATTTATGAGTTTTACAGTATTGAAAGTATCGTACGGAACTTTTATAACATTGACGCCCTTCTGACCTGCCCTCTCGAGTATGAGTTCTGATACACCGTGATTTCCCGTTACAATAAGGACCCTGGCGCCATATTCAACCGCCAGAAGTTGAACATCTTCCCTGTTGCCCGTAATCAGCAGGTCGCCTTTTTTCAGTCTTTTTTTTACATCATCGGCTTGCATGGCAGCTACCACAATATTTCCACTGAAAAAGTCATCATTTAAAAGTACAGCTTCTCCATTCAAAGTCTTTATAATATTCTGCATCGGCACTTTGTATCTGGAAAAATCTCCGGTTGATTCCAGATATGCCTTTGCTATATCCCCAAGGGTTGCAAGACCTATGAATTTTCCGCTTTCGTCGATGATATTTACGGTCCGCGCATTGTGTTTCATCATGGTTTCCCATGTTTCCGACAGCGGTGAATCTTTCAAAATGTTGATGGGTTTGTCAAAGGCAATATCGGCTATCTGGGTGTAGACATTTTCGATGAGTTCCGGTTCGGGCACCTTAAAAAAGTCCAGGACGAACTGGGTCTCTCTGTTCGTGGGACCCAGCCTGGCGGGTATGAAATTATGTTCTTTTTTTGAAGCTCTTTTAAGCTCGGCATAGGCTATTGCCGAACATACCGAATCAGTATCCGGGTTTTTGTGACCTATTATATATACCGTGCTCATAAAATCTCCTCTTCGCTGCTGGAATTAACTGCATTAAAACTTCAACCTTAGCTTAGAAAAATATGAAGACGTTGTAAAAAATTATAGCGCAGAATAGCAACAAGAGCAAGTCTGTAAAATAATATAGTGAGTGAGGGGAGTGATTTAATTATGACCTATCGGCAGGAATTCGGCAGCAGAATATTGCGCCGGGGCATGCGGGGAGACGATGTAAGGGAACTCCAAAGCAAGCTACAGAGCCTGGGCTATAATGTAGGACCTATAGATGGCATATTCGGTCCTCTTACCGAAAAGGCTGTAAAACAGTTTCAAAAAGATAATGGATTAAAGGTGGACGGTATAGTGGGCCCTCAGACCTATGACATGTTGGAAAGGCTTATTCCATAAAAAAATCCGCTGCAAAAGCGGTTTTTTCAATTATAGATATGATTTTTCTCCCGATATAAGGAATTTTCATAATATGTCGAATTATATTTATATAGACCCCACCTTCCTATTGAGTTTTTTTACTCAGCCTGTGTAGGATGGTGAGGTCTTTTTTTACTTACTTGGCAATTTTCCTGCATTTTGACATAATAAAATTTTACGCCGCCCTTATGGGTCCATAGACCCGCCCATCAATAATTCCCTTATCATGCGCATTTCTTCCCTTTCACGGGCTATAGCATTTCTCAGCATCCGCCTCATGCTCTCGTTGGGTGCCGTTGCCATCAGATTTTCCCAGAGAGCCAGTTCCTGTTCATCCAGCCTCAGAATCCTGTTGAGCCCTTCTCTCCAGTCCATTTTCATCCCTCCTTTGCTTTACCTAAAATGTATTTTATTTTTGCCCTTCCTTATTCTCATCGGCCGTAAACGGAGTTCCGTACGGAGGTTGATTATATTCGTAATCATAGTGTGACTCCGTATATCCGGGTCTCATCATAAGCATCATATGCCAATGCATGGCTTCCATCAATTCTTCCATCATAATCATCAGTACGCTGTGTGCTACCGGCCCCGGAGCTGTCCTGGCCACTTCGGTCAAGATCCTGATCTCCTCAAGATCTATTTCATAGGCCTTGTAAACGCCATGATACCAGTCCATCCCTTTATTCCCTCCTTCTCTCTGGTCTAATACAATATATGAGTATGTTGCCGAAAATGTTATGTTTAAGACAAAGCCCGCATGTATTTGCTACGGACACGCTCGCACGCCGTTTGCAGCAGCAGAGCTGACGGCATCTGAGAAACTAGTCCGGCCATAATACACGCGGGCTAAGTGTGTTTGTCAAGAGTTTTTGTGACATTTTTTATAAGTATTGTTTAAGATACAGGCTGATTGTTTATGGTCTCCATGATCTTGTCCATCATGCTGTTTCTTTCTTTTTCATTGGATTTTTGCCATACGGTCTCAAAGAGAATCCCCATGCCTGGAAGGGCCTCTTCTTCCCGGGTCTCAATGGTTTCGTTTATATAGCCCTCCACTTCATCCCTGCTGCTGCCAGCCAGGTTCTTCAGCACCAGACTTCGGATGTCAATGGCCGTCATCGTATCCCTGCCTTTCACATATTTTTCTCTATATATCATTCCCTTCTATCCCTGTTTTAAATCCTTAAAAATTTTTTATCTTTCATCTCCGAAATTTAAAATCCGACCTCCGACTTCCGGTCTCCGGCTTCAGCTTTTTGCCCCAGATATGATTCCTGAATGGTGGGATCTTCTATGAGATCCGCGGCTTTTCCGGCCTTGACTATCTTCCCCTGTTCCAGCACATAGGCCCTGTCGGCGGTGGAAAGGGCTTTATAGGCATTTTGCTCTACCAGAAGTATGGTTTTGCCGATTTTTTTAATATCCTGTATTACGGCAAAGATGGTATCCACCAGGATGGGCGCAAGGCCCAGGGAAGGCTCATCCAGCAGCATGAGCTCAGGATCGCTCATGAGGCCCCTGCCCATGGCCAGCATCTGCTGTTCGCCTCCGGAAAGGGTTCCAGCCAGCTGTTTTTGCCTTTCCGCAAGTCTTGGAAAAAGTTCGTAAACTTTTTCCAGATCTTTTTTGATGCCTTTTTTATCTTTTCGCAGATAAGCCCCCAACAGGAGATTATCCTTCACCGTAAGGTTAGCAAAAACAAGCCTCCCTTCCGGAACCTGGCAGATGCCCTTCATCACAATATGATGGGGCACCGGTCGCAGGAGGCTGCCTTTAAAAATAATCCTGCCTTCCCTGCTCCTTACAAGCCCCGATATGGTATTGAGCAGCGTGGATTTTCCGGCTCCGTTGGCTCCTATAATGGTCACTATCTCGCCTTTTTCCACCGAAATATCAATTCCCTTGAGGGCGTGAATGCCTCCGTAATACACATGAAGGTTTTCCACCTTAAGCACCCAACTTCGCCCCCTCTCCAAGATACGCCTCGATGACCTGCGGATCCCGCTGCACCATTTCCGGCGGCCCTTCGATGAGCTTTCTGCCGAAATTCAGCACCATGATGTTTTCACATATCCCCATCACCAGGTCCATGTGGTGTTCTATTATGAAAATTGTACACTTGAATCTATCCCTTATCTCCCGGATAAGGTTCATCAACTGGAGGGTTTCATCGGGATTCATTCCGGCTGCGGGTTCGTCCAAAAGCAGCAGCTCCGGCTTTACCGCCAGGGCCCTGGCTATCTCCAGGCGGCGCTGCAGTCCATAGGGCAGGCTGTGAGCCGTATGGTCGCGCCACTTTGAAAGGCCCATTATTTCCATTAAATCTTCGGTATCCTGTCTCAAATTTCTTTCTTCTTTTTTATATCTCCCCAGCCTCAATACCGATTCCATTAAATTATACCCGGCATTGCGGTGACATGCGGTAAGGATATTATCATATACCGACAATTTTTTAAAGAGCCGGATATTCTGGAAAGTGCGCGTAATGCCCATACCGGCAATCCTGTGAGGCTCAAGATTCTGAATAGGTATCCCTTTGAAAATAATTTCTCCCCCGGTAACTTTATAGATGCCTGTTATGAGATTAAATATGGTGGTTTTCCCCGCACCATTAGGCCCTATAAGGCCTGAAATGGAATCTTTCCTCACTATAAAATCAACCTTTTCTACCGCAGTCAAACCGCCAAATGTTTTTGTCACATTTTTCAACTCGAGCATCTTTTCTTATATGCCTCCTAACCTTCTGCAGCTTTTCCGGAACGTTTTCTAATATTAAGCAGCCTGATGAACCCCTTTAAAGTGATTTCCTTTCCGCCCATAAGGCCTTCGGGCCTGCTTATCATTATAAAAATAACTGCCGCTCCGTAGGCTACCAGCCTCCAAAGAGCAAAAGCCCGCAATATCTCGGGCAAAGCGGTCAGAAGCAATGTCCCCAGCACGCTGCCGGAAATGCTGCCTATACCGCCAAAGATTACAATGATGGTAAGTTCCGTGGATTTATTCATGCTGAACATTTTGGGCTGCAAAAACCCTGTATAATACCCCACCATGCCGCCGGCTATGCCCGCATATACGGCACTTATAAAAAGAGAAATCATCTTGTGTTTAAAAGTATCTATCCCAATGGTTTTGGCGGCCAGTTCTTCCTCCCGGACTGCAATCATATTCCGTCCGTGGCGGGAATTTATGAGATTTATGAGGATAAGAATTCCGACAACGTTTATTATAGCCACATTCCACAAATCTATCTTCAGGGGAATGCCCGGCCAACCTCGGGCACCGCCGAAATACTGGACGTTGTCCAGGATCAGGCGGATTGCCTCACCAAAACCCAGAGTGGCAATGCAGAAATAGTCGCCTTTCAGGTTTAGAGTCAATTTGCCGATGAAAAGACTTATTACTCCGGAAATCAATCCACCGATTAAAAGTGATGGAATGAGGGGCAATCCTAGTTTAATCCCCATCGTGGCCGCGGTGTACGCCCCTATGGCCATAAAGCCCGCATGGCCGAAGGAAAAGAGCCCCGTAAATCCCGTCAGAAGGGAAAGTCCCAGGACCGCCATGAGGTTTATGCCGGACAATATGAGGATGCCTTTGATGTAAAACCAGTCCATTCTATCCCTCCTATGCCTTTTCCTCGGTGGATTTTCCCATCAGCCCTATGGGCCTGAACACCAGGATGATTATGAGCAGGCTGAAGGAAATAAGGTCCCTAAACTGAGATGAAAAATATCCCGAGATCAGTGTCTCCAAAATGCCCAGGATCACCGAACCAATCACCGCCCCGGGAAGGCTGCCCAGGCCGCCGAAAACCGCCGCTATAAAGGATTTTATGGTTATAAATCCTATCTGAGGGTAAACCGTATACTTCATGCCGAAAAGCACCCCGGCAATGCCAGCCAGAAATCCTCCTATGGCAAAAACCGTAATGACTATTAGATCAGTATTTATGCCCATCAGAGCGCTGGCTCTGGGGTTGAAGGCGGTGGCCTGAATGGCTTTTCCCATTTTAGTAAAATCGATGAAATAGATTAACGCCGCAAGACATATGGCGGAAATAACAAACATCATGGTATCGAGCCTGCCGATGAAAAGCGGGCCTAAACGGAAGGGCTCCCGGGAAAACACGGCGGGATATGTCTTGAAAGTGGGGCCTATGGTAGCTATGACAAAGTTTTCTATAAACATGGAGGCTCCCATAGCTGAAATGATGAAATATAAAAACGGGGCGTTGCGCATCCTCAATGGCTTATACGCCACTCTTTCCACCAGCACTGCCAGTGCGGCGGCACATATGGCCGCTCCAAGAAAAGCCACGGCAAAAGGCCAGTTAAATAGTGTCAAAAAGAAAAAACCAAAATAAGCTCCCAGCATTATGATACCGCCATGGGCAAAATTGGAAAAGTTCATGATGCTGTATACCAGTGAATAACCGACGGCCATTAGCGCATATACGCTGCCGATGGACAGGCCGTTTATCATCTGCTGCAAAAATTGAATCAAGGATATCGCTCCTTCACTATGCGCAAATTGCAGTTCGGGGGCGTATCTCCATATCAAGGAGTGCTCAAAAAATTGCAGGAGATGGAGAGACGCCCCCCGTTAAAAATATTCGAAGCTAAAAGTTTATAAAACTCTTACCCTTATTTAATTGCTCGGGGCGTATTTTTGCTGGAATACGTACTTGCCATCCACTATCTTTATGATAGCCGCTTCTTTTCCTTCGGGGTTGTGGGTATCTTTACCAATTTTAATATTGCCCGTTATACCCTGAATTTTGGTGGTCTCCAGGGCATCGCGTATCGCAACCGGGTCGAAACTGTTGGCTCTCTTTACCGCGTCTACAAACATTAAAAACGCATCATGGGCCAGGTATCCGTTCAACTCCACCTTTCTATCATACTTTTTCATGTACCTGTTCTTGAAGTCCTGGACTGCCGGGTCGTCAAAATCCACGTGATTTACAAAGTAGCTGCCGTTTACCGCATCTTTGGCCATCTCCAGAAGCACTTCAGAAGGCCAGCCGTCTCCGCCCATGAGGACGGCATTGATGCCCAGCTCCCGGGCCTGGTTGGCACTCAGAGCCACTTCCTTAAAGAAATAGGGCATAAAAATTATATCGGGGTTGGCGGTTTTTATCTTGGAAAGCTGGGGCCTAAAGTCGGTATCCCCTGATTTGAAGGCTTCTTTTGCCACTATTTCTCCACCCTTTTCGGTGAATGTCTTGATAAAAAACTCGGTCAACCCCTGAGAATAATCATCGGCCACATCATAGAGCACCGCAGCCTTTTTAAATTTCAACACATCGGCGGCATATCCCGCTGCAACGGCACCCTGATAAGGGTCTATAAAGCACACCCGGAAGTTGAAGGGTTTTGTCTTTCCGTCTACCACAGTAACTTTGGGATTGGTAGCCACCGTCGCGATATCCGGCACCTTCATTTCCTCCAGCACCGTGGAAATGGGGATGGCCTGGCCGCTGGCATTGGGGCCTATAATGGTCACAACTTTATCCTGGCTGGTGAGACGTCTTACGGCATTCACCGCTTCCATGGCATCGCCCCGGGTATCATATCCTACGGCTTCCAGTTTTTTGCCCAGAAGTCCTCCTTGCGCATTTATTTCCTCCACCAGCATCTTTACCGTGTTAAATTCGCACTGGCCCCAAACAGCCTGGTCTCCTGTCAGTGAACCGATCCATCCGACTTTCACCACATCTCCTGCAGTTTCCTGTTTGGCTTCTTCTTTGGGAGCCTCCTGTGTTTTTTGTTCCTCCTTCGCAGCCTCCTGCTTCTGGCCGCATCCAACTGCCACGATAGAAACTACCAGCACTAAAACTAAAAATATCCCCCAGAATTTTCTCATAACGCACCTCCGATTTTTCTTGAAATATTATGATACACTACAGCTTCTGACAAACTCTTTAAATAAAACCAGGTACTCCGGATAGCGTTCTATCATAGTTTCGGGATGCCACTGCACAGCTACAACAAATCTGTTTCCTGGCGATTCAATCCCTTCAATAAGGCCATCCGGCGCTATCATAGTCGCCTCGAAATCACCTCCTATTGTTTTAATGGCCTGATGATTAAAGCTGTTTATCTTTATTCTGTCTTTTCTGAAAATCTTATGAAGCTTGGAATCCGGCTTGATTGCCGCTTCATGCATAGGATAGTCCTTCGGGACGTTAATCAGAGTATGGTTAAAACCCTCGCTCCTATACCGTTGCAGATCTTGATATAATGTACCTCCAGCAGCTACATTTAACAATTGTATTCCTCTGCAGATGCCTAATACTGGAATTGAGGTTTCAAACAAAATTTTTTTTGCCAAAGCAATTTCATGTGAATCTCTAAAAGGAGTCACCGTTCTGAGACCGTATTGAGGCAACTCCCCGTAATATGAGGGATCTATGTCTGAGCCTCCGGAAAATAATATGCCGTCTAAAATAGGCAATATTCTTTCTGTATTTTCGAAATCTTCCACGACGGGAATTATTAAAGGAGAACCTCCAGCCAATTCTATAGCTTTAATATAATCATTGGCTAATAACTGCCACTCCTGCTTCGGAAATCCCAATTCTGTAATTATGCCTATTTTATCGTCTGTTGCATAATTGGCGCATATTCCTATAATTGGCTTCATACGAGGACTCCTTTCGCAATTGCTAATTTTTCATAATTTGTTAAGTTAATATATTATTATATTAACTCAATATTAGCACAAAAACAAGCATTTGTCCATTTACGATAAATTATAAATATATAAAAATATTTATATTTATGCAAACTTATTGGATTATTCATTTCACTGGCCCGGCGGTTTGCGGAAGGAGCCGCCCCGCATATCGATGTATATTGTTTTTTCTATCCTGCCATTTCTATGTCCGATAAGATAATCGGTCATATTAGCAGCAGAACAGGCATGGTTGGGAATAACCCTCACTTTATCTCCCACCTTTATCTTGGTTTTTCCCAATAATTTTATTTTGCCCACTTCTTCAGACAAATCTGTTATGAGCAGCTCGGGATGGCCTTTTATCATCCCGTATCCTTTCACCATGGAAATGCCGTGGGCTCCTTTATCAAGCCCCAGGCACTTGCTGCCCACATCCATGATAAAAGTATCTTCCCTGGGATGGGATACAATCGTGCCGAGCACGGTGAGAGCGCATCTCGATTCCGGAACAACTCCCAGAGCCATCTGGATATTATCATAAAACACGAAGTTCCCGGGCCGAAGCACCGTGATATTTTCATCTTCAGCCACATACGTCGCTGTAGGAGTGCTGCCGGTGGCCACGATGTCAACTTTGTATCCTGCAACTTCCAGATTTTTCTTTGCCCGCTTCATGGCTTGCCTCTCTTCGCCTGCTACTTTTCTGACCTCCTCAGGACTTGAGGAGCCGTATACATGGCCGGGATGGGTGCCTATACCGACTAGCTTTAGATACTCCAAAACCGATAAATTACTGGCCAGTTCCACCGCTTCTTCAGGCAAAACCCCAAAGCGGTGAAGGCCACTGTCGATGATGATGAGATATTCTAAAGTCTGACCATGGCACTTTGCTGCATCATTTAAAACCCTTGCAGCATCAATGCCATCCAGGCTGAGGATAACACGGGCTTTTTTTGCCAGATTTACCGCTCTTGCAACATTCTCTTCCCCGGCCACAGGATATGCCAGCATAATATTCAAAAACCCTTCCTGCACAAGTTTTTCCGCCTCATCCAGAGTTCCTACAAGAAAGCCTTCAGCTCCAGCCGTCTGCTGCATGAGCGCAATTTGAGTGCTCTTGTGAGTCTTTATCATGGGCCAGAGCTTTTTATTGTTCCTACTGCAAAGATCGGTCATATCCTCTATGTTTTTTTCCAGAACATCCAGATCCACCAGAAAAGCTGGTGTAGTCAGTTCCTTTATATCCATGATTATGCCCTCCTATCATTCAAAATTTCATTTTGGTATAAAAAGTCGATTTTGGTGGTTGTGGCGGCCTGGCACCTGACCGTTCAGCCAGACGTTCAAAAGAAATTTACTCTTGATGATAAGAATGATATAATACTTCTATGGAAAAAAAGGGGTGAAAAAATGCTTAACATCTTTAAAACTGTCGAAAGCGGTGAACTGAAAAAACTTACATATTATGAAAAAGGTAGCTGGATACACATCGTGAATCCAACCGACGAAGAAGTTTCATTTGTCGAACAAATTCTGAACGTACCCGCTGAAGTAATAAGGTACGCCCTGGACGAAGAGGAGAGTTCCCGCATAGATTATGACGACAATTACGTATTGATCATTACAAAAATCCCTGTAATAAGCAACGACATATACGACACCCTGCCGCTGGGGATAATCATAACGGAAGACTGTTTCCTGACCGTCTGTTTGAATGACAACCCCATAATGGACGAGTTTATAAAAATCAGGCAAAAAGATTTTTATACTTATAAAAAGACCCGGTTTTTGCTTCAGTTTCTTTTTAAAACGGCCGTGTATTATTTGAGATACCTGAAACAAATCGATAAAAAGAGCGAAGAAATTGAGCAAAGGCTCCACCAGTCCATGAAGAATGAAGAGCTCATACAGCTCTTAAAGCTCGAAAAAAGCCTCGTCTATTTTACCACGTCTTTGAAAGCCAATGAAATTGTTATGGAAAAGCTGTTGAAATCCCGCCTCCTGAAAGGATTGCACGTACCGGTAAATAGCGGTCTCATCAAGATGTACGAAGAGGATGAGGATTTGCTGGAAGATGTAATAACCGAGAACAAACAGGCCATAGAGATGAGCGAAATTTACTCCAGCATTCTGAGCGGCACCATGGACGCTTATGCTTCGGTTATATCCAATAATTTGAATATAGTGATGAAATTTCTTACATCCATAACCATCGTTATTTCCATACCGACCCTAATCGCAAGTTTATACGGCATGAATGTGCCGATTCCGTTCCAACAATCTCCTTTTGCTTTTACAGGGATTCTTGTGGCCTCATTTGTAATATCGCTGGTGACCGTAATCGTATTTATTAGATGGAAGATGTTTTAACTTAAAAGACTATTTTTTACGGCACAAGATTCATGGATTTCATCTTTTCAAGACACATTTCCAGGGCTTCTTCCCACGGCGGAAGTTTAATGCCCAGCGTAGCCTCCAGTGCAAGGTTGTGCATGGCCACATACCGCTGTCTTACGGCAGGCCGATTCATGTTCACATCCGAGGCCGGAATCAGATTGGAGTCATCCATCCCCAAAAATCTCAGCACTGCCTTATGAAATTCATATCTGGAAGCCGAACCGGAATTGGATACATGATATATGCCGTAATACTTGGTCTCGATCAACCTTTCAATGACATCGGCCACCATGTCCACGTAGGTAGGCTGGCTGTACTGGTCGGCCCCGGCCACCACTTTTTCTCCATTTTTAATTTTGCCCACGGTTTTTAAAATGATATTATCCTGAGGCTTGCCGGTATATCCAAACAGAAGCGGCAGGCGCACGATAAAATAATTTTTTATGAGGCTCATGGTGATTTGCTCCCCCATGAGCTTTGTCTGTCCGTAGACATTTACCGGGTTGGGCTTCTCGTATTCATAATATGGCGCCCTCTTTTCCCCGTCAAACACCGACTCGGTGGATATGTACAGCATCTTTGCCCCGGTTTTTTGGGCCGCCAGGGCTACATTCCTGACACCGATACAGTTTACAAGATACGCCATCCTCGGGTCCTTTTCGGCAGTATCCGGGTCCTTTATGGCAGCGGCGTGAACTACCACATCCGGATTAAAATCATCTATTTTCCCAATAATATCACCCGCATCGGTGATATCCCCGTCGGCTCTGCCTTTTAGCGCCTTTACTTCATGATTTTTTTGGACGGCATTGCAGATGGCCTCTCCTAGAAGCCCCGATGCACCGGTAACTAAGACTCTCATAGTAAGTATCACCCTTCCCTTTACTGTGTCTTTTAATTCCAGTATAACATAATTCAAAATTTTTATCCAACATTTCGGTTCATAAAATAAGTCTTGGACCAGCAATCAAAATTTTGTTATAATAACATAAAAATTGTTCCCAAAGGCTAATAGAGGGGGTAGGACCATATGAGGATTGTTTTTTCCAAACTGGTTGGTAACACTTCCAATTTTCCGCTACAATACAGATTTTTCCACGTCATTGCCCTTATAGGGTTTTTCATGTCTTTTTCGGCAAGTATAATAAACTATCTATTAGATCTTGGAATCTTTACGGTAATTATCCCTTTTGTTTGCGGTATCATATCGATTTATCTTTATTATTTATCAATGTACAAAAAAAAGTACACACTTTCAGTATATTTAGCTCTCATCATGTTGACTTTTATATTTTTTCCCACAATGTGGTTAATCAACGGCGGGTCCTTCGGAAGCATCCCCTATTATCTGATAGTATATTCCGCATTTATTGCCGTTTTGCTAAAAGGTTTTAAAAGAGTGCTGGCCATTATTCTGTTTTTAGGAACCATCATGGCTCTTTTTATATTTGAATACAAATTTCCCTGGTTTGTTCATGGATATGATTCAATCTTATCCAGATACTTAGATGTGTTTTTCGGATTTATTATTGCCGTCATTTTCAATGCAGTGACCATGGCAGCGGTAATAAACGGTTACAACATGGAACATGAGCGGGTCATATTATATCTGAGCGAAGTGGAAAAACAGAGAAAAGAAATAGAACAAAAAAATTACCTTCTCGAAAAAAACAACGAAGAGCTGAAAGAAGCAAAACAAAAAACGGAACAGCTGAACCTTAAGCTCAGGGAAATCTCAGTCATCGACAGCCTGACCGGTACATATAACCGGAGGTATCTTCTGAAATGTCTGAATTCGCTAAGAAAAACAGCTGAGAAATATGGCCAAACATTTTCTGTTATTCTCCTGGATATAGACCATTTCAAAGCAATCAACGATACTTTTGGACACGTTGCAGGTGACAAGGTTTTGAAAAAAGTATGCAGGACCATAAAGAACAACATTAGAGAAACGGATATATTCGGTCGTCTGGGCGGTGAGGAATTCATGGTGATTTTGCCTGAAACTCATAAAGAGCAAGCATTTGTTGTAGCCGAAAGAATAAGGCAGGATATTTCAAATATAACCTGGGCGGGTCAGGATATGAAAATAACCGTCAGCGGTGGTGTCTATCAATACAACAATGAAAAATTAATCGAGCTTTTAAAAAAAGTGGATAACTTCCTTTACCAGGCGAAAAACAGCGGAAGAAATAGAATAGAATCAGATATCTCCTGACGGACTTTTTCTGATATCCTTCAAAATTTCCATTATCTCCTGCCGGTAAGATTCCAGAGAGCCCACATAACCCCATCCTCTCACCGTCTGATATATGCCGTTGTAGACAATATCATGATAAGATCTTATCACGTGCGGTATACTCCGCTCGGTCAATATGGAATCCAGAAAGACGCGCTTCAATCTCATTTTCCAACACGGCAATTTTAATGTATTTTTCGTTTTCTTCCATAATATCTCATATCCAGTTTCAGATTTCTTAATACCCATCACACAAGAGCATGCATTTGATACGTTTCTGGACGAAGTTTAAATGCATCTGCTCTAGACGGACTTGCTCATTAGCTTATTATATCACAATTTTTACATAATTATCGAGTAAACATTAAAAATAGCCTCACAGATTTTGTATCTTATGCATAATCTGGTATAATTGTCATGGTAGCAGGTTTAACAGATATATGAATACCGCCTTACCCAGATTAAAACTGAATGATTGGAGAATAAGCTAAAATGACAGAAGTAGAATTGGTGGCGCCAACACTTTTCGGGATAGAGTCTGTGGCAGCCCGGGAACTGAAAAAGCTGGGATATACGAATGTAAAAGTGGAAGACGGCAGGGTAACCTTTAAAGGCGATGAGACTGCCATATGCCGGGCGAACCTATGGCTTCGAACCGCCGAGCGGGTACTGGTGAAAGTAGGAGAGTTTAAAGCCACTACCTTTGACGAGCTCTTTGAAGGCACTAAAGCATTGCCCTGGGATGAGTGGATACCCATGGAGGCAGCATTCCCCGTAAAAGGCCATTCCCTAAAATCAAAGCTCTTCAGCGTACCCGATTGTCAGGCCATAGTGAAAAAGGCTGTTGTGGAAAAACTCAAGAATAAATACAAAAAGAATTGGTTTGAGGAAAAAGGCCCCCTTTACCGCATTCAGTTTTCTCTCATGAAGGATAGGGCCACGCTGATGATAGACACCAGCGGAGAAGGACTGCACAAAAGGGGATACCGGGCCCTTTCCAATGAAGCTCCGTTAAGGGAAACTCTTGCATCCGCTATGGTGCAGTTATCGGGCTGGAAATATGACAGGCCCCTTCTTGATCCCTTCTGCGGTTCTGGCACCATACCCATCGAAGCAGCTCTCATCGGAGCCAACATCGCTCCAGGAATCGATAGGGAATTCGCTGCGGAAAAATGGCCCAATATCCCCAGAAAACTCTGGTGGGATGCTAGAAAAGAGGCCCACGAATCTATAATAAAGAATGTGAATCTTCAAATCTTCGGCTCCGACATCGATGAAAAGGCTGTTAAACTTTCTACGGATAATGCCCGAAAGGCCAATGTAGATCAATACATTACTTTTGAAAAAAAAGATGTGAGAAACATAATTCCTCCGGACAACTATGGATGCATCATCTGCAACCCGCCCTACGGCGAAAGGCTTGGAGAATTAAAAGAAGTTGAAAAACTTTACAGGGATATGGGTCATATATTTAAAAAGCTCGATACCTGGTCTTACTATATCCTTGCATCTCACGAGGGTTTTGAAAGACTCTTCGGCAGAAAGGCGGATAAAAACCGAAAGCTCTATAACGGCATGATAAAATGCTATTACTACCAATATTTTGGGCCAAGGCCGAAAGGGAACATAAATGCCTAAACTTTTGTCCACCGGCTTTTCTTACCCCTACCCATTGAAGTAATCAATCCTTCTTTTTTAAGGTCCCTCAGCACCCTTTTAATGGTGCTATCTGGGGCATCTGGAAATCTATCTTTTAATTCCGCCGAGGTGAATTCACTTATCGATTCATCCAGGATATATTCTCTAATATCATAATAAATGCCTCCCTTAAAGTCCGGCGGTGGCCCGTATTCTTCAGCTATTTCGGCCACCTTCTCCGGCAGGGCGTCCCTTTCATGGGATTCAATAGCTTGAAAAAATCTCAAGGTCCATTCATTCGCCAGCTTCCTGTTGCCCGCAAATACTATCTTGGTGCCGGGATGCAGTGCGGAAAGCTCTGCCAGGACTTTAGCCGCATATGTCGGAGTATAAACTGTCAGTTTTTTCGGATTCAAGAAATCAGAGTAATTGGCCTCCACCACCAGCGCCGAATGAGCGTACGCTTCCAGTTCTCCAAGTTTTTGGTGCAGTATGGCTATATCATTAAAGTTGCTTCTGAGGTTCTCGAAGGTCTTCCTTTCCACCACCGCCGCAATCCCGTCATCCCTCAATAGAGCATAATCGCCAGCCGGGAGGGCTTTTCTCTCCACGACGCATTCTTGAAATTTCCAGGGGTATTTTTCGTTGATATCTATCAGCACGTGAATCCTTGCATCTCCTCTGGCGGTGAGCTTTACCCTGGGCTTTCTCTCCTTTAATCCCTGCTGGGTTCTCCAGAATATCTGCTCGTACTCCCCTTGCTTTGTCTTATATTTCTTTTTTAAAAATAAAAATTCGCACCTTTTGTTGGTAGGCCTGTCCAGAACCACCGAAAGGCGCTTGCCATAGCGGTTTAAAGATACCACTGGCACCCGCTCTATCTCTTCCAAAGGGTTTGAATAATCCTCCAGATCCCTCAAACAAAAGATCTGACTTCCGGCTCCAGGCCACCTGCTTTGAACCCGCAGGCAAAGGAGAGTCTTATTTTCTTTTTTTATGCTGAGCCTGTAAGGGAATTTATTATTATCCGTCGACTCAAGAATCCACCACAGATAATTCATCGATATATTATAGCTCCCTTTTTTTAGTGCTTTATTGCCTCCAAACGTCAAACACACTTTAGTCGGTATATGCTTTTGCCCCTTTATAAAAGGCATCAATTAAATTATACGTTTTTATAATGATTCATACAAGCCAGTATAAAACAAAATATGTTATCCATAAGCAAAAATTTCATCAATGCGGAACAAAAAGGCAGAACATATCCTGATTATATTGTTGGAAGCGATTGACCAGAACCCCGATAAAGAGATGGAAACGATAATACTAAAATTAAATCCACATTATATGGTTTCAAGATACCCGGATGCTGCTGGAGGCCCTAGCCATAAGATGTATAACGAGCAAATTGCTCTGGAGTTTTTGAAAGAAACTGAGAGGGTGCTGGAATGGTTAAGACAAAAAATGAAATAATTAAAATGATAAATGACTATATATCGAAGTTGAGCGATTACGAAAAAATAGATAGAGTTATCATGTTTGGTTCATATGCAAGAAATGAAGCATTGAGCTCCAGCGATGTGGATATTTTTTGGTGGTGTCCCGGGACTTTAAAGATATGAGTTTCTTTGAAAGGCTGGAACTGCTCCAAAGGTTATGGAGTTACGACATAGGTGCCGATATACTGGGATATACTCCCGAGGAAATTGAGGAAAAATCGAAAAAAATCAGCTTTGTGTCGGAAATATTAAAAACGGGTATAGATATTTTTCAATAGCCCAGGCAGCACCCCTATCTTGAAATCCCGGGGGAGTAACTTGAACATGGGGAGGAAGCTCCGGCAAATGCTCAGAATGCCTGACAAATACCGAATGACCAGCAAAGGCCAGCATGGGGATATCGGTCTCCCCATCCCCCACCGCCAGCACTTCCTCGGGCAAAATTCCAAGTTTTTCGCACAGGATCTTAAGGCTGCGACCTTTGTCGCACCGGCCGCTGTTTATCTCGCAAATATAAGGGTACGAGCGGCTGCAATTTAGATGAGATAGGCTCGGCGGCCACATATCAAGAATTTCTCGGGCACGATCTTCAGATCCGGTTATCAGCATAACTTTAGTAACCTTCTGCCGTGGAATATCTTCAGGATTTTTGGCTTCCCTTACTCGAATCATATCAAAAACCTCAAATTGTTTCATAACATAATCCCTATCCACGCAAGCATTCAGATAAAAATGGATTATGTCGGGTTGAAATATGCCGGCCACCGCTCCGGAAAGTTGAGTGCTGAATTTTATAACACCGTCAGCGTCTTCCGGGGCGAGAAAGTCTTCCCATATCAATTGATCTCCGGAATATATCAAGGCGCCGTTGTTTGCAATCAGCAGAGTTTCGTGATCAAGCCCCAGAACCTCCGCGATTTTTTTCACTCCATCTCGATGCCTGCCCGTGACAAGGGCTACCTTAATACCGTTCGAAAGAGCTTTTTTTACTGCCATCTCGTTGGCCGGTGATACTACATTATTACCATCCACCAGTGTTCCATCCACATCAAGGGCAATTAATTTAATCATCATTAGTTCACCACTTAACTAATTTTATACTTAGCTTTCTGCTCTTTAGAGTCTTTATAGAGCGAGGCTGATAGAGTCCTCCAGATCCAGACCACGCAAAATTGCTGCCCTGCAAAAATATTTGCAAAATCCGAATCGTCATATGCGCAATGACCACCATCTCATTAAAAGCCTTAGCTCTTATTTCTGGCAGGGATTCAATAAACATACCAGTATAAAGCATTATATTCAGCTTTTTTATAATATCAGAATACAATATATTATAGACTTTATCAATCATTGATAATAACTTTTGGGAGGTTTTAAGGACATGTCAATTTCAAGCAGGGCCATAAACCCAATTTCGCTCAACCCCAAGTTACTTTCCATGCCCGGCTTTTCGGAGCGCCAGATTTTGGAACATTTCAACGTGCTTTACAAAGGCTATGTAAATAAGATAAATGAAATCCGGGAAAAGCTTCAGTTCGCCATTCGCCAGGAAGCCAATGCGACTTACAGTGAATACAGAGGCCTCAAAAAAGGAGAAACTTTTGCCATGGATGGTGTCATATTGCACGAACTTTACTTTGAAAACCTGGGTGGCTTTGGAGGTATGCCTGAAGGAAGCCTGCTGCGCCGGATCGAAAATGATTTTGGCTCCTTTAACGACTGGCTCCAGGATTTCAGAGCAGCGGGGATGGCGGCCAGAGGGTGGGTGGTGCTTGCTTTTAACCCCCGCGATAGGCGCATTCACAATTACCTTCAGGACGCCCATGACCAAGGCGTTATAATCAATACTGCAGCCCTGTTGGTGCTGGATGTCTACGAACATGCCTACTTCATAGACTACGGCACCAGAAAGGCCGAATATATCACCGCATTCATACAAAACATTGATTGGTCAGCAGCAGAAAGAAGGTGGGAAAAGTTGAAAACGCAACCGGATCCTTCTTGACTCCATTATTTATCGACATTATCAGTATTATCAGACCAGTAACTTGTACCTAAAAGTATATCAATGAGTTTTAATTGTTCTTCGAGTTTTTCTCTATCTGCAGAATCACTTTTTCTTGCCTCAAAGCCGTATCCCTCAAGTTCCCATGAAAAAGATTTAAAATGGAAGACATCCTTTCTTCTTTTTATTTCAAAAACAATATTTTCTATTTCCGAATATCTGATATCATTGTTTTCTCTCCATTTTTTATAAGTTTCTAAATCAGCCAGGCCTTTAATAGATTCCGCTATTTTTAGACGGTATTCATTTTTTTCCAAACCGGCTTTATTAAGCTTTATAAAATTTTTATAATTCTTGCAAAACTGTCTATACATTATATTTCTCCTCAAAGTTTTTTACATTTTTACCCTCTCACATACGAATATGCTCTTTCCCATATTCACTTCTGATAACTCTCAGCATCTTCCGAATATTATTTGACACATGCTTTTTACAGGTGTTATAATATAGTTATCTGGAGGATAGGATATGAAACCAAAAGAACTGATTAAAATATTAAAAGAACACGGATGGCAAATCAAGAATCAGAGAGGGTCACATATACATATGGTTCATCCTTCTAATCTTAGCAAAATACAAATCCCATATCATAATAAAGATTTAAAGCCTAAAACATTAAATTCAATATTAAAACAAGCAGGGCTTAAATAATACTTTTTACTAAAGTCTCAATATAAATCATAAAATGGAGGTTTAAAAAATGGCTGATAAATATATATTTCCTGCTATCTTTGATCCGGATGTTGATGGAGGCTATACAATCACCTTTCCTGATTTACCCGGATGCATTACTGAGGGAGATAACCTGGATGAAGCACTTTATATGGCAAAGGATGCATTAGAGCTTTATTTATATAGTTTAGAAGAAAATGAAGAACCTATTCCAACGCCTACTCCACCGGAAAAAATAAAAGTCCCTAAAGGTGCCTTTTTAAATCTAATTGAAGTCTATATGCAACCTGTCCGGGATGAAATGGCGAATAAAAGCATAAACAAAACACTCACCCTTCCCCGTTGGCTGAACGATGCGGCGGAAAAGGCAAATATTAACTTTTCTCATGTGCTTCAATATGCACTAAAAGAAAAACTCGGCATTCATGATAGGCCATAATAGGCACAATTACCTTCAGGATGCCCATTACCATGGTGTCATAGTCAACTCTACCGCTATATTGGTATTGGATGTATATGAACATGCATATTTTATAGACTATGGCATAAGAAAAGCCGACTATCACGGCGTTCATACAAATGCAGCCCCTTTTTTATTACATCAATGTATCCAATATGGTCATCAGGATAAAGCCGATGACCAGTGAAAATGTTGCCAGCCTTTGATGTTCTCCGGAATGGGTTTCGGGGATTACTTCATCGCTGATCACAAAAAGCATGGCACCTCCCGCAAAGGCAAGAGCATAGGGCAATATGGATGAGGAGATGCCTACCAGGCTTGCTCCCAGTATTCCGCCCACCGGTTCAGCAAGGCCCGAAAGAAAAGCTATCAATACGGCATAACCGACTTTATATTCAGCTGCTGCAAGAGCGGCTGCCACTGCAAGACCTTCAGGGATATTTTGCGCCCCAATGGCAAAAGCCAGAGAATAGGCGTGCTTTGAAAATCCTCCCACCCCCACAGCCAGTCCTTCGGGGAAATTATGTATGATTATGGTAAAGACAAACAGCCATATTTTTTTAAGGCGACTTATGCCGGGTCCCTCATGACCCTTAACGAAATGATTATGGGGAATTATCTTGTCCATGCGGTCCACAAACAGGACTCCCATCATCATTCCCACGATCAGGGAGATCATGCCTCCCTCTTCTATGGAAGCCAGCACCAGACTGAACGCCGTAGCAGCCAGCATCACTCCCGCTGCAAACCCCAGGGATGCATTGATTGCATCACTTGAAAACCTCTTTCTGACAAACAGCAACGGTAGCGCTCCCAGGCCCGTTGCCATACCTGCCACTATGCTTAATATAATTCCACGATCAAACGATGAAGTATGGTTTAAAAAATCCAGCATTAAATTCCTCCTCCCTGGAATTAATTTTTCTACATCCATTTCCAATTTTCCTGCCAAAAGAGCACAGTATAAATATAAAAAAACCCCGAATTTTTCGGAGTTGGAGCCCAACAAAGTTATGCCCGGGAAATCCCGGGCATTGAACTTTTTTATCTATGCAGTTTTTTGCGATTTTACAGCATTCCCTTTAGAAAATGCCGGTATGAAAAGAATGAGCAACAATATTACAACAAGAATATATATTCCGGTACTTCCAAAAAATCTTGCTACATTTCCTGTTATTATTCCTGTAACTGTAAAATCAGCATCGCTAAAAGTAGTGTTGGCAAATCCCAGATTGCCAAGAACCGGCATTAACCATACCGGTAAAAATGTTATCAATAAACCGTGAGCAAAAGAACCTATTACTGCTCCTCTTCTGCCTCCCGTAGCATTTCCGAATACTCCCGCTGTAGCTCCACAGAAGAAATGAGGTACAACTCCAGGAATTATAACTGTGGCTTTCAAGGCTATCAGAATAAACATTCCCACTATTCCCGCTAAAAAGCTCGTTAAAAAACCGATTAAAACTGCTGTCGGCGCATAAGGATAGACAACCGGGCAGTCCAGTGCAGGTTTGGCATTTGGCACGATTTTAAGGGCAATACCCCTGAAAGCAGGTATTATTTCACCGAGAATCATGCGCACACCGGCCAGAATGACATACACACCAGCTGAAAATGTTAGTGCTTGAATTGCTGAAAAAACTAAATAGTTCATTCCTCCGCTTAATTCTTTCTCAACATAACCTTTTCCTGCAAAAAGGGCTGTAATAATATATACCAGCATCATCGTGGTACCGATAGCAACCGTGTTATCTCTCATAAATGTTAATCCCTTTGGTAGTTTTATATCTTCGGTGGATTTACTTTTATCACCAATATATTTTCCTATATAACCAGATAAAATATAGCCAATAGTTCCAAAATGAGCAAATGCAACCTCGTCGCTGCCGGTTATTTGTCTCATTATAGGATGGGCCAGCGCCGGAAAAATTACCATTGTCATTCCTAAAAGAATCGAACCCGCAACAACTAGGGATACTCCCTTAAAACCCGCTGCTAGCAATATGGCTGCCAGCATGCAGGCCATATAAAACGTATGGTGTCCTGTAAGCCAGATATACTTGTATCGCGTGAATCTCGCAAGTAAAATATTTACGGCCATACCGCAAGCCATTATCAGTGCAGTCTGCGAACCTATAGTCTGTATTGCCAGCGCCACGATGGCCTCATTGTTAGGAACAACCCCTGTAATATTGAATCCTTTCTGAAACATTGTACCGAAGTGGCTCAGCGAGCCCACAACTATATTGGCACCACCGGAGAGTATCAAAAATCCAATTATCGTTTTGATTGTTCCGGTTATAATCTGTTCCACAGGTTTTTTCTGAGCCAGTAGACCGACAAGTGCGACCAGACCTACCAGAACAGAAGGTTGACTTAACACATCATTCATAAGGAATTTAAAAAATAACATATAAATTCCCCTTTCCGATATACTTTATGTTTACTACTTTACTTTTTTAGCTTATTAATAGCCTCTATTAATTTTGTTTTCATGCTTTCAGTATCGATCATATTATCTAGCGACACTACTTCTGGCCCCATATCATAAAGTTGAACGGCAATGTCTCTTGTACCAACAAGTATGTCTGCACCAGATCCTTTTGCCGATCCCAGATCTGCATGATCTACTTCTGCTTTCAATCCCAATTCCTGCAAAACCTTTTTTATATTCATCTCAATTAAAAAACTGCTACCAAGGCCGCTGCCACATACTACAAGAATTTTCATTTTAGATCCACCTCCGCATTAGAACAATTATTAATTATTTTCAATACTTCGTTTATTTCTAAAGTATTAATAACCGATTCAGTATATGCTTTGCTGGTAAAAAGATTCATCAGTTGGGAAAGTGCCTGCAGATGGGTGTGATTGTCAATCGCTCCAAATTCAATGACCAGTTTCACCGGATCATTTGCCTCATTTCCGAACTTTACCGGCTCTTTCAATGTTATCAAACTCATACACACCTGTTTTACTCCATCTTCCGGGCGGGCGTGGGGCATGGCTATGCCCGGAGCGATTACGATGTAGGGGCCCATTTCCCTGACGGTCCTGATCATGGCATCTACGTAGCGTGGCTCTACAAAACCGTTTTCTACTAATATCTCACCTCCTATTCTTACGGCTTCTTCCCAATTTTTCGCTTCTACATT
Source organism: Thermoanaerobacterales bacterium (assembly GCA_012840135.1). Lineage (GTDB taxonomy): Bacteria > Bacillota > Thermosediminibacteria > Thermosediminibacterales > Tepidanaerobacteraceae > Biomaibacter. Next base: position 30,395 of record DUMA01000014.1, read on the forward strand.
TAATTTTATGGTCTTTTCCGTCAGCAAATCTTTTAACACCGGCTTGACAACTCCCTTCGAGCATTCATGTAGCGGTATTTTTAAATAGTCCGCCAGCTCCGATACAAGTTCCCCTCGGGCCCTTATGGTACAGTATTTCTCTATGATCATTAGGATTTCTTCCATAGAAGGCTTAAAGCCCTGTTTTGTTTTAGAATTTTTTGGAGGATGAAGTTTTATATGCCATTTAATCTTTTCCACGTCTTCCGACGGCAGCAGGGGGTTTACGATTATTTCCGGTATGCTGCCGCAGCAGGTGGGCACCGTTGATATAATAAGATCGATATTCTTATCTTCATCCAGCAGTCTTTCTTTTACCTGATGGCTGGCTACAGTGCCAGCTATGCTGATATTAGCAAATTCTGCCTTTAATCTTGATGATAGCAGCTTTGCCGTGCCTATGCCTGTGCCGCAGACTACCAGAACTCTGTATAGTCCAGTACCGGTTGATTTGTTTCGTTCCAATGCCGCTCCAAAGTGGATGGCTATATATCCTGCTTCTTCATCAGGGATTTTCGTTCCCGCATATTTCTCCAGCACCCTCAGGCCACTTTTCACCGCGTGAAATATGTGTTCATAATTCATCTTAATTTCTTTTAGAATGGGATTTTTCAAAGGCAACCCGTGTTTTAAGCGGTATATAGTGGGCCCCAGGTGTTCCATCAATCCTTTGTAAAGTTCATCATCCGCCGAAAAATCTACTCCAAGCTTGCTCTGAATGACTTCTATGATTTTTGCTGTCAGAGTCTGGAGCACTGCCCAATTTTCTTTCATGTACATTTCTGAAGCCGCAACCTTGCCGCCAAGCAGGTGGATGGTAATATATCCGATCTCGTCCGTCGGAATTTTTAAATTATAACTTTCTTCTAATCTTTTGACCATACTTGATGCTACGGCAAATTCTTTCGTAAGGCGGAGATTTGACAGTTCTTCTTTCGGCATTGTGATATCTTTCCCCAACTGGATTCTCTTTAAAGCCAGAGCCAGATGTATGACAAGGCCCGAATATGCTCCATCTGAAAATACCGTCCCCAGTTGTTCTTCCGCCAGGCGTACAACCTCTTCAATGGGATCGATATCCAGGTCTTCAAACAATTTCTTTAGCTGTCGGTCCATGGCCAAACCCGTGCGCCGGTAAATGGGTGCTTTTATTATATTAAGAGCTTTTTCCATCTCCAGATTTTCTGTAAGTATATTTACAACGGCCCGGCGGAGGTCTTTTTCGTCTCCAAGGACCTTGATGCCGTATCGCGGCGAGGATTCAAGTTCCAGATTCTGCCCTGCCAGCCATTCTCTTACCTTTTTCAGATCATTTATCACGCTCCCCCGGCTTACGGAAAGCACTTTTGCCAGATGATCTATGGTTATATAATCCTTTGCCTGAAAAAGTTCGCTCAAAATGACTTTTTGCCTTTCTTCGGGAGACAGCACGTAATTATAGCTGTCAATACCTTCCAGTAAAGACAGGATTTTTTCTTTTAATTCGCCGGAACCTGTAAACTGCACGCCGCAGTTCGGTTTTCTCGCCAATTGTGGCAAATTGTTGTCCATTAAAAAATCGTCTATTCTGTCCAGATCATAGCGGATAGTCCTGGGCGACACATTAAACTGTCTCGCCAGATCGGATATCCTGACAGGCTTTTCGGCCGAAATTATGGTATTTAGAAGTTGTGCGCACCTTTCATCCATTTTCCATCGGCCCATCCTTTCTTCCTAATTCTAAATTATATGCTGTTATCACTTTTATGAAAAGTCTAACATATTTCAAGGCTATTGTGGCAAAATTAGATTATATTATGTAAAAAATATTCATCAAATTGCAGGCAAAAACCTGTCGTGCAAAGGCGAAAGCATAAACGCTGTCTGAGCGGTCTGTGCCAGGATATTGCATCCACAGAATTGACTTTTTAAAAAAAATCACTTTTTCAGTGAGGTAACGTTAAATATTTACGGGAAATTTAAATATGATAAAATGGTTTTAAGCGAGAAAAACGCATTAAGAAATGCTGCTCGTAAAAAACGGGGGGTTTTTGTGAATAGGATAGTTGAAATTGACTTTTTCCGCGGAATTGCTATATTGCTGATGATGATTTTTCACATGGTATTTGACCTTAGTTATTTTTTTGGTATGAACATAGAATATGCCAGTGGCTTCTGGTATTATGAGGGAAAGCTCTCGGCCATAATGTTTATGGTTCTTGCCGGCATCGGTTCAAATCTCAGCAAAAGGACAACAAAAAGAGGGCTCAAGCTCTTTGCCCTCGGCATGCTTTTAACAGCCATAACCTTTTTGCTTGACAGAAAAACATATATAAAATTCGGCATTCTTCATTTCATGGGTATCAGTTACTTGCTTTCACCTCTGTTAAAAAAAATAGATACGGGAATATCATTTCTTGTAGGAACAGCTGTGATAATAATTGGCGATATTTTTTATGAATTGACGGTTATATCTCCTCATCTGTACCCCCTGGGGCTCATGAATAAAGATTTTGTATCCCTCGATTATTATCCCCTTTTCCCATATCTCGGAGCGTTCATATTTGGAATCATTTTTTATAAATTAGTGTATATGCGGGGAAGGAGAATACTTCCCGTCGACTTAAAACCCAATCCATTATCGGAAATGGGCAGGCATTCCCTCACCATCTATCTTGTACACCAACCCATAATACTGGGTTTTCTCTACCTTTTAAGACTATTATAATCGCACCACTCTGCTCTTAATTTTGGCGTTTAGATTTTCTCCCGAGATAAATTCTGTCGGGATCCACCTTCATGCGAAGTATCATAAGTTCTTCCGCCGTAGGCGGCTCCATTACCTTGGCTCTGGATACATCCAGGTCCCAGCCTGTATTTTCCTTTACATATTCCGGGTCCACGCCGGGATATATCTCGGACATGTACAAGATCCCCGTCTCCGGATCCGGTCTCATCTTGCAAAGATCGGTTATTACCACCAGATCCCCGCCCCTGTAGAGGCCATAATCAAAGCGAGTTTCACCTCTTGCGCCCCGCACGCCTGCCGGTGTCGTGAGATACTCGACCTTTTCCGGCATACGGCGCTTCTCATGCACCATCATGGCTATGATCCTGTCCGCCACCGATGCAATGCTGTTGGCACCGCCGCTACCGGTGAGTCTTACTTCGGGGCCTTTCCCGGTTCCCGAGACTCTGGCAGGCCAGTATCCTCCGATGGAAGTGGAATTTAAATTGCCGTAGCTGTCGCATTCGGCAGCCCCCAGCACCCCCAGAGTGCAAAATCCGCGGTTGGCTATGGTGCCAAAGGCATCGGCCAGGGTGGAAAGGGTCGAAGCCTGAAAGGCCGCCCTGGGATCTGCCACCGAAAGGGGGATATGCTCTATCTTCGGTCCTACCGTTCCGGCTTCAAGGATAATGGTCATATCAGGCGCATGCATGTGCTGGGCCAGCATGGCAGCCATCAGCGGTAAGCCAGTCCCCACGAAGGCAAAGGAACCATCGGGCATTTCCCTGGCGGTGCCCACCGCCAGAAGTTCCATGTTGGTATATTTATTCTCTTCAAGCCCCATTTTCTCAAGATAGGCTTTATACTCCTCCATATCTATATTAATCACTTGCTGGTAGCTCCTTTCCATCAGAGTATAAGATAATATAACGAATTTCTCATAAACTCAAAAAACAGCAGCGGCTCAGATATCTATTGATATATCCACCTGCTTTGCTCTGCCAAAATCAAGAATGATACAGGTGTAAAAACTCCTGTTTCTTGGTTCGTGACAGCCAAAGGCATAGATCATATGAGCCTTAACCCTTGGAAAACCGGTCCAATTCCGGGTTATAATGGTATTCCGGCTTTGTTCTGAGGGAAAACAGTTTTTCCATGCCAACCCTTTTATAAAGATAGTCCCACTCGTCAGTGGTTTTCCCCACGTGCTCCTGCCAGAACTGCCGCACTTTTTCCACAGGCTGATGGTTGATCTCTTTGGCATACTGTCTGAACCAGGAATAATCATAATCGTAATAGTTCGGAACCGCGCTGGGGTATGCCCCGAAGGGCTGCTCCACTATGGCGTGGACAAAGTGGGCCGCAATCTGATTGTGTTCCGGCACCGCCCGGAGTTCCTCCGGCGGACATATCCTTTCACATTCCACGATAAGGATTCTGCCGCACAAAGATTGGTCCACATCCGGCCCGATTAAACCTTCTATCCTCACCGTACCGTCAACGGCCACCCGCTGGGCATGGATAACGCATACTTCCGGTAAAAGCGGCGGCACCAGCAAGACTTTAACGCCCTCCCTGCCGGTATATTTATCCGACTTTATTTTTCCGTCCCTGTAGGCATTGGTCCTGTTGCCGCAGGTGTCTTCACCGGCATTAAACCTCCTGGGCCGCAGACCGAAACCTTCGAAGGGATCGTCTATAACCTCGTATTTTTTCGGCGGGATGCCCGGATGTATGAATTCCCCGTTTTCATCCCTGCCCCGCAGGCCCGCTTTTCCAAAAGTGTCATAGTTCAGTATATCGCTGCCCAGATCCCCCATGCACGGCATGAAAGGTAGGCCGTATTTCCCGGCCAGAGTTCTCTGGGCAAAACTCCAGTTGCTGTAGTCTTCCACCAGTTCTATATAACCCATCTCAATCCCCTGCCTCATGGCATAAGCCACCGGCATGCCGCCTTCCAGTCCCAGGTATGTAGTCTCCAGCCATTTGATGAGACCCGCTCCCGCCAGCATTTCCTCCACCAGGGTGCCGCCGTTCATGGTCACGAAAAGTTCTCCTATGCCCTGCCTGACTATTTCCCGGGCAATGGCCATGGGCCGCCTGAGTATGGTAAATCCTCCAAAAGCGATGTGAGTTCCGGGTTTTATGAATCGCCGGACAGCTTCCTTCGCGGTCATGATTTTTTTATTTATATCACTTTTCAAAGATTACACCCCCAGCATTAAAGTCGTTCAATGACAATACTTGATTTCGGTTTAAAAAGTTATTGCCATCGCCCCATTTTCGTCAAACCCCGGTTTTTCACCTGAATCAAGTTTAATCCTAATGAAACCGTATTGTTGTTTTCATTATCTGTGTTAGATTTTCCAGCAAGGCAAATAATTCTTCTTCCAGCTCGGTTAATTTTTTGCCGGTATTCCTCATATAGGCGAGGGAGTTTTCAATCTCCTTCTTAACAATGGCTGCTTCCTCCCCTGTAAGGTCCATTTTCTTTAGTTTATCATCCAGTTCCTTTGCCTTTTGAAGGGCATTCTGGGTCAAAAGCCCCGGCTCGTGGAGGCTGTTGACCTGGGCATTTAAAAGCCAGATAAAATCCATAAATTCAGCTATTTTCCCCATACCTTAACACCTCGCTATAAAATCATGTCTTGCTTTGGAAATCGACCGGTTTCCATTTGTCCGAAACCTTTTCCTTTATATTTTCCCATATGAATCCGGCTAAAACGGCAAGAAAATTCATTGCTATCCCCAGGAAGAGAGGATCAAAATCCTTCGGCAAAAGATTTTTGCCAAAAATCATGGAAAGCGGCCCTATCACCATCGAAAAGACGGCGAAATTTTTGTTTATCCTCCCCTTGAAAAAAAGGGCGGCGCATAGCGGAATAAATATCCCCGCACCCCTGAGCCCCATGGACATGAAGTTCCAGTCAAGTATCAGAGATTTAATGTTGCCGGCTATAAATATCAGTGTCATTGCCAGCACAGAAACTATCATGAATCTCGTAAATCTCAGCCTCGATGCGTCATCGGCATCTTTATTTATATAGCGGCCATAAATGTCATTGGTGAAAATGGTGGCGATGCCCAGGGCCAGACCCGCTCCCCCTCCCACCGTGGCTATGAGGAGGGTCGCCAGCACTATACCTCCAAACCACGGGTTCAGCGTTTTGAGCACGAAGTAAGGAAATGCCAGGGCGGGATTAATATCGGGAAAATGCATCCTCATATAAAGCCCGATAAAAGTTCCTGCCACGCCTATGGGTGGAATCACCAAAGCGCTTATTAGCGCTCCGGCTCTTGCTTCTTTCAAACTCCGCCCCGAAATGAGCGCCTGTATATAGGTCTGGGTAGACAGCACCCCTATTATCAGGGAAAAGCCCGCAGCAAAATCTATCCAGAATCCCCGGCCGAAAAGACTGAAATACGGAAAAGCCGGGAATGCAGCCCGATAACCCGCAAGTCCACCTCCGCCAGAAAAGGCTATGATGCCTCCCACCAGCATGGAAAGGTAAATCAGCAAAAGTTTTGCTATTCCCACGAGGCCCGTGCCCCAAACGCCGCCAAATACCACGTAGGCCGCCATTAGAATGATCGATACCATCGCAGCCGAAAGGGGCGATATATTCAGCATGGCCGTCAAAAGGGCTACTGCGGATAGCACCTGGGCCACAACGCTCAAAAATATCCCCAGGGAAGAAAAAAGGCTGGAAATGGGGCCGGCTCCGGTCCCAAACTCTTCTACCAGCATCTGGGGGACGGTACATTTATTCGTATTATAGAGAGGTTTCGCGAAAAACAATGCAAGAATCAGACATCCCATCCCGGCGCCAAGATTAAACCACCAGGCGGAAAAACCGTATACAAAGGCCAGTTGTGCGGTCCCGATGGTTGACGCTCCGCCCACCAGAGTCCCCATGATGGTGCCCGCCACTATGAGAGAACCGGCTCTGCGGCTTCCTACGGCAAAATCGGCGGAGCTTTTTATGTTTCTGCCGGAATATATCCCCACCAGGGTGATGCCTGCCAGCGTGATGAAAATACCTGTTATATGCGCTGCATTTAAATCCAGCATCTAATACAACACCTCGTCAAGCAAATTTAAATTATTATTAAAATCTTTCAATTGTGAAATTGTTCACTTTCTACATTTTTATAATACTACAGCCTTTTGAAATAATCAATCGGATCAAGACTTCAATTTCTATGAAAGTGAGCCCCGGTTTTGCCTCAAAATTTATAATCCTTCTTAGCCGCGGATTTACCCTATGTCAGAACTCTTTATTGCCTCCCGTTTCCTGCCGCAGCGGTTGGTCCCCCAGACCCCTAGCAAAATCATGATCCCTCCCACAGCATTGAACCAGTAAAAGGGCTCGTGGCCTAGGGTAACTCCTGCAAATATGGAAAATACCGTGGCCAGATTGGTAAATACCGAGGACCTGGCGGCTTCCACCTTTGAAAGCATGAAATTCAGTAGTAGATAGGCCACAACAGAGGAAAGAAAGCCCAGATATCCTATGGAAACTACAACTTTTATATTCCCCAGTGGTGCAAAGTATTGCTGAAGATTGCCGCTGATTACGTGCTGTGCCACAGAAATGCCGTTGAATACCACGGCACCCACCCACATCATCACATAGGTGATTTCCAGCGGGGAATATTCCAAAGACAGCTTTCGTGAAAGAACATTGTAAATGCCCGCGCAAACCACGGCTCCCATCACTACGAAAGTTCCGATGAGGTTTCTGCCTATCTCCATGCTGCCCTTCATGGCAACTATAAAGACCACCCCCGCCACTGACAGCAGGATAAATGCCATCTGGGCTGGCGAAGGTTTTTCATTCAGAAATATCATCCCCAGCAAAGTGGTAACCACCGGCACCATGGCAATCATCATGCCCGTTTCCGAGGAGGAAGTCATTTTTATGCCGATGGTTTCACAGACGAAATAAGTCACAGGTTCTACGGCGGAAAGCAGGAGCAGCATGCCGAGGTTCTTTCCTTTTAAATCTATTTTGACCGAGCCGGTCAGGCGCAGCAACGTGAATACAACCACTGCCAGGCCGAAGCGGAGTCCCAGCAGGTGAAAAGGAGCAAGCACCGCCAGGCCTTCCTTCGTAAAAAGAAATGAAAAGCCGAATATAAACGCCACCCCGAGCCCTGCGAATAATGCGGAGTTTTCAGCCATGATTTTCCTCCTGCCAAAAAAGTATGTTTCGGCATTTTTATAAAACGCATATTTACCGGAGAACATATATAAAGTATACCCATACATAAAACAATAGTCAATTATTTTAAAATTTGTACTTGTAAGGCAGATAATGACCTGGCTTCCGTTTTTATTGAATTTTGTCATGCAGGATGATATATTATCTTTAACAGCATTTTCAATAAATTCATTTTGGAGGTTCGGTTCATGAGGATCGGCATTGTCAGCGATACCCACGGCAGCCTTACTGCTTTTAAAAAGGCGCTGGAGGCTTTAGGGCCATGCGATTTTATTTTGCACGCAGGAGACATACTTTACCACGGTCCCAGGAATCCTCTTCCGGAAGGTTACGACCCCCGGGAACTGGCCCAAACTATAAATCGGCTGGAAATCCCTTTTATAGCCGCTGCAGGCAACTGCGACGCCCCTATAGACCAGGTGCTGATTGACTTCCCCATCCAGGCCCCCTATGCCCTGTTTTGTACGGAAAAATTAAGAGTGCTGATAAACCACGGCCATGAAAAAAGTGTGGAAGAACTTGTGGACCTGGCATCAAGATGGCGCATGGATATTTTGGTCACGGGACACACCCATGTAAAGCGGTTGGAAAGAAAGAACGGCCTTTTGATTGTAAACCCCGGTTCGTGTTCTCTTCCCAAAGACGGTATACCTTCGGCAGCGGTAATGGACGAAAATGGTATAAAGTTGATAAATATCCTGGACGGAAATGTAATATCGGTTTTCTAAAACTAAGAAATTTTATTTCTAATATTTATAAATTGAATCGGCTGCTATCAGCCGCCTTTTGTTTTTATTAAAACAAACATCTGCGGCTTTGAATCATATCTTACGGTCAAGCATAAATCCATATCGATCCTGGGATTTAAACACGCTCAAGGTCCCATGATAAACCGTTTCTAAGTTTTAAAAATCCAAGGTCCTGCCGGTGCCGGTTTATCAACCGGCCGGGACGGGTATGATTTTTGCATGAGTACAGTTTACGGATACTGTAAAATGCAACTGCGTGGAATTGGAGGGAGCACATTGCGCGTATTACATCATCCCATTCTTGGAGATGAAACAAGAAAAACCAATGCCACCATAACGGTGGACGGTAGAGAGATTCCCGCCATTGAAGGCGAGCCCATCGCCGCCGCCCTTCTTGCCGCGGGGATAAAAAAATTCAGGGAGACCCCTAAGCATCACAAGCCGCGGGGCATTTTCTGCGCCATCGGACGGTGTACCGACTGCGTCATGATCGTGGACGGTGTCCCCAACGTCAGGACTTGCGTCACTCCTGTGCGCGACGGCATGATAATTTACACTCAAAAAGGACTTGGAAAGTGGGGTGTAGAAAAATGAAGAACACGGAAATAGCAATCATCGGCGCAGGGCCTGCAGGCCTTTCCTGTGCGGTAGAAGCCGCCAGGGCCGGCGCGCAGGTTACCGTCCTCGATGAAAATTTAAAACCAGGGGGACAGCTGTTCAAGCAAATCCATAAGTTTTTTGGGTCAAGAGAGCATCAGGCCGGTATCCGTGGATTTCGCATAGGGCAAAACCTCCTGGAAGAAACCGAGAAACTGGGGGTAAACGTTCTGCTTTCAGCGTCGGTCTATGGCATATACGAAGACGGTCTCATAGCTTATATTAAGGACGGAAGGGACCATACCCTTAAAGCAAAAAAAATCGTCATAGCCACCGGAGCTTCCGAAAACGCCCTGGCCTTCCCCGGCTGCACGTTGCCGGGTGTCATGGGAGCTGGGGCCGCCCAGACCATGATAAACGTGAACAGGGTGCTGCCCGGTGAAAAAATCCTTATGGTGGGCTCCGGCAACGTGGGACTCATAGTCTCTTACCAGCTGTTGCAGGCCGGAGCCGATGTGGTAGCCTTGATCGAAGCGGCGCCAAAAATAGGAGGCTACGGGGTTCACGCTGCCAAAATTAGGCGCGCCGGGGTCCCCATATACACTTCCACCACGATAAAAGAAGTCCTGGGCGAAGAAAAAGTAGAAGGGGTCGTAACCGTAAGTTTAGATGAAAAGTGGAGACCTTTGGAAGGCAGTGAAAAAGAGTTTAGGGTGGATACCGTCTGCCTTGCCGTAGGTCTTTCTCCTCTGACTGAACTTGCCTGGATGGCGGGGTGCGAATTCACCTTCATTCCAGCTCTGGGCGGTCACGTGCCCATTCATGACAGTAATATGGAGACTACCGTCCCCGGCATTTACGTGGCGGGAGACGTAACTGGAGTGGAAGAAGCATCTTCGGCCATGGAAGAGGGGAGGCTCGCAGGAGTGGCCTGTGCTGAAAGCCTGGGTTACTTTGAAGGGCAAAAGGCCCTGGAACTGAAGCAGGAAATATGGAGGCGGCTGGATGCCCTCAGGACGGGACCTTTTGGAGAAGCGAGATTCAGGGCAAAAAATGAGCAGCTTAATGCAAGGAGGAAACTGGCATGATGCAAAAACAGGGTGTGATATACCAGGGATACCCTTCCGAAGAAGAACTTTCCAGGATACCCGGCGTCCCTTCGGATGAAAGGATAAAAAAAGGCCCCGTAGCTTTTATAGAGTGCGCCCAGGAAATCCCATGCAACCCGTGCGAAGAAGCTTGCCCCTTTAAAGCCATAACCGTGGGTAAGCCCATCACCAATTTACCGGCATTGGATGAAACAAAATGCACTGGCTGCGGCACGTGTATAGCGGCCTGCCCGGGCCTTGCCATCTTTGTCGTGAACGGCTCAAAGGAGAAGGCCGAAATCAGCTTCCCTTACGAATACTATCCCCTTCCGGAAAAGGGCGATGAGGTGGATTGCGTGGACCGGGAAGGCAGGGTGGTGACCGGGGGCACTGTGCTGAGAATCGCAAAAAGTCAAAAATACGATGCCACGGCGGTGATAACGGTTCAGGTGCCCAAGGAATACATTAAAATCGTCCGCGGCATAAAACGACTGGGGAGGTCTTAAAAATGAAGGATGAATACATCTGCCGGTGTGAAGAAGTTACCCGACAGGAAATAGAAGAAGCCATCGCCGACGGCGCCACCACCATTTCAGGCATAAAGCGGAGGACCCGGGCGGGAATGGGCCTGTGTCAGGGCAGGACATGCCGCCGGCTCATCACTCAGATGCTTTCAAAGGTAAAAGATGCCGCTGAAATAACTCCCCCCACCTCAAGGCCGCCGGTCAGGGCCATAAAGATAGGCGAAATACTGGAGGGAGAAGACGATTGAAAAAGAATGCGGAGATAATAGTGATAGGTGGAGGTGTCATAGGCACATCCATTGCATATCATCTTGCAAAGAGAGGGCGAAGGGTGACCCTGCTGGAAAAAGACGACCTGGCCTCCGGATCCTCCGGAGCCTGTGACATAGATATCATACTCCAGTCAAAAAACCCCGGCATACACCTTCAGCTGGCCATGAAGAGCGCCGAGCTCTACAAGGAACTTGCCCGGGAACTGGACTGCGATATAGAATACGAAAATACCGGCGGCATGATCCTCATCGAAGATGAAAAACAGATGGGAGCCATGAGGGAGTTTGTCAGCAGGCAGAAGGCCACCGGACTTGAAGTGGAGCTTTTGGACTTTAAGGAAGCGTCAAAACTTCAAAGGGGCCTTTCTCCGCACCTGCTGGGTGCCACCTACAGTTCCATGGACGCCCATGTAAACCCCATGAGGCTCTGCTTCGCCTTCGCCCGGGCAGCCCGCCAAATGGGAGCAGAGATCTTAACCGGCACTCCGGCAGTGGATATAAGGGTGAAAGGCGGCAGGGTAAAATCGGTGCTAGCGGGCAGCGAAGAGATAGAGACTGATACGGTTATAAATGCCGCTGGAGTTTACGCCCCGGCTATATGCAAAATGGTGGGGCTTTCGGCTCCCATAAAGCCCCGGCGCGGTCAGATAATAGTGACGGAGCCGGTGCCCAGGTTTGTCATGGGAGATGTGCTCTCGGCAAGATACATCGCTGCAAAGTACAACCCCCGGCTTCTAGAAGGCTCCGACGACCTCGAGACCCGATTGGGCGTAGGGCTTTCCCTGAGCCAGACCAGAAATGGAAACCTCCTGATAGGAGGATGCCGGGAATTTGCAGGGTACGATAAAAAAACCACTTACGAGGCGCTGAAAGCCATATTAACTCATGCCACAAGGCACGTTCCCTTATTGAGGGGCATCCATGTCATCAGGTCTTTTGCCGGCCTGAGGCCGTACACCCCCGACGGCCTGCCCATCCTGGGGCCTGTGCGGGAGGTGGAAGGTTTTATAATGGCTGCCGGGCACGAGGGCGACGGCATAGCCCTTTCTCCCATCACAGGCAAGATCATTTCCGACCTGGTGGTGGACGGAAAGAGCGATATAGACTTAAAACCCTTGGGCCTCGAGAGGTTTGCAGTTTAAAGGATATTTACCGGTGGGCGCCGTTTTTCAAAATTTCTTTTTTAATTGAGAAGGGTGGGTCTGAATGATCGTAAGAGGAGGTACCACCAACTACGGTGAAAGTATGGGAATCCTCATGCTGGACACCCGATTCCCCAGAATACCCGGAGACATAGGGAATGCACTGACCTTTGACTTCCCGGTAAGATATAAAAAGGTGGAAGGCGCCACTTCCAGCAGAGTGGTGAAGGATGCCGATCCTGCCCTGATAGCCCCTTTCAGGGAAGCGGCCAGGGAGCTGGAACGGGAGGGGGTATTAGCCATTACCACCAGCTGCGGATTTCTCGCCATATTTCAAGAAGAACTGGCCGGTGCCGTCCGCGTGCCGCTGTTTACCTCCAGCCTCCTGCAGGTGCCCCTGATATACAGGATGTTGGGAAAGGATAAAAAAGTGGGCATCATGACTGCCAGCAAACCCCACCTGACCCCCCTCCATTTTAAAGGCGCCGGAATGTGCGACATCCCTGTTGTGATCTACGGGATGGAAAAGGAAGAGGAGTTTCCGCGGGTGTTCCTGCAAAACGGTGAAACAATGGATGTGAACAGGGTCAGGGAAGAGATGGTGAGCGTCGCTCGGCGCATGGTAAAAGAAAATCCCGACGTGGGGGCCATCGTATTCGAGTGCACCAACATGCCGCCCTTCAGGCGGGCCGTGCAAGAGGCCGTAGGCCTTCCGGTCTTCGACATAGTGACATTGACCCAATGGGTGTACGCTGCCGTAAAACACAGGCAGCCTCTTATCGATACCATCTTGTGATTGATCCGGCATTAGCCGGTTTTTTTTGTAAAAGTGCGGGTACAGGCGAAGCATTTAAAATATATATCATAAAAAATTCTTTTTCGTAAATTCAATTATTGTATCTTTCCCGAAGGAGGAATTATCCGAAATTTGTAGAATATAAAAGGCTAATACTTTTTTCGGGAGGCAGGATTTGTGCAGAAATTAAGAGTCGGCATTATAGGGGCCGGCAAAGGCGGCAGTGCCCTGCTGGAGGCTTTCAGAGACTTTAAGAATATAGAAGTAGTAGGTGTGGCCGATATAAACCCACAGGCACCGGGCATAAAAATTGCCCGCCGCCTGGGCATAAAGTGTTTTGATATTTTTAGCAAACTGCTTTGCGAAAGTGAAGTGGACGTGGTTTTCGACGTAACCGGCGACGAGGCTGTGGCTTCCACGCTCCGCAATTCATTGTCCCAGAACACAACCCTGGTGGAGGGCAGGGCTGCGAATATTTTGCTTGCCATCATCCGAGAGAGAGAACAGCTCCTGAAGATAAAGGAGACAAAGGAACAGCTTTCCATTATTTTAAATTCCGCCCAGGAAGGCATTCAGATGGTGGATGCACAAGGAATCATCCAGTACGTAAATCAGGGCTATACCAGGATCACAGGAATACCCGCGAGAGAGCGAATAGGCAAAAATGTGTTCGAAGTATCTCCCGATGGCGCCCTGGCAGAAGTGCTCAGGACCGGAAAGCCGTGCATCGGCAAGCGGAACAAGGCCGTGGGGTCCAACGCCGAGGTAATCTCAAACGCATCGCCCATTATCGTGGACGGCAAGATGACCGGGGCCGTGGTCGTATTTCAGGATATTACGGACATTATAAAACTCACAGAACAGCTGAAACATTCCAATTCCGTAATAAGCGGCTTAAAGGCCGAGATAAAAAAAATGAACGAAGGCTGCGGCAGATTCGAAGATATTGTTTGCGGGAGCGACAAGATGAAGAGCGTGATACTTCTTGCCAAAAAAGCCGCCCGGGAAGATTCCACCATTTTGATCACCGGTGAGACAGGCACGGGCAAGGAGATATTTGCCAATTCCATCCATGCGGAAAGTTCCCGCCGGGACGGCCCTTTCATCAAAGTGAATTGCGCCGCCATTCCTGAAAATCTGCTGGAAAGCGAGCTTTTCGGTTACGAAGCCGGAGCTTTCACCGGTGCGAACCGGTTGAAACTGGGAAAATTCGAACTGGCCTCGGGAGGCAGCATTTTCCTGGATGAAATAGGTGACATGAGCCCTGTGCTTCAGGCAAAGCTGTTAAGAGTAATTCAGGAACAGGAAATAGAGCGCATCGGCGGCACCCGCCCCATAAAGATAGACGTAAGAATCATTTCCGCCACAAACCGGGACCTTTTGAATCTGATACGGCAGGGAAAATTTCGGGAAGATCTTTATTTCAGATTGAATGTAATAAATATTCACATTCCACCCCTCCGGGAGAGAAGAGAAGACATAATGCCTCTGGCAGATGTGTATTTAAAGTATTTCAACCGCAAATTTTATAAAAATATAAAAGGCTTCACCGACAGTGCAAAGCAATTGCTGCTATCCTACCACTGGCCCGGCAACGTCCGGGAACTTATGAATATCCTGGAGCGCACTGTTCTCATGGCCGAAGGTGATTGGATTACAGAAGAACTGCTGCTTCCCTATTTCGACCGGCTCCAGCGGGATGTGCAGGACGGTGCGGGTATAATACCTCTGGAAGAAATGGAAAGGCGCATGATAAAAAAGGCACTGGAAGAGTACGGTACCGGAGTAAAGGGCAAGAAAAGGGCAGCGGAAGCGCTGAAAATTTCCCTGGCCACTTTCTACAACAAAATAAAAAAATACAACATCCGGGTTTGAAAACCCGGATTTCTATTTTTTAGAAGTATTTTTATATTTTTAAGAAATATAATAAAGTATATTCATTTTATAAATCAGTCGCAAAATTTAGAACCACATATTATAAAAACTAGAAATCTGCTGGGAAAGTTTTTTTAGAATCTGCTTATGTTTCTTTCGGCATGGAACTTGCATCAAAATCTGTCAAAACTTAAGGATACTTTTATTTTTGATGGTGATGCGTTTTGTATTCATGGATGTCTAACTATAAACAAATTTATTATATCCATAAAGCTGAAAGGGGTAATCCAATGCGGTCATCCGATGTAGTAGTAATCGGTGGTGGCGTTATAGGCTGTTCCGTAGCATATCACCTGGCAAAAAAGGGTTTTACCGTCGCCATTGTCGAAAGGGAAGACATTGCCTCGGGGACTTCAGGCGCCTGCGACAAAGCGGTGCTGCTCCAGTCCAAAAACCCCGGGTTGCATTTAAAGCTGGCTCTGGAGAGCATAAAGCTTTTCCCGGACCTTCAGAAGGAATTTGACATAAACATCCAATACAAGAACAACGGCGGAATGATTGTAGTCCAGACGCCACAGCAGTGGGAGGTGATGCGGGAATTCGTTTTGCGGCAAAAAAACACAGGTCTGGAGGTGGAACTTCTGGACAGAGAAAAGGCTCTAGAAAGACAGCCGGCCTTTTCAAAAGACATAGCAGGTTCCACCTGCTGCCCTATGGATGGCGAGGTAAATCCCATTTACCTGACGCTGGCTTTTAAAAGGGCCGCCGAAAAGCACGGGGCCAGGATTTTCTTACACACCGAAGTCAAGGGAATAAAGGTTGAAAATGGCGAAGTTCATTCTGTAATTACTTCCGAAGGGGAGATAAAGACGCAGTTTGTGGTAAATGCCTGCGGTGTATATGCTCCTCACATCGGGCGGATGGTGGGTGTTGATATTCCCATAATCCCCCGGAAGGGTCAGATTATTGTGACCGAACCGGTGCCCCCCCTGATACACGGCGATGTCAACTGCGCCCGCTACATAACAGCCAAGTTCAGGCCGGATCTTCTGGGAAACAGTGAAGATGCCAGATTGGGAGTGGGCCTTTCTCTGGGGCAGACGGAAAATGGAAATCTGCTAATCGGCGGTACGAGGGAGTTTGCAGGATACGACAGGAGGACTACCCACAGGGCCCTGCGGGCTATATTGAAACATGCTGCGTCCCTGGTCCCGGCTCTGAAGGATATAAGCATAATCCGCAGTTTTGCGGGCCTGAGGCCCTACACTCCCGATGGACTTCCCATTCTTGGAGAGGTTGAAGGGGTGAAAGGATTTGTAATAGCCGCCGGCCATGAGGGGGACGGCATAGCCCTTTCGCCCATCACCGGCAAGATTATTTCAGAAATTATTGCCGGTAACCTCCCATCGGTGGACATAGATATTTCTAAACTATCACTGGAAAGATTTAAAGGATTAGATACCAATGGATTTCGCCAGATTCATAATTGCTATGGCTTTGCCGTTTAGAGAAAGGAGGGATCGTATGAGCAAAGGATAAATATAAGTCCATAACTACCCTATTGTAAAGTTTTTTAAAAACTTGACAAAGGAGGATTCAATATGGGGCTTGGTACATGGCTGTGGATAGTGACCACGGTGCTGGGTATATTATTCCTCTGGATTTCATTTAAGATGAAGGATAAGGCAAGCGAAAGCTTTTCCAACTATGCTATTGCAGGTAAAACTCTTCCGTTTTTTTTGATATTTTTCACCGAATTTGCAAATATAATGGGAGTCGGTAATTTTGTAGGCCATGCCGGAAAGGGGTATCAATTTGGATTGCCATGGCTTGCCTTTGTATTGGGAGAGCAGGGTTCAAAAATAATTTTTGCGCTTGTTTTTGCAGGCTTTGCGGGAAAATTCGCCTACAATACATTCATCGAAATGATCGACGACCTTATTGTAAGGGACAAAGTAACGAGAGTCCTGGGAGCCATCCTGGCATCAATGATAATGATTGCCTGGCTGGGTGGTCAATGTAAGGGGTTTGGGAATATCTTCAATGTCATAACGGGTGCAGATCCCATTCCCATAGTGCTTTTGTTTTCTGTTATATTTATCATTTATACTACGGTGGGCGGATATTTTTCCCTGGTATGGATGGACTTTGTTTTGGGCCTCATGGTTGTAGTATTCGGTTCGATATTTTATATATATGCCTTTTCCCCGGTCCATTGGAGCTTCTCAGAAATTGGATCTCGCCTGGCCGCCCTCGGTAAAGCGGAGATGTGGAGTTTTGCCGGAACTGATGTCGCAAGTTCGCTTACAAAATTCATAACCGGATGCGTGGGAATACTGGCAGCCCAGATGTACTGGCAGAGCTGCTTTGCGGCGAAAGACAGCAGGACATCAAGAAACGGTCTTCTTTCCAGCGGAATAATTGCTTTATCAATGGTCATGCTGTCGGCATTTGTAGGTATGGTCATATATACAATGAATCAGGGGTTAAAACCCGATGATGCCATGCCCTGGTTTATGATGAATTATGTTCCCACCATCGTATCCGTTATGATATTTATGCTTATACTGGCGGCTGGAATGTCATCGGCAGACTCGAATCTGAATTCCGCCACCGTGCTTATAACAAATGATATCGTAAAGGTGTTTAAGCCCGATTTGACAGAAAAGCAACTCGTAGCTTATGTCAGGTATCTTACTGTTATAATAGGATTTTTATCGGCAATAGTTGCAATATACTCCAGTTCAATATTGAGTTTGTTCTCAAAAGCATATGAAATGGCTGGGGGTGGCCTTGTCCCCCTGCTGCTGGTAGGACTTCTGTGGAAAGAACGGTCAAATGAAGAATTTCAAATGGGCAGGAAAAACAGCAGAGTTACCCCCTGGGGGGCCAGAGTGGGGATGGTGACAGGTTCGGTATTGACACAGATAAGTGCACTGGGACCCAACAGGATGTTTATAGCTCTCGGGGTTTCAATCGTGCTCATCATACTGGTGTCACTTGCTACAGCTACCAAAATAAATTCAAATCAGGTGGCGGCCTCATAATGTCAAAGTCCTTCACCTAAATCTTATTGCGGCCGCATGTACGGCAGTCCGTATGATCGGTATGAGACAACTTTTGCCGTATCTGCGGCCCGTTTATTTGCTTTTGACGAGGGGTGGAGTATAGTTGTTCGGGAAAATTCTTGTTATAAATTTAACCGAAGAAACTTATTCGGTACATAAAGTGGATTTTTCTGTAATCCGCGCCTTTATAGGCGGTAAAGGGCTCGGCGCATATTTGCTTTACAAAACATTAAAAGGCGGAGAAGACCCGCTTTCTCCTGCAAATCCGCTGATGTTTTTGACCGGGCCTCTCACGGGCACTACTTTCCCTACCTCCGGAAGGTCGGTGGTCGTTTCAAAATCACCGCTTACCGGGATTTTTGCCGATTCCCACTTCGGCGGCTACTTCGGGCCGGAACTCAGAAAAGCGGCATACGACGGGTTGATAATAACCGGCCGCAGTAAAAAACCCCGGTACGTCTTTATAAACGACGGTATGGTGGAGTTTAAAGATGCGGGAAATATCTGGGGGCTTCCCGTGGATGAAACCGTCCTGAGAGTCAGGAAAGAAACCAATCCAAAAGCCCGGGTGGCGTGTATAGGCCCCGCCGGAGAAAATCTGGTAAGATTTGCTGCCATAATGATGGACAGAGACGGTGACGCTGCCAGAGCCGGAATAGCCGCCAGGGGCGGTCTCGGTGCGGTAATGGGGTCAAAAAACTTGAAGGCCGTCGCCGTTAAAGGCACCGGGAAAATACAAGTCGTAGACGAAGAAGGACTTCGAGCCGCGGCAGTCACGGCCCTGCAGGTGATAAAAGAAAATACCTTTATACCCACCAGGACCCGCTTTGGCACATCCTACTGGGTGGAGCCTATGAACCGGCACGGCATACTTCCGACCCGGAATTTCCGCACCGGCTTCATTGAAAATGCTGAAAGGCTTTACGCCGATCACCTGGACGGTCTTGCAAAAAAAGATGTAACCTGTTTTAATTGCCCCATAAGGTGCGGAAAAAAAATTCATATCGAAGAAAGACCGGTGAAGGTGGAATATGAAGATATAGCCCTTCTCGGCAGTAACAACGGCATAAAAGCTATGGAGGATGTTGCAAAGGCCCTGATGCTGTGCAACAATCTGGGTCTTGATGCCATATCCACCGGCAATGTGGTGGGCTTTGCCATGGAATGCGGAGAAAAGGGAATTTTAAAAAACATGCCCGGTTTCGGTGATGCCGAGGGGCAAAGGGAGCTGATTAGAAACATCGCCTGCAGACGGGAGATAGGCGACATCCTGGCGGATGGTGTCAGGGAAGCCGCTAAGAAAATCGGACGGGATGCCGAAAAATTTGCCATGCATGTAAAAGGTATGGAGATTCCGGGATATGAACCCAGGAGTTCCTGGGGCATGGCCCTGGCCTATGCCACTTCGGACCGGGGCGCCTGCCACCAGCGGGCGTGGACCGTAGCCTCGGAACTTGCCGGGCATCTTAAAAGATTCGATTTCGAAGGAGTGCCTGCCTTCGTAAAAGATGTGCAGGACGAGCGTGCTGCGGCCTATTCTTTGATCGTGTGCGATTTTGCACCGCTTATCATGCGTAATGTCAGTCAGGCACTGAAGTGCTCGACAGGGATCGATTTAAATGAAGATGAATATAAGAAGGCCGGCGAGAGAATATGGAATTTGACGAGACTTTTCAACGCCCGCGAAGGCATGTGCCGCAGAGACGATACCCTGCCGGCAAGGGTTTTTGAAGATCCTCTCCCAATGCCGCTCGGTGACGGAATAAAACCTCTGAGTTTGCCACGGGATAAATTCGAACAGGCCCTCGACGAATACTATACCCTGCGGGGGTGGGACACCGACGGCATCCCATCCCGGGAAAAATTGGCGGAACTCGGGCTCGATGAATAATTTATCACCCTTTTCCCCTGCTCCAGGCCTTCGAGCTGGGGATTTTTTATGACTATGTCCCCTGGTTTAAGGCCTTGCTCGATTACTACCAGTTCATCGGTTTCCATGCCTTTTGTTACTTTCCGAATCTGCGCACGGCCGTCTTTCACGATCCACAGGGCATCTCCGTTTTCATAAGGAAAGAGGCATGTTTTGGGCACAGCCAGTTTATTTTCCTGCGAAAGCACTGAAAACTCCACATCCAGGGCATATCCCGGTCGAAGTTCCGGTATATTCCCCCCGGGCTGGATGGTGACTTTCACCCTTCGCTCTATCATCCCCAGCGCTGACACTTTTTCGACGGCAGAGGGAGCGACGGATGTCACGGTACCGTAGAACTTATAATCCCGGTCCTTTCTTTTCTGAATAAGCGCAACCTTCATACCCTCCTTGATATAAATCACGTCTTCTGTGAGAAGGTACGCATTTACCTCCAACCCTTCGTTTCCGATAATTTTCATTAGCTCCGTCTGCGGTGGAACCATCGCTTTTTCTTTAACATAAATTTCCTCCACCACTCCTTCAATGGGAGCGGTGATGCGAGCACTTTCAATCTGGTGTTCCAACTGTTTTATCTGCGCATCTACCGCTTCGATCATACCCTGAAAATACTGTTTTGTAGCGGTATTCACCTTTGCATTGCCCGTAGAGCCGCTTCCGGAAATTTCGATCCCTGCGGAACCGGCCTGTTCCAGCAGCAGCTCGAGCCTTGTCTGCTGCTGCGACAGTTCGCTTTCAAGCTGTTTTACCGCGCTTTCGGCATCATCGAGCTCTGTCTTTGAAATCGCACCGGCTTCATAGAGCGACTTTGCCTTAGCATAATCTTCCCGGCTCTTTTCCAACTGACGGTTTATCTCTTCTATTGCCAGCTGCTGCTGTTTTATCTGCTGCCCGATTTCCTGGAATGATTTTTTTTCCTGCCCTTCAAGGCTTTTTCGTTGTGCCTTTAATTGAGCCAGCTGATATTCCATATCCTTCGTGTCAATCTGCACAAGTAAGTCGCCTCTGGATACACGCTGGCCTTCCTTCACTGCAAGGTTTACTATTTCGCCGCTGACCGTGGCATATACAGGGCGATCCAATGTAGTTTCCACAATTCCTTCTTCTTTAAAAACCAGTGACACCGTTTGCGGTTTTACTTCTATGAGCTCTGCTTTAAGGGGCTTTTTTGCGTTGAACACGGCATATACCGCCACCACCGCAATGATGATAATCGTCAATACTAACTTCACGGTCCTTTTCACGTTCTCCACTCCTTCGAAATTACTCTCTTTCCTTCAACACGCTCACGATATTAAGTTTTGCCACCTTGCGAAAGACCCACCACTGAGCAATACCGATGGCAAGTATTGTCCCAATAAAAGCCAGGAGCAAAGCCGACGGTGTTGTTACGGCAGGAAGGGAATAAAGGTCGCTGCTCATGCTGCTGGAAAGAGCCTTGTTCATGGCAAAGGTCAGGGGAATGCCCGCCAGAATACCCACTGCGCCTATAAACCACTGTTCCACCGAGATGACTTCCATTACCTCCTGAGGCCTCATCCCCAGCACCCGGAGCGAAGCCAGTTCCCTTTCTCTTTCCGCCATCGTTATGATGCTTGAATTGTAAACAATGGCAAAGCCCGTGACAACTGCCATTGCAGCCATGATCCACATGACGTATCTCGAGGAACCCATCAGCTCATTATACAGATCTATGCTTTGCTGCCTTTCTTCCAGGTTGCCGATATATTTTGAATCATAATATTTTTGCTTTAATGCCGGTATCTGTGCCTTATCCATTGATATAAACGCAGAAGTGGCGATATCGCCCTGCCCCAGCAGGGTCTGCAGCGCGTCCTGGTTCATATACACACTGGAACCCAGATACTGTGGAATGATTCCCACCACATCCACATAGACCGGCGATTCCCTGGCCCATATGCTTTCAACCTGCAACCTGTCTCCTATTCCGGCTTTCAGGCTGCCGGCAACCTGTTCGGAAAGCAACATCCCATCCTTGGGTATTCGCACCCGGTTACCCTGCTTGTCAATAGGAGTATATAGTTCTGAATCCGGAATCAATCCCAAGGCCACAACGTCCTTTTTGCGATGCTCTTTTTGCAAAGTTACCGGCACTTCCACCAAAGGCTCAACGCGCTTTGCTCCCTTGACGTTCTGCAGTTCCCTTACCACTTCGCTTAAAGGAAGGGGAGTTGAAAAACTTATTTTAATATCGTATTTCTGCACTCTGGTAAACTGGTCCAACACCATAATATCCATTATGTCATACATGGACCATAGAGCCGCCATCATGCTGAACGTAAATACAATGCCGATAAAAGTAAAAAAGCTCCGGCTTTTGTTTCTCCACATATTTCTTATGGCCATGCGGCCCTGAACCGTAAAAAATGCCCAGAAGCCCGGAATCTTTTCCAGCCAGAACCTTCTGTGGACCGCAGGCGCCGGCGGGCGCATGGCTTCTACAGGCTTTAATCTCAAGACGGATTTGGCTCCCTGAAAAGATGCAATCAGGCTGAATGCCGCCGATAAAATTATTCCTGATAAAAAATACCGCCATGAAAACCTTCCAACAAGATCGGGCAAGTTGTAATACTGCTGGTATATTTTAGTAAATGATATGGAAAGAGCCGTGCCCGAAACTCCTCCAAGGACTCCACCCGCCAGCCCCACCATCAGGCCGTAGGAAAGGTAATGTAAAAGGATCTCATTATTCCTGTACCCGCAGGCCTTTAAGGTGCCTATCTGCCCCCTCTGCGACTCCACCATCCTCTTTAACATGATATATAAGATGATGGCCGCAATGGTCAGGAACATGATGGGAATGCTGCGGGATGTTTTTTCCAGCTGCTTTAATTCTTCGGTTAGCATGGCATTGCTGGACTGGTCTTTTTGGGCCACAAGGCTTTCCATGCCGTACTTCTCCAGCTCTGTCTTCAGCGTCTGTTCTACATCCTCGAACTTGAAACCGGGTTTTATAGTAAATGTTATGTCATTGACCGTCCCCTTTTTGGCAAACAGACTCTCCATTACTTCATAGGGCATATACGCTACTTCAAAGGCCTCGGGGTCCGGAAATATATTCTGCCCGTCCCTCATGGCATAAACAAACTCCGGGCTTTGACCGGTTCCCGATATTTTAAGCTCGACCTTTTTTCCTTCGATGATCACAGTAAGAGGTTTGCCCAGGGAAAGGCCATGAGCTTCATAGAACTTATCAGCCAGGAGAATCGATCTATCATTTCCTTTCGGA
Organism: Thermoanaerobacterales bacterium; assembly: GCA_012840135.1. Taxonomy (GTDB): domain Bacteria; phylum Bacillota; class Thermosediminibacteria; order Thermosediminibacterales; family Tepidanaerobacteraceae; genus Biomaibacter. The sequence goes on from DUMA01000014.1 coordinate 53,657, forward strand.
AAAGAGCCCTTCAACAGTTTTACTCCGTTTAAATTGTAAGGCCTTTCTTGCTTTAATGATATTAACCTTAAATATATATTCTTACTTTCATCAAGGCCCAGCACTCTTACATCTTCCACCAGCCGCCCCTGAACCTGGTCTATGCCCTGAATATCCTTCAATTTCCCCACTTGAGAGTAAGGCATTGACTTTACCTTTGCAAAACCGTCGGCCAGGTGATACTGCCTGTAGAAGCTCTCCCTGGCTAAAAAAAGGTTGTCCCTGGCCATCTGCATCGAAGTGTAAGTCATCAATCCGATGATTACCACGATGACGCACGCTATATAAGACATTTTATTCTCGCCGATATCTCTCAGCATCTTTCTCCTCAATATCACCATGATACCTCCTCCGGCGATACGGGATTTGCCACGCTCTCAACACGTACAAGTTTCCCATCTTTCAGGTAAAAAACCCGGTCTGCCATTCGCGCGATGGACGCATTATGCGTGATAATGAGCACCGTTTTTTTATATTTCTCATTAAAATTCTTAAGAACTCTCAGCACCTGTATCCCCGTAGATGAATCCAGTGCTCCCGTAGGTTCGTCGCACAAGAGTATTTCCGGGTTTTTGGCAACAGCCCTGGCGATGGCCACTCTCTGCTGCTCTCCACCCGACAGCTGCACCGGAAAATGGTCTGCCCTGTCGGCAAGGCCCACCTGCTCAATGACATCTTTTGCTTTTAAAGGATTTTTTGCGATTTCCACGGACAACATCACATTTTCATAGGCGGTTAAATTTGGCATGAGGTTGTAAAATTGAAAAACAAAACCCACCACATCCCTCCTGTACTCCGTAAGGACTCTTTCCATTGCGCCGTGGAGGGGTCTGTCTCTGTAGTAGATTTCTCCGGAGCTTGCCACATCCATGCCGCCTATGAGGTTCAGCATGGTGCTTTTTCCCGAGCCGCTGGGCCCCAGCACTACCACGAATTCACCGGCATATATATCAAAATCCACTCCTTTTAATGCTTCCACCTTAACTTCACCCATCTGATAGTATTTGGTGAGGCCCCGGGCTCTTAGAATGATATCCATGGCTCTCCCCCTTTCTATTCTATCCGGTCGCTTGAATACCCCGCCAGAAGTTCTCCATTAAAGTATTTATATTTTTTTCCAACCTTTCTTCTTCAAAATATATTGAATACAGAGCGACACCTTTCAGAGATGCAATGAACATAATGGCCGTCCCTTCACAATCAAGATCACTCCGCAATACACACTTTCTTTTTTCTTCTTCGAACATCTCTTTTAAAATATCAATACATTCTCTTCCCATGGAAAGGGCTTTGTCAAAGAGCCGATTGTTGTGCTTTTTCAACTCATTCCAGAAAATATCATAATTTAATGCAACCTTTTTTACTTCTTCACTGGCGTATATCTCCACCATCTTTTTCGCGATAAAATCCAGTTTTTGTTTAACATCCATATCATTTTTAAAAAAAGCCAAAAACATATGAGTATATCTGACTATAAAATCCTCCACAACCTGCGAAAACAGTTCCTCTTTGCTGCGGAAATAGTGGTAAAAACCTCCTTTTGTAATACCCACCTCTTTTACGATGTCATTTATGGATACATCCCTGTATGTATTATTTAAAAAAAACTCCAGCGCCACCTTTAAAATCTTTTCCCGAGTATTAATATAAATCCCTCCAAATTATTTTCATATTTGATGCCTTCTTGCAATTAATGTCAGTTCACGGCGAACATTTCGGACATACCTACCGGTCGGTATGTGTTTGGGATAAATTATATCACAGTCTTTGATTTTTGCATATCCTTAATTATAAGGTTGACTGTGATGCGCCTTCGTGCGGCTTCGCCGCAGTCGGCTAATCTCAGTCTTTGATTTTTGCATATCCTTATTATAAGGTTGACTGTGATGCGCCTTCGTGCGGCTTCGCCGCAGTCGGCTAAGAAGCATATTTACAAAATATTGGTAAAATGATATCATGATATTTGAAATAAATCCGGGATGGTGTGAAAAATGTACAGGAAGGATGAAATAATAGAGATCATCAGAAACGGAGAAAATTCTTTTGTTGAATTCAAGCTCGAAGATGCACATAATATAAGGCTCGCAAGAGAAATAGCAAGTTTTGCCAATGTTTCAGGAGGATTATTGATAATCGGCGTGGATGATGATAAAAATATCGTTGGTATTTCTGAAAATAAACTGGAAGAACGGATAATGAATATTTGCTATAATATCATTGAACCGCCTTTAATTCCACTATATTATGAACTCACCGTTAATGATAAGACCATAGCGGTTGTTGAGATCGAAAAGGGCATCAATAAGCCATACTGTGTTAAAAATGAGGGACGAAAGGAATATTATATCCGTTTCGGAAGTACCAATAGAGAAGCTACCAGGGAACAACTATTAAGGCTTTTTCAGACCTCAGGTATGCTTCATTATGAAATTAATCCGGTACCCGCTGCATCCTTTGGAGATCTTGATTATGATAAATTAAAAGATTACTTTTATAATTATCGAAAAATCAATATAAGTGATCTCGAGCAATTTGAGCTTTTAAACCTATTAAAAAACACTGATATAATGGTAGAATATGGAGAACAATCTGCAGCCACCCTGGCGGGCCTCCTTTTATTCGGGAAAAACCCCAAAAAATTTTATCAGGGGTGCGGCATCAAAGCTATAAAGATAAATGGCAATAAATTCACCGATCCGGTAATAGATCATAAATTCTTTGAACGAAACATTTTTGAAAACATCGAAGACACAATGATTTTTTTCAAGAACAATACAAGACACGGGTTTGAGGTTACGGATTTGCAGAGGACCGATATAGTAGAGTACCCCGCAAGAGCAATAAGGGAACTTATAGTAAATGCGGTGGCTCACAGGGATTATACCATATCCGGTTCTCAAATATCTATGATAATCTATGAAGACCGAATAGAGATAAAAAGTCCCGGAAAAATACCCAACACTTTGACCATAGATAAAATGAAACAAGGATTGAGCTACCATAGAAACCCCGTTATTCTGCAGTTTTTATACGATGCAAGATATGTGGAGAGGTTAGGCAGGGGGATACCTATGGTTATCGAAGAAGTCCGAAAAAACAACCAACCGGAACCAATTTTCAAAGAAGATGGAGACGAATTTATTGTTACCATATATAAAAAGGCTGTGGTTTGACAAACCCAGCCTTTAGAAGATTTTGTGGAGGTCTAAAAGTGAGAGATGCCGGACTTAATAAAAGAACACTGGTATTTTTAGCTGCACTATGTGCAGGCTGGACCTTGCTTTATGCCGATAGAACCGCACTGTATCCACTACTTTCCGTTATAGGAGAAGATTTTAATTTGAGCAATACTCAAATAGGCACCATTACAAGCAGCTATTTCCTGGTATATGTGGCAATGCAAATACCCTCAGGTATCCTGGCTGACTGGGTCGGAAAAAAACAGCTGTTAATGCTTACCTTTTTTATTGCAGGAGTTGCTTTACTGGGTTTTGGTACGTTTGCTCGAAGCTATATATTATTGCTGCTTTTTACTGCTTTCCACGGTTTTGGTGCTGGAGCTTACTACCCCAGTGCATACGGAATTATGTTAAAGACCGTAGATTCGGGACAATGGGGTATAGCTGCAGCTATAGTTAATCTGGGTATGTCCTTCGGGCCTATCATTGGTTTGACAATAAGCGGCCCTTTATATTTGTACTTTAAAAGCTATTCAGGCATATTTACCGCATTATCCCTTTTAACCTTATTGGCAGCTCCGCTCTTTTATAAAGTCCTCCCGGACGTGGGTAAAGACAGTGAGGGTAATTCCCATGCTTTTCCCGTTGTTAAAATCTTAAAGAATAGTAATATTCTGCTCATAAATCTGGCTCAATTTTGTGCCCTTTATGGATACTGGACTGCCGTAACCTGGGGTGCTACCTTTTTCCAGGAGGAGCGGGGCATCGGCATGGGACTTGCCGGCCTTTTTGTTGCTATCGTAGGAATAAGCGCCATACTCCCGAGCCTTGTCATGGGCAAGGTCTCCGATAAAATTGGACGAAAAAAAATAGCTCTTATATTGTTCCCTCTGGGGGCCACAACTATCTTCCTGATGGCTTACGCTCGCTCTACCTTTGCCATATTACTATCCCTTGTCGCTTACGGCATTGTGGGAAAATCCTCCTGGGATCCTATAGCGGTGGCTTGGGCCGGCAGCCATGCCATAGCTATGGATAAAAATGCCTTGGGCACCGCCATGGGGGTTTTCAACTTTTCCGGCATGATGTCAGCTGTGGTAGCACCAGTTGTCACCGGGTTTATAAGAGACATTACCGGTTCACTGGTAACGGCCTATTATGTGGCAGCTCTCGTATCAATACTGGGAGGAGTTTTGGTTATGTTTATTCGCGAAAGACCGGAAAATTACCCGAGCAGCCGTATAACGAAAGAAAGTCGAGCATCAGCTTGAACCCCTGACTTAGGAAATAATTACAGTGTAAGCCGCATTTAGAATCTTACATGCCGAAGCCGCATCTTCGAAGTCCGGTGGATCAATATACTGGAACTGTTGGCCGTTGATTTTTAATAAAAAGCTGTAAAGCGAAGCCATGTGGCAATTGACCATCCAGCCCAGAGAGAACTTCCCGGAGGGCCAGATTTTTTTCAGATCTCCTTCAACTTCTTTATATGTTACAAAGCCACCCTGCTTCCTGGTATTTTCTCTCCACAGGCAAACTTCTGGCCATTCAGGATTTTTTATATCTATTTTTATGGAACCCTCTGTACCGAAAATCTCAAATACGGTATCTTCATCTTTGCCCGCCGCCAGCCTGGAAACTTCCAAAACTCCGCATATCCCTCTATCAAGCGTTAAATCAAGATGTGTAAAATCATCCACGTCGACCGGCGATATTCCTCTGTCGGAACGCCTCTTATTGATTACTGTTTTGGTAACACCTCTCACTTTTTTTATGGGTCCCAACAAATATTGGACCAAATCAATCAAATGAATTCCCAAATCTACTATAGCCCCGCCCCCGCTTTTCTCTTTTTGCAGCCGCCATGATATCGGTCTGTCAGGGTTTAAATAACTTTGATGGTACATATGGCAATTAAAATTAATGATTTCCCCTATCAAACCATCCTGGAGCATCCTTTTTGCCCGGACTACTGCAGGCAAGAATCTTAAAACCAGGCCGACCTGATTATTGACTTCTTTAACACTGACCAAGGAGACCAGTAGTTTTTCTTCTTCTTCATAAATACCTGTCAACGGCTTTTCGCAATATATATTCTTTATATCACAGGCAATTGCTTTTTCTATCTGTTCGCGATGCATAAAGTTCGGTGTACAGATGTCTATAACATCAGTATGCAAATTCTCCAGAGTTTTAACATGAGTCTTATATCCGGTATACTCCGTATTTAATTCTCTGGAAGTTATTAGTTTATCAAAGATAATATAAAATGGAAAATCGTCATAGCATAAAGGCATACTCCTCACGGCAACGGTATGCAGCTTCCCCATATAGCCAAAACCTGCAACGGAATAATTTATTTTATTCATCTTGCTACCTCATTTTCTAAGATTTACATCTCTTATATGGCAAAAGAGCCGTATTCTGGCTCCTTTACCACATCTTGATCCTCCCCCAGTATTTGTCTAGAAGCTTCTGATTTACTTCTTTACAGTTGTCCAGGTTCCCGGATAAAAACACAGGAGGCTCGATCCCATTTTTTATAAGGATTTGAGCAGCCTCTATTGTGATGGCGTGTATAATACAATTTCCAATTATGTTAGATGTGGAACCCATAGGCACTTTTGATCCTTCAAGATATACAGTTGCATCCCCGAAGACTCCACAATTGTCTATTACAATATCAGCTACTTCATAGAGTTTTTTCCCCGAAGAATGCCTGGAAGCAACATTTTTCGCATATTCCAGCGAGGTAATGGCAATCGTTGGGATTCCTTTCTTCTTGCATTCTATAGCCATTTCAATCGGAGCTCCATTTCTTCCGGAATTGGAGATTATAATCATACAATCCCTTGAAGTAACCCTTCTATGCTCCAAAATTACTCTGGAAATCCCTTCTATCCTTTCAAGCTGCTCGCTCTTTACCACATCCGTAGTTCCCGTTAAAGAAGGTTCTAAAATAGCATCGATGGGAGCCAGACTTCCGGCTCGATATGTCACTTCTTCCGCCACACAATGGGAGTGGCCAGTGCCGAAGGTATACACTATACCGTCATTTTTAATAGTATCTGCTACCACTTGAGCTCCCATCTGAATTTTTTCTTTCTGGGTGGCCTCCACCTTATTTAAAATCCTCTTTACATTGTCAAAAAAGACTACCGTAAAATCCATGATTGTCCCTCCAAATCTTTTAGGTTATTTTCTAAAGAGCCTATCTGCATATTTTTCTACCAATTTCTGATTAAATTCCGGACCTCCATCCACATTGGCGCTCATATATACCGGCGGTGTATATCCCTTCGCCAGCATGATCTCTACGGCTTCTACAATGGTGGCTTGAAGCAGTACGGCGGCTGCCACTGAAGAAGTAGGGCCGATCTTAACCGGCATGCCTTCCAGCTGGATGGCGGAGTCCCCCTCCACTCCGCGGTTATCCAGTATAACGTCGGCAAACTGGTAAAGGTTCTTTCCGGATGAATGTCTGGATTTCAGTTTCCTGGATACATCTAGAGATGTGACGGCTATAAGTTTATTCCCGTTTTTTTTCACAAAATCCGCAACTTCTATTACTAAAGGATTTCTTCCCGAATTGGAAATAATAATAAAACAATCATTCGGGCGCAAATCGTAATTTTCCATCAACTTTGCCCCGACGCCTTCAACGGTTTCATATAATCCGCGGGACGGCTCTTCTACGGCTTTGGCCGGAATCAAACCTCCCGCTCTTCCCGCTACTTCTATCGCTGCGGCATAAGAATGACCGCTGCCGAATGCGTGCAAAATGCCCCCATTGATGATGGATTCGGCAATGATGTGTCCAGCTTTTTTAATGTTGTCCTGTTGTGTCTCTTTAAGTTCTTTAATCAGTTTTTCTATTACATCGAAATATTTTAAAAAGCTCATAAGTATTCCCCTCTCGTTTTATTGAAGTTTGTTAATTAAAGCCATTAAATCCGTTTTTGGTTCATCAGGTACCATGATGGCGGTCAACTCAACACCCATAGCATTCAGCTCCTTGAAAGCTTCAATCTCATCCTGAGTCACATTAATCGATCTTTTTATCTGCACGGTTCCCTCGCGATGCGCCATATTTCCTACATTTATCATCTTGATATTTACTCCAAGTTTGATTAAATCTATGGCGTCTTTTGGCCCTTTCAAGATTAAAAACACTCTTTCCGCATCATATTTGCCTGCCTTAATATTTGCCGCCGCTTTCTCTTTTGTGATGATAGAAGTATTTACACCGGGTGGAGCTACCATCCTGAGAGCACTTTTTTGCAGTTCGTTGTTGGCCACTTCATCATTGGCTACCATTATTCTGTTGATTTTCATGCTGTTGCACCAGAATGCGGCGACCTGACCATGAATCAAACGGTCGTCTATTCTGACATGAACAATTCCCATTATGCAATCCCTCCACTAATTGGGGACATTCCTCCGCCTCCCCCAGAAAATGTAAAATGTGAAATGGAATATTGGAAGCGAGAATAGGACTAAATTGCACCTCAAACCTCTCACCTCACAATTCGCACAGGAGGAGGTGTGTCCCCTTTCCTTTATAAGAAAAATGTTGCATCCGAATCGCTTCGGATGCAAAGTATCGATATATTCAGCCTAATATTTTGAAGTTATAGCATATTATGGCTAAAAGTATCAGTAAAAATATGGCTTTAGTCGAATTCATGCCTTTCCTCCCAAGCAGCCAGTATACAAATGCGACCAATCCTACAGGAATCAGAGCGGGCATTATTTGATTCAAAATATCCTGGAGTTTCATAGTAACTTCGCCAGATTTAAATACATAAGGCACATCCGCTCGAATAACCGTGGGAATCAATGCGCCGATGACAGTCAGGCCCAGTATTGCGGCACCTTCGGTAATTTTTTGAATCGCACCGCCAAAAGAAGTCACCATCTTGGCTCCCTGCTGGTATCCAAGATTTATAAACCACCAGCGGATAACCCATCTAAAAATCATCCATAAAGTCCAAATCCAGATACCCAGAGTGTTTCCGTTTAAGGCCATGTAAGCCGCAATGGAACCGAAAACTGTTCCGGCAATAACGCCATAGATGGTATCGCCGACACCGGCAAAAGGTCCCATCAAACCGGTTTTAATACCCGTTATGGCGTCTTCCGCTTCTATCCCCTTTTCTTCTTCAATAGCCAGGTCGGCACCAATTATCAGATGCGCCATATCCGGTTCGGTGTTAAAAAATTGAAGATGTAGCTTTAAAGCTTTTATCAATTCTTCCTTTTCAGTATAAAATTTCTTTAATGCCGGCGTCAAAACATAACAGTAAGGCAAGCCCTGCATTCTTTCATAGTTCCATCCGTACTGACCGGCAATCAACCAGCGCCAGTTTATCCTCCACAAATCTTTCTTTGTCAATTTTTTAGTCTCACTCATCTCCGCTCACACCCCCTCCGGCAATTGTCGCCCCAGCACTTTTATACTGAAAGTTGATAAGGGCCAGTGCAAAACCCGCCAGTGCTACGCCAACCATTGATACTTTCAAATATGCAGCCAGGATAAAACCGATCAGCAGATAAGGAATGTACGTTTTCGAAGGCAGATATCTTAACAATATTGCCACACCGAGGGCAGGAAGTATGCCTCCTGCTACTTTCAATCCACCCATCAACCAGTCCGGGAATACTTTTAGAAGGTTCTGCACTATTGTAGATCCAAATATCAATGCCAGGAATACGGGGATAGCACGGGATAACCCCCATGGCAGCGCCCCTAACAGGTTCATTATTTCGATACCTCTGGTATTTCCTTCTTCGGCATATTTGTCCGCACGGTGTTGAAAATATGTGTTAGAGAACCTTGCTAAAACATCGAGCTGGACAAGGAACAATCCGATAGGCACCGCCAATCCCAGGGCAAATTCCAGACCCTTCCCCGATATAACCCCAAAAGCCGTTCCCAAAATAGCACCTGTTGTAAAATCCGGAATCGATGCACCACCGTAAGTTCCCACACCAAGAATCATCAACTGTAGTGTGGCGCCAACAAGTAGTCCCAATTTAACATCACCCAGAACCAAACCGGCAACAAACCCCGCTTGAATCGGTCTTCCCAATCCAATGTCCGGTCCCAGCATGTCGAGAATAGAAAAAAATGCGTACAAAGTCAACACAATGATTTGCCAGGCGCTGATTTCCATTTAAAAATTTCCCTCCTTTTGTAAAAAATGATTGAATTATAACGACAATAAAATTTGTAAATTTCACCTCCTTGTCAAAATCCTGAATTCTTAGATTGTTTATTTATTACAAAACTCAGGCGGAAAGGCTGAGTTTTATTCCTCCGGAACGGAAGTCTCAATATCATTTATACTGATAATGCTATTCTTCCCCACCTGTTTTAATCTGTCTGTCAATTCTTTCAAAGGAATATGCCTGTTAATAAACGCGTCTAAAAGCATCGGCAAATTTACTCCACTCAGAATCTCTATTTTTTCATAACAGCCAAGGACTCCTAAAATTGCGGCATTGGTAGGTGTGCCGCCAAAAAGATCGGCCAGAATCAAGATCCCGTCTTCCTGATACAGTCTGGCACAAACCGATCTTATCCTTTTTTTCAGGCACTCCAGGCTTTCATCCGGTTCCAGCCCCAGAGCAACAACATTTTTTTGTTCTCCCATAATGAGTTTGCTTGTATTCAGCAGTTCTTCAGCCAATTTTCCGTGAGAAATTAGTATGATGCTTACCAATTGCTGTGCCTCCCAATATTTTTAATATATTTTTTCTTCGATACTCAAGACCTGTTCTACAAGGACAGTTCCGGCTTCCGATGCAAACGGCGAGGCCCAGGCTTCGTATCCTCCCCTTTTCGCCTCTTCCGGTGTATAGACATAACCCAGATAATCGTTGGCATATCCGATGATAATAGGGTTTTTGCTGCGGGACTTTTGTTTTATTGAAAGACCGTATTCCACAAATAATTCTACCGGGAGGCCGATCAATTCCACATCGCCTATCTTTAATATTTGAATTTCTCCTGATAAATTTTTACAAAGTTTTCCTGATTCTATCATTTTGACCGTTATATAAGCCCCCTGATAACGTGTGAATGCCAATCGAGTTTCGCTGAAAGGTCTTTTTTCTGCAATCGCTTTGTCCTTTAATTCCTTAGCTTCTTTTAAATGTTCCAGAGCTTCCTCTATCGGAGGTAATTTTCTTATGGGCAGTTCCACCACCCGGCTTGCGGCTCGCAATTCCACATCACCGCATGAAACGGCATTTTCCATCGCTTCAATAGCGCTTTTTGCAAGCAGGTTGCCCATTCGTTCAACTTCTTCAAAGTCCTGGCTTCTTCGCGTAAATCTGGTGCTCTGATTGCCGCATGCGCCATTCGAAAACAATGCGACAGCTTTGCCCATGAAATGCTCTTCCAGTATCCGCTCAGCCGCACCGGGGAAGTCAGCTGATATTAGCAAATTATCGGCTCCCAGGACCGTCGGATGACATGTGTAATTTATTAAAACAGCGATTGTTTCGCCTGCTTCATTTACAACCTGCAGCACATTGATTGACGGATCTGATGGTAAAGCCGGATCGATCCTGTTGGCGGCGATTTTGCTGCAAAATGATTTCCCAATATATAATCCGGCCGGGCACATATGCTCCAGAGAATTCAGGGCATTTTCCAAAATTGTATGGGTTAAAGCCGTCCTCAACTCCCTTGTAGCTTGATCGAGAGCGATGCTTATAAAACCGTCCATATATAAATCCGGCCCCGAATGAGTATGAGAAGCACAAACCAGTATATTATATTCAGGAATACCCGTTTGATGTCTGATTTTTCTTCGAATAATTGCGGTCATTTCTCCGTCAATGGCAAGAAGATCATTTGTTATGATGACAAGGGTATTTTTTCCGTCGTCCAGTGCCAGAGATTTGGTATAAAGGTTATCATGAGTGCCGGTATTGCCGGATTCTCTGTTATCGTACCCTCCCATTCTGAATCCGGGCGGAATATCAAATTTGTTTTTCGCAACACCTGCTCGCAAGTTTATCATTTTTTACCTTCTTTCAAAGATTTCAGTCGGGGCTGGTGCCTGCCGCCATCCTCTAAATATATTAAGCAAAATATATGCCAGGCAGTGTAACACTACCCGGCATCGGGCATCAATTCGGGGATTTTGGAATTTAAAATTTCAAAGATAAAGTATATCTCCGCCAGTGGAATAGTTACACTGTACATTTTTTCAATGACACTAAAACTTTTTTTGACAGTGTTGATGAAATTTTGATGGCGGTTGAAAAAATCCGATAATACATCGGTATTATAATCGTCGATCTGGGTCTTTGTGACCAGGCGCTCTATTAAACAGCTTAAATGGATATATAAACCGATTTTCACATCGTTGCTGAACCTGATTTTTAGTTCATATTGCAGGGTGTCCACGGCCATTTCTATTTGATCGATAATTTTGTCGGGATTCAATATCGTTATATAGTTTAAGACGCTTTCCAGCGAAAAATATTTGATTATTGACCTGTTGATCTGCTCTATCCCTTCTTCGGGAATAACATTTTTCAAAAGCTGTTCAAATTGGGCTTCTTTTTTGCCTGAAATTATATCTTCCAGCGAAAAAAACGGCACCTCGGAAATACAGGGGTCTTTAGTTCCGATGATGGCGATGATATCGCTATCTTTCAAGATATCATCCCTGAGCCCTTGATTTTTTAATTTAAAATAATCGTAAGCCAAGACATCGATGGTCTTCACATAATCCCCCATACTTTTCTGTATAAGATCTCTTATCCTGATAGCCGTCCCTATGCCGGTTATGCAAGTCGTGATGATGGTTTTTCGCAGATTTATTGTCGGCTTTATCAGTTTAAACCTTGTTTTATTGTTAATCACAGCTTTTTCAAGGATTTCATCTATCGGGAGCCCCTGTATGATGCCACTTCCTATTTCTAGAGCAAGCTGAGTATTAATGTTGTTGATTACTCCTATAATCCCCTTACTCATAGGTTCCAGGCCTTTGTAGATTTCTTCCAGAGAACCCATATCCACCAAAAATATTACACCTTTCGAGGTATTGACCTCTCTCATAAAATTAACTATTTTCTTTATAATCTCTTCTGTTTTAACTTCAATAGGCATATCAAAAGACTCGAAAATTTTTTCACCCAGCAGATGATTGGCCACACTGGCGATGCTGCTGGCAGTAGAATAGCCGTGAGCAATAATGACGGCTTTTGTCCTGTTAACGTCGCGCTTTATGTTGAGGCACAGCAAATACATTATTATTACAAGTTTTTCAGTAGTGCCTATCGACAGATCCAGATTGGAGTCAATGAGATCCAATATTTTTTCTACAGAAGAAATCTCTTCGGGAAAAATTTGTTTCAATTTTTCCAGGCATTTTGTGAATTTGTGATCATAACGGCTCAATCTCAGGAAATATTGAATATCCATCGTTTGATTCAAATAACAGGCGAGTCTGTAACCTATATTGTCATGATATTTTAGATCAAATTTATTTTTGTAAATTTCAAAGATGCCATGTACCACGTTTCGAATTGTCTCGAAGCGAACGTTATTCAGGTCTTCTTTGCCAGAGTGATGCATATTCAATATGAGCTGATCGAAATAATCGTCTATCAAACCTGTCACCGTTCCCACTTCCTGCCGGAAAAACTCGGGCTCCACTCCTCTAAAAGTCTCCAACAGGCTTTCATAAAATTTCTTATGAGCCAGGGCATCCGTCTTATCCATCTGTAATAAAAGTTCAACGGGGTTTGGATCTTTCCAGTTTATCTTTATGCTTTTATTACGGAATCTAGCGGGTGCCAAACTGTCGAGTCTGCTGTTAAAATTATTGGAAATTACGCTGTAAGTTTGTCTTTCGGGAATCATCATCAAATGGACTTCTATACATCCATCCCGTCTCTCACTGTTGCAGTAATCATTATACGCCCTGGCGCAGGTAAGCTTTATATCGTTCCTCAATTGGCCCACATTGCCTTTAAAATCCGCCTGCGCAAAGATATCAAACGCCTGGCCGGTGATAATAAGATCCCGCCGCATCGATATTGCTTCTTCTCTGAAGAAATTATAGATGAGTTTGTACTTCTCCCCCAGCGGCCTCTCTTTTAAAGAGGGTAAATTGATTACAATCGGTATGCGCCGCAGGAAGGTTGATATCAAAAAGTCTTGAGGTTTTTCCGTGGTGGCAAAAATGAATCTCACGCGAGCCTGCCGCCAGCCTTTGTTTTCACCCATCCGTCGAAAGATTCCTTTATCCAGAAACAGAAAAAGCTTTTCCTGCCCTTCAGGAGTTAGCCGGTGGATCTCATCCAGAAACAAAAAGCCGGTATCAGCTTCTTCAATAATGCCCCTGTGATCATGGTCGGCTCCTGTAAAGGCCCCTTTCTGGTAACCGAAAAGATTCGCCGAGAGAAGTTCGGGATTGTCGGCATATTCGGCGCAATTAAATATGACAAAAGGAGATTCGTTTTCTATAATATTCTTTTCTCTGGCATAATCATACATCAGTTGAGCCAGAAAACTTTTTCCGGACCCCGTAGGCCCGGTTATCAAAATGGGAAGACCGTTGGGAGGATATCGAATTGCGGCTTTGCACTGCTCAATCTGAAATTTTAGGCTACCGTCATAGCCCACCATTTGCGAAAAGACATCGCTGCAAGCTTTCCGGGAATTCACTTCCATGATTTGACAATCTGTATTGCTGGTTTTATCTAAAGCATGCTGCAATTTCGATAAATCCGGAAAAACAGTATTGTACGTTAATTTAACTCCGTATTTTTCCTCCAGAATATTTTTATCAAAGAAAAGCACCGGCCTTGTATTAACTTTTATTGCTCCTTTTTCTTTAACCAGTTCATTTAGAAACTTGCTTGCCACATTGCGCTGCAGGCCGGAAAGCTGAGATATCTTTTTTGCAGTGGCATCTTTTAAGTTTACGCCTTCAATAATATCAACTTCTTTTGTAATGCTTGCCAGCAATGCGGCAACTTTTTGCTTGTTGGTCATATTGCCACTCTCCAGTAATCCCATAAATCTCAATGGCCAATTTTCACTTCTTAAAAAAGCTAATAGCGGATACTAGAGTATTATTTCTATATTTTTTTGGCAAATCCTCTTATTTTGAATGCTCAAATTGAAATACATCACTTTTTCTATTATAATAGTTTTAAATCTTTATAATGGGGGTCTTAAAATGGCTTGCAATAATAATATTAAATGCACTTGCACGTATATTTCCTGTTCCCATCATGGTAAATGCTGTGAATGTGTAGCGTATCACAGAAAAAACGGTGAAATTCCGGGATGCTTTTTCTCTGAGGCAGGAGAAAAAACATATGACAGGTCTATAGAATATTTTTTCACAGACTATAAAAGAAACATTTAAATATAGATGCTTTAAAATGTTCGATTTTTGTTTGGATATTTTGTGCGTTTTGTAGTATAATATAAATGAATATAGCGCAATCTTTTTAAAAAGGAGGTCTTCATATGATCATAACCGCTACCGAATTTAAGACCAATATAGGCAAATATCTAAAGCTTGCTGCGAAAGAAGATATCATCATTACAAAAAACGGCAAGCGCATCGCAAAGCTTTCTGATGCCTCTGAAGATAAAACCGATATTGTAAAATCGCTTATTGGAATACTGCCAAGCACTATATCTGAAAGCGAGGCAAGAGAGGAGCGACTGTCGAAATATGAACGTAATGCTTGATACCAATGTTATTTTGGACGTGCTCGGCAAACGCGAACCGTTCGTCCAGAATTCTGCTCCGGTTTTAATGCTTGCCGCAAAGGGCAAGCTCTACGCTTCTATGACTGCAAACACTGTAACAGACATTTATTATCTGTCAAAAAAGCATCTTCAAAACCATGCAACTGTCAAAAAAGCCCTGCTTAATCTGATGGACATTTTAGAAGTTGTTGACGTTACGAAAGCAGATTGTATCAAAGCCTTTGATTTGCCAATCAATGATTTTGAAGATGCTCTCCTTGCTCATTGCGCAAAACGCGTTAAAGCTGATTACATTATCACGCGTAATGTTAAGGATTTTGCCGGCTCTCCAGTGGAAGCTATCACACCGGAGAATTTCCTGAAGCGTTTCTCCCTGGAATAAGCACCGCTGCCACATTTCAAAATTTGTCCAACGCTCCACCTCTAACAGCTTCAACAGACTTATCCTGTTTGTCAAACTTGGATGCGACAAGGAACACCCAAAAAATAGAAATCAGAGAAGATACAGAAAATGATCCATATATCGCACTCATTAAACGATTAGCAGTAAATAACAAACTCGATTTTAATACCGTCAAAATCCTAATGAGTATAAAAAGCTAGGGGAGGTAGGACAGTGAATATAGCCAATATAGCTTTTGTTGTTCCTGCGGCACTCGTCATCCTTGCGGGTTTCATATTGCTGCAGATTTTTTTATCAAAAAGAAATAACAAATGGTTGGGGTTAATGCTTCCAAACATTTGCTTTTGTGTCGCGCTTGCTGGTTCGGGTTATCAAATCTATGAATGGTCAACCACCCCCTATGAAAATACAACTGCCAGTGCTTTTGGATGGGTAGGCGCAGCAGCCGCTTTCTTCTTTACCTACAATGTCCCAACTATCATTATGCTTGCGATTTACTTTGCCTGTAGGGGGAAAACAAAGGCGTAAACAGACCCAGCAGGTCGTCGTCCTCGTCATGCTCCAGAATGAGGTTTGCCTTGACCTTGGGAAACAGGCTGTCGATCACGCTCATGACCGCCGCCTCCCGTTACGACGCTTTCTGCTGCAGGATTTTGATGGCCTCGGCCAGCACCAACTTGCCGTCCACGCACTGTGTTACTCTGAAGCCTACCTGCCCGGTAGCGGCATACAGCTCGTTGAGATGTTCGAACACCCTGCCCTGGCGGTCTTCCATCCAGTAGTAGCTGAAGTCGCCAAACACGATGGTCTTGGCTCCCGCGGCAATGACAGGCATATATGCCGACGTCTTGACAGGACGGTTGAGGATGGTATCCGGTATTCCGCAGTAATGGAAGGTAGCCACAGATACTGGCCATTGTTGTCCTTAAGCTTTCTGATGGCCTTGACTTCCGAATCGTTCATGATGAAAACCGCGTTCCTTCGGTAGGGAAACTTAAGGCTGTAGAACAAGTCCATTATCTCGTCGAGTGTAATGGCTATTGCACTGCGGCAGTAACACCAACCTCGCTGCCTCCGTTATTTGCCAAAATTCCGGTTGGCTTGCCGAAGCCGTCACCGCCAAAGAAAGCTTCCTCCTCTTTCGCTCCGATGCGGTGGCAGACTCTTTGGCGATATACTGCTATAGATTGAATACGCTGCCGTTTAACAGTTCCTCGGACACCTTGATCATAATCGTAGCTTGTATGCTCCTATGGAAACCTGTGCAAAGGAGTCGCCGCTTTCCGGGATTTGACGGCCCTGCCGCTGCTAGGACTGCCGAAGAAAAAGCTTTAGGCATTGCCTAACAGGCTGTTTTTCGGTTTGTCCCTCGCTTTGAATATAAGGCAGTCAGTTGCTTCTCAATATTCCGTCCGCCGTACATAATACGGATTATTGCAACAGTTTCCCGATCTTCAATGGGTAGATAAAACACCAAGTAATTATCAACCGGCAATACCCGAAGCCCCTTGCTGCGCCACGGTTCTTTATTATACAAACGGCAGCGGGAAGGCATTTCATTTAGTTTTGCCGCAGCTTCAATAATCCGTTTAATCTGCTTTTTTGCAATTACAGGCTCAAGCAGCAAGAAAGCAATATTGTATTGCAATATGCAATCGTTTCATCATAAACCGAGCCGGCATTCTCCTCGCCATGTCTTAGCACACGGTCAAGCGCCATAATGAGCACGATCGCGCCGTCTATTCTCTCTGTTGACTTTTCCTTGTCAGGCTTGATATTTCCAGTCGGGTCGGTTTTAACAAAGATATTATCCATCATCCATCGCAATACCGGATGTCCGCCATGAGCTATGCGTTCCTCCAATGTCAGCTTCATCAGCTCTTTAGTAGGTGGCGATATATTTTTGAAACCCTGACCCAACGCACAGCAGTAAAGCCTAAAGCTTCAAGGTTCTGCGTCATTTGCACCGCACCCCAGCGGTCAAAGACAATTTCCTTAATGTTATACTACGGGCAGGTGCCGCAATTCCCGCCCGTGTCGCCTTCGCCGGTTACGCCGTCGAAGCTTCCGCAGTCGGGCGGGTGGTTTCCTCCGGTGGACTTGATCTTGTAAGGCATGAAGCGGATGATGGTATAAAATAACCGCCGAAACTTCCTTGACCGTATCTGGCTCGCCCGGGTTTTCTCCGGGCACTTCAAAAACAGTGCTGCCTGCCGACGGGATTTTAATCCGCTCAAAGCTCATATCCAGACCGTCCAGCTCTTCTGCCATCATCCCTGCTATGTTGAAATCGGCAAGCCTCATAAAACCATGGTGAAATCTATTTCAATTAATTATAGTTTTCACCTAAAAGAACTGCAGTAAGCGGCTGAACCGAGTGCGCGCGGTGAATGGTATTAACTCCTGCTTCAGAAAGCCCCCAAAACTTAATCTTGCCTTCCCTAATTAAATCCTGTATTACTCCGGCTACTTCCTCAATGGGTACATCTGTATCAACACGATGCTGATAATATAGGTCAATTGCATCAACTTTAAGCCGTTTAAGAGAACCTTCCACCGATTTTCTGGTTGTCTCCGGCTTGCTGTCAAGCACTTGTCTGCCGTTTACCATTTTAATGCCAAACTTAGTCGCTATTACAACTTTTCCTTTGAATGGAGCAAGCGCTTCACCTACCAATTCCTCGTTTGCGTATGGGCCATAAACCTCGGCAGTGTCAAAAAAAGCAATGTCTCTGTCAACTGCTGCATGAATAAGCTTAATCATTTCTTGCTTATCTGCCGCAGGACCATAACCATGGCTCATGCCCATACAGCCCACACCGATTGCAGAAACTTCTAAATCTTTTCCAAGTTTTCTGTGTTTCATTGTTACTCCTCTTCATGATTGTTTTTGGTAGGTCAGCCACAGGCCGCCGTAGTCTAATTTTTTTGCGTCTTTCAGCCGAAAGGAAGTCGGCACTTTATCGCCAGCTTGATATTTACCCGTTTGAAAGAGCGGAACCGCCTTTTCCGATGGCTCGGCTTCGGGTATTACCACTTCATCAAAAGCAAAATTATCAAAAATCTCTATAAACTCCGGATCGGTTGCTTTCAATGCAGATGTATGATTTGGAAATAATTCCTCATGATTTTTAATCGCCGTTTGAAACATGTTGTTTCTGCCCTCAGCAAAAGGGCCCCATGATTCTATTTGAACTTTATATTCTTCCATTATTTTTTGACTGTCAATTTGTTGACAGAATGGATGTGTTTCTATCTGATTAACCGCAGGAGGTATTTCATTATGGAGGATTAAATCAACAAGCCTGTCAGGCTGGAAGTTGCTTACTCCAATCGCCCTGATTTTCCCCTCACGATACAACTCCTCCATAGCACGCCATGATCCATATACATCACCAAACGGCTGATGAATCAAATAAAGGTCGATATAATCAAGCTGAAGCCTTTTAAGTGATTTTTCAAAGGCTTTCTTAGTTGTTTCATAACCGGCATCCTGAATCCAAAGTTTCGTAGTAATAAAAAGTTCTTCTCTTGGAACACCGCTCCTTTTTATTGCTTTTCCAACAGCTTCTTCATTGCCGTATGCGGCAGCAGTATCTATCAGACGATACCCTGTTTCAATTGCATCATAAACACAACGTTCACACTGTTCAGCATCATTTATTTGATAAACACCGAATCCTAAAATCGGCATTTCTACACCATTATTTAAAACTACCTTTTGCATAAAAACACTCCCTTTTAAGATGTATTTATAGTTAAAGCGCACCGACTATTTTTTGCGGAACATACAGTTCTTCAAGATAGGCGATATCATCCTCCGTAAGCTTTATGTTGATGGCGCCTACAGCGTCATCAAAATGCTCTGCTTTCGTTGCACCGATAATCGGTGCTGTAACTCCCTTAGAGAACTGCCATGCAAGAGAAATCTGTGTCATTGTGGCACCGTACTTTTCTGCAAGTTCATTTACCCGAAGCACAATACCATAATCGGTCTCCTGCGTGCTGTCGTACTTGGAAATTGCATTTTTATCGGTCTGGCTGCGCTTTGTATCAGCCTTCCACTCAAGGCGTGAAAGCCTGCCTGCGGCAAGGGGACTGTACGGTTCAAAATTCCCAGTATTTACGGATCAGTCGATATGGTGAAGGACTGCCCTTCACCAAATAAATCTTCATACTTTTATATGCTTTGTTCTACTCGATTAATAAACCCGACTCTCACTTTATATATCAATTTTTCTCAACCAAGCCGCTATTTTGCTTTTTGCACCTGTGCCACCGTCTCCATACAGTGCAAAACAATCAAGCACGCGAGACTGTGGACATAATCTATTAATATCCTGTTGAATATGTCCCAAACCTCCACCTCCATGCGTACAGAAAGGGATAATGGTTTTTCCTGATAAATTGTTTTTTGATAAAAAAGTTGCAATGGGCGGCGCAACTGTGCTCCACCAGTTCGGAGAACCAACAAAAATCGTGTCATAAGGCTCCAAATCAGGAACCGTATTTTTGATTTCAGGACGATATCCTGCCTGAATTTCTTTCTTTGCCTGTTCCACCACAGCGTTGTAGGAAGCAGGATAGGCAATTTCTGGTTGAATTTCACAAAGCACACCGCCCGTTTCCTGCTGGATCAACTTCGCAACTTTTTGTGTATTCCCGGAATGAGAATAATATACAATCAAAATTTCTTTTTTCATTCTTGTTACTTCCTTCCTATTCATGATATTTTTATAATATTAGATCCTGAATTGAAATTAAAAAAACAAGATCTCATATTTCATAGGGTTATTCATATTCAATCCATCTTTTCAATAGTAACGGAAAAATCACCATCAATATCAGATAGAACATCTGCACCAGATTCAATCGTTCCCAACGGCACCAGTCCGTTTGCATATCCATGATCCTTATAAAAGAATGCCAAATTACCCCATGGCGCATAATACGTCAGGTCACCAACAGATGGTCATAACCAGACGGGACATCTGAAGTATCCAGCTTTTCAGGCAGGTAGCTTATCTTCTCTGTGCCTGCATAGTCTTCAAATTTCAAAACCAAAGGAAGCATTTTCAGCAAACTGCGGACTGCACTATTATCTTTCATTACTACAACGATTTTCTTCCCTTGAAATTCTAACTTAATTTTGTTTTCTGTGTTTTTGTTTGCTGTATCGGTATTCACATGTCCACCTCCATATAAAGTTTCCTGTTTGCCATCCGTAGACACATACGCTTCTTCTTTCGTCTGCTCGCTCTTCCCGCAAGCAGTAAATGAGAAGGCGAGCAAAAGCAATAGAAGTAAAATAGCCCTCTTTTTCATATCCGCTGCTCCTTTGTCTACTGCATCATTCAAGCTTTTTATAGTCCTCGTCGGCTACAGGCTCCAGCCATTCGACAGGTCCTTTATGCGCATTAGTTTTAATGGAGATATGAATAAACCAGCTATCCTTTGCTGCACCGTGCCAGTGCTTAACGTTTGCCGGTATGGTGACGACATCACCAGGGTGCAATTCCCGCGCTTCTTTACCTTCCTCCTGATACCAGCCCCGGCCGCCTGTAACCAGCAAAATCTGACCACCCGGATGCCTGTGCCAGTTATTACGGCAGCCCGGCTCGAAGGTCACATTGCCGATGGGGCAATTCCACTCATTGCCGCCGGGCACGAGCATATGCAGATATGCTGTGCCGGTAAAGTTCTTGCTAAATTGTGGCGGCAGTACATCACCCTTTGGAAAAATGACACCGTTGCTCAAATTATTATCAACTTTGTCCATTCTCACCACTCCTTTGCTTAACGATAAGATTTTTCATAGATGGCAATACAGTCATCAATGCTCAGCTCAATTCTGTCACATAAGAACAAACCACCCATAGTTGTTTTAGCATTTTCTGCCAAAATGCGAAATTCTTCTGGTTTGATACCATAATCAGACATTCTAAGATCGGCTACGCCGCAGTCTTTTTGTAGCTTATTAAGCATAGTAATGAAGTCCATCGGATTTTTTGCGTCTTTCATACCCATAACCTGCGCCATGCTAATGAAACGGTCGTCACATACGTGTTTTTCAATAAAATGTGTGAAATACGCCTTAGAAATCATAATGAGTCCAGCACCATGCGGCAGATTTTGATGGTAGGCACTCATGGCGTGTTCCATGGAATGCTGGCTTGTACAGGCACCGACAGTCATAACTATGCCTGACAGTGTGTTGGCAAAAGCAACGTGCTCCCGCGCCTCCATATCATTTCCGTCCTTTACGGCACGCGGCAAATAGCGTGATATATTCTCAATAGCAGTAAGCGCATACATATCACTCATCAGGCTTGTAAATTTGGAAACATAGCATTCCACGCTGTGAAACAGAGCATCAAAGCCCTGGTATGCGGTATATTGGGGCGGCACAGTTTTCATCAGTTCCGGGTCAATTATAGAAATCACCGGGAACAAACGGTCATCACCGCCGAAGCCAATTTTTTCATTGGTCTCATCATTTGTGATAACACCCCATTGGTCTGCTTCTGAACCGGTTCCTGCGGTTGTAGTAATGCAAACTACCGGAAGCGGATCATTTACAAGCGCTTTGCCTTTGCCGGTGCCGCCGCTGATATAATCCCAAAGGTCACCATCGTTGGTTGCCATTGCCGCCATTGCTTTGGAAGCGTCCATTACGCTGCCGCCACCAAGAGCAACTATAAAGTCACAGCCGTTTTCACGGGCAAATGCGCTTCCCTCCATAACAGTTGATTTAAGAGGATTTGCCTGCACCTTATCAAATACAACAAATTCCGCACCTGCCATCCGTAATTGTTCCTGTGTACGCTCAAGCGAACCGTTTTCTTTAACAGATTTTCCGTTTGAAATTACTACCATTGCCTTTTTGCCGGGAAGTTTCTGCTTGTGCAGTTCATTAAGCCTTCCGCAGCCGAAAACAAATCTTGTCGGTACATACATGTTAAATCTCATTTTTAATTCCTCCTATAGCTTTTCATTTCAATAGTTGACACATACACCTGTATGTGGTAATATCATAATAAACCTGAGAGTTAGCTCTAAGTCAAGAGGTTATTAAGAGTTGTTTTGCATTCTTTAATGAACTTTTTTTAAAACAATCCCTTAACAAGAATTTATCGCATTTTGGAGGCTGATTATGTACTACACCATCGGTGAATTCGCTAAAAAAGTTAATATTTCCCCGCATACCCTTCGCTTTTATGCAAAAGAAGGATTATTGCCTTTTGTTGAGCGGAGCGAAAGCGGCATCCGCATGTTTAAAGATGAAGATTTTGAATGGCTGATGATAATAGAATGTTTGAAAAAGACCGGCATGCCGATTAAGGATATTAAAACCTTTATCGATTGGATTATGGAAGGCGATTCAACAATTGATAAAAGGCTTGACATGTTTAAAAAGCAGAAAGAGGCTGTCGAAAAACAAATCGCGCAATTGCAGGAAACACTTGAACTTCTGAAATATAAATGCTGGTACTATGAAACAGCAAAAAATGCCGGTACTTGCGCGGTGCATAATACAATTAAATTGGAGGATATACCGGAGGACATACGGCTTGTAAAAGAAAGACTTAAAAAAATCCACAGCCTGTATTAAATTAAAATGCACATCTTCCTGTAAACTGCAGAAAGGTGTGCATTTTTAGATTTTGAAATAAAAACATGTTCCCGCGAACATATCAAATCATTTCAAATCCCGTCTTTTCCGTCAATACAACCCTGCCCGCCAAAGGACGCCCCGAAAGGCGGTGGATGTGTTCCCTCATACGGCCGCGCAAACAAAAATACAGGGTTTTCCGGCATCACCGCCACCAAAAACACATTTTGGCGGGTGGCAAATCACCGGAAAACCCTGTATTCAAGCCGTTTTTCAGGCTTTTATCTATTTTTTACATTTGTTATTAATGCCACGCACTCCACATGGCTCGAGAGGATAGAATTGATGTCTTTCGAGCCGTCCGTTCTCGGAAACAAATCCACGGCATTTTTTCATTAGAGGTATTGGGGAACATATCGACTTGAATCATTTTACTTTAAGCCTTTATCGA
>DUMA01000015.1 GCA_012840135.1 Thermoanaerobacterales bacterium
AAAAAAAAAAAAAAAAAAAAAAAAAAAAAAAAAAAAAAAAAAAAAAAAAAAAAAAAAAAAAAAAATAAAAATTATAAAATTCAAAAAATTGAAGAAGGATTTTGGTAAAATATGTCGAATTATTAATTTACAAACGCAAATTTTCTTGAGGGACTAATTAGCGTGGAGGGAATTTCGGGTGATGGTTTAAATTAATCTCAAATCCGCAACACATCAATGACTGAGAGGTCTTCCAGCACATTAGTGATGGTAGAAGTGTATTGTTGCAAAGGGCAAACCCGTCGAAAGGCGGGGACGCAAAGCCACGGGCCTATGTCCATTTTAAGGGATATGGCAGCCGGGCTGCCAGGGGAGTAAGCTAAATTAAAATTTGTTATGATTCCTAACGGCCGCCCTTACATGGCGGCCGTTCGCGTATATTTAAAAAAGGAGGTGTAAAGCAGGTTTAACTGGCATGCCTGGGCAAATATAGATGCTGCTCCAATTAATTTTATTAAAGAAAAAGGGGGAATTATATGGCCAGGAAGCTGGTGGTCTTTGAGCTTGCGGATGAACTTTACGGCTTGGATATATTCAATGTCCGGGAAATAGTCAAGGATGCGCCCGTCACAAAAATACCTCGTGCGCCTGATTTCGTCGAAGGGATAGTAAACTTAAGAGGAAAGCTCATACCGGTCGTCGATCTCAAAAAACGCTTTGGTTTTGAGAAAAGGGAAAAGACGCAAGATACCAGGATAATCATTGCAGACATATCGGGGCAGGAAACGGGGTTAGTTGTTGACTCAGTCAAAGAGGTGGCTACAATCGACGAGGGCTCCATTGAGCCTGCGCCTGCTGTCACGACTATAAACGCTGCATTTGTGGAAGGGTTGGCCAAGAAGGACGAAAAACTGATCATCATAATCAAACTGGACCTGCTTCTCCAGGTCGAAGAGAAGGAACTGCTTAAGAGTATAAGCCGTGATATCACGGGGCAGGGCAACTGATCATTGTGGTACAGGGCTCCCCTGAATAAACAGGCAAAAGGGTGACGCCAGTAGGTGTACTATACCTGATAAGAATTTGAAAGTGCACGCTTTTTTGGGGGGTGAAAGCGAGATGTCTGTAAGGTACAACAAGGTGCCCCACATAAAAGTAAACGCAAGCATTGAAGAAGCCGTAAAGGCTATGATAGTCCGACAAAGCCCTGTTCTGCATGTGACAGGTAATAATGGGGAGCCATTAGGCTGGCTTAATAGCCTTGATATTTTGCGGGTCTTTATGGAAGACCCGGGCGCGGCAGAGTTTAAGAAAAGAGACATAAGGGGACCTATGCGTACCATCGCCGAGGAGGACTATCTGGACGTGACCGGCAAATTATCCGATATAAGTTCATGGGCCAAAAAGAGAGAATACCGCACACCTTATTTCTCCACAACTGAGGGGACTGCTGGTATCCTGTCGTTACACGGACTCCTGCAAGAGGCTCTGAACAACAGAGACAGGGAGAAAAAATTAAGAGAAGAAGCCGAAACACGGTTTAGGCAGTTAACTCATACTCTGCAAGAACTTGAAAAGGCGTTAGCTAATCTTTTTGCCGACCCCATGATAGCAGCTAAGCTTAAATCAACAGTGGAATACCAGGACGAGTACGACCCGGCTACCGGGAAGATAAAGATTACGGGGGTGATAGAGGAAGGGGTTTACCGCCATGTAGTAAACATACTACGGCTACTGACGGAACTATGGGAGCAAGGGTTGATGGAACTTGCCGGTATGCACCAGGATACGCTGGTCAAAACCGCCATTTTCCATGACCTGGGTAAAGTCCAACCCCGCCTGGAGGTTGGGGAGATTGTAGACCCGAAAGAAGCCTTCGAGTCTGGTAAATTTCATGCTTTTCGCAGCGCTTTGCTGGCCCGCAGAGTTTACCACCTGGGAGAAAACTTAGTTTATCTTATCAGGTATCACCATCACAGAGAAGATGAGCTACCGGCCGATTTTCCCCGAAGTCTTCTGCCCATGCATAGGCTTTTCAGACTGCTGGATGGGCTTTCGGCGGGGATTTCCCGGCGGGGCTCCAGGGTTAACCTGACGGTCAGGGGTACCGTAGTGCAGGTGAGGGAGGAGAGCGCCCACCCGACCTACAACCGGTGCCTGGAGCTGGACCTCTACTCTGGGAATGCTAAGTCAAAGCCGCTCGACCGACGGACTGGAGGAATTAATTGAAGATCTGCAGGAGTCACTTCGACGTGGCCTAGTGCTCAGGAATATTCAAGCTTTTAAGCAAAGGCTTTTAAATATAAAAATAATCTATTCTAGATGAAGTTAGAGAAAGGAGGCAAGGTCGTCCCGTAAGCCGGAACTCGGCAAGAAGGGGCGACAGGGAACAAAATGACAGGAAAACTTAATGGAAGCTTGCGTATGAAAATGACCATACTATTCGGGCTGATCGTCCTGATAGGGTGCCTGGTGTTGTTTTTTGTAAGTGAAAACCAAGCCGGGAGAGCCCTGGAGGCTGAAGCCAAAGAGGCTATGCTGAAAGTGGCAAAGCAGGTTGCTGCGACTCAGGACAGCCGCAATCAAATGCGCATTTATACGGTTGAATCCCTAGCCAACAGGAACGTCATCCGGGGTATTCAGGGAGACCGCGAGGCCACTCTGGAGGAAAAGATGAAGGCACTGAGCGATGAAGTAAAAAGAGCAGAGAGCCAGGGGTTCAAGCGGTTTGGCATTGCCGACAAAAACGGTGAAATAATTTACCACGACGGTAGCAAGGCCAATATTGCCGACAGGGACTACTTCAAGGCGGCCCTGGGAGGAAAGACATTTGTTTCCACCAGTATTGTCAGCAAAGTCGATAATTCGGTCGTGTTCATTTATGCCACCCCTATTTACCACTATGCAACCAATGAGATAATTGGTGTGTTGACTGGCACGGTCGATGGGGCGAAGTTCAGCGAGTTAGTGGGCAGCATTACCTACGCCCGCACGGGCTATGCCTTCGCCGTGGACAGCACGGGCAAGACCATAGCCCATAAGGACGCAGAAAGGGTGACAGGCCAGGAAAACATCATAGAACTGGCCAAATCCAACCAGTCACTGTCACCTCTGGCCGGGGTAATTTCTAAAATGGCAAATGGCGAAGAAGGAATAGCGACCTACACTTTCCAGGGTCAGAAGAGGATCATTGCTTATGCTCCCATTATGACTGCTGGATGGGCCATAGCAGTCACTGCTCCCAGCGCCGAGGTATTGGAGAGGGCTACAGGTCTTAGACAGTCCGTGCTGCTCGTATCCAGCCTGATAATCCTCGTTGCTCTGGTTCTTACATTCATAATGGCCAAAACCATTACAGCACCCCTTGTGCTAGCCGTCGACCACCTGGGGCTCATAGCCGGCGGTGACTTCACGCGGCCGGTGCCGGAAGTGTTCCTGCGCCGTAAAGACGAGATAGGCAAACTGGTCCATGCCATTGATAAGCTCCAGGCGAACCTCAGACCGCTGCTTTCGAGCCTTAGAGAAGATGCAAAAACCCTGTCCGGTAATTCCGAAACCCTAAGCGCGACATCTGAAGAGATTGCCTCATCTTCCGGCGAAGTGGCCAATGCCATCCAACAAGTAGCCTCGGGAGCTTCCGATCAAGCGGGTCATTTGCAGGAGATACTGGACCTCGTCAAGAACATAACGATAAGTCTGGAAAAAGTCTATACCGAACTTGGCCGTGTTAAGGCCAACAGCGAGGAGACTTCAAAACTAGCCAACACCGGAAAGAAGGAGCTGGATAGTCTCATCGTATCTATTAAAGGTGCTCGTGAGGCATTCAAGGTAGTTGTAGAAAGGCTCGATGTGCTTAAAGGTTCAGTCAGCCAGGTGGGAGAGATCCTTGATGTTATTAACGGGATAGCGGACCAGACGAATTTGCTGGCCTTAAACGCTGCCATTGAAGCGGCGCGTGCCGGGGAAGCGGGTCGCGGCTTTGCGGTGGTGGCGGATGAAGTAAGAAAACTTGCAGAACAATCCCGCATGTCTTCAGACAAGATAAGAGCACTACTGAACAACATAACTTCAGAGACCGAAGAAGTGGTGGCCACCTCAGAAGAAGTATCCGGGCAAGTAACCAGCCAGCTGGAGAATGTAGAGCACACCGTTAAGGCCTTTGACAATATACTCGATTCGGTAACAGCGATAACGCCAATGATTGAAGCGACCTATCGTGAAGTAGACGGCACAGTAAAGGCAAAAGACGCGGTGCTGGACCGGGTCCAGAGCATAAGCTCAGTGGCTGAGGAGACTTCGGCTTCAGCACAGGAGATATCGGCCTCTGCGGAAGAGCTTTCCGCATCCACCCAGGAGATAGCCGGTAATGCCCAGCAAATCCTGGAAGTAGCTAAGCAGCTTGAGGAACAGGTGGAGCGCTTCAAGGTGTAAATTGCATATTGCAGGGATTTCGATAGACTTTAAGGGGAGTTTTTCACTCCCCCTTTTTTGCTCAATTGTTTATATAACAATTCAATCAAAGCTCGGCCCGGCCCAACATGAACTTTAGCTCCCGGTGGATTTCCGCTTCGATGGCATTTAAAATTTCCTATTTTTGGGGGTTGTTCAAGAGATGTGCATAGCGGCCCTGCTTCCCTATATATTCTTCTACTGGGATGGGCTTGATTTTTTCTTGGGCCAGAAGGCTAGTAGGATTATTGAGGGTAACTTTTCCGAATTCCGCTTCCCATAAAAGCCAGCTTCCGGTCTGGACAGCAAGGCGGCTCATTTTAATGGTGTCGCTTGAGGGAAATTTCCAGCCGGGATAGCATGGATAAAATCATCATTCCTCTCGGCAGCGGCGGAAATGTCTTGAAAACCGATATCATAGGTACCGCCATCCCCGGCCCAATTAAATACAGTGGGCTTTTCACCTTTTAAGCGGCCCTTTTCATAGAGAGCATCCAGGACCATTGTCAGACCCGCCGCAGAAGCGCCGGCAGAGGCAAAGCAGATATTGAGGACGGATATAGTGTAACAGGATTTGGGCAGAGGTCCGATACTGGCTACCGCACATGAAGGAGTCATTATCATTATAGCGTTTTCACCCAGCGCTTTGCCTACAATGCGGAGAGCTATAGTGGAAGGACAGCCGGCACAGGCGGCGGCACCGGGAAATACATATTCCACATCGGGTAAATCCTTTATTGTGACGCTCATTTCAACACCTCCATCATTTCGCAGGCTTTCTGGGCAAGATAATGGGCAGGGAAGTCCTCGCCACCGAGCCCCATTACCTGACCGGTAACTTTGATATCGTCTTTGCGATCGAAGAGGGCGGCTTTGGCTTCAGAAAGGAGTACGGCGCCTCCGGTACCAAAGGCGTAATTACGGTCGAAAACCAGGAGCTTTGCTCCACTTGGAAGCAAACGGGACAATTCTTCGGCCGGGAAGGGTCTAAAGACTCTAAGCCTGAGACTGGCGGCAGGAATTCCCTTGTTTCTCATGATATCAACGGCCAATTCCATTTCAGCGGCCATGGTTCCCGTTGAGAGGAGGAAGAACTTGGCTTTGTCATGGCGGTAAAGGCATCATGGAGTGGGAGAGCAAAAAGCCGTCATAATTCACGATTACAGGGATATTGATTTCTTCTGCTACCTTATAGGCCAAGATAACAGTGTCATATATTTCCTGGATGCTGGCGGTAAAATTATTAAATTGATCGAAGGTCTTGCCCGCATCATGGGAAAATTAATATCGATGCTATATGAATCTAGAAAAGAATCTGTTGACGTTGTTCTAAGATCAGTGATTCCTTTCATGGCTTTTGTAAGTGTTATAATAACCGTTATTTTATCGAGTGGCATAGGTAAAATAATGGCGAATACACTTTCCCCTTTAGCCGGTTCTTTATGGGGATTATTGATAATTTCGTTCTTATGCGGGATATCGTTTCTTTCACCACTTTTGGGGCCTGGGGCAGCTATAGCCCAGGTGATAGGAGTGCTTATAGGAGCTGAAATTGGGTTGGGTCATATACCGCCGCAGTATGCACTCCCGGCATTATTTGCTATAAATGTTCAAGTAGGGGCTGACTTTGTTCCCGTTTTTTTTGGGTATTCATTGTTATGATATCGCAAGATGGTATATGGGATGCTAGGTTAAAGAAATATACGCAAAAGGCCAAAAAGTAGTATTGAAGAATATGGGAATTGATACTTATGACAATGTCCAGGCTTTTTTAGTTTTTGAAAATGGTTCCATATGGGTAATAGAAAACTCCTGGATCTTTCCGTCGGAATTTCCAAAATCAAATGATGGCAAAACGGTAATAGTAGGAACAAATGGAATAATTAGATCAGATTCGCAGGATAGAGGACTTCAAATTTATACAAACAAAAAAGCCGTTACGACAAATTCATATTTTATCAATTATTATAATGGCAAACCATTTGGTTTCGGCATAGAGCCCATTTGGGATTTTGTAGAATGTTTATTATACGATAAACCCTTCAGAGCCGATCTGCAAGATGGCCTGGAAGCAACGAAGATAGCCGAGGCAGTCCACAAGAGCATTGAAGAAGATACAACCATAAAATTTTAGAGGGAGAAACTTATGATAAAATACAAAACTGTGGTTACATTTAATTACAGCCGTAGGAGATGTAGCTAATAAGAATCTTAAAGATCTAGGTCATGTAGTATTAAATTTCAATGGGAATACCACTCCCGAATTGCCTGGTTACATACACCTCACCCCGGATTTGATGAATAAAATTGAAGTAGGAACAAAGCTAGAAATTATTGAATAAGACCTCTGGCATGAAATAAACCCAGCCGCGCAGAAAAACGCGGCTTTTTAATATCAATCTTACTTATTGCATACAAACGGCACAAATAGTAAAATAAAGACAAGGGAATAAAACCTTATTCAACGTCTCGATAAGACTTGCACTGAAGAAACCTTATGAATGTGTGATAGATATCAAGAGAATAAAAGATTGCATGAATAGGGGAGGTTGATATAAATGAGCATGGATGTTAGGTGGAAACAGAGATATGAAAATTTTAAAAAAGCTGTAATGCAGCTCGCGGAATTTATAGAAAAAAACGAATTAAACAAATTTGAAGTTCAGGGATTAATACAATGTTTTGAATATACATTTGAATTGGCATGGAAAACTATGAAAGATTACCTGGAACAAGAGGGCTTTGATGTGAATAGCCCTAGAAGCGCAATACAGACAGCCTTTCAGATGCAACTGATTGCAGATGGGCAAACATGGATCGATGCATTGGAAAAAAGGAATCTAATGGCGCACACTTATGATGAAAAAAGAACGATGGAAGTCGAAAGGCTAATAAGGGAAAAGTATTATAAAATCATTAAAGAGCTTTATTTTAAGCTGGGAGATTTGTTATGAAATTTGGATTAAGGGAATTTGAAATAGAGTACATCGTTGATGCCATAAAAAAATTTCATGAAATTGAAAAGGCTGTTATATTTGGGTCGAGGGCCAAGGGAAATTACAAACCCGGGTCAGATGTGGATATAGCTGTTTATGGCGAAGATATCACTTTTGATACTGTATCGGCTCTTCATGCCATGTTGGAGGAAAAAGGGCCGTTGCCGTATTTTTTTGATATTGTGGATTATACCCACCTCAGCCATAAAGAATTAAAAGGACATATAGATAGAGTTGGGAAAGTTATTTTTGAAAAGCCATCCGCGATGAAATAACCAGAATGAACGGTGCAAGAGAAGAAGGCAAAATATTTTCAAAAAGACTCAAGCCGCGAAAGAAAAGAGCGGCTTTTTGCTTTTTCGGCCTCATTTTAATTTTAATATGAGGTCTTTTTTATATTCCAAGAAAATTGCTGTGTTTTTATTTTCATACATTATCGTTTTCTTCTCTCAGAGCTTTTAAAAATTCGTTGAGGATTTTCAATTGCTTTTGCGTAAGAACTTTGGCATTATCTATGAGTTCCATGTATTCAGGGCTTATGGTGTTTTCGCCGGTCGAAAAAAATTCGGCCAAAGTAACTCCGAGCGCATCGCATATTTTCTTGAGGGTCTCTAATGTGGGAATTTTAATACCACGCTCTATCTCATTTAGATAAACCCTCGAGATGCCTATACTTTTAGCAAATTGTGTTGCTTTAAATTTTTTGTTCAATCTTAAATTTTTTATACGTTCTCCAACATTCATGATAGCCACCTGCGCAAGCTATTAGTTATCGAATTGATTTTGATATATAAATACAAGAAAAACTACGAAATAAACAGAAATAACAAATTAAATAAACCTAAACACAAATTGGAAGCAATTATAATCTTTGCTTTATGTTAACCAATAGCATACAATATGTATTTGAAAGGAGGTTTTAGTGATTTAATATTTTTTATAATAATTTTGATTCCAGTGTAAAAACCCATTGAAGGTGGTACGTGACGGCTAAAGGCACCATATAGTGAGGTTTAGCCGCTCTTAAGTCCGGAACAAGCGGAGCAGGGGCGGCATGCAAGGATGCATGCCGGCCGGCACCTGAGGCAGGACGCCGAATTGCCGGTTTACCCTGCGAAGCGTAGGGCCGGACTCTAGAGCGGCTTACCGAACGATCAGGTGCCAGGGCCGTCACTACCACCGAGATGACTTTTTACACCAAAATCAATTTTATTCTATAACAGAAAGAAGGGTGGAATTAATAAACAAAAAGCGAATTTAGACGTACAAAATAACTTTCCTTGTATTAGATAAGGATGGTTAAAATCAAAATTCAATCACTGTCCGCATTAATCATACTATAGGCAGGCTCAAAAATCAAGGAAATACAAAACATTGGAGTCAAATATTCTCGGTTTCATGTTCGGTTTAATTTTTCATGTTAAGGAGGTTGCTTTAAGTGGAGGCTTTTGTCGATTTTGTAAGCAAGTATTTGGTTCCGCCACTTACCAGGTTCGGGGAAGAGAAGCACATGAAGGGAATCCGCAACGGCATTGTGGTTACCATACCTTTCACCATCGTGGGGAGTATTTTTTTGATCCTTGCATTTTTGCCCATACCGGGCTGGAGCAATATCGTGGAACCTTTCAAATCCCGGCTTCTGGTGCCTGTAAGCGTGACATTCGACGTCTTGTCCGTGATTGCAGTGATAGGCATTGGATATAATCTGGCGAAGGAATACGGCCAGGATGAGGTAATGGGCGCCATCATGTCGCTGGTAAGCTTCTTTATCCTTCAAGTGACCCCAGACTATACCCTGGATACCGGTTATTTCGGGGCAAAGGGGCTTTTTACCGCGATTATAGTTTCCGTATTCTGCATAGAAGTGCAAAAATTCTTTGTAAGAAGGAACATTATTATAAAAATGCCGGAAAACGTTCCCCCGGCCATCGCCGCCTCTTTCCAGGGGCTGTTGCCGCTTTCCTTTATTATAGTGGTGCTTTGGTTTGTCAGAGTGGTGTTGAATTTTAATCTGAATGACTTTATCAATTTGATTTTCAGACCTCTGGTTTTTGCGCTGAATACTCTGCCGGGCATCCTCTTTTGCCAGTTTATCAGGGCGTTGCTGTGGTGTGTGGGGATACACGGCGGGGCCGTGCTTTCGCCCGTCATCGATCCCATATTCCTTCAGTTTCTTGCGGAAAATGCCAAAGCCTTTGTTGCCGGGCAGCCGATCCCATACATCACGGCGACTGGTTTTCTGGATGTGTTTGTTTTTGTCGGGGGAGGCGGCGCCACATTGGGCCTCGTATTGTTTATGCTGAAATCCAGGGATAAAGGATTCAGGACTCTGGGGCGGGTTTCGCTGCCGTCGGCCCTGTTTGAAATAAACGAACCCGTGGTTTTCGGAGTGCCCATTGTTTTGAATCCTCTGATGATGGTGCCGTATATACTGGCAAGCATCATACTCCCGCTGTTTACATATATTCTCATGGCGCTGAATATCATCGGAAGGCCTGTGGCGGCTGTCCCATGGACAATGCCTCCGGTAATCAATCACTATCTGGTGACCGGCGGGGATTGGAGGGCCGCCGTTTGGGGGATTGTTGAGATCTTTATTTCCATGGCCATTTATTACCCCTTCTTCAGGACGATGGAAAACCAGCGCCTCAAGGAAGCCGATTATAACTGATGGGGGTTTTTTCCGGGCGGAGATATGATTTTGCTCTCCGCCCGGAGGATGATTTTATATTGAAAGGGGATTCAAGATGAAGGTATTGCTTGCGTGCATCGCCGGCATGTCTACAAGCCTGCTGGTGGAAAAGATGAAGAAGGAAGTCAAGGCAAGAGGTCTTAATGATATTGAAATAAAGGCTGAGCCCATCGAAAATCTGGATAGGGTCGTCGGCAAATACGATGTGATACTGTTGGGCCCGCAGGCGAGGTTCAAGGAAAAAGCCGTATCGGAATTGTGCAGAGCGCATTCAAAGAAATATGCCATCATTCCGCCTCAAGTTTACGGAACGGTGGATGGGGGCGAAACTTTGGAACTTGCTTTGAGATTGGCTGAGAAGGATTAGGTGATTTCATGGATTATGAGCAGATCGTGTTCAATATAATCATCTATGCCGGCAACGCCAGGGCGAAGGCCTACGAGGCATTGAGCGAAGCGAAAAAGGGAGATTTTATAAAGGCCGAAACTCTGATCAATGAAGCGGGGGATGAGATAATCAAAGCCCATGATATACAGAATGATTTGATAGCCCGAGAAGCGGGGGGCGACGGCATAAATACCACTCTCCTGCTTGTCCATGCGGAAGACCATCTCATGAATGCCATCACAAGCAGGGATATCATCAAAGAAGTAATAGATCTGTACAAGAGAATACGGGAGAATATTTGAAATGGGCCGACATTTTTTCTGGAAAAATCCGATGAATTTATGGGAGGAAAGGGAAATGACCGATTTAAAGATAGCGATTATCGGCGCCGGAAGCCCGTATACACCCGAACTGATAGAGGGCCTTGCCCGCTTCAAGGATGAACTGCCGGTCCGGGAGATAGCCCTGATGGATGTAGACGAAAGACGCCTGGAGATAATGCTTGGGTTCTGCAGGCGCTTTGCGGAGCATCTCGGACTTAAAGTTGTATTCAAGGCCACAACCGATAGAAGGGAAGCCATCTTAGGCGCGGAATTTATCAACGCCCAGATCCGCGTGGGCGGCAATGCGGCAAGGGTGCTCGATGAAAAAATACCTTTGAAGTACGGCGTGATAGGGCAGGAGACAACGGGCGCCGGAGGCTTCATGAAAGCGCTCCGCACCATACCGGTAATGCTGGACATTGCAAGAGATGTGGAAAATTACAGTTCCGATGCGTGGATCATCAATTATACGAATCCCACCGGCCTCGTTGCCGAAGCGGTGAGCAAATATACAGGGGCAAAAATAGCGGGCCTCTGCGCAGGAGGCATGAGGCCAAGGCTCAGAGTGGCAAAAGCGCTGGGGGTGGACCCCGAAAAGGTGAGGTACGATTATATCGGCTTGAACCACATGAATTTTGCTTTTAATTTCACGGTGGACGGAAGACCTTTAACTCAGGAGGAATTCGACAGGGCGGCGGGCGCTGTGGAAACGGTGGATGCAGAGCTTGTCAGAAAGCTGAAACTCATGCCCAGCTCTTATATGCAGTATTATTTCCACACATCGAGAAAATTAAAGGATTTTCAGCAGTCGCGGCATACCAGGGGAGAACAAGTTTTGATGCTGGAAAAAGAGATTTTCGAGGCTTATTCCGATCCGCAGCGGCATACCAAGCCGGAAGCACTGGAAAAGAGGGGAGGAGGGGGTTACTCCGAAGTGGCCCTGGGCGTGATGAGGGCCATCCACAATGACGAAGACAAATGGATGGTTGTAAACGTGCCGAATAAAGGCGCTTTGAAAATACTGCCCGACGACGCAGTCATAGAAACCGGGTGTTTAATCAACAGATCCGGCATAAAGCCTTTGGCGATCGGGGAAGTGCCGCCTGCCGTGTGGGGGCTCATATGCGCGGTGAAAAACTATGAACAGCTCGCCGTGGAGGCGGCCGTTAAGGGCGATAAAGACCTGGCTCTGTTTGCCCTGATGGCCCATCCCCTGGTGAGGGATTACGACATTGCGAAACCTTTATTGGAGGAACTTCTCGAAGCAAATAAGAAATACCTTCCGCAGTTTTTTAAGAACGATGCTTGATCCTCTCCCGAAAATGCGATGCAGTATTTCCATTGTCTGTTTGTGATACATTTTGCATAATGAATGTATAATTGTAAAAATCATAGCCTGGAGGTTTTATGTCGTGGCTGGTGATATGTGGGACAACATAATGGCTCAGAAGCCGGTATTAAAGAGTATTTTGGAAGATAAAGCCGGAATCGTTCAAAGAAGTGTCGGGAATATAGATCTGAACAAAACAAGCCGCATAATATTCACGGGTTCCGGCACCTCGTTCAATGCGGGCATTGCCGTGAGACATATGTATGAATCCTTATTGAAAAAGGAAATTTTTGTGGAATACCCGTATATGCTAAGAAATTACAGCGGTCTATTGAATGAAGTCGAGTCGAAAGCCGCTTTAATGATAGCCGTATCGCAGAGCGGAAGAAGTACGGGCACTTTGGAATGTGTGAAGAAAGCAAGAATTATGGGTATTGAAACTGCTGCCGTGACTGCAGATAAGGATAGCCCGCTAGCCGCAGCGTCAGATCATGTAATCGAGGTAATGTGCGGGGAGGAGCAGGCCGGGCCCAAGACCAAGGGGTATACAAGCACGATGTTGACTCTTCAATTAATGGCTCTATGTTTGGGCAAAAAGGCAGGTTTTATAGGTGAGAAAGAGTATTGCAATTATCTGGAGCAGATATGGCGAATGATAGAAAACATAGACGATGTGATACAAAAAAGCCGGCAGTGGATCGATAAAAATATGGAATGGAAAAACGCAAAAAGCATATGTGTTATAGGATATGGGCCCGGTTACGGGACGGCGCTGGAAGGGAGCCTGAAGATCCTTGAAACTTTCAGAAAGCCCGTACTGGCATACGATGTCGAAGAGTATATCCATGGACCATACAATACTTTGGACGAAAACAGCTTTATGATATTCATAGACGCAAAACCTGGTGGCAGCCCGGAACTAAACAAACTTATGGATTTTGCAAAAAACATAACCAAAAATTTTCTGGTGATCGCTGCAGGTGACGGGAATGCTGCAGATATAACGCAAGAGCATATCATACCCATTCCGCCATGCGACGAGCTTGTATCGCCGCTTATAAGCATCGTGCCGTTCCAGGTCATCGCTTACAGACTTGCGAAATCCCGTGGAATAGAGCCGGAAACGCCAAGATACCCCGAATTTCATAAAATCATGGGTAGCAAATGAGACAAAATGGAGAGGGATACAAATCATTCATAATATTTAAAAAATAAATTTATTGTGATATCATAATTATTAAGCATTGATCCACCTGTTGACATCTTGATAGGAGAAAAACTTGAATGTGAAGAAAAGCATTTAAAAGAAACATTATTGCACGTCGATGAAATAAAGCTTGAGTTTGGTGAAAAGTATAAGATGAATCTTGCGCTGCTGCAGCTTGTACTTGCCGCTCACAGGGATAACAGAATGGTACGTTGTGAAAAAGGCGGAGGCCCTGCAGTCAAGATGTTAAAGCTGATGGGTGTATTGTAAGTAATTTTTGCAAGTAAAATGATAAGGAGACACCAACGGCAGGATAAATGAGATGATTCTTGGTCTCCTGGATTATATGGTTAAAGAAAAACCGGGTAAATTGTTGAGAAATCAACAGGTATACCTGGTTTTTTATTGGGAAAAAATATTAAAAAAGCGACGCATTAAAAATTAAAGCTGGTGATAATTTGTATGGTTTTCGCATTTTTAATATATTTAAAAAATCGACAAAGAGTAGAAACAACAAGCGAGAAGACGGTTTGACCCAATCAACAGGCGGGGTAAGTTCGATGGAGTTATTAGAAAACCAGGTCTTAAAAAAAGACTTGGAAAATAACATAAAGCTGATAAAAATCATATTAGACAAATGCAGTGATGTAATTTACCGTGAGTTTGTTTTTGCCCAAAATGAACAGATTAAATTAGCGCTTATATATACCGACGGCCTGGCGGACAAAGGGCAGGTCAGTGACCAGATAATGCGCGCCCTGGCCCTGGAGGTGCCGATGGCCGTGCCGGGCCGTGTGATTACCAAAGCACAGGCTCTGGAATTCATTAAAGAGCGGGGCCTGTGCATACACCAGATTAAGGAAACGAATAAAGTGGGCGAAGTGGTCCATGCGATCCTGTCGGGAGACACCGTTTTGCTGGTGGACGGCCACGATACCGCCATAATCAACGGGGCCAGGGGCTGGGAGTCGCGTCCCATAACCGATCCGGAGGCCGAACCGACAGTGCGGGGGCCCAGGGAGTCTTTTGTGGAATCTATTCGTGTCAATACTTCGCTCCTGCGGAGGAAAATAAAAAGCCCGAAGCTAAAAATAGAGTCTTTTCGAATTGGGCGGTTATCGGCCACCGACGTTGCAATAGCTTATATAGATGGAGTGGCAAATGATCAGGTAGTAAAAGAAGTAAAAAAAAGGCTCGAAAGAATAAAAATTGACGCCATCCTGGAGACGGGTTACATAGAAGAATTGATAGAAGATGAACCGTGGAGCCCTTTCCCCACAATCAATCATACCGAAAAGCCGGATCGTGTGGCGGCAATGCTTTTGGAGGGGCGGGTAGCAATTTTTGTCGACGGGACTCCGTTTGTGCTGACTGTACCAAGTCTTTTAGTGGAGTTTCTCCATGCTTCCGAGGATTACTATGAAAGATTTATCTTCACTTCTGCGGTGAGGGTCATTCGGTATCTAGCAGCCTTTGCTTCACTTATACTTCCCTCGCTTTATATCGCCATAGTCAGTTACCATCACGAACTGCTGCCTACGGCGCTTCTGCTGAGTGTTGCCGCACAGCGCGAAAGAGTGCCTTATCCGGCATTTTTTGAAGTCTTTTCGATGGAGTTAGTATTTGAAGTGCTCCGCGAAGCCGGTATACGCCTGCCCAGGCCCATTGGCCAGGCCATAAGCATAGTCGGTGCCCTGGTCCTGGGCGATTCTGCCGTAAGGGCCGGTTTTGTGGCGGAGGCAACAATTATAGTGGTGGCGTTTACTGGAATATCGTCATTTACGTTTCATTACAGCGCCAGCATTTCTTTTCGTCTGCTCCGGTTTTTTCTGATGATACTTTCCGGAACTCTGGGACTTTTCGGACTGACCGCGGGCGTTTCCGCTATATGTATTCACCTGTGCGGCCTGCGTTCCTTTGGAGTGCCGTATCTATCGCCGGTGGTCCCCACGGCATATTCCGACTTAAAAGATGTGGTCCTGAGGGCCCCCTGGTGGGCGATGCTCACAAATCCGCGATCTGTCCTGGGAAACAATAAAAAGAGGGAAGCATACGGTCTGAAACCGACGCCGCCGGAAAGCGGGAAATAATGAGAAAAGGTGGCTTTTTATGCTGGAAAAAGAAATAATTGATGATAAACAGGCGGTTTTACTGATAATCAATATGATTCTGCCCACCGCCCTATTAAGCCTGCCGGCGATAACGATAAGTATTGCAAAAAGGGATGCGTGGATTTCAGCAGTTCTTGCGACGGGTGTAGGCTTGATGTTCGGGCGGCTTGTATCCTCGCTTGTCATGAATTTTCCCGGAAAGACTTTCTTTGAGTTTTCGGAAGAAATTTTGGGCCGCTTTTTTGGGAAAATTGTGGGGATATTTTTTATATGGTGGCTGATTCATAGCTGCAGTGAAATTGTCAGGGAATACGGAGAGTTTCTTTCCACCGCCATTATGCCGGATACCCCGATAACGGTCTTTCTTGTGGTGTCCGCAATCATATCAGCATATGCCGTAAAGAGCGGTTTTGAAGTTCTGGCACGATTCAATTTGTTATTTGCAGTTTTAATGGGGGTGTTTGTGCTGGTGTTTGCCATCTCTTTTCTGAATGTAAAATTCACCAGATTGCTGCCTATGTTTGATACGGCGATGACTGACATATTAAAGGGGACATTGGTGCCCCTGAGCTGGATGGGAGAAGTGGTCGTGTTTTCCGCCTTTTCGCCTGTTCTGAAAAACTGCCGCAGCGTTGTGCGAATAACAGATATGTCAATATTATTAGTAGGGTTGCATTTTTTTATAGGCATTGTAGGCGTGCTCATGATTTTTGGACCCGAGGTGGGGTCGGCCATGATGTATCCGGTCTTTAACCAGGTCCGCATGATATCGCTGGCAAGTTTTATCGAAAGGCTCGATTACATCATTTTTATGTCGTGGGTGATCGGAGGCTTTATAAAGATTGGGATTTTTTACTTCGCGGCTGTTATAGGGGTTTCCTGGATGTTCGGGCTCTCCGACTACCGGCCCATTGTTTTTCCGGTTGGAATTATCATAGTTGCTCTATCGGTCCTGATCCATGAAGGAATAGTGAATCAGCTTGATTTTCTAATGAATACCTGGCCTTTCTATTCTATAATTATTTTCGAAACGGGTATTCCGCTTCTGCTCTGGCTGGTATCGCAGATTAAAAATCGGAGGCATAGCGCTTGAAAAAAAAGATTGCACCAATAATTTGGATGATAATAATAGCGACCATTCTGTCAGGCTGCTGGAGCCGGAAGGAGTTAAACGAGGTGGCCATCGTCCTTGGCACGGGAATAGATTTGAATAAAGAAGGCCACATTAGGCTGACCGTTCAGGTGGCGGTGCCGACGGCCTTCGCTACGGGAGAAGAAGGCAAAGGTGGCCAGAAAGAGGCGGCAAGTATGGAAGTTTCCGCTGACGGGGCGACAATAGAAGAAGCGGAGCGGCACCTTGCCATGAAAATACCCCGGGAGATATACTGGGGGCACTGTGTCGCTTTGATAATAGGCGAAAATATGGCCAAAAAGGGAGTTCGAATGATTACGGATTTTTTTGAGCGGGACAGGGAACCGCGGGAGACCATGTGGGTGATGGTGGCGAAAGGAACGGCGGAGGACTTTTTAAAAACAAGTTCAATACTTGAAAAAACATCTTCCCAGGCTGTGGGGCTTCTTACAAGGATGAAGACCGGTTATTCGGTAAAATTGATGGATTTTACCGAAATGCTTGCGGAGGATGGAATTCAACCGGCTGTAACGGGGGTCAGAGTAATTAATGAAAATCATGTGACGGGCGAATCTCAGCACAGCGGCGCAGAAAATAAAAGGCGCGTGGAAATTTCAGGCACGGCTTTGTTCAGGGAAGACAGGCTTGTGGGCTGGCTGGAGGCCGACGAGACGAGGGGTCTTTTATGGCTGAAAGGCGAACCGGTAGAAGGAGTGATAACCGTTCCGACTCCTGAAGAGCCGAATAAAATGGTTTCCATAAAGATAAAGCGCGGTAGCACTAAGATATATGCTGGGCATATAAATGATGCTCCTTATTTTACGGTAAAGATAAGGGTTGAAGGCGACATGATTGAACAGCAGGGCAGGGAAAATCTGGCAACACCTGAAAGGATGAACGCCCTGGAAGAGAAGATGGCTTATGAAATAAGAAAAAGGGTGGAATTGGCCCTGTACAGGGCACGAAATATCTATGGAGTCGATGTGTTCGGATTTGGACAGGTTTATCACAGAAGATTCAAAAGTGAATGGAGGAATATAAAGGACAGCTGGGACGATATATTCAGACAGGCAAAAGTGGACATCCAGGTGGAAGCTCATATTAGAGAAATAGGTCTTCTTACAAGAAGGCCGGGGACTGAGAAGTAATTTATAATGATTATGGTGTAGAAAATCACTTGCCTGCCGGAGATAGCCCGGCAGCGGGTTTAGCTCCTAAACCATAATCAATAATGTGTGGAAGGAGGGTGTGCTGTGATATTGTTGCTTTTGCTGTTGTTTGCGGGTGTTATATTGATGGAAGTGCCGGGAATGGTGAAAAACAAGATGTGGAGAGAATTGGCGGTATTTTTTATTTTTCTTGTAATAGGGATGGGATTGAGCATTCCCCAGGTGCTGGGCGTAAAGATACCAAATCCGACTAAAGCTATAGAAGCAATATTTAAGCCGTTATCGGATCTTATAAAATAATTTAATGATTTTTCAAAGGATTGGATGCAGGTGAAAGAAGAAGGAAGAGTAAATTCGGAACAAATATTTTTTCTAGTATTAAATTTTCTTCTGGCAAGTGCTTTTATCATGATACCTTCGACAGTCACCGGAAAGGCAGGAAAAGACGGATGGGCTGCGATATTAATTGCAACCGGCGCCGGCAGTCTATTGTCGATGCTTTATACGGCATTGTGTATCCGTTTTTCCGGGCGGACAATTATTCAGTTTGCCCAGGAAATAATGGGGAAAATTCCGGGGAAGATTTTAGGTATAATATTTGTGTGGTTTGCCCTTCATCTAGGAGCCCTTGTATTAAGGAATTTCGGCGACTTTATGGTGATTTCTCTGATGCCCTCCACGCCTTTAATCGTGTTTAATGCCGTTGTCATGCTTATTGCCGTTATGGCGGTTTATAGGGGCATAGAGGTTCTGTGCCACTTCAATCTTATGCTGGTACCCGTAATATTGAGCTCTATGGCGGTTATAATTATTTTTTCATTTACAATCCATGATTTCGATGCGGCAAACCTTCTGCCGCTTTTTGAAAGCGGATTTTCCCGGGTGTTGAAAACCTCTTTGATACCCCTGACCTTTCCCTTCGGTGAAAGTGTTCTCTTTTTGATGATATTTCCCTGTATGAGCGTCCCCCGGGACACAAAAAAAATCATGGTTGGGGCGATTCTCGCGGCGGCTCTAATTATGGCCGTAATAACGGCGGAGACTGTGGCGGTCTTCGGTTCAAATGCAAAAAATCTCATGTACTCCACCCATTCCATGATACGGTGCATAGAACTGG
This sequence comes from Thermoanaerobacterales bacterium, assembly GCA_012840135.1. Lineage (GTDB taxonomy): Bacteria > Bacillota > Thermosediminibacteria > Thermosediminibacterales > Tepidanaerobacteraceae > Biomaibacter. The sequence continues at coordinate 18,894 of DUMA01000015.1, forward strand.
CGCAGATTTTTGAGCGCACAGACGCGATTACGATTGTCATCTGGATTCTTTCCGGCGTCATAAAAATATCGGTGTGTTTTTATGCATTTGTAAAAGGGTGCGCCCAGCTCTTCGCCCTGAAAGACTACAGGCCGATAGTCGTCCCTTCCGGCATCATAATGACTGCGCTATCTATTCTTGTATATGAAAATGTAATTGAGCAAACCGAATTCGCATCAAAAATATGGCCGCTGTACAGTCTGGTATTTGAATTGCTGTTGCCGTTGATGCTTATCACATTCGATTCTGTAAAGAAAGTTTTTTGAACAAATCTTCGCTGAAACTCGTTTGCAAAGGTTCTACTTCAATTATTTTAAAAGTCCGATTTCCGTCGCTTTGCCTTTCGGCCTTCAGTTATTGATAGCCGCTATAGTCAGGTATTTTCAGGTTCTTGACATATGATGATATTTCAATTATTATTAAACAAGGAACTTGTTCTTGAATTAAATATTTCTGCAGGCAAAAAGGGAAGCCGGTGAAATTCCGGCGCGGTCGCGCCACTGTGAAGGGGAGTGACCCCACATGATGCCACTGGGAAACCGGGAAGGCGTGGGGGAACCGTGAACCTCAGCCAGGATACCTTGGCCTGTAAGAGCTATGATGCTCCCTACGCAGGATGGGGAAGCGGTCTACCCTGCTTTTTGTGGAGAGTGGGGTTTTTTTAATTTTAAAAAAATGATCTGCCAGAAAATGGCCTTATTCTTGCCCATCCTGAAAAAAATGAGGGAAGGGGGGATGAGGCCGTTTTTATTTAATTCTATGGCAAGGGCGCTAACGGGGAATCATGGAATTTGGGAAATTACTTGACATGACAGACGTAATTTTAAATTGATGAAAGGATGGGGAAAATATGTCTTTTAAAGGAAAAAACCGCATAATTTCAATAATACTTATAACCTTTATCTGCATCAGCACTATTACATATCAATTTTTTCCTCAGTGGAAGTCCTTTGCTCTGGCGGCGGAAAGCACGTATACTGCAAAAGAACTGGCAGATAGAGCTATACAGTTTATTAATGAAAAGTACAAAGCCGGAGAGAAGATAGACGGTTATACCGCCTATGTTCTGGAATTAGCCGGAGAAGACCTGTCTTCGGAAAAATGGACACGCGATGGAATTTCCCTTCAACAGGAGGTTTTATCGACTGCAGATAATATAACTGTAAATAATGCTGTATACAATACAAAGACCATCGCCCAGACGCTGATGGCTCTGAGCCAATGGCAGGATACCGACAGGATGGAGAAGCTGGCAAACATTTTGAAGGCCCGGCATTCCGCCAATGGTTTTGAAAACAGCGTCTACAGCGACATGTGGGCGTATATCGCCCTGGGAGAGGCGGGGAAGATAGGCGAAATAAGTGCCGATGACGCCAAAAAATACATCCTGTCGAAGCAGAGCAAAGCCCAGGGTACCGCTGGAGCCTGGGGAGAGACATGGGAAGTTACTTTTTATCCGGACTTCATGTCCACAGCTCAGGCCATAAGGGCCCTGTCTTATCTTCCCGGAGCATCAGGCGATGCACAGATACAGGCTGCGATAAACAGCGGCCTTGCATACATGAAAGCGCAGCTCCAGCCTGATGGCAGCGTGTACACTACAACGCCCTACCCGGACGACCCCGTGGTGGATACCGCGGAGACTATCGTAACACTTGAAAAACTGGATATGGACCCGAAAAGCTGGAAGAGCAGCGATGGGAATACACCCGTAGACTACATGCTGAAAAACGCTCTGAATCCGGACGGAAGTTTCGGGTCAATGAAAAACACTCTGGATGCTGCGGAAGCCCTCAGCGCATTCCTGTTGCTAGAAGGTGAGTCCGATTCCGGCTCCGGAGGAAGCACCGTGCCGGGTACAGTCCAGAAAAAAATCGAAGTATATATTGCAGTGGTGGGCAAAAACAATGACCTTTTGTTTGCACCCGATTCGGTAACCCTGTCATCTGATGACAAATGGGGCTTGACGGCTCTCGGGGCGCTGGATGCCACGGGGCTTGATTATGTGGACGACGACGGCTTTGTGAAAAGCATAGAAGGTCAGGCAAACAGCGGCATGAACGGCTGGATGTACAAGGTAAACAACAGCATACCGACCGTCAAGGCTTCGGAGAAGACTCTCAGTGAAGGCGACAGGGTGATATGGTGGTACAGCACGGATTATAGTTCGAACGGTCCAACGTGGAGCAGCCTGTCCAGCCTCAGCACGGCGACGGTGGAGACCGCTGCTGTTTCTTCGGATCTGAAGGAGCAGAACAAAAAATTGCCGGAGATGCTGCAGGCCTCTGAAGAAGCGCTTACCGCCTTAGGAAATATAGAGAAAGCACTGGGGTTAAAACAGGACGACAAAAAGCCGCTGGAGGATTTAAAAAGTGCAGCAGTGGTTGTCCAGGGAGAGAGAAGTTATATAGATATTAATGATTTAAAAGCTCAGAAGTTAAAACTCGACGGCAACAGAGTGGACATTGAAGATAACGTTACGGCCGGCAATGGGGCGGTGCTGATGGATGCGGGACATGAAGTGGGATTGGTTATACCGGCAGATGCCCTGAGCAAAGATACAAAAATATCCATTCAAGAAGTTGATAATGAGCCGGCCAATAAGGATGCAGACGAAAGTTTAAAGAAGATGCCTCAGGGGTTCGGGCTGGCATCCGGGATATATGATTTTGCTCCGGACGGCACCATTTTTAAAACTCCTGTGACAATAACTTTGAAGGTAATCCTACCTCCCATAGTAAAGCCGGAGAATGCAAGCCTTGCATGCTACGACGAAAAAACCGAGCGGTGGGCGGCTGTTCCCGCTGTGCTGGATTTGAGCAAAAGCCTTGTAATCGCACGGGTAAAACATTTTTCCAAATATGCGGTAATGATAAAAGACGAGAAGAAATCTTTTACAGATATCGGCGAATCCTTCGCCTGGGCGAAAGACTATATTGAAACCCTGGCCGGAGCAGGCATATTGAGCGGCGTTGACGGTGCCCGATTTGAACCAGGAAGGCCGGTGACCAGGGCGGAGTTTGTGACAATGCTGCAGAAAGCTATGGGCCTTGCAAAGCCTCAGCAGGAGACCTCATTTGTCGATGTTGAGAAAGGTGCATGGTATTTTGATGCGGTGCTTGCCGCTTCGGCGGCAGGTCTTATCAGTGGGTACAAAGATGGCACCTTCCGCCCGAATGATACTATAACCCGTGAGGAAATTTCTGTTATTCTTTCAAGGGCTCTGAAGCTATCCGGGCAAGAACAATCCGGTGATTTTAAAGATAAGGACAATATATCGTCATGGAGTAAATCTGCAGTATTCGCAGCCGTAGAAAAGGGCCTTTTGAAAGGATATGAAGACGGTACCTTCAGGCCCAAAAATGCGGTAAACCGTGCCGAATGTGCGGTGCTCATTTACAGGATGCTTGATATGAAATGAAGAAAACAGTTTATATACTGATTTTTGTTGCGATACTGCTGGGTTTAATCGGTCCCCTGGCATTATCGGGTATAACTTCCGACAGAAGCCAGAAATCAAGCCTTTTGGAACAGAAGGCAATGCAGGTGGCGGGAAGCCTGGACAATCCCATGGGAAACCATGTAAAAAAAGGCTCCGGGCAAATTTCTGCCTTCGGCGGTTCGGCTCAGGAGCAAAGTCAAACAAATATTTCCCGGGAAAAGGATAACGCCCAGGTTTGTCCTCCATCGGGGGGAATTGGTTTTGATAAAGGCGTGGACGAAACAAATTCCGATTCCCCGAAGGATTCCCCGGACAAAAACGACACTCAAAAAAATGCCCGGCCAGGCTCTCGAGAAATGGCGGATAAAAATGAGGATGACAATAAAAATACCGCCACGGTTTATGAGAAGAACGAAAGAAAAGATGGCACTTCCCCGAATGACGGTGCGGCGGAACCGGAAAAAGGCACGGAGGTTAGCCTGGCTATAGTGGGTGCCAGCGGGAAAATAATATTCGGACCCGGCAAAGTGATTATAAAAGATGACAACAAATGGGGCGCCACGGCACTGGGCGCCCTGGACGCTTCAGGCGTAGAATACAGGATAAGCTCCAGATTCGCCGGATTTGTGGAAAGTATTGCCGGCGAGTCCAATGAAGGAATGAAGGGCTGGATGTATAAAGTAAATGACCTGGTTCCGATGACCGCAGCGGGCGATATGAAACTTACGGCGGGCGACAGGGTGCTGTGGTGGTACAGCGAGGGCCTGGACAAGGCGCCTCCCGAATGGGATGAGCTTGAAAAAACCCCGTAAGGCGGAGAGAATATGATGGAAGAACTGTTCTACCGCGAAAAAGATTTGTTTTTACAGAAACTTCATCCGACTGCAGCTATGGTCTTTATATGTGTATTGATGGTGCTTTCACTGATATTTACAAACCCGCTTTATCTTGCGGGACTTTTTCTCTGCACGGGATTTTTGATAAGGGAACTGCAAGGTTTGAAGTCCTGGGAGTTTTTTTTAAAAGCCGGTTTGCTGATGACGATCCCGGTCATGATAATAAATCCGCTGGTGTCAAAAGCCGGAGCCACCGTGCTATTGCGGGGCCCACGCCTGCCTGCCTTCGGAGAAATAGATATATCAATGGAGGCAATTTTTTACGGTGCTGTGATGAGCTTGAGACTTCTGGATGTGATGAGTGTTTTCTGCCTTTACAATATAATGTTGCATCCGGATAAAACGCTTAATATGCTGGAGAGGTTTGCCTTTAAATCAACTCTTGTGCTGTCTTTAGCCACCAGGATGTTCCCGGCGATGTTGAGGCGCCTCGAGAATATAAGAGAAATACAGGCAGTCAGGGGAGTGGATTTTGAAAAAGGTACTTTTAAAGAGGTACTGGATAAATATATGAATCTGATATACATACTTCTCCTGTCTTCCCTGGAAGATTCTATGGAAATAGCTGAAGCCATGCAGGCCAGGGCTTTCGGCAGCGGAAGACGGACGTGCTACATTCGGATTCCCTTCAAACCCAGAGATTTTATCTGCACTGCAGCAGGTATCGCAGCTCTTTTTGCCGGCATATTCGGTGCCGTGAAAGGATACGGTACCATGGTTTTCTATCCATATCTGGGGCACTTAATTTCCCGGGAGGACATACTTCTGCTGTTGTTTTTGCATATGATGCTTTTGATTCCTGTATTTATGAGCTGGGGGTGGCGCCGTTGCCGCTATTTCAGGTGAGAGATCTGCATTATTATTATCCGGAAAGCGAAAAACCGGCGTTGAAAGGGATAAATATTTCGGTTGAAGAAGGGGAATTTGTACTGGTGACCGGTGGGTCGGGCTCCGGCAAGTCAACCCTTGCCCGGGCTCTGGCAGGACTTGTGCCGGATTTTTACGGAGGAGTATTCAGGGGGGAGGTCCTTTTCAGGGGTCGGAATATACGCTGCATGGATCGGAGAAAGCTTTACAGGCATGTGGGCATGGTTTTTCAGGACCCGGAAAAACAACTCGTAAAAACCGAAGCGGAAGCGGAAATTGCTTTCGGCCTTGAAAACCTTGGCCTTCCGCAGCAGGAAATGTTCCGGCGGGTGGCCGAGGTCATGGATTTTCTTGACCTTAAAGAGACAAAAGGGAGGTTTGTAGATAAACTTTCGGGAGGCCAGAAACAAAAAATCGCTCTTGCATCGGTTCTGGCCATGCAGCCGGAAGCGATAATTCTTGATGAACCCACATCCCAGCTGGATCCGGCCAGTGCGGAAGAACTTTTGAATTTAATAAAGCGCCTCAATGAAGAAATGGGGAAGACTATAGTTCTCGTAGAGCAGAGGCTGGAAAGATGCTTTCACATGGCCGACAGGGTTGCGATAATGAAAGACGGGGAATTGACGATCGAAGGAACACCCCGGGACGTTGCCGCAAAAAGCATTGCCTGCGGCATACATTTTATACCTCCGGTGACACGTTTTTTTACAGAAATGGGTTTTTCCCGTATTCCGATTACCGTAAAAGAAGGGCGAAGAATTCTGAAGGAAAATATTCCCCAGCAGGATAGCGATGCGGAACCGATCCAGTCGACGGATTTTAGCAAGTCAAAACAAATAGATAACGGCTGCTGTCCAGATCCTGCATCGCTGATGCGGCCAGATTTTGACAGGAATGCCGGTGCGATCCTGGAATTAAAAAATGTCTGGTTTTCCTACAAAGATAAGGAAAATGTGCTGCAGGAGATAAATCTGGAGATTTTTCCGGGAGAATTTTTGGCTATCCTGGGCGCCAACGGCGCCGGCAAGTCCACCCTACTAAAAATAATGTCAGGCCTTTTGGTTCCGGACAGGGGAAGGGTGCTGTTTTGTGGGAATGAATGCGGTAAAAAAAGGGAAGTTTACAGATGCGGAAAGGTGGCATACCTTTCACAGAACCCAAACGACTATCTTTTTCAGGACACCGTGGAACAGGAGCTTTGCTTTACGCTGAAAAATTTCGGTATTCCCGACGGAGGAAGAATAGATAGAATTCTGGACAAGCTGGATTTGAAGCAGCATAAAAACAAAAACCCAAGGGATCTGAGCAGCGGGGAAAGACAGAGGGTGGCGCTGGCTTCTGTTCTGGTGATAGAACCGGTACTTGTCCTTCTTGATGAGCCTACACGAGGAATGGACTACGGCCTCAAGGCTGCCCTTGGGACATGTCTTGCAGAGCTTGATGGAAAAAAGTTGAGCATTGTCATGGTGACCCATGATGTGGAATTTGCCGCAGAACACGCAAAAAGAGTGATAATACTGCATGACGGAAAGATTGCCAGCGACGGACCTGCAGAACATGTCCTCGGAAATTCCATATATTATTCTACGCAGATGGCCCGCATGTGCAAGGGTTTTGCCAGAAATATCCTTACGGTGGAAGATGCTATAAAAAGGCTGGGCCCTGTGCTTACGCAAAATCGTCAGGCTTTTACGGAAAGGGGTTCGGGGTGATATGGCATCCACCGCCATTGCAATTTTTTTGCTTGGCATTATGTGGCTGAGCTTTGAATTCGGCATGACATCTTCTAAAGAATTGGCGATCATTGCCGTAATGTCTGCAGTGGCAGCCATGGGCAGGGTGGTCTTCGCCGCCCTGCCCAACATTCAGGCCACCACCTTCGTTGTGATAGTTTCGGGTTTTGTAATGGGTTCAAGGAACGGATTTATGGTGGGAGCCGCATCCGCCCTGGTGTCAAATTTTTTCATGGGCCAGGGACCGTGGACTTTCTGGCAGATGCTATCATGGGGCCTTGCGGGAGCCTCAGCCGGTGTCTTAAAAAAGGTTTTCCCTAACATTGGCAAAGCAGGCATGACCGTTTTTTGCCTTTTGTGGGGGTATTTTTTTGGGTGGATCATGAATTTCTGGTACTGGTCTGCTTTTATAAAACCACTCAGCTTGAAGTCCTTTATAACGGTATGCCTTGCAAGCTTCTGGTTCGACAGCCTGCATGCCGCCGGCAATGCAATCCTGTATCTTTTATTTGGCATTACCTTTACAAAAGTACTGAAGCGTTTCTACCGGAGATTAAAAGTATCAGAGGGTCGATCGGGACTGAAAAAAAGCACTACTTGTTGACATAACGTTGACAAAGCGGTCAAGTAATAAGATAATTTAATCGAGAGTAAGTTTATTACGGACCTTTGCATAATTTTATAATGACAGGTGGTTAACGTGACACTGGATTAAACTTATTTGGTGGTGAACATTGTTGATTTCTAGAATAATCGTAGTAGGAATAGGAAGCTTTATAGGAGGCATCCTACGATATCTCATTTCCGGCTGGGCGGCAGAATTGATTGGAACAGATTTCCCCTACGGAACACTTATAGTAAACACAGTAGGATGTTTTATCATGAGTTTTGTTATAATATTCGGAGCCGAGATGGGCAACATAGATGTTAATATGAGACTTTTCTTAACTACAGGTGTCATGGGCGCCTTAACGACATTTTCTACATTCTCTTTCGAAACCTTTCAATTTTTACGGGAAGAAAATTTATTCCTGGCAGGGACTAATATATTTTTAAATCTTTTCCTCGGGCTCCTGGCCGTATGGTTTGGTCTTATTGTTGCCAGAATGATAGTTTAGGGGGAGTTTTTGTGAAAATGCAGGGCAAAGGCAAAATGCTAAAGATTTTCATTGGAGAATCGGACAAATGGCATGGAGAGCCCCTGTTTCATGCTATAGTTAAACTCATCAAGAAGGAGGGCATGGCGGGAGTCACGGTCTATCGGGGCATCGAAGGTTTCGGCGCTAACAGCCGCATCCACAGCACCCAGATTCTCCGATTGTCCGAAGACTTGCCGGTGGTGCTGGAGGTTATAGATATGCCTGAAAGAATTGATTCTCTATTGAACAAGCTCAATGACATAATAAAAGAAGGACTAATGGTAGTCCTTCAGGATGTGGATATAATAAAATACACTCATTCAACGGAATGAAGCATTTAATCTTTGTTTTATTAGTTTTTGAATAACTGAAAGACATTTTATTTTACTGATTTTCAAATATCCTGTCGTACAAATCTTCGCCGAAACTCGTTTGCAGAGGTTTTCCTGCTAAGTTCTTCATCGAGCTTGCCGCTTTTCATAGTAGAATCTTCTTCTCACTTGTTGTGCGTGTAAAGACCGTTTGCGATGGCGATGTTAGACCTGCCCTGATGTTGAGGAACCTGAACGGTGAGAACTTGATTATAGAGGTGCGATCATGGCGAGAATTGGAATAATAACACCTTACAGGAAGCTTTATTTTGAAACCTTAAGAGTAAAAGAAGAGCTTAAGGATATAAAAAAGGACATAGAAGTTAGAATCGGCCTTTTAAGCAATGCGGTAGACGTGGCAAAAGATCTGATAAATGATGGAGCGGAAGTTCTGATAAGCCGCGGCGGAACTTTAAATTACCTGCGGCGGGAATTTCCGGATATACCGCTGGTGGAAATTGAGATAAGCAGCTACGATATAGCCGAGGCGATAATGGAGGCCAAAAAGGTAAGTCCGCATATAGCTCTTGTGATATTCAACAATATGCTTTATGAGGGAAGGGATCTTGCCAAACTTTTTGGTGTGGATATGAAGGTATTTTTTATTGAAAGGGAAGAACAGGCCATAGATGCCGTCAGAAGAGCAGTGGACGAGGGCTGCGAAATTATAGTAGGGGGCGGTATTGCCAACAAAGTATCCGCACAGATGGGTCTTCACAGCGTGCTCATTTCATCGGGGAAGGATTCCATTTTTCGCTCTATTAGACAGGCACAGAGCATATTGAGATACAGAAGTGATGTATTAAAACAATCGGAACTGATAGAGACCGTCATGGAAAATACTCCTCTGGGAATCCTTACAACGGATATGAACGGCAGAATAAAGATGGTAAATTCTCCTGCTCTGGATATCATCAAGATGCCCAGGGAGCATGTTATGGGTAAAGATATTGAAAATATTTTGCCCGAGTTAAAGGAAGGCAATAAAAGCTTTCTTAAAGAGTTTAATGAGAATAAAATAATGGTGGATATAAAGCGCGTGGATATTGTTTCCTCCAATATCGGCTACATCGTGACACTGGAAGAAATCAGCGAAATCAGCAAGAAGGAGAAATATATAAGAAGTGCCTATGTTAAAAAGGGCCATGTGGCGCGCTTTTGTTTCGATCATATCATAGGCGAAAGCAAAGCCATAAAAGATTGCAAACAGATTGCCGAAAGATACGCATCTTTTGATTCTACGGTGCTCATCTTTGGTGAGACCGGTACAGGCAAAGAAATGTTTGCCCAGAGCATCCACAATATGAGCAGGAGAGCGAAGGGTCCGTTTGTGGCGGTAAATTGTGCAGCCCTTTCGGAAAATTTGATGGAAAGCGAACTTTTCGGATACGTGGAAGGTGCCTTTACCGGAGCATCGAAAGGCGGTAAAACCGGGCTTTTAGAAATGGCTCACAGAGGCACCATATTTCTGGACGAAATATCGGAAATACCTCCTTCCATTCAGGCAAAACTTTTGAGGGCCATACAGGAAAAAGCCATCATGCGGCTCGGCGATGACAGAATAATTCCTGTGGATGTGCGCATTATTGCCGCCAGCAATAAAGACCTTTACGATATGGTTAAAAAAGGAGAATTCAGGTCCGATTTATATTACAGGTTGAATGTGTTAAACCTAAAAATACCACCTTTGAGGGAAAGGAAAGGGGATGTAATTCTCCTTTTCGAGCATTTTGTGGATTTGTTCTGTATGAAATTCCACAGGGAGCGGCCCGTTATAGATAAAAAGGGATATGATGCAATAAAAAGTTATGATTGGCCGGGCAATGTCCGGGAACTGGAAAACTTTACTGAAAGGCTGCTGGCTGCTTTTGATTGTGCATATATTACTGCCGAAAAAATACTGTTTTTACTCGGTATGAAAGAGGACAACTTATTCGAAACATGCCAAAATAATGGTATTGTCGTGGAAATGCCCTCAACCGGTGTGGTGGAACTGAATGAAACGGAAATATATCGTATTTTGAAGGAAAATAATTTTAATAAATCAAAGACCGCAAGACAACTGGGGATAGGAAGGACCACTCTGTGGAGGATATTGAAAAGGCAGGAAAATGCCCGCTGAACTGTTCCGGTGTTCCCTGAAACATCATATTGTTTCAATGAAACATCGCGTGAAACACTTTGCCTGTTCCGGCAGAGTGTTTTTTTTCGCTATTGTCAGGAAAAAAACATTTTCGGGGAACCTGGCATAATATTTGCTAGAATAACATAAGGGAAATGCAGAAAGATATTCTGTACATTTAAAAGTTTTCCTTAAACTAACAATACAGCAGGATATTGCAATGGAGGGTGGTACAATGTCTAATGCTACAATTTGTTATATTGGAGGGGGGTCTAAAGCATGGGCTAAAAAGCTCATGGGAGATATACTGTGCCAGCAAGATGTTTCAGGGGTTCTCAGACTTTATGACATTGATAAAGAGGCTGCTTTAAGGAATAAAAGATACTTTGAAGTATTGATAAAAGATAATCAGGACCTTATAAAGAGCAACTGGACATGTGAAGTCTACGAAAACCTGGACGAAGCACTGACCGGTGCGGATTTTGTTGTAATATCCATACTCCCAGGAACTTTTGATGAAATGGAGGTAGACGTCCATCTACCCGAGAAGTACGGTATTTATCAGTCGGTGGGAGATACCGTTGGCCCCGGGGGCTTCAGCAGGGCTCTTAGAGTGATACCTGCGTACAGAGAATTTGCCAGAAAAATACGCGAAAACTGCCCCAATGCATGGGTAATCAACTACACAAATCCGATGGCAATATGTGTGGCGACTCTTTATAAAGAATTTCCTGAGATTAAAGCTTTTGGATGCTGCCATGAAGTGTTTAAAGCGCAAATATTGCTCAAGGAAATGTATAAACTGATGACGAACGATCAGGATCAAATCGATAGAAGAGCCATAAAAATAAATGTGCAGGGACTAAACCATTTTACATGGGTCACAGAGGCTAAATATAAGACCACAGATCTTATGCCGCTGTTTGCAAAATTTGTAGAGCAGAACTGGGAAAACGGTTATGTATTAGAAAAAGATAGGAACAATGCTGTGAGAACAAAATACTTCAGCTGCAGGGAAAAAGTTAAATTCGATTTGTTCAGGAGATTTGGGGTAATGGCCGCAGCAGGGGACAGGCATCTTGCGGAATTTATGCCATCATCTTATCTCAACTCACCCGATGAAATTACAAAATGGGGATTTAATATTACGCCGGTTTCATACAGGAAAGAGGAAGAAAAGGCAAAGATACAAAAAACTTTGATGCAGATAGAAGGGAAAGAAAAGGCTGAACTAGAGTTATCGGGAGAAGAAGGGGTTGACCAGATCCGAGCCATATTGGGGGAACATGTCCTTGTAACAAATGTCAATCTTCCCAATTATGGACAGCTGCCAGACTTGCCTTTAGGAACCGTTGTAGAAACCAATGCGGTATTTTCCAATGATAGCGTAAGACCCGTATATTCTGGAAAAATAAATACGAACGTCAAAGCCATTTTGATGCAGCATTCGGTAAATCAACAGAATTTAATCGAAGCATATTTCAGCAAAAACAAACAGAAACTGTTCGAAACATTTTATAATGACCCTTCGGTATTGAGGCTAAAAAGAGATGATGCAAAGGCACTATTCAATCAACTGATAGATGGTACTAAAAAGTATTTGGAGAGCTGGATTGTTGAAGGCAGAATAATATAGCACTTAATATTTACTGGAATTCAACCGGAGAAAGTTGGCATCATGCAAGTTTGGTAGGAGGTGAAGGCATGTTAGAAAAGGCTGTTTCAGGGGCTCTTGTAATTATTAGCATAGCATACCTGTATATGGCCAAAGGGCTTTCTTTTGGTTCGGCTAGTCAACCTGGGGTAGGATTCATGCCAACCATTGTGGGCGCTATGGCAGTGGTTCTTTCGATCATAAATTTTATTTCGGTAATGTTGAAAAAAGATAATAAAAAGGCCAACAAAAAAGACGACGATACAGCACCTAAAATGGATATTATAAAGCTTGTCAAATTTGTAGCCGGTTGTATTGTCTATGTATTTATGTTGGATTACACAGGTTTCCTGATAGCAACGTTTGTCGTAATGGTGTATCTCTTAAAAGTCACGGAAGTCCAGGGATGGGTCTTGCCTGTTATTGTCTCGGCGGGGACATCTCTTGGCTTTTACATCGTTTTTGAAAAAATGCTGGGGGTATTGTTACCTTAAAAGGAGGTGAGATGATTGTCTACAGTAAGCTCTTTACTAAGCGGTATGGCGGCCGTTATGACCCCTACAAATTTTATCGCTTCAATCATTGGTGTGCTGATAGGGACATTAACAGGTGTTTTGCCAGGCTTAGGAATAACAGGGGCTCTCGCCTTGCTTCTGCCGGCAAGTTATGGATTATCGCCGGCCACAGCAATGATCATGTTCTGTGGCGTATATTATGGCGCAATGTATGGCGGTTCCACTACTTCAATCCTGGTTAATATTCCCGGAGAAGGGGCTTCGGTAGTGACATGTATCGAAGGATACGAAATGGCAAAGAAAGGGAGAGCAGGAGCAGCTTTGGCTGTAGCAGCCATAGGTTCGTTTATTGCAGGCACCATGGGCACCGTTGGCTTAACGTTTTTTGCTCCCATGCTTGCAAAAGCGGCTCTGGCCTTTGGCCCCCCTGAATATTTTGCCATTGCAATATTGGGTTTGGTTCTATTATTTAACATCTCAGGTAAATCACCTTTAAAATCCGCACTTATGGTCATGATAGGGTTAATGGTGGGAACCATAGGGTTTGACCCCATGACTGGTGTGAGCAGATTTACCATGGGGATTATAAATCTTGAAGACGGTATCGAATTTATAATCTTTACCATGGGCCTTTATGGTGTCGGTGAGATATTGGCTTCTATTTGCAAACCTGAGGAACAGGGAGAAATGATGAAGTTTAAGTTTAGGGATCTTTATCCAAACCGTGAAGAACTTAAACGCTCACTGCCAGCAATGTTTCGGGGCGGTATCCTTGGATTTTTGATAGGTCTTATGCCGGGGCCCGGAATGACCATATCTACATTCGTTTCTTATGCAGTGGAAAAACGATTGAGCAAGCATCCCGAGGAATGGGGCCATGGTGCTATTGAAGGTGTAGCTGGACCTGAATCGGCCAACAATGCTGCAAATGCTGCCCAGATGGTGCCGCTTTTATCTCTGGGGCTACCTTTTAACTCCAGCGGTGCACTTTTACTGGCAGGTTTCATGATTCATGGCGTAGCCCCGGGACCTATGTTGATGAGCACCAATCCGGATCTATTTTGGGCAATAATAGCCAGCCTTTATATTGGCAATGTATTATTGCTCATCATTAACCTGCCTTTAGTAGGTGTATTCGCGTCTTTGCTGAAAATACCGATAAATATACTGTTACCCATTGTAATGGTAATAACTTTTACAGGCGCGTATGCCATAAACAACAGTCTTTTTGATTTAGGTTTACTTTTGCTTTTCGGTGTATTGGGCTTTATACTGAAACAGGCAAAGTTTGATTTAGCGCCATTGGTCATAGGAATGTTCCTGGGCTCTACTATAGAGAAAGGCCTGGTACAGGGCATGATTATATCAAATGGCAGCTTTATGACACTGTTATCTCGCCCACTAGCGGGCACAATGCTTAAAATAGGTCTTGCAGTATTATTGTTTAGTATATTAAGGTCAATATATAGAGCAATGAAGGCACGAAAAGCCGCAGTTGTCTAAGCTTTTGTATCTAGTATAAAACCTAAGTCCGCTGCCGGAGATGTCCTTAAGTACCGTTTAGCGAAGCCGTTGCCGCTCTTAAGTTTAGAATAACACAAAATTCGCGAATAGCAAATTCTTTCTATTCACGACTTCCGACTCATGGCCTCCGATAAGAGCAGCAGGATGAGTGGAGGTGCTAGGACATTTTCAGCAGAGACTTTTAAAATAATATTTAAATAAAATAATATTTAAATAATAAAATACAAAAATTAGGAGGGTAATTTAATTTATGAAAAAGAAAGCGTTTGTTAGTCTAACTGTATTAATGCTAGTTCTGGCGATGGCTCTTACGGGTTGTGGCGGAAATTCTAATTCAACAGAGCCCCAGGGCCAAGACAAAAATGAAATCAAATATCCTGAAAGACCTATAACTATGATAATTCCCAACAGCCCCGGCGGAAGCACAGACTTGCTTGGCCGAACTGTAGCAAAAGGACTTGAGAAATATCTAGGTCAACCAGTTATAGTACAGAATAAACCCGGAGGATCTACAACCATTGGTGCAAATGAACTAATGAATTCAAAGCCTGATGGTTATACTATAGGCTCCGTTAACACTGGTATGATTACCAGCTCGGTTTTCAAGAAATCACCCACTAATTATGCTCAAGAGTTAGAACCTATTGCTTTGGCTGCTATTTCACCTCAGATTTTAGCTGTAAAAAGTGATTCAGAGTGGAAGACCCTTGACGAATTTATAAAGTATGCAAAAGCAAATCCCGGTAAAATTAAAATCGGCCATACAAGTGTAGGTGGTTCCACACATATGGCTACTGCCCTGTTTGAGAAAACAACAGGAATAGAAATAGAAGATGTAACCTTCGATGGCGGCTCAAATGCTGTTGCAGCACTTTTGGGTGGCCATATCCAAGCAGCAATGTTGAGTCCTGTAGACTTTAAACAATTCATGGAATCAAAACAGGTTACAGCTTTAGCTGAAACAGGTGAAGAAAGAATTGATGACCCGGTTTACAAAGATGTGCCGACTTTTAAAGAGCTAGGTTATGATTTTTCAGAGATATTATGGCAAGGATTTGGCGCTCCTAAAAATATGCCTGAAGAAGTAAAACAGAAACTAGTGGAAGCCTTTGAGAAAACGGTTAATGACCCAGAAGTAAAACAGGCTATTGTTGATTTAGGTTTAACACCTAAATACAGCACACCGGAAGAGTTTAAAAAGATGTGGCTTGAAACTCAAGACAAATATAAAGAAGTATTTACCGAGATTGGGCTAATTAAATAGATCAAGAGCAGTAAAAAATATAGACATTAAACATTGATAATAATGCAAGATAATGTTTGTCTAAGTATTGAGCAAATATTATCTTGCATTTAACTTTATTAATATATTTAATCCAAAATTAAGAATTGCAATAATAAATTATATATATTTGTTAAGGTTTCCTGCCCTCAAATTATAAACGTGGTCATATGGTATAAAAATCGGAGGAGCGATTAATGTTGTCTACTGTTCAGCTGAAATATAAGTCATCATATATAAGTGTTGATATAAACGATAAGAATCTATATGCAATATTAAATCCTCAAGACTTGCCAGGAGTAAAAGAACCGTTCAGTGAAGTAAGAAATGCTATTAATAATCCTGTAAACAGCCCTTCATTAAAAGAATTAGCGAAGGGGAAAAAAAGAGTAGTAATCCTTGCTAGCGACATTTCAAGACCTTCACCTTCACATATCCTGGTCCCGCCAATAGTTGAAGAATTAAACAAGGCAGGTGTCAGATACAGTGATATTAAAGTAGTATTTGGATTGGGTTATCATAGGAAACATACAGAAGAAGAAAAGAAAAAACTTGTGGGCGAAGATGTTTATAGCAAGGTAAGGTGTATAGACCATGACATAAATGATTGCGTATACCTGGGCACCACGAAGCGAGGCACCCCGGTAGAAGTTTTCAGGCCTGTAGCCGAGGCCGACCTGCTTATTGCCACCGGCAACCTGGAATTTCACTATAAAGCCGGTTACAGCGGAGGAGATAAAGCCCTCCTGCCGGGAGTGTGCAGCAAGAAGACCATCGAGACCAACCATGTGATGATGATAAGGCCCGGTACCATGCCCGGAAAAGCCGACGGGAATCCCATGCGTGAAGATATAGAAGAAGCGGGGCGCATCGCAGGAGTTAAATTCATTGTAAACGCTGTGTTGAACAGCCACAAGGAGATAGTGAAAGTAGTGGCAGGGGACCCCGTAAAGGCACACCGCGAGGGGGCAAAGTATATCGATAAGATGTACAAGAGAAATATCGAAGAAAAGGTAGACGTGGTAATTGCCTCCTGTGGTGGATTCCCGAAGGATATAAACCTGTACCAGGCTCAGAAGGGTCTAGAAAATGCAAGCTTCGCGGTAAGGGATGGAGGCAGCATTATTCTTCTTGCCGAATGCAGGGAGGGCCTTGGGGAAGCCACCTTTGAGGACTGGATGCTGCGAGCGAAGACTCCCCACGATTGTGTCGAATGGATACAGCAGGAATTCAAGCTGGGAGCCCATAAGGCAGCAGTCATATGCATGGTCCTGGAAAGGGCAAAAGTTTATCTGGTTTCAGGCCTTGATGAGAATCTGGTGAGGGATATATTTTTTATCCCCGCAAAGTCGGTCCAACAAGCCCTGGATAAATCCTTAAAGGAATACGGTGAAAAGGCAAAGGTGCTTGTAATGCCCTATGCAAATTCAACTCTTCCCTATGTGGAATAAAACTCAATACAGGTTGAAAAGAGAGGAGATTTGTATGCACGCACTGGAGAAAATTTTAGCAAAACATGCGGCAAAGGATAAGGTAAAAGCAGGCGAGATTGTAACCTGCCAGGTGGATCTTGCAGAAGTAAATGATTTGTATTTGCATGTAATAGAATCTTTTTATGAGATGGGCGGGAAAAAAGTATGGGCTCCTGAAAAGGTGGCATTCGTATTTGACCACTATGCGCCCGCACCTACTATAAAATCCGCCGCCAATCATAAAGTCATGAGGGAATTTGTATGGGAGCATGGCATAAAGCATTTGTTTGATATAAATGCCGGGGTATGCCATCAGGTCATGCCCGAGGCAGGGTTAGTTTTCCCGGGAATGCTGCTGGTGGCCACCGATTCCCACACTACAACCCACGGAGCCTTCGGAGCCTTCGGCACCGGAGTGGGAGCCACGGATCTTGCCTGCATACTTATGTCAGGGGAGCTCTGGTTCCGGGTGCCCGAGGTTATAAAGATAGAGATAAATGGCAAACTGAAGCCCGGTGTCCTGCCAAAAGATGTCATACTGCACATACTGGGCAAGCTGGGCACCGAAGCTGCGGTATACAAGGCTATCGAATTTACCGGAGATACGGTAAAGAATATGGACATTCCAGGCCGTATGGTGCTCTGCAACATGTCGGTGGAGATGGGAGCCAAGACATCATATATAAAGCCCGATGAGACAACCCTGAAATACTTGAAATCCCGGGGTGTCGATGTGGAAAAATTGGAAATTCCCGAGACTGATCTCGATTATGAATACAGCGAAACGTACAATCTTGATGTATCAGATCTCTCACCCCAGATAGCCATCCCCCACAGCGTGGACAACGTGGTCCCCGTGGAAGCCGTAAAGGGCACCAGAGTAGATCAGGTTTTTATAGGTTCCTGCACCGGGGGAAGAGTTGAGGATATAGAGTGGGCCTATAAGATCCTGAAGGGCAAGAAGATAAATGACAGGACGAGACTTGTAATTATACCCGCATCCCGGGATGTGTATCTTGAAGCCATGAGGCGGGGTTATGTAGAAGCCCTTATAAATGCTGGAGCCACCTTCAGCGCACCTGGTTGCGGTCCATGCCTGGGAGCCCATCAGGGAGTGATAGCTTCAGGAGAAGTTTGCGTGACCGCCACCAACAGAAATTTCCCCGGGCGAATGGGCAGCACCGGAGGGGATATTTATCTTGCATCACCTGCTACGGCGGCAGCTTGTGCTCTTGCAGGAAAAATAGTAAATCCCGTAGAATATATAGAGGAGGTCTAACCGATGCAGCTTAAAATTTCCGGCAAGGCTTACATCTTTGGAGACAATATAGATACGGACCAGATTTATCCGGGAAGGTATCTGGAACTCACTGCCAAGGCAGACATTGCCTCCCATTGCATGGAAGGCGCCCGGCCCGGATTTGCCACAGAAGTAAAAAAAGGTGATATAATAGTAGCCGGGAAAAACTTCGGCTGCGGTTCTTCCCGGGAACATGCGGCAATTACGCTGAAGGAAGCGGGAGTGAGCGCAGTGGTGGCCGAATCCTTTGCCAGGATCTTTTTTAGAAACGCCATAAACCTGGGCTTACCCGTGATAACCTGCAAAAAGATACATGACAATGTAAAGGAGGGAGAAATACTGGAGATAGACCTGTCCACCGGCCAGATTAAAAACCAGAATACCGGTGAAACGTATCAAGGAGAAGGACTTTCGGACTTTGTGCTCAGTATTTTGGAAAACGGTGGAATAAAGCCGCTGTTTAAGGAGAAGTACGGCAGTTAAAAGAAAGTGAGGAAAATCGATGAATCTCACGGAGGAAGCTTTAAGACTTCATGCTGAAAACCGGGGCAAAATTGAGATTAAAAGCAAGGTATCTTTAAAAGATTCAAAAGACTTAAGTCTTGCCTATACACCGGGTGTGGCAGAGCCCTGCAAGGAGATAAAAGAGGAACCGGATGCGGTGTATAAATATACCTGCAAGGGCCGCATGGTGGCCGTGGTGACCGACGGTTCGGCGGTGCTGGGCCTCGGCAACATCGGAGCCATGGCCGGCATGCCCGTCATGGAGGGCAAGGCGCTGCTCTTTAAAAACTTCGGAGGTGTGGACGCATTTCCCATCTGTCTCGGCACCCAGGATGTGGATGAAATAGTAAATACTGTAAAACTGATTTCTCTAACCTTTGGAGGCATTAACCTGGAAGATATCTCTGCACCCCGGTGTTTTGAAATCGAAAGCCGATTAAAGCAGGAACTGGATATTCCCGTATTCCACGATGACCAGCACGGAACTGCGGTGGTGGTGCTGGCAGGCGTAATCAATGCACTGAAAATAGTAAAAAAGGACATAAAAGATGTAAAGGTGGCTGTCAGCGGTGCCGGGGCAGCAGGAGTTGCCATAACAAAACTGCTCCTGAAAGCCGGGGCAAAAGATGTGATAGTGTGTGACAGGAAAGGCGCCATTTACAAGGGCCGGGGAGGCCTTGATTTCAGCAAGGAAGAACTTTCCCAAATAACAAATAAGAACGGGATAAGAGGTAGCCTTGCCGATGCCATGAAGGGGGCAGACATATTCATCGGCGTTTCGGCTCCGGGTACGGTGACAAAGGACATGGTGAAGGCAATGGCGCCCGATCCTATCATTTTTGCCATGGCCAATCCCGTGCCCGAAATCTTCCCCGAAGAGGCAAAAGAAGGCGGCGCGGCTGTGGTGGGTACAGGGCGTTCCGATTTCCCGAACCAGATAAACAACGTGCTGGCTTTCCCGGGTATCTTCAGGGGTGCCCTGGAAGTGAGGGCAAAAGATATCAATGAAGAGATGAAGCTCGCGGCCGCTCATGCCATAGCTTCTCTTATCACCGATGAAGAACTTTCTCCGGATTACTGCATCCCCGGAGCCTTCGACAAAAGGGTGGCCGCCCATGTGGCATCAAGAGTGGCAAGAGCCGCCATGGAAACAAAGGTGGCAAGAATCATGATAGATCCGGAAAAACTCAAAGAGGAAATGCTAAAGTAGAGAATTGATCGGATAATGATAAAACCCCGGGCTAAATTGTCCGGGGTGAATTTTTTGTGTCCCCCGTGCCCGGCATTAGCCGTAATTTGCCTGCTGCAAAAGTCCGGTGCCGCAGCCCCGGGATGTCATCTGGCAGCAGGTTGAAGACCCGTTTTTTTGGGACTTACGTCCCGCTCAGGTTATAGGCCCTTACAGTAAAATTTTTCGACTTTTGAATCATGTGCGGATTTGTTTAAACTGCTATGATTAAAATCAAATAAGGGTTGAGAATTAAAAGTAAAAAGGAGGTCGGAAAAATGTTAAAACATTTCAAAAAATTATGGACCGGAGAAGAAGGACAGGGCATGGCCGAATACGGGCTTATTCTGGCACTGGTGGCCGTAGTGGTGATCGTGGCGCTGAAGGCTCTGGGGCAGGGTATCAATTCTAAATTTAATGATGTGACAAACGGTTTAAACGGCACAACTCCCTCCACTCCATAAGTCAATAAGATTTAAAAAGAGGCATTTATCGTTGTTATATTGTTGGCCCTACTTTTCAGTAGGGCCGCTTTAACAACAAAACTCTATTGGAAAGAGCTGGTTTTATGGCGATTGCGGATTGTTTCCTTATTTTGTTAATGGCAATTTGCGTTTACACAGACATAAAATCTAAAAAGATATATAACGTCGTGCTTTTCCCCGCGGCGGCCATAGGTCTTGCGAGCAATTTTTTATCGGGCGGCGCGATCGGAGGGATTACCGGAATAAAAGGCATGATGCTGGGTGTGGCGCTTCTTTTGATACCCTTCATCCTGGGCGGGATGGGAGCGGGGGACGTCAAGCTTCTGGGAGTCGTGGGAGCCTTTAAAGGCCCCGGCTTCGTCTGGACAGCGTTTATTTTTACGGCCATCGTCGGAGGCGTTATCTCCGTGATAGTTATGGTAAAAAGCGGAGAATTTCCAGTACGGTTCAGAGCCGCAATCCTTACCCTATTTTCCGCATTTGGCGTTATTCCTCAAGTCGATTTGCTGGACTCCATTTACGAAGGTTCGGTTCAGACCTTTCCTTACGCCGTGGCCATTGCTGCGGGCACCGCTCTGGCATATGTGGTGAGGTGATTTTTCGTGATTGAGGTTTGTAGGCATTTAAAGAGCCGGAAGGGTCAGTCCATGGTGGAACTTGCCCTGATTCTGCCGGTCATTGTCCTGATACTGTTCGGCGTTCTGGAGTTCGGGCGCATTTTTTATTCATACATCGTTATAACTCATGCGGCAAGGGAAGGGGCCAGGGCCGGAGCAGTCGGCAAGACCGATGCGGAAATTATATCCAGGGTTCGGGATTCCGCTCCCCTGCCTGAGGCGGACACCAATTTGCATATAACAAGATTGGAGCCGAATGAGACCGCCCGGACACCGGGCGTGCCGTTCACCATAGAAGTAGCTTACGACGTGGAACTGGTGACTCCGCTTTTTGACAGCCTGCTGCCTAATCCTGTTACGCTAAAATCTCGGGCTACAATGAGGATAGAATGATGAAGAGGCTAAAGAGCTTTTTCAAAACAATTAGGCGGGACGAAAGAGGGACAGTGCTGGTGCTGGCCGCAGCCGTGATGACCGTACTCCTGGGTTTTGCCGCTCTGGTGACCGATGTGGGTGCCCTTGTGCTGGAAAAAAATCGTTTACAGAACGCATGCGACGCCGCCGCCCTGGCCGCCGCCCGGGAACTTCCATCCACTGAGGCGGCCAGGCAAAAGGCCCTGGAATACCTGGGGTATAACGGTGTTGCTCCGGAGGAGGCTATTATAAACTTTGATGCCGGGGGCACAAAGGTGACCGTGGAAGCGTCCCGCCGTGTAGATTTCACCTTTGCCCGGGTTTTTGGTATAAATAGCGGTAATGTTTCGACAAGGGCATCCGCCGTATTCGGCAGTGTGAAAAGCATAACCGGAGTGGTTCCCTTCGGTATTCCCGACCAGCCGCTGGTATACGGGCAGGAATACACCTTAAAATCCGGTTCCCACGATGCATACGGTCCGGGCAATTACGGCGCCCTGGCCCTGGAATTGAGGGGAGCATCCAGCTATGAAAACAATTTGAAATACGGTTACGGCGGCACTGTCAGTGTGGGAGACTGGGTGCTTACGGAACCGGGAAACATGTCGGGCCCTACCGAAGAAGGAGTAAATTACCGTTTGAGCCGGTGCCCGCATACACCTGGTTGCAGCATTGATTCTTATCACCCCGATTGCCCAAGAGTTATGATAGTGCCGATTTTCAACCCCACCGACTTGAGCGGCAGGGACAAAGTCAAGATAGTCGGGTTTGCAGCCTTCCTGTTGAAAGGAGTGGAAGGTTCAGGAAATAAAAGTAATGTTAAAGGATACTTTTTGCAAATGGTTCCGCCGGAAGGATTGCGTTATACCATAGACCCGAACGGAACCGACTACGGACTGCATGCGGCAAAGCTGATGGAATGATAATGGCGAGGAGAATTGAACTATGAAAAATAAACTCATCTTTTTACTGGCGATTATTTTTGGCCTTGCGGCTGCTTTTGGCGCATACAATTATATGGAAGATTTAAAAAGAACCTACAGGACATCCGGGAATTTCACCCGGGTGGCTACGGCGAAACAGAAAATTGCGGCCAGGACGGTCATAAGCGGCGATATGCTGGAATTCAAAGAAATGCCCGTGGAATACGTACTGCCGGGTACGGTGGTGGACGTCAAAGATGCGACGGGCAAAATGGCGCGCGGCGATATTTATCCGGGAGAGGTGATCCTTAGCAACAAACTGGTGGCGAGAACCGATGCCGCTGCGGGTCTTTCGGCGAAAGTGGAAAAGGGCAGGCGGGCTGTTTCTATTCCGGTCAACAACATAACCGCCATGCACGGGCTCATCAATGCGGGAGATCGTGTGGACGTGCTGGTCACTTTCAACGCGCCGGGTGAACAAAAAACTCCAGCCACATCCACCATAATTCAAAATGTGCCGGTTCTGGCCGTCAATGGGAATCTTGCGACAGAAGGAGCATCGAAACAGGAGCCCCAGACCATCACCGTTATGGTGGAACCGGAACAAGCTCAACAGATAGCCCTGGCCATCCAGCAGGGAAGCATTCAACTGGCGCTGCGCTCGCCGGACGATTCAGATATCGTACAGCTTCGCACGAGCATACCGGAACATTTAATGCGATAGCGGGGAGGTTTTTGTATGGCACCCATCAGGGTTTTAATAGCGGACGACATAGCTACCACGCGTGAAGACATAAAACGCCTGCTTTATTTTGAGGACGACATAGAGGTGGTGGGCGAGGCCGGCGACGGCCATGAAGCAGTTTCCATGGCTGAGGAACTGAAACCCGACGTTATATTGATGGATATAAATATGCCCCGCCTGGACGGCATCGGCGCTACGGAGCAGATTTCCGTGAATTTGCCCCAGTGCGCCATCATTATAATTTCCATACAGGGGGAGCAGGAATACCTTCGCAAGGCCATGGCTGCCGGAGCCAGGGAATATCTGGTAAAGCCCTTCTCTGCCAATGAACTGGCAAACGCCATCCGCCGGGTCAACGAATCTCAGAAACGGCGCAACTTGAACCTTGTGCCGCAAACGCCCTCTAATGCCTCGCAGGGCTTCAAGCAAAAGCGCGGCAAAATAATCGCATTTTTCTGCACCAAGGGGGGTGTGGGCAAGACGACCCTGGCCTGCAACCTGGCCGTAGCTCTGGCGCAGGAGACCGGGAAAAAAGTGGCTCTGCTGGATCTGGACCTTACTGCGGGCGACGCCGCAGTTATGCTCAACATCAATGCCAGAAACACCATAGCCGATTTGGTACAGGAACAGGATGTAATGGATTTTCAACTGGTGGACGTGTTTCTTATTCCGCACCTGTCGGGAGCAAGATTACTCCCGGCGCCGCTTTCTCCGGAGCAGGCGGAATTGATACACCCGCCGCATGTGGAACAGCTCTTGAAAATATTAAGGGAGAATTTCGATTATGTCATTGCGGATACCGCACCGCTTTATAGCGATATCAATCTTGAGGTGCTGGAAGCGTGTGATAGGATAGCGCTTGTTTTGAACCAGGACCTGACCACCCTGAAACACGTCAAAACTACTATTGATATCATGAAAACGCTGAACTGCGAGTCTAAAGTGAGGATTATTCTGAACCAGCAAAGCAACGAAGGACTGAAGGTCAAGGAACTGGAAAAGACGTTGAATACTGCCATAACGGCTGCGGTGCCCGACGACGGTAAAACGGTGCAGAGTGCCATCAACAAAGGGGTGCCTTTTGTTATGGGACAGCCTTTTGCTAAAGTGTCGGCCGCAGTGAAAGACATGATCGGCCTGCTGGACCTGGCCAAGGTGGATGAGGGCCGGGAAACGGTTGCCAAAAAGTCTTTTGTGACAAGAATGTTCAGTTTTTAGATTTGCCTTTTCGGCAAATCCGACTTAATCTGACCGCTGAAATCCGAACACTGATTGGGGAGTGACTGAAGATGTCGTTATTGAAGAGGCTTGAAAGCAAAAAGGCGACGGAGGATGTAAACCGGGAGGAACGAAAAACTCAAAGTCATTTTGTCCGGGACCCTTATGCCTCGTTGAAGGCCGGCCTGCACAAAAAGTTGGTCGACGAGCTCAAGGACGTTAAAGAATCCGAAGAAGGGGACAACAGATTCATGGCAAAACGCATAGAGGAACTGGTGGAGCGTTATTTGACTTCCGACGGCGAAAACCGCATTCCACGGCCAGAAAGGCTCCGGATAGCCGGAGAAATGGTCGACGAAATAATGGGTTACGGACCGATAACCTCTCTCCTTAACGACCCCGAAGTCAGCGAAATAATGGTCAACGGCCCCAACCAGGTTTATGTGGAAAGAAACGGTATACTGGAACTTACGGACGTCTTTTTTAGGGACAACGAGCATGTCATGAATATCATCGACAGGATAGTGTCACCTCTCGGAAGGCGCATAGACGAAAGCATGCCCATGGTGGATGCCCGACTGCCGGATGGTTCCCGGGTAAATGCCATTATACCTCCTCTCTCTTTAAACGGTCCTGTCATTACTATTCGAAAATTTTCAAGGGACCCTTTTACTGTGGAAGACCTGATTAATTTCGGCACACTGACACCCCAAATGGCGGCCTTTCTCGAAGCCTGCGTCAAGGCGAGACTCAATATCGTCGTATCCGGCGGCACCGGCAGCGGCAAAACCACCACGCTAAACGTGCTGTCTTCATTCATCCCACCTTCGGAAAGGATAGTCACCATAGAAGATGCAGCGGAGCTGCAGCTGCGCCAGCCTCATGTGGTTGCACTGGAGAGCCGTCCGCCGAACATCGAGGGCAAAGGAGCCATATCAATTCGAGACCTGGTGCGGAATGCTCTTCGCATGAGGCCAGATCGGATAATAGTGGGAGAGGTACGCAGCGGCGAGGCACTGGATATGCTGCAGGCAATGAACACTGGCCATGACGGGTCTCTCACCACCGGCCATGCCAATTCGCCTCGAGACATGCTTTCCCGCCTGGAAACCATGGTGCTGATGGCCGGGATGGATCTGCCGGTGCGCGCCATCCGGGAACAAATTTCTTCGGCCATCGATTTAATCATACAGCAAAGCCGCTTTAGAGATGGTTCGCGGCGTATTACACACATTACCGAAGTGCTGGGAATGGAAGGGGAGGTAATTGTATTACAGGATTTATACACCTTCCGTCAGACCGGGATAGATCGCGACGGAAAGGTAAAGGGGTATTTTTCCTGTACCGGGATCCGGCCTAAGTTCATGGAAATTCTTGAAGCCTGTGGTATCAAACTGCCTCCGAATGTTTTTGAACCTTCGATTTTATAGATTTGGGAGGACAGAAGGCATGGAAACCGTAAGCGTACTGGTTTTTCTGGCAAGTTTTTTGACGGTTCTGGGGATAAGCGAAGCCCTATCCTCGGACCAGAGGCAGGTGATGATGCGAATTAAAAAAATCGCTTCAAGGGACGCCCGGGGAGAAGAGGCTGCCGTCCGGCGTCATGTGGAATTATGGCGAAAATTGTTGACCTGGGCGGGTGGCTTATCTTTGACGCGTCGCATAGGACTTCTTGTAGATAGAAAACTTGAAGAAGCCGATATATTGCTCCGGGGAGGGGAATTTGTGGTTATTGTAATCGCATGTGCCCTCACCTCGTCGTTTGTTTCGTTTACAATAACTCTAAATCCTGCAGGAAGTATTATTCTGGGGCTTACGGCCGCCTTGATACCGTTTGCGGTTCTCAACGCCGCCAGAAACAAACGACTTTCAAACTTTAACGCCCAGATCTGCGACGCCCTGACCATTATGGCCAACTCCCTTCGTTCCGGTTTCAGCTTTTTGCAGAGTATGGACATGGTGCGAAAAGAACTGCCGGATCCTATAAAAAAAGAGTTTACAAGGACATTAAAAGAAATAAACCTGGGGACCCCAACTGAAGAAGCCCTCGAAAACTTGGCAAAACGGGTGAACAGCGAAGACCTGGACCTGGTGATCACGGCGGTCCTTATCCAGAGACAGGTAGGGGGCAACCTTTCGGAAGTGCTGGACAATATTGCGGAAACCATCCGGGACCGCATACGCATTAAGCGGGAAATCCGGACCCTTACCGCCCAGGGTCGTATCTCGGGCCTTATCATAGGACTTTTGCCGCTGATCCTCGGGGGCTTTATGATGGTGGTAAAACCTTCATATATAATGCAACTTTTTTCCTCCAGAGCGGGATTGACTATGATGATGCTGGCCATTGTGGGAGAGTTCACCGGTATGCTGATTATAAAGAAGATCGTGGACATCAAGTTTTAAGGAGGGTAATTACACCATGGCATTAATTTTGGTTCTGATCGGAGTCTTTGGCAGTGCGTTCACAATTACGCTGCTTTTATACCGATGGGTCTTCGGAGAAAGCATAAGAATGAGCAAAAGAGTGACCGAAGTGGTAGGCTCCGCCCCGATTCCAATAAGACAGCAGGAATTATCATTTCCTTTATTCCAGAGATTCATAAAACCCATTCTGACCGGTATGACCGGAACTCTGGCACGATATATGCCCGCAGCCGGAACGGAGACGCTTGAAAAAAGGCTTTTGGAAGCGGGCAGGCCGTGGAATCTTTCTCCGCGGGAGCTGCTGGCGGTAAAGTATGTGCTGTCGGGAATGGGTGCCCTTATTTTAATAGAATTAGGGGAACTTTTGGGACAATCGGCGATACAGTCCGCGGTAATGGCCTTTGCAGGGTGCATTGCCGGGTGGATGTTGACGGATGTGGTAATTAACTACAAAATACGGCAGCGCAAAGGGCAGGTGGAAAAAAATCTGCCCGATGTGCTGGATCTTATCACCGTGTGCGTGGAAGCGGGGCTGGGTTTTGACGCTGCACTGGCAAAGGTGGTGGAAAAGTCCGGAGGAGTCCTTGCTGACGAGCTGTATCAGGTTTTACAGGAAATAAGGATGGGGAAGCCCCGGAGAGAAGCTTTGCGTGAAATGGCCGAGAGAGTTGCCGTTGACGACCTGTCTAATTTTGTGGGTTCAATCATCATGGCCGAGCAGCTGGGGGTGAGCATAGGGAATGTGCTGCGCCTGCAGTCAAAGGAATCCCGACAGAAGCGCCGTCAGCATGTGGAAGAGACGGCTATGAAGGCCCCTGTAAAAATGCTCATACCCATGGTAATGTTTATTTTTCCCGCTGTGTTCATCGTCTTACTGGGACCGGCGACAATACAGATTATGAGGGTCTTCGGTTTTTAGGGGGAGAGAAATTTTGAAGGCGATTAATTCAACCAGGAAAACGGTCCTGGCAGAAAAGGTTGAGACCGCCACGAATTTCACAGGAAGGCTGGTGGGATTAATTTTCACAACAAATTTTAAAACCGGCATGGCTCTGCTTATCGTGCCGTGTTCATCTGTACATACATGGTTCTTGAGATACGCAATTGATGTGGTTTTTCTGGACCGCGGCAACCGGATCTTAAAGGTGGCACAATCCATACCGCCCTTTCGGATTGGCCCGGTGGTAAGAGGGGCCGCAAAAGTGCTGGAACTGCCCGCCGGAGTGTGCAGGGCCACAGGCACGGAAATTGGCGATGTGATTGAATTTATTTTGGAGGAATGATAAAAATGGCAAAAAGCGCATACAGGGGTGGAGGCTTTTCTCTCACCTTCCGGTTGAGTCTTGGTTTTACGCTGCTCATAACTTTTTTGATGGGGGCTGTAGGTTTTTCCATATATGTGAGAGAACGCAATGTGTTCATAAACGGAGTTGTAGAAAGAGGGTGGGCCACGGTGCGTCTTGTCAATACGGTGGCGTCTGAGGCTATGATGTCGGAAAATTATGCCGTGCTTGGCGAGGTGATGAAAGATCTGCACGCCGACGGCTCAATCCTTGAAGCCGCAGTTTTAGACAAAAAAGGCGATATAATGGCGTCCTGCGGCTTTGAGAGGGGAGTTTCGGCCGGAGCAAAGGATATGGCAACAGCGGCAGACGTAAGAAAGCTTACGCCGATAAAGGACGGCAAAGGGAAGGTGACCGCCGTTGCATTTACATCGCCCATCTCAGACAGCGGCGGCAAATCCGTCGGCCATATTTATATTCTGACGGATTTCAGTTTTGTTGAAAGTTACCTGCGGCAAACGGTCTACAATATTATTTTCAACTTTGTGCTGGCAACTCTGGCGGGGCTCCTACTGGCGCGCCTGATAATCATCAGGGCCGTGGGCCGTCCGATAAAAGGGCTTTTGCTGGCAACCGAGAGGGTAGCCATCGGCGATTTTTCGTACAAGCTGCCTGTAGCATCCGGGGATGAACTGGGACGGCTGGCCAGGGCCTTTAATGCCATGAGCGGGGAGCTGGGCGTGCTGTTTAATTCCATAAAAAGCATTGTAGGCGACATGTGCTCAACTTCAAAACTCGTTGCAAGGCATTCGGAACTTTTCGAAAAAGAGTCCGATAGAATGGATCCCGACAGACAAACGGAATTGATAAAGGAAATTAACTCGTGCGCCAGGCGCCTTGTCCGTGCCAGCGAAAAGCTCAACTCACTGGCTCTGCAGTTTAAGACGGAAAACTAAAAACTAAAAAATGTTCTATTCATATTCTCAAATTTGTATTAAAATTAATTTGGAACCATGCACCAAGATATTATCTCTTTAATGTCAAGAAACAAATGAATTGATTTCATTGAAAAAGGATGAAAGGCTTTGGTCAACATTGAAAACCTCGAGAGGATAATACAAAAGACGCGAAGAATTGTGGAAAAGAGCAAAGAGGAACTCTACCGGCTGGGAGAGAGCGCAAGGCTGGAATATGAGAAGACAAAGCAGGAACTGGAGTCGGTAAAAAAGGAAATAGCGAGTATTATCAAAGAGGTTGACGACCTGGAAAAAAATTACAATCAGTCGAGGATTCGTTTAATGGAAGTCAGCCGGGATTTTAAGCATTACAGCGAAGAACAGATTAAAGAAGCTTACGAAGAAGCCAATAAAAAACAGATAGAGCTTTTGAGCAAGCGGGAGAAAGAAAAATTGCTTCGTCTGCAGAGGGACCACCTTGAAAGGAACCTGAAAAACCTGGAGGTTACCATAAAGCGTTCGGAAGAATTGATGGCAAACGTTGGAATGGTGTTAAAGATATTGAGCAACGATCTTGAGTCCATCGGCAACAAGATAGGGGAAATGCAGCAAATGCAGGCTCTGGGACTTTCTGTTATCATGGCGCAGGAGGAAGAGCGCAAGCGGGTGGCCAGGGAGATTCACGACGGGCCCGCCCAGAGCCTGGCAAATATAGTAATGAGGGCGGAGTTCTGTATGAAGCTGATGGAAGTCAATCCATCGATGCTGAAGGATGAACTGTACGGTTTAATGGATCTTGTGCGCAGGAGCCTCCAGGACGTACGGAAAATAATTTTCGACCTTCGCCCCATGGCCCTTGACGATCTGGGCCTTGTACCCGCCCTCAAGCGCTATGTTGAACAATATATGAAGGATTATGGTATCTACGTCGAAACAATACTGATGGGCAGGGAATACGAACTTTCCCAGTCGCTTGTGGTGGCCCTTTTTCGGGTCATCCAGGAATCCATGACAAATATCAGGAAATACGCCAGGGCCACGGAAGTGTTGATAAAAATCGAATTCTTGAAAAACAGGATAAATGTGGTCGTTCGGGACAACGGCTGCGGTTTTGACGTAGAAAAAGTGCTGGCCGAAAAAAGCGGCATGGCCTTTGGGCTTATCGGGATGAGGGAGCGAATTCAGTTGCTAAAAGGCAAGTTTGAAGTAAAATCTTCCCCGGGCCACGGGACGGAAGTGATTTTAAGCGTGCCGACTGCCCATGAGGAAAATGGTCTGGCCGGAGTTCGGAGAGGTGAGTGCGTTGCAGGAAAACAAAAAACAAATTAAAGTAATTATTGCCGATGACCATGCCCTTCTTCGGGAGGGCATAATAAAAATCCTTTCGCTGGAACCGGATATTGCCGTGGTGGGGGAAGCCGAAGACGGCGATCAGGTGATAGAGCTTGCAAGAAATACCGAGGTCGACATCATACTGATGGATATAAACATGCCCAATGTTAACGGCATAAAAGCCACGCAAATAATAAAAGCGGAAAAGCCGGAGATAAATATAATAGCCCTCACGATACACGACCAGGAAGAGTATTTGTTTGAGCTTATAAGGAGCGGCATTTCCGGCTACGTCTTAAAGGATGTCAGGCCCCAGGAACTTGTGAAGACCATCCGGTGCGTGGCGGAAGGACAGGCCTTTATTCCTCCTTCACTCACCCCAAAGGTTTTTAAAGAACTCAACCGGCTTTCGAAAAAAAAGGAAGAAGAATCTCGGCATCATTTTGACTTGACAGAGCGAGAAATGGAGGTGCTGCAGCAGATCTCCATGGGGCTTTCCAACAGGGAGATAGCCGAAAATCTCTATATAACCGAAAAGACGGTAAAGAACCACCTGACCAACATATTCCAGAAACTTGGGGTCAACGACCGCACCCAGGCCGTGCTGTTTGCAATCAAGCACAATCTGGTGGAAACTTGACATAATAGAAAAAAATATTTCAAATTAAGAAAACATATGATAATATTTAGATGACAGCAATTTAAAAACAATTGGGAGGGAAGCGGTTGTTATGAACATTTCCCGTTCCATCATAGCAGTGGATTCCCACACTATGGGGGAACCCACCAGGGTGGTCATTGGAGGCATTCCGCACATACCAGGTAAAAACATGCCCGAGAAAAAGCACTACCTTGAAGAACATATGGACCACCTGCGCAGGGCTCTCATGCTGGAGCCCAGAGGGCATGACGACATGTTCGGCTCCATTATAACCTCTCCCACGATGCCTGAAGCCGATCTCGGCATAATATTCATGGACACCGGAGGCTATCTGAACATGTGCGGCCACGGCACCATAGGCGCCGCTACGGTGGCTGTGGAGATGGGGCTTGTGGAAGTAAAAGAGCCGGAAACTCATGTGGTGCTGGAAGCTCCGGCAGGGCTGGTAAAAGCCCGGGTTAAAGTGGAAAATGGAAAGGCTAAAGGCGTCACCTTTCAAAATGTACCTTCTTTTTTGTTTAAAGAAGGGATTGAACTGGAGATACATCCTTACGGAAAAATTAGAGCCGATATCGCTTTCGGGGGCAGCTTTTTTGCCATTGTAAAGGCCAGGGATCTGGGGATAAAGGTCGCTAAAGAAAATATTCATGAGTTGATAGATATAGGCTTGAAAGTCCGGGACGAAGCCAATAAAAAAGTTGAGGTTTACCATCCGGAAAAACCCCACATAAAGACCATAGATTTGGCCGAGATTTCCGATGCGCCTTCCCATCCCGAAGCCCATGCCAAAAATGTGGTAGTCTTCGGTAAAAAATCCGTAGACCGTTCACCCTGCGGCACCGGCACATGCGCCAAGATGGCGGATCTTTATTTCAAGGGTGAGCTGGGCCTGCATCAGGATTTTGTCCACGAGAGCATCCTGGGCACTCTCTTTACCGGCCGCCTGGTGGGGAAAACCAGAGTGGGCGATTTTGATGCGGTAATTCCAGAAATTACCGGAAGGGCCTTTATCACCGGCGTGAACCACTATATGATAGATGAGGAAGACCCGCTGAAATATGGATTTTCTTTGAGATAAGGGAAAGTTCAGTGTTTATAAATCTGATTTTCTTTCAGCATTGGAAAATGTTTTACATTAGCAGTGACAAGTATGCATTTATTCAGGTATGCCGTAGCGCCGATTAGAGCATCAAAACCGCTAATGGTAATGCCTTTTTTCCTGTAGTATATAGTCCATTTACCGGCTTGTTCTGCAATGGGCGGAGTTAAATTGTAACATGAAAAACCTTCAAAGAAAGCCTTGACGCCTTTCTCTTCCCCTTCCCGCATACCGCTATATACTTCATAAACTGATAGTATCGAATAATATATATTGTTACCTTCGTCAAGCCAGCGTTCAATGAGTTTTGTTATGCTCTTATTTCCCCGCAGTACTTCAATAATAGCGGTGGTGTCAAGAAGATAGTTTTTATACAGCATAATTAATTATTCTCCTTTGGTATTCCGCAAATAATCATAAGCGGTTCTGTTTTCCGCCACCCATTTGGCAATCGCATCGGAGTCCTTTAGGTCGGGGTGGTTTTCATCGCTCCATGTTCCGAAAGATTTTTCCAGTGCCATCTTTGCGTTTATACGCTTTAGCTCGTTTTCAGTAGCCGAAATGATAAAATCGCTCCTGCAACCATTTTCCACCAGAGCATCTATCTTTTTAAGCAGGGCCAGGGGGAATCTTATCGAGATCAATTTAGTCTTTTTATCATCCCGATTTACATACATATTTCATCAACACCTCCAGTTATATATATATTGTAATACATTATTGTATATATATCAACTTTTTTTACGCAATCGGAGGGTTGAACTTAAAAGGAATATACGTTAAAATGTAAAAAGATTATAAAATAGAGACTATCTGAGAAGCCATTCTATTGTTAATTTTTGACACAATTATCCTGGAAATTACAGGAAATTACATCCAGAGCAATTATTATTTAACCAAAAGGAGTGTTAAATTGGTGCCGGATATTTTATTTTTGAAGCAGGAAGATGTATTGAATGCAGGCCTTATGGATATGGATGGGGTACTGGAAATGGTAGAAAAGGCTTATTGTATGTACGCCGAAGGCGAAATCAAGAATCCGCCCAAGACAATGATAAGCCTTGATTCCGATGAAGAAGTCTGGAAGAGCAGGTTTATGTCCATGCCTGTATACATAGGCGGCGATATCAACAGAGCCGGTATCAAATGGGCGGCGGAGTCCACGTTGAATCAAAAAACGGGACTTTTGCCGATGGGGATAGATATGGTTGTTCTGAGCGATCCGGATACTGTGCTGCCGGTGGCAATAATGGACGGAACGCTGATTACCGCCATGAGGACGGGAGCCTCTACAGCCGTTGCTGCAAAATATCTTGCAAAACCCGATGCAAAAACCGCAGGATGCATAGGTGCCGGAATAATCGGCAGGACCACCATCTGGGCTTTGAGCAGGGTTTTAACTCAACTGGAAAAGGTTAAATTATTTGACCTGAATGCGGAAAAAACGCATGAACTTGCGGAAGAATTTAAGGGAAAAGTAAACGTAGAAATTATGGGTAGCGTCGAGGAAGCCGTAAAAGATACCGACATAGTTGTAACCATGACCACAAGCCAGAAGCCTTTTGTAAAAAAAGAATGGGTGAACAGAGCAAGGTTATTTTTACAGGTGGGTTCCTTTGAAGCCCATGAAGAAATTCCGGCGGGTGCCGACAGGATAGTAGTGGACGATTGGGAACCCATAAAACATGATCCCTTTTCCGTATTTCAGCCTCTAATAAAAAGCGGCAAACTGCGCGACGAAGATGTGACCCCGCTATACAATATAATAAGTAAGAAATCCCCCGGTAGAGAAGGCGACGAATTTATTTTCTTTAAATCCCGGGGAATGGGCTGCCTTGACATAATGGTGGCGGATTATATTTACAAAAGGGCTAAAGACCTTGGAATCGGCAACGTGCTTCATTTGTGGGACAACCCAAAATGGGTTTAACGATTGCCGGCATTTTTCAAATTAAAGCGGCATTTGTTGCGACTTGCCGCAGAGCATTGATAAGGTGCAGCTTGAACTTTGCCGGAGATGGCAGCATCTGCCGCAGGAAAATAAGACCGCAAAGTATGAAAGAATAATGGAGGTAAATATGACAACTCCAGAAGAAAAAAGGGTGTTAGATGTTCTTGAAAAATTGAACATTCCATACGCCAGAATCGAGCACATTCCCGTGTTCACAATAGAAGAATTCGAAAAGCTAGGGAACATGCCCAAATCGGTATGTAAAAACCTTTTTGTGCGCAACCAGAAAGGGGACAGGCATTACCTTATCATCCTGGAAAATTCCAAAAGGGCAGACCTGGCAAAACTTGCGGAACAGATAGGCAGCGGCAAGCTTAGCTTTGCTTCGGAGAAGAGGCTGGAAAAATATCTGGGGCTAAAGCCCGGATCGGTTTCCCCCTTTGGCTTAATCAACGATAGCCAAAAGGAAGTTAGAGTCGTGATCGACAGGGACTTGGAAAGTATGGGCGAAGTCAGCTTTCACCCGAACATTAACACCGCGACGTTGACAATTTCCTACAGGGATTTTGAGAAATATTTGGCCTGGTGCAAGAATAAAGTAGTATATGTTCGGATTTAGTGCATAAAGTTTTAGATGTTAGAGGAATATTTTTGGGCTGTTCTTCGATGCCATCTACCAACATAGTTTCATGCAGATTTCTAATTAAGGAGCCTTATTTGAAGGTATATTGGGAAAATAAAACGAATTTTTAAACTGCGGGAATCCGCAGTTTTTTAATGCGCTGCGTGCACAGCAAAGCCCAATTTGCTTGACGGTGAAGTCCGGTATCGGTAGCCGCCAAGGTGCTGGAAATTTTCGGGGTTGGCTGTGTCAGAAAAGTTAATAGAAGAAGCCGAAAAAAATCATCAGATGAGTTACAATTAGAAAGATAAAAAAATTTATTTTTCAAGGAGGAATTTTAAAATTTGTGTAGAATTAATTAATAAACTTTATTAATTAAAGGTGAGCCGATGGTAAAAAAATTAGCGGGTCAGCCACGTTTAATAAAAGAAATAAACAAAGACCTTATTAAACAGGTAATAAAAGATAAGGGTCCCATATCAAAACCGGAAATAGCCAGAATAACAAAGCTCAGCCTGCCTACTGTAAACAAAATAGTTGACTATCTGGTGGAGACGAACTGTGTAAAAGAAAACGGCCTTGGGGAAACAGGTAGCGGAAGAAAGCCTGTTTTGTATGAAATTAACAGCAGCGCAGGCAATGTAATAGCCCTCTTTTTTGAGAATGATTACATTCGAGGTGCTATAAGCAATATTATTGGTGAAATTCTGGAAACAGAAAGGGTAGAAATTGACCTCGGGTCAAAAGAAGAGGCATTGAACAGCACCTGCAGTATTATCGACCATCTAATGCAGGGCAGGGAGAATGTGAAAGCTATCGGCATCGGTGTGCCGGGAGTAGTCAAGCCGCAGGGGACAATATACAGCATCCCGAATATAACAGGCTGGGAAGGCATCAATTTAAAAAAGATAATACAGGAAAGATACAGGATACCCGTATTTATAGAAAACGATGTTAATCTGATTGCTCTTGGGGTGTATTACAGACAGCTTAAGAAAAAATACAGCAACGTGGTTTATGTATATTTCGGAAAAGGCATTGGTTCGGGAATTATTATCGATAAAAAGCTTTACAAGGGTTCTACGAATTTTGCCGGTGAAATAAGCTACATGGTTACGCAGGATTTATACCCGGAGCAGCTGTATGAGGCAAGGTTCAAAGGCCTGCTTGAAAAAGAGGTATCCGATATCATTAAAGATATTTACCGGGCAGAAAGCATAACCAACTATAACGAACTGAAGCATAAAATGGCTGATGAAGAAGCTGCTGGAGAAACTGTCGGGAAACTCATAAGAAAAGTTGCCTTCACCTTAATAAACATCACATGCGTTTTAAACCCAGAAGCGATAGTAGTAAAAGGCAATTTTATTTATCCAGAGTTCATTGAAAAGGTTAAAAAAATCATAGATAACTACCTTCCCAGGGATATCCCGAAAATTTTAATTCTTGAAGATGAAGATGCGGGATTAATAGGTACTATCAATATGTGCATATCAAATATAAGTTCAAATTACTTACTTCTAGATAGTACTGGAGAGTGAAAAAATTGGGTTACATTGTTGCCGTTGATGGAGGGGGAACAAAAACCTCCTTATGCGTATCGGATTTAAAAGGGCAAAACAGAAAATATGTATATACTGGCTGCACCAACTATAAATCAATAGGCATAAAAAAAACAAAAGAAAATCTAAAGGAGGTGATTAATAAAGCGCTCAAGATACTTGGCATCTCTATAGCAGACGTCGAATACTTTGTTATGGGACTTTCGGGCAATGACTCGGAAAAAGACGTTCAAGTTTTAACCGGTATTTTAAAAGACATAGGAATAAACGGTAACTATTATCTTTGCAATGATTCCGAACTGGCTCTTTTTGCAGGAACTGATACTCCCGGGATTGTTGTAATTTCTGGAACTGGTTCAATAGTATATGGTGTGAACAATGATGGGAAAAAGGTCCGAATAGGCGGATGGGATTATGATTTTAACGACCTGGGTTCCGGATACTGGATAGGACGGGAAGCGATAAAACACGTGATCATGCATTGCGATGGGTATTTTCCTAATTCTAATCTTTTTGACAGGATAAAAAAGTATTTTAATCTAGAAAAAATAGAAAATTTTACATTTTATATAACCGCAAGCAAGAAAAATTTTACAAAAATCGCTTCCATTGCAAAACTTGTAGTTGAAGAGGCGAAAAATGGCGATGAACTGTCATGTTCTATTATAGATAAGGCGGTTTATT
The DNA here is from genome assembly GCA_012840135.1 of Thermoanaerobacterales bacterium. Classification (GTDB taxonomy): domain Bacteria; phylum Bacillota; class Thermosediminibacteria; order Thermosediminibacterales; family Tepidanaerobacteraceae; genus Biomaibacter. The sequence goes on from DUMA01000015.1 coordinate 55,964, forward strand.
ACCTTGCTGTTCAGGCTAAAGAAGCATATAAAAGGCTGAAATTCCCTGATGGTAATCAAAAAATTTCTGTAGTACTTGCCGGGGGTGTGTTATCAAGCGATATCGTTAGCGAAAAATTCAAATCAAAATTTATCGATATGGTTGGTCGTATGGATAACATACATTTTATACATCTTCAAGAGCAACCAGTGGAGGGAGGCATAAAAATAGCTTTAAAACATTTACAAAAAATAAGAATACTAAAAAATTAATTTTTAAGAAAGGACGGATTGAACATTATGAATAAGAAAATCTTTTCTGTAATTGCTCTGATGGTGATTGTGGTTTTACTTATCAGTGCTTGCGGGTCAGGTGGCCAGAACAGCAACTCGAGCCAAACTCAAAATGCACAGAGTACATCACAGACAAAGGATGACATGTCTCGTTTTGACGAAGAAATAGCAAAAGGACCTAACGGCGAAACACCAACCCGCTCTTCCGAAATCAACCTTACAGAGGAAGACTACGCAAAGTTGCGGGAAGGCAAGCACAAAGCAGCTCTTATCTGGGCTGGGAGTGGCGAATGGTACAATGCCCTGACTGAGGGCGCCAAAGAAGAATTCGAAAAGATGGGTGTAAAAATAGTTGCAGTATCAGATGCTCAGTTTGACCCGGCAAAACAGGCTACGGATATTGAAACGGCACTTGCCTTAAATCCGGATATTATTCTTTCTCTTCCTGTAGATCCAGTTTCAGGCACGCGCGCTTATCAACCTGCGGTTGACAAGGGTGTTACCATTGTTTTCGCTGATAATGGTGTAAATAACTATCGTGCCGGGAAAGAATATGTTTCTATTGTCACCGGCGACCATTTCGGGATGGGTCGGGCTGCGGCGGAACTTATGAATGAAGCAATTGGAGGAAAAGGTGAAATCGCTTTTATCTACCATGACGCTGATTATTTTGTGACAAATAACAGAGACGGGGCTTTTAAGAGGGCTATCCAAAAAAAGTATCCTGATATAAAAATAGTTGCCGAAGCCGGTTTTACTCAGGAAAATGCTACCGGAGAAGTGGCTTCTACAATACTCACCCAGCATCCCGAGATTAAGGGCATATATGTTGCGTGGGATGTTGCGGCAGAACCGGTGGTCGCAGAATTGCGAGCAGCGGGCAGGAACGACGTTAAAGTTGTGACCCACGACCTGGGAGCAAATAACGATCTCGATATGGCGCGAGGCGGCAATGTTTGCGGCAAAGTGGCAGATATGCCTGTAGAAATAGGCCGCACTATGGCGAAATTGGCAGGGTACAAACTGCTTGGCAAAGAAGCTCCGCCTTTTGTTGTTTGCAGTCTGATAAAAGTGACCAGAGACAATCTTGAGGAAGCATGGAAAAAGTCGCTTAATAAAGAACTGCCTGAAGACATTCTAAAGGCGCTGGGGAAAAAATAATTAGAAAGATTATTAAAGCTATGACCTTTGAGTTGCCTTCAAAGGTCATAGCAATATATAAAAATGCAGTCAATATTAATTCTATCAACATCGGTATGCCGCACAATAAAGAGATTTTGAAATATCTCCATAGTGCCGCTATCGAATAAGTGGAGTGAGGGATATGGATAATTTTATATCTAAAAAAATTAAAGGTTTTAACTATAAAAATTATATAGTATATATAAGCTTTGGGCTGGTTTTATTGTTTTTTTCAATTACGCTTTTTAACAAGGGTTTCTTATCTCCGGAGAACCTCATGAACATTCTGCGACAGACTGCCATGATATCTGTCATGGCGGTAGGCATGACTTTCACAATATCTGCTGCAGAAATTGACCTCTCAATAGGGTCCATAGTCGCTTTATCCGCCCTGGTTGCAGCATTGGTTTTAAGAAGCGCAGGTATTATTTTGGCCGTGCTGGCAGGATTGAGCGTCGGGGCGGTTACTGGTTTGTTAAATGGAATTATAGTATCAAAAGTGCGTATACCCTCTTTTCTTGTAACGCTGGGAACATCCAGCATTATAAGCGGCCTGGCGCGGAAGATAACAAATCTTGAAGCTGTTCCTATAATCGATAAAAGATTTAATTTTATATTCGGCTCCGGCGACATAGGCCCAATTTCCACACTTTTTCTCTGGACGCTCGTTATCATGATTGTAGGGGATCTGGTTTACAGGAAGACGCCGTTTGGAAGAGCGGTTCTGGCAACGGGCGGCAACAAATCAGCTGCGAGGTTTTCTGGCATACGCACAGATGCGGTGAAGGTGGCGGTAATGACAATCAGCGCCGTATGTGCGGCTTTTGCAGGAATACTTTACGCCGGCCGGCTCCACGGTGCCCGCTATACACTTGGCGAAGCGGATGTCATGACTGTGATAGCCGCCGTCGTGATTGGCGGCACCAGCTTTACCGGGGGTCGCGGCACGGTGGTGGGTTCTATTATCGGTTCTATAATAATGGGAATGCTGAATAACGGGCTTTTGCTTATGGGGCTCAGCGTTTCCGATCAGATGATTGCAAGGGGTATCATAATAATACTTGCGGTATCACTCAGCCTCAGAGAGGCTAAAAATGATTAACATATATTTTTTACTTCAGAGGTGGTTATATGTTTCTGGATGTTTTGCTCAGAAGAAATAGAAAGTTTGTGGAAACCGCCATTGAACTGCATCAAAAAGGAGAAATACCCGCAAACAGTTATGTCATCGACGTTGATACGGTCAGGGATAACGCTGCCGTAATGGCCGAAGCCGGCAAAAAGTACAATTTTAAAATATTTGCCATGACAAAGCAAATAGGCAGAAATCCGGTTGTTCTGAAAGCTATAAGGGAAGCCGGCATAGACTCCTGTGTGGCGGTGGATCTTGCCTGCGCCAGAGCCGTGAATGCGGCCGGGCTTAAAGTAGGCCATCTGGGGCACCTTGTCCAGATTCCCAGGGCAGAGACAAAAGCGGCGTTAAACCTTAAACCTGATTATTGGACCGTTTTTAGTTATGAGAAAGCCGTTGAAATATCAAACGCTAATACCGAAAACAGGGAACAAAAAGTGCTGGCGAGAATTTACGCTGATGGAGACAGATTTTATAAAGGCCACGAGGGCGGGTTTCCGGTTAAGGATATCCTTGAGGTCTCTAAAAAACTTGACAGTTTGAAGGGAATAAAATTTGCCGGAATAACCACTTTTCCCGCATTGCTATATGACCCCGAAGCCAAAGATGTAATGCCAACCCATAATCTTAAAACCCTGGAGGAAGCAGCGGCCACCTTAGCTAAAGCGGGAATTGAAAATATCGAAATCAATGCTCCCGGCACTACTTCCAGTGTGGTGTTTGAAAAACTTGCCGATGCCGGTGCTACTCAGGTGGAACCCGGCCACGGTTTGACCGGTACAACTCCTCTTCATGCAATAAACGACCTGCCTGAAAGGCCGGCGATGCTGTATCTTACAGAAGTTTCGCATTTTTACGGCGGCAAGCCCTATTGCTTTGGCGGGGGCCTTTACATTGATCCGGTATTTCCACCGTACCCCGTAAAAGCATGTGTGGGTTCTTCTCCGGAAGAAGCTATCGAGCAGAAGATAGTATCTGAAATGCCCGATCCCTCGGCAATTGATTATTATGGAATTTTGCAGCCCGAGCATGGGAATAAAGTAAGAGAGGGAGATACGGTGATATTTGGTTTCAGGGCACAGGTTTTTGTAACAAGAGCCTATGTGGTCCCAATCAGCGGGATAAAAACCGGTAAACCTGAGGTTAAAGGAATCTGGTTTTCAGATGGCAGAAGGGTTGGTTGGCCGGAATGGTAAAAATTGATTTTGAAGAAAATAACACCGGCATATATGCTCTTGAAGCCATTGACATCCATAAGGCCTTTTTTAAAAATGAGGTGCTTAAAGGTGTAACAGTTAAAGTTAAAAAAGGAGAAGTACTGGGCCTTGTGGGATCCAACGGGGCTGGCAAGTCGACACTAATGAAAATAATAAATGGCGTCTATAAAGCAGACAGCGGTATTATAAAAATAAACGGAGAAAAGGTGTATTATAAAGACGTACAGGGAGCAAGGGCCAGCGGAATAGCTATGGTATACCAGGAATTCAGCCTCGTTCCAACCATGACAGTTGCCCAGAACCTTTTTCTTGCGGAGGAGCCAAAAAAGGGACTTTTTATTGATGACTCTACCTGCATTAAGAAGGCCCAGGAGGCATTTAAAGATTTCAATGTGGAAATTGACCCGAGAACTTATGTGGAAGACCTTTCTATAGGAAACCAGCAGATAGTGGAAATAGTAAAGGCCTTGATCCGGAAACCTGCGGTTTTGATACTCGATGAGCCTACCGCATCCCTTACGCAAAAGGAAATAAACAGATTGTTCGATTTTATAAAACGATTGAAACAGCAGGGAATAGCCATAATATTTGTTTCTCATCACCTGCGGGAAATAACGGACATTTGCGATAGGGTTGTGGTGTTGCGGGATGGCAGGGTTTCGCTGGACGATTATGTTAAAAATGTAGAAATACAGCAAATAATACAGGCCATGATCGGGCGAAAGGTAACAACGTATGAATACATTCCGCCGAAAACAAATATTACAAGAAAACAACCGATTTTGGAGGTCAGAGGGCTGAAGTGGCGTGATAAGATCAATGATGTAAGTTTTTCGGTATACCCGGGAGATATAGTCGGGATAGCCGGTTTGCTGGGAAGCGGCCGCACGGAAATACTGAAAAATATTTACGGGCTTTACAGACCCGAAAAGGGTGAAATAATAGTAAATGGCCAGATTTTAAAAATTAATGGTCCATGGGACGGAATAAAGCACGGTTTATTTCTTGTCCCTGAAAACAGGCGTAAAGAAGGAATAATAGCGGGTCAATCCATAAGACATAATATACTCCTGCCGGTATGGAGAAGGTTAAAGAAAAGATTGTTTATCGATGACGGGAAAGGTAAAAAAATAGCTACGGATCTAAGTCAAAAATTAAATATAAAAATGGTTGACACCGAACAATATGTGGAAGTGCTTTCCGGCGGGAATCAACAGAAAGTGGTTTTCGCAAAAAGTCTTGTCACAGGACCCAAAGTACTGCTGCTTGATGACCCGACCGTCGGTATTGATGTTGAGGCTAAAAATGAAATAGCAAATCTTATCCGCAATATTGCCGACGAAGGCAATGGTGTATTGCTTGTGTCCTCCGAAATGGAAGAGATGGCTCGACTGGCGGACAGAGTGCTTGTTTTAAGACAAGGTAAAATTATTCGTGAATTATCTAGATGCAAAGGAGATATTATAACAGAAGAAACCCTGACCGAAGCCATTCAACTATAAATTATCAGGTGCCAGGCGCACATAAATTCCCCTTTTAGCCTTGAACTGCTTAAAGGGGAATTTATTTGTTTTAAATTTGCTTTAATTTATCGCTACAGTATGACGAATAAAATATATATATTTTTTTATTAAAAACATATTTACTTTCGAATGAAAGTATAATATAATATAAATGAAAATATAAGAAAATAGAGGCACATCTAAATTTATCAAAAGGATGTAGAATAATGAACAACCGACAAATGGAAATAATGAATATTATTTCGAAAGAATCTAAAATTAATGTGAATGAACTTGCCAGGAAGTTTAATGTCTCCCAGGTTACCATACGGCAGGACTTACGGGCTCTTGATAAACAGGGGATGTTAAAAAGGGTCCACGGCGGCGCAGTAGCCATAACCGATGACCGCATATCCAACCGCATGTGCTTGAATTACAGGGTGAAGAAAAGGATCGCCCGAGAGGCTTCGAAAATGGTACAAGACGGAGAAACCGTAATGATCGAGTCCGGTTCAACTGCTGCTATCCTTGCCAGAGAACTGGCGAATAAAAAAGAGGTAACTATAGTTACAAACTCCCTTTTTATAGCAAACCATGTAAAAGAATTAAACAACATTAATGTAATCCTGCTGGGAGGAATATTGCAGAAAGCCGCTGAAGTCACAGTAGGCCCATTGATCAGGAGTTCCCTGGATAATATTTACGTTGATAAGTTTTTTATCGGGGTGGATGGGTTTACCGAAGAAACTGGTTTCACTTCGATAGATATGATGAGGGCTGAAACTGTTCGATGTATGGCGAAAAGAGCAAAAAATGTGGTAGTGATAACAGATTCAACAAAGTTTGGAGTCAGAGGAGTTACGCATCTTTTGGACACTGAAGCCGTAAGCACTGTTATAACGGATTCGGGCATTGGTAAGGATTATGAGGATTTTCTCATAGAAAAGAATGTAAAATTAATAAAAGTATAATAAGTATTAAAATTTTCCGTTCGAAAAACGAATGGAAATACAGCTAGCGGGGAGGTGAATATATGACATAGGGGGAATTTAAGAATAAAGAATGAGGTGTAATCGGAATAAAAATGCAAGGAGGTATTATCGTGTCGGGATTCATGGATAATTTTGCTCAATTTTTGGAAAATAAAGTCCTGCCGCCGCTGATGAAACTTGCGGAACAGCGCCATTTTGCCGCTATCAGGCAGGGGATACAGAGGATAATACCACTTATTATCGTGGGCTCCATACCACTGATCATTGCATACCCGCCTGTTCAATCATGGAGCGCTGCTGTAGAACCATATCGTGATATATTGCTTGTGCCATTTTCGATGACTTTCGGCTTGATGTCCCTCTTTGTAGCCTTTGGAGTGGCATCAGCCCTGGCGTCAACTTACGACCTTGATTCTACAGCAGCAGGGATAACGTCAATGCTGGGATTTTTGCTGGCAGCGGCCCCTATGACTAAAAATGCGCTATCGGCCGATTATCTGGGAGGCACCGGCCTGTTTACCGCAATAATAGTGGCAATATGCACGGCTGAACTTATGCGGTGGTTTAAAAAATCCGGTTTTACTATCAAAATGCCTGCAGGCGTTCCGCCGGCAATAATGGCGTCCTTTGAATCGATAACTACTGTGGGAGTCATTGTTCTCGTCATATGGATAATCAGAACCGTTGGAAACCTCAATATTCCAGAATTTATTATGTCAACCTTCAAACCACTGGTAGTTGTTGCCGATACTTTGCCTGCCATACTGCTGGCGCAGGTGCTGCACCAGGCTCTATGGGCGGTGGGCATCCACGGCACTTCGGTGGTGGTATGGGGCGTCATGGCGCCTTTCCTCACGCAGAATCTTGCTGCTAATGCACAGGCCGCCTTGGCGGGGCAGCCCATACCGTTTTTCTGGACTGAACCCATGCAGATGAGCTATGCCCATATGGGCGGTTCGGGAGCCACATTGCCCCTGATATTCTTCTATCTGAGGTCTAGATCCGCCCATTTGAAACAGGTTGGAAGAGTGGCGCTCATACCCGGTATATTCAACATTAATGAGCCCATAACCTTTGGTACACCCATAATACTTAATCCCATTATGCTCATTCCATGGTTCTTAAGCCAGCCGATTATAATGACGATAGTATATGTCGCAGCAAAACTGAATCTCGTCACAAAGGCGTATGTATTGCCGCCATGGACTACTCCCGTCCCCATCTACCAGTATATTATGATATTATGACGGGCGGCGACTTCAGATCGGTAATACTTGCGGTCATAGTGTTCTGCGTAAGTGCGGCTCTATATTATCCTTTCTTCAGGATATGGGAGAAACATCTTCTGGAACAAGAATCAGGTGCGGCAAGTGACATTTCGTAATATATAATTTTCCATATTAATTTTACAGGGCTCGACGGAAACCGTCAAGCCCTGTTTAATCAAATAGGAGGCAGAGCAATGGACTTAGAGCAGGTTGCATTTCAAATCATAGCAAATTCCGGAGAGGCAAGATCGAAAATTTCCGAGGCCATGGATGCGTGTGAAGAGGGTCAGCTGGAAAAAGCGGAAAAGTTGATTGAAGAAGCCGAGAAAAATCTTCTGGCAGCTCATGATACCCACATGAAGGTATGTCAGAAGGAAGCCTGCGGGGAAAACATCCAGCCCACCCTTCTTCTGATCCACGGCATGGACCTTATGCTTGTTACGGAATCTGAAAGGGATATGGCTAAAAGAATGTTAAGGATTGCCAGAAAGTATTTTGCCGGCAGGGAGGTTTTTTAAAATGTCCGATAAAAAATTAAACATTTTGCTGATATGTGTAAATGCCATGTCATCCGGGTTTCTGGTGGAAAAAATGAAGAAAGCTGCAAAAGAAAGAGGATTGGATGTAAATATAGAAGCAGTGGCAGGATGGGGTTTTAAGGAAAAAGATTTTTCAAAACTGGACCTTGTAATGCTCAGCCCTCAGGTAAGACATTATAAAAAAGATGTGGACAGCGTCGCTTCAAAATTCAACGTGCCCGTGGCAAACATAGATTTTCAAACATACGGCCTTGTAGATGGAAACAGGTGCCTGGATATCGCCCTCAAAACACTTGGAGTGCAGTAAATGCGGGAATTAAAAAAGACTTCGGGAATAATTTGCGAAATAGAAAGATATGCACTAAACGACGGCCCGGGCATCAGAACGCTGGTTTTTTTCAAAGGTTGCCCCCTCAGGTGCAAGTGGTGCAGCAACCCCGAGACTCATAACTTTCACCCAGAACTTTACTATTATACACATAAATGTACTTTTTGCGGAAAATGCATTGCCGTCTGCCCCTATCACGCCATTAGAGCCGATTATTCACGGCAAAAGGTTATCACAGATAGAAATATATGTAGAACCTGCGGCGAATGCATAAAAGCATGCCCCACAGGGGCACGCAGCGCGGTAGGGATGGAAATGACGGTGGAACAGGTGATGGAGGAAGTAAAAAAGGATATCCCCTTTTATCTGAGGGGGGGCGGGGGCGTGACCCTTTCGGGCGGAGAAGTATTGAGCCGATTCGAGTTTGCTTTAGAAATATTGAAAAAAAGCAGGGAAGAATTTATCGATACCGCCGTTGAAACTTCCGGTTATGCTCCTTGGGATGTAGTAAAAGAAGTCATAAGCTATACGGACCATGTCTTAATCGACATAAAGCATATGGACCCGCTGCGCCACAGGGAATTGACCGGTGTAGAAAACAAACTCATTCTCGATAATATAAAAAAGATCGATAGAAGCAAAGTCCATTATATTATAAGGATTCCGTTGATTACGGGAATTAATGACGATGAAAGCAATATTAAAGCGATAAAGGAGTTTACAAATGGATTGAAAAATTTAAGAGAGGTACACCTGCTGCCTTATCATACTCTGGGAAAATCGAAGTATGAATATCTGGAAAGAATATATGAATTGGGACATCTTGTAAAACCACATAAGGAAAAGATTTACGAAGCGGCACAAATTCTGAAAGATAGCGGCTTGAATGTAGTGGTAGGAGGATAGGTTCATATTTATCTTTTGGGAGGTCTTCATTGTGAATGTGTCTAGTATTAGAGTTAAAAAACTACGGGAAGATGTGCTGTCAAGAGTGCCCGGTGTCTGCATTGAAAGGGCAAGATTTTATACCGAAGTATATCGAGAAAACGAGGCATTGCCTGTTTATTTAAAGAGAGCGATAGCCCTTCAAAGAACCCTGGAAAATATGAGCATATATATCCTTGACGGGGAGCTCATTGTGGGGAACCAGGCGTGCGCACCCAGGACGGCTCCGGTTTTTCCCGAGTATGCCGTGGAATGGATTGAAAAAGAACTTGAAGAAAAAGGAAATTTCGATAAGCGCGCAGGGGATGTTTTCCACCTTCCCGAAGAACATAAAGAAGAACTGCTGGAAATTATAAAATTCTGGAAAGGAAAGACTCTCTATGACCACTGCATGGCATCCATGCCCGAAGAGGTCAAGACCGCATCCATTATCAAAGCCATTCATGGCGATGGAAACATGACTTCGGGAGACGGACATATAGTGGTTGATTATGAAAAGGTTCTAAAATTAGGCCTGAAAGGGGTAATTAAGGAGGCGGAGGAAGCCCTTTCTGCGCTGGATCTTTCTGAAAACGATGCTTTAAGAAAAAAGGCTTTTCTTGAATCTATAATTATAACCCTGAGAAGCGCCATAAAGTTTGCGCAAAGATTTGCCAATTTGGCAGAGGACCTGGCAAGGGGAGAGCGGAATCCCGTGAGGGCCGGGGAACTGATGCAGATAGCGCGAAATTGCCGGCGCGTGCCGGAATACCCCGCCTCCAGCTTTTATGAAGCTGTGCAATCCGTATGGTTTGTACATCTCATACAACAGATAGAAAGCAACGGCCACTCCGTTTCCCTTGGGAGGCTGGATAAGTATCTATATCCGTACTATGAATATGATATAAAAAACAATGTCATCACCCGGGATTTTGCCATGGAACTTCTGGAGTGCCTGTGGATCAAACTGTTTTCCATTATAAAGATAAGACCTACGTCCCATTCGGGCTACGGCGCAGGATACCCAACTTACCAGAATGTCACCATCGGCGGCCAGACAAAAGAAGGCAGGGATGCGGTAAATGTCTTATCATACCTTATTCTGGAATCCGTTGCCGGTACAAGACTTACCCAGCCCAACCTTTCGGTAAGGCTTCATGCCAATACTCCGGAAAGATTTCTTCAAAAGTGCATAGAAGTGCTTAAAATGGGCTTCGGAATGCCGGCATTTAAAAACGATGAGGTCATAATTCCTTCCCTGTTGAGCCGCGGGGTATCCCATGATGACGCCTATAATTATTCTATGGTGGGATGCATAGAGGTGGCCGTCCCCGGTAAATGGGGATACCGCTGTACGGGAATGAGCTTTTTGAATATGATCAAAGTCCTGGAAATGACAGTATACGGTGGAAAAGATCCCAGGACGGGGCACTGTCTGCTTCATACAAAATCCTTGACTGAAGTACAATCTTTTGAGGAGTTCTGGGAGCAGTGGGAAAAACAGATGCAGTATTATACAAAACTATCTATAGTTCTAGATCACGTGGCAGATACAAATCTGGAGAAGCTGGTGCCTGACATATTTACATCTGCGCTGGTGAATGACTGTATCAAGCGGGGCAAAACAGTAAAAGAAGGCGGAGCCGTCTATGACATGGTGAGCGGTTTGCAGGTAGGAATTGCCAATGTGGCCAACTCTATGGCGGCCATTAAAAAATTGGTATTTGAGGAAAAGGTCCTTAAACCGGAGAAATTGATAGAAGCGATGAAAGCGAATTTTGAATCTGAGGAAGGAATAGAAATACAGAAGAAGCTTCTGGCGGCGCCCAAATATGGCAATGATGACGATTATGTGGATGAACTGGCCGTGAAAGCTTTTAACACATATGTAAAAGAGATAGTAAAGTTTAAAAATACGAGATTTGGTAGGGGGCCCATTGGAGGAATTTATTACCCCGGCACATCGGCCATATCATCCAACGTGCCCATGGGAGCCGTGGTAGGAGCTACACCCGATGGAAGAAAAGCGTGGACTCCCGCGGCGGAAGGAGCTTCCCCTACCCAGGGGACCGATAAAAAAGGACCTACAGCGGTGCTAAAATCTGTTTCCAAGCTTCCAACGATCCTTATCACCGGAGGCAATCTCCTGAATCAAAAATTTTCTCCGGATCTGCTGGAGGGAAAGGAACGAATGGAGAGATTCGCCGACCTGCTCCGGACTTTCGTGGCACTAAAATTATGGCACATTCAATTTAATATAGTGTCATCGGAAGTGCTGCGGGCTGCCCAGAGGGAACCTGAAAAATACAGGGATCTAATAGTCAGAGTGGCCGGATACTGTGCCCAGTTCGTCACCCTTGATCCTACCACTCAGGAGGACATCATTTCCCGCACCGAACAAAAAGCGGTATAAAAAAGGGGCGAAAACGATTGAAAATAGGAATTCTGGGGGGCAGCGGCGTATATACCCCTGCCCTCATTACTGAAATAATTAAATCAAACGGGGAATTGGATGTAGATCAAATAGTATTAAACGGCAGGTCATCTGACAAATTGAATATAGTAAAAAATGTATGCAGGGAACTTGTAAGAAGAAGCGGTTTGGATATAAAAATTGATACAAGTACCAATATAGCTGATGCCGTTAAAAATATGGATGTAGTCATATCGCAGGTAAGAATAGGGGGGATGCAGGCCAGGGCCTTTGATGAGAATTTCCCGCCGGAATTTGACATGGTCGGCGAAGAAACAATAGGGCCCGGTGGACTTTCAAACGCAATAAGGACTATTCCGGCTGTGCTTGAAATAGCTTCTGAAGTCGAAAGATGCAATAAAAATGCTTTTTTAATAATGCTCACCAATCCATGCAGTATGATTTTAAGGGCTATAAATCAGGCAAAATATAATATAAAAGCCGTAGGAATATGTGATCTCCCCAGAGTCCTTATAAGTAAGATAGCTGATTTGCTGAAGATTGGGGAAGAAGAACTGAACGTAGAATACTTTGGCTTGAACCACCTGGGCTGGATAAAAAAGGTATATCATAACGGCATTGATTTAACCGATAATGTGATAGATAGGTTTGACGAAATTGACGGCATCATAGAAAAGGATATAGTACAATTTCACAAAGCAATTCCTGTATCTCATTTAAAGTACTATTTTCACCCCGACAGAATTCTAAACAAACCCCAGACAAGGGCACATGAACTGCTATCTTTGGAAGAGGAGATATTGGGAAATTTCAAATCCGGCAATTTGGAACAAGGGTTAAATTTGCTGAACAGGCGCTCCACAGTATGGTATAAATATATTATTGACTTTATAAAAACAATTTATGGAGATAAACAGACGTTTCACATTTTAAATGTAAAAAATGACGGTATTATGAATTTTTTGCCAACCGATTCGGTCGTTGAAACGGGATGTATGGTAAGAAGAGGGGAAATAAGATCGCTGCCGGCCAAAGATATCCCGCTTTCCATACAGTCTTTAATAACCCAGATTAACACGTATGAGGAACTGGCGGTGCAGGGAATACTGCAAAATAGTCGTGCGCTTTTGATAGAAGCCTTGATGGTCCATCCTTTTATACGATCATATGATCAGGCAGAGGCTGTTCTAAATAAAATTATAAAGGGGAACATAGAGATGGGATTTCTGAGGGAGGAGCAAATAAATTGAAAACTTTTGAACCCGCAGGTTTCTGGATTAGATTTGCTGCCTTTTTGGTGGATAGTATAATACTCTCAGCGCCCATGTACATTGTTAAATTTATGTTTCCGCAGGCAGCATCTATTATAAATCTGGCAATATGCGCCCTTTACTTTATATTTTTTGTATCCGTATTCGGCAAAACGCCTGGCAAGATGTTTTTCAGAATCAAAGTTGTAAAGTCAGATTTGAAACCGGTAGGATGGAAAGAAGGCACATTGCGGTTTTTAGGTACGGTTCTATCTCAGATACTTTTATTTGGCGGCTATATTATAATGCTGTGGGATAAGAATAGACAGACGCTACATGATAAAATTACCGGCACTTATGTAATAATTGAAAAATAAAGAAACATTAAAACCTCGGGATAAATTCTTCTTGCCCGAGGTTTTATATTATAGATTAAAATAAAGTTTTTTCAAGTTTTTGTATGAATTTTTTAAAAGAGGGCAAGAAATGGCAGAAAAATATTTCATTTCTTCCAGGACAATGATAAAATAATAAAAATACTGCAAGATTCTTAAATTATGGACAAGGCGGAATGAGTATGGGAATTACGGTGCGGGAAGCGCTTCAAATAGGTGAATTGAAAAAAGCAAAGGTTATTGCGGGCGAAAAGGGCCTTGACAGGATAGTAAACTATGTAATAACGATGGATGTGCCTGATGCTGCCAGGTGGATCAGAGGGAACGAACTCCTGCTTACGGCAGCTTACGTTTTCATGAATAATCCCGACATGGAGAAGACCTTCGTGTACGACCTGGTCGAAAGGAACTGTTCTGCTCTTGCCATAAAGCTCGGAAGATTTATCGACAGAATTCCGCCGCAGATTATTGAGCCTGCAAATGAAAAAAATTTCCCGATCATTGAACTGCCGGTATATGTTGCCTGGCATGATATAGTGAACCCCATCATGCTGGAAATACTGAACAAAGAAGCAGGGATCATAAAACGTTCCTTTGAAATACACGATGAACTCATGAAGGTTGCACTGCAGGGTGGAGATCTGGCGGCTGTTGCCGGCACTCTTTCCTATCTTTTAAACTGCAATGTTTTTATAGAAGACGAAAGTTTTAATCTTTTATCCTTCTCAAACTGCCGTGGTACCTGCGATGCATTAAGCCTGGAAATTATAAATGACGGCCGGGTTCCCCTGGATGTAGTCGAGGAACTGGAAAAAAAAGGAGTATATAGCAGGATAAAAGTGTTTAAAAAACCTATAAGAGTCCATATAAAGAGCAGAAAAAACTGTTATGCAAGAGTAATTGCACCAATTATAATCAAAGGTGAAATATGCGGTTATATTACTCTGATTGAAAACGACTCAAGACTTGGTGATTTTGATTTGATAGCTGCCGAACAGGCGGCGACCATCGCAGCGCTCGAGATCATGAAAAAGCAGGCTGTAAAGCAGGCTGAAGGAAAAGCAAAAAGGGAATTTCTTGAAAGCATTCTCGAAGGAGATGTAAGGGATGCTTCACTGATTAAGAACAGGCTTAAATATTACGGTGTAAATCTTAAAGGAGATATAGCTGTTATTGTATTCCATATGGATTACGAAAGTGCTTTGAAATCGGAACAGGAAGATTTCAAGAGCATAAAGAGCGAAATTGAATCGCTCCCTCATGTGGCATTGAGGAAGGGTGAAGATATAATAATTGTCTGCGGTTTCAGCGAACCTGGAACAATGGCAAAATACGACAGAATCAATATTCTGTGTAAAAATATATTGAACGGTCTTGGATGCACAAAAGAGGTAAGGGTTGGCATCAGCGATTTTCATGACGATGTAACAGGTATATCTGAAGGATACATCGAAGCCAAAAAATCATTGGAAATGGCGGACATGTTGAAAAACAGCATCGGCAGCCTGGTGTTTTATAAAGATATATGGATATACGATTTAATTTTAAACTGTAAGGAGAATGAGAGTTTAAAAAAATTCTGCGACAAGAGGCTTTTCAAACTCATCGAATACGATTCAAAGAACAAAGAGGAGCATCTGCTGAAAACGCTGAGAGTTTATCTTGATTATGCGGGCAAACATAACCTGGCCGCAGAAAAGCTTTATATTCATAGAAATACCCTGAATTACAGGTTAAGTAAAATAAAAGAAATACTCGATTGCGACCTGAGCGACCCTGCCACAAGGCTGAGGCTGGAGATCGGTTTAAAAATACTTAACTTATTATAATGCTTATTATAATAGAAGTTTAATTCTTAATCCCGAGATATGAATATGTAAGGGATTATAGAAATTTCGGCTTCTTTATTGGGCATCTTGCACAATAAAGAAGCTATTTTTTATAATTTATGCAATAAGAAAAACATATTGTATTGTGTTAAAATTAAAAATAACCGCAAGGACGAGATTATAAAGAAACATATTACAAAGGAGGGATTTGATGATATTGGACATTATCGTGCCCGTTTCCACCGATATATGGAACAAAGGGATTGAATCGGAGGCTGAAAAAATTAAGGGCCAGGATACAAAGGTTAGGGTTACTTCGCTGACAAAAGGTCCCGTATCGATCGAATCGGAGTATGATGAAGTCCTGGCAGGGCCTCATGCCGTTTCTGCGGCAGAAGAACTGGAAAAGAACGGTTCAAATGGAATAATAATATACTGTTTCGGAGAACCGGGTTTGCATGCATGCAAAGAAAAGCTGAGCATACCAGTGGTGGGCATCAGGGAAGCGGCTGTGTCCATGGCAAAGATCCTGGGAGACAGGATAGGGGTTATATCGACTATTGGAAATGCTGTTCCGAGACATGCAAGAGCTTTAAGGCGTGAAGTATATAAAGTTGTGGCTGTGGATATGCCGGTTCTGGATTTTGTAAATGTTGAAGAACTGGAAAAGCGGATAGAGATAAAAATACGGGAGCTCATAGATTATGGCTGCGATGTGGTAGTTTTGGGATGCGGATCAATGCTGGATATGGATATAGAGAGGATGAAAGATAAATACGGTATACCCATCGTTATCCCGCTAAATGCCGCCGTGGCTGTGTGCGAGTTTTTAATGAAAAATAATCTGAGACAGAGCAGGCTGGCATACCCTTTTCCGCCGGAAAAGGAGATTAAATGATTGTCAATTGTATTCTGTGCAAAATGCTTAGGACAGACTGTGTTTTTTGTAATAAATGCATAACGAAAAACAAGTATACAATATGATATAATTACAAAAAAGCAGGGTTTGAGGAGAGATACGATGGAGAATGTTCTGAATATAAAGATAGACGAATATTTTGATGAAATAGTTAAAAATATTCAGGAATTCATAAAAATTCCGAGCGTTCTGGATGAAGATGATACCGATGAGAATATTCCTTTCGGGCGAAAAATAGATGAAGCCCTTGGATGGATATTAAAAAAAGGAGAGGAGCTGGGTTTAAAATCCGTAAATGTAGATGGATACGCGGGATATGTGGAGATAGGCAGAGGTTCAGAGATGGTGGGAATTTTGGGCCATGTAGATGTAGTTCCGGCAGGGACGGGCTGGTCGGTGGACCCTTTCGGCGGGGAAATAAAGGAAGGCAAACTTTACGGTCGGGGTTCCGTGGATGATAAAGGGCCAGTAATAGCCGCACTGTATGCGCTAAAGGCCATAGAGGATTCACGCCTGCCGGTTTCAAAGAGAGCGCGGCTTATCATAGGAACCGACGAGGAGACCGGTGCAAGATGCATAAAGCATTATCTTGAAAAGGAAGAGCAGCCTGTATGCGGATTTTCCCCGGATGCCGAGTTTCCCATTATATATGCGGAAAAGGGCATTCTGCGCTTTGAACTGATAAAAAACTTTGACGATAGTCCAGGATCCGAAGTAATTCTGAAAAAAATAAGGGGCGGCACCCGGGTAAATGTGGTGCCCGATTATGCGGAAGCTGTAATAAAAGGCGCGGATGGGGAGAAAATAGAATCCAGGATAAGAGAACGGGAACCTTCAGGGAAAATATATATAGAAAGGTCACCGGAAGGCATTGTTATAAAAGCGAAGGGTATTTCTGCCCATGCCAGTTACCCGGAAGACGGAGAAAACGCCATTCAAATGCTCCTGAATTTTCTAACACTGATAGATTTTGGTGGCAAAGAAGCGAAAACTTTCATTGATGCGGTAGCCGGACGATTGAAAATGGAATCGGACGGAAAAACCCTGGGAATATCGTGCAGTGACAGCGTTTCGGGAGCTTTGACGATAAATCTGGGTGTAGTGGATTTTGACGAAAAACTGGGGAAACTTAAATTTGACGTAAGGTATCCCGTAACGATTGATGGAAATGAAATAATTGAGAAGCTAAAAAAAATTGCAGGCGAACTGGGAGCGGAATTTTTGATAAACCAGCATAAATTGCCGCTGTATGTGGACCCGGATACAGAGTTTATAAAAAAATTGCAGAACGTGTATAAGAAAATGACCGGTGACGAACCAAAGCTCCTGTCCATAGGAGGAGGCACATACTGCAGATATGTAAAAAATACCGTTTCTTTCGGTCCGGTTTTCCCCGGTCAAAAGGAACTGGCCCATCAGAAGGATGAGTATATTGCTCTGGAAGACCTAAGAAGGATAGCTAAAATTTATGTTCAGGCAATTTATGAATTGATAAAATGAATACCAGTTTTATTTCAAGACATATGTTTAAAAACTTTAATCTAAGGAAAGGATGATTCATCGTGGAGTTGAACATCGGGATAGAACCGGCAAAGGAATATTTGAGCTTTGAACTGGCAAAAGGTGCTCTAAAACTGGTGAAAGATGTAATGCTGGTTAAAGAAGGAGAGAATGTCGTTATAACCGCCGATTCTTCCACCGACAGGAGGGTGGTGGAGGCTACGGCCAATGCAGTTTTCAGCATTGGAGCGATGCCCACGGTGATATATTATCCTACGGCGCCTACCGGAGCTATGGAACCACCGGCTCCCATAGCGGCGGCTATTACGAATACAGATGTGTGGATTGAATACACTTATTCAAATATCCAGCATTGTCCATCATGGAGAAAAGCTCTGGAAAACGGTTGCAGATATATAAACCTTACAGGTATGGATGTAGAAATGATGGTAAAGACCATAACCAATGTTGATTATGATGCCATCATAGAACTGGGGGAATTTTTCAAGGAGACAATACAATCTGCCGATGAAATCATAGTAAAAAGTGATAACGGAACCAATTTGACGGCATACAATCGCGGAAGAAGGGTAAGGCATTCTGGGCAGAAGGCTACAAAGAAAGGCTACCCCGTCATGCTGGCAGGGCAGATCAGCTGGTGCCCCGTCGAAAGCACGATAAATGGGACACTGGTATTCGATGGGGCCCTCTGGCCGCCGCTGGAGCTGGGGCTTTTGAAAAAGCCTGTTAGGCTGGAATTGAAGGAAGGCAGGATTGTTAAAATTGAGGGCGATTTGGAAGCAAGACTTTTTGAGAACTGGTTGAAATCCTTTAATGATGAAAACATGTACAGACTTGCTCATTACTCCCTGGGATTCAATCCCGGGGTTATAAGGCCCACCGGAAGGATAGTAGAGGATGAGAGAGTGTTTGGCTGCATCGAGTTCGGCATAGGAAGCCAGGGGGCTGCCATAATGGGAGAATGCTGGGCGGCTGCTTCTCACACCGATGGCACTTTGCTAAAACCCACTATTATTTTGGACGGTGAAATATTTGAGGAAAACGGAATATACAGGTCGCCAAAAGCAAGAGAACTCTGCCGCAAGTTAAAGGTAGCGGGATATTAGAACTGATATATTTTGCAGATTTGAGGAGGAACTTACGATGGATCTGGCTATTGGAATTGAACCGAGGGATGAATTTTTATTTCTGGAACTTGCCAAAAGCGCAAGGACACTGGTGGAAGATGTGCTGCTTGTAAAAAAAGGAGAGGAAGTAGTTATTACTGCGGATACATCCTGTGACAGGAGAGTGGTGGAAGAAACGGCCAAAGCCGCTTATTCCATTGGAGCTATTCCCACGATTATATGGTATGATACGAGATCCACGGCAGTGGTCGAACCGCCGAAAGCAGTCGCAGGAGCGGTAAAAAATGCGGATGTCTGGGTGGAGTTCCAGTACGCTTACATTATGCACACCGTTGCGTGGAGACAGGCGCTGGATGCCGGTTGCAGATACATCAATTTAAGCGGTATGGACGCACTGATGATGGTAAACACTATCGGCAGAGTCAATTATCCCAAAATGGTGGAGATGAGCAAAAAGATATGTGAAATGATCGAACAGGCAGATGAAGTAATAATCAAGAGTCCGGCGGGCACCGACCTTAAAGCCTATAACAGGGGGAGGAAAGCCAGACAATCCGGCAAATTGGCAGATACTCCGGGAGAACCCGTTATGCTTGGCGGTCAGGCCTCATGGTGTCCCGTGGAAGAGACCATAAACGGAACTCTGGTTTTTGACGGAGCGCTTTTTCCACCCGCGGAATTGGGCAAATTAAATTCTCCCGTCAGGCTTACCCTCGAGAAGGGTGTAATTACAAAAATCGAAGGCGGCATTGAAGCCAGCATATTTGAAAGATGGCTGGCAGGTTTTAATGACCCTACTATGTACTGGCTTGCCCACTATTCCATGGGATTCAACCCGGGAGTATTGAAACCTACGGGCAGGATAGTCGAGGACGAGAGGGTGTTTGGCTGTATTGAAATGGGATTTGGGAGCCAGGGCCCCCAGATAAAAGGCAAGACATGGAAGAGTGCCTCACATACCGACGGAATAGTATTAAATCCCACCATTATCTTCGATGGGGTCGTAATCGAAAAAGATGGCAAATATGTGCATCCCGATTTGATTAAATTGTGTAGAGAAATGGAAGTCAGCGGGTATTGATAAGTTATGGATCCTAAGGAGGTGATCGACAAAGTGTAAACTTCATGATAATTCACGGTTTTGAAAACCCAAAAGAAGGAGGAAACGAAACATGGATCTGCCGGAAAAACAAGTAGAAATCAGTCTGGATGAAAATGATCCGATAATCGAGAAGTACTTGAAACTTCCTCATCCGAAAACTCTGGAGCCTGGCACTGTTCTTATGATAATAGCTACATCGGCCATCGGTTCCATCATAGGCCTTGAATTGATAGTAAGACTGGGCGTCACTGCAAATACATCCATAATTGGAGCGCTCATCGCTGTATTATTCGGATTTATACCCAGTAAGCTTTTTGTTGGATTTAGAAATATTCACAGGCAAAACCTTGTTCAGACTTCAATTTCGGCTGCGACGTTTGGCGCGGGAAACGTGCTCCTGTTAGCCATGGGAACCATATGGATACTTGGAGCAAAGGAAAGCCTGATACCGATGTTTATAGGTGCCGCTATAGGAATGCTGGTGGATATAATCATGCTATACTGGTTGTTTGACACCCCGGCATTTCCCGCGGATGAGGCATGGCCTCCGGGTATCGCTACCAGTGAGACCATACTGGCCGCAGCCGAAGGAGGCAAAAGAGCCTTAATTCTAATAGGGGCAGGAATCGTCGGCGCCATAGGCCAGTCGTTTAAAATTCCAATGGATGTCGTGGGTGTGGCCTGGATCGGAAATATCTATGCGCTTCTTATGTTCGGCATCGGTCTTCTCATAAGAGGATATTCCCCCGTATTGTTCGGAGTGGATATCAACAAGCTTTATATCCCCCATGGCATTATGATAGGTGCCGGTATTGTGGCCCTGATCCAAATTACTTTAATAGTAAGGGGCAAGAGATTGACCAAAAAGGGATCAATTGAGGAAGCAAAGGCCGTAGAAAAGGTTTACGTGCCGACGAGAACATCAAAGGACATAATCAATGCGCTGAAGAATGGTTTCATCATATACACCATCGGCGGCTTGATTATCGCTTTAATTAGTGGCATATATACAGGCATGAGTTTGCCCATGTTAATCTGGTGGATCATCTTTGCTGCCATTGCTGCGGAAGTTTCGGAATTGATGGTAGGCATTTCCGCAATGCATGCGGGATGGTTCCCGGGTTTTGCCACCGCTCTAATTTTTCTGGTTCTTGGCATATTGATGAAATTCCCTCCCATAGCGTGTGGAATTTTGGTGGGATACACTGCCGCCACAGGCCCTGCCTTTGCTGATGCCGGCTACGATTTGAAGACTGGATGGCTTTTAAGAGGTAGGGGAAAGAATAAGGAGTATGAGTTATTCGGCCGCAGCCAGCAGTTCATCGCCGATCTTTTGGGTGAAGCGGTGGCGCTGGTAGTGGTGGGCCTTAGCTTTACCAGATATTTCAGTCAAAACCTGTTCCCGCCGGTAGACAAAGTATTTGCCGCGGCCATTCAAGCAGGAGCTCAGCCCTGGCTCTGGAAATCTCTGCTGCTGTGGGGGCTGGTAGGTGCGGCAATTCAATATATCGGCGGCGCCGAAAAACAGATAGGCATTCTTTTTGCCACAGGTTTGCTTATAATGAATCCGATGGCCGGTTTCGGCGTGATTGTAGCTATAATTGTGAGGGTGATACTGGAAAAAACTTACGGCAAGAAGGCTGAGACCCCCATGTTTATAGCAGCCGCAGGATTTATCGCCGGCTCGACCCTTTACAGCTTCTTTACCAGTACCATGGGCCTTCTGTCCTCGAA
Organism: Thermoanaerobacterales bacterium; assembly: GCA_012840135.1. Taxonomy (GTDB): domain Bacteria; phylum Bacillota; class Thermosediminibacteria; order Thermosediminibacterales; family Tepidanaerobacteraceae; genus Biomaibacter. Next base: position 77,631 of record DUMA01000015.1, read on the forward strand.
GAAAAAATAAGCTGACTGATGCTTGCAGAATGAAAAACCGATGGATTATCATCGGTTTTTCATTCCCAAAATTTTTAAGAGGTGTTATTATGAAAAAATTAAAGATCGGTTTGATAAGAGTTGTTACCCTGTCGGATGAAAGATTATTGAATGCCCATGAAAAAGTCTTAAAAGACCGCTTCGGCAATTTAGATATCAACACAAGATGCATTCCCGATCAGCCCGAGGGGATTCATGACGACGAGACCGAAAGGATGGCCGTTCCCAAGATCATGAAGCTGGCACAGGAGTTTGAAGACGATGGAGCTGATGCAGTCTTCATAAGCTGTGCCGCAGACCCGGGAGTGGAAGAATGCAGAAAGACTTTAAAGATTCCAGTGATAGGAGCGGGTTCGGCATGTGCTGCCGTAGCTCTGGCGATGGGTACAAAAATAGGAGTGGTGGGAATTACAGACGATGCTCCGGATATTATGAAAAAAATTCTGGGTGACAGGCTGGTCTGCAACATAAAGCCTGAAGGAGTAAATACCACTCTGGATTTATTCGATGACCGGGGCAAGGAAAACACCCTGAAAGTGGCAGAATTATTGAAGCGAAAGGGCTGCGACACCATCGCCCTCGGCTGTACCGGCATGTCGACTATAAATATTCATGAAATCATAAAGGAAAGACTTGATATCCGGGTAGTGGATCCGGTCATCGCTGCGGGCCTTGTAATTTCTTATCTTACTTTCTGAGGGGATGGGATGGATGAGTACTGTAAAACTAACCTGCGAAATGGTAGAAGCTGCAGTCCTGGGAGGCTGCGTCCTGGGAGGTGGTGGCGGTGGTTCCATGGAAGAAGGCAGAAAAATGGCACAACTTGCGGTCAATCTTTCCAGCCCTGAGTTAATTGACATAGAGAATATGGACGATGATGCGATTTTAGTAAATGTGGCTGCGGTCGGAGCTCCTTCATCAAAAGATGCTTATGCCGAGCCGATACACTACCTCAGGGCATTGGAACTCATGAACAGGCTAGCGGATGTAAAGATTTGCGGAATAATAACCAATGAGGCCGGGGGGCTTGCCACTGTGAACGGGTGGCTGCAGGCTGCAATGCTGGGCATCCCCGTGGTGGACGCCCCGTGTAACGGCCGGGCTCACCCTACAGGTGTAATGGGCGCTATGGGCTTGCACAAAAACAAAGATTACAAATCAATACAGGCCGCTGTAGGAGGCAGCAGAGAAAGGGGAACCTTTACGGAAGTCGTGGCCACGGGTTCAGTGGAAAGAGTGTCGGCCATTGTAAGGGCTGCCGCTGTCCAGGCCGGCGGTCTGGTATCGGTGGCGAGAAATCCGGTCTCGTGCCGGTATGCAAGGGACAATGCCGCTGTCGGAGCTGTAAAACAGGCGATCAATTTAGGCCGAGAAATGATAAAAGCCAGAGAAAAGGGCCCCAAAGCGGTAATACGTGCTGCATGTGATTTTTTGAAGGGTGAGGTGGTAGTGACCGGCACCGTTGAAAGAGTCTATCTGGAATCTGCAGGCGGTTTTGATGTGGGCAAGGTCGTATTGGAAAATGGCTTTGAGATTTTCTTCTGGAATGAATACATGACTCTGGAAAAAACGGGAGAACGTCTTGCCACTTTCCCGGATCTTATAATGACGCTGGATGCGGATACCGGAATCCCCGTCACCTCGGCTGAAATAAAAGAAGGCCAGAACATTGCGGTGCTGAAGGTCGAAAAAGAGAGGTTAAAACTGGGAGCGGGCATGCGCGATCCCGAGCTGTTTAAAGCATGTGAAAGAGCGATAGGCAAAAAGATACTGGAGTATGTATTTTAGAACGGAATATGGAGGGATAGCAATGTTAAAACAGGTCATGGAAGTATTAGACATACTGGATGATGCGGGAGTAAACGGCAAAAAGGTGAGAAATTTTTTATCGGAGAGAGGTTTTGAAAACATTCATGTAGAAGAAGTGAGAGGAGATATTGGGAAAACCGATTTTATAAAAATACTGGTGAAGGGCCGCAAGGGTAAGGCCTCGGGCGGTGACGCACCCACGCTGGGTGTGATCGGCAGGCTCGGCGGAATCGGTGCAAGGCCGGAAATGATAGGATATGTGTCGGATGGCGACGGAGCTGCTGCCGCCCTTTCGGTGGCGCTGAAACTGGCCGATATGAATACCAAAGGAGATTTTCTGGACGGTGATGTGATAATCAGCACACACATATGCCCCGATGCGCCCACTCAGCCGCACGATCCCGTGCCTTTCATGGGTTCTCCGGTGGATATGCAGACGATGAACAGAATGGAAGTAGATCCCGATATGGACGCCATTCTTTCCATCGATACGACCAAGGGAAACAGGATATTGAACCACAGAGGGATTGCCATTACACCCACCGTTAAAGACGGCTATATACTGAAGGTGAGCGATTCATTGCTCGACATAATGCAGATAGTAACGGGAAAACTGCCGGTGGTATTGCCCATAGTGACTCAGGATATTACTCCTTACGGAAACGGTCTTCATCATATAAACAGCCTGGTCCAGCCATGCACCGCCACTTCCTGTCCGGTGGTTGGTGTAGCCATAACCGCCGAAATAGCCGTACCAGGCTGCGCCACGGGAGCTTCCCATGAGATCGATATAGAGCTGGCCGCCAGGTTTGCTCTGGAGGTGGCCAAAAATTTTGGCAGGAAGATATGCAAGTTTTACGATGAAAAAGAGTGGGAAATCATTACGAGACTATACGGTTCCATGGAACATTTAAAGACACTGGGAAGGGAATAGGTAAAATGAGCGACCTTATTGACATATCAAAAAAATTGTTAGTTGACTGCCTGGGAGCAAAGCCCGGGGAGAAATTCCTGGTGCTCACCGATGATTATAAAGAAAAACTGGCAGAGCATCTATATAAAGCAGGGCAGGAACTGGGCATGATTTCAATGCTCTTCAAGATCCCAGCCCTCGCAAAATCCGGGGAGGAACCGCCGGAAGCGGCGGCAGAGGCCATGAAGAATTCCAATGTGGTTATATGCATAACCCAGCACTCGCTGACCCACACCCGGGCCAAAAAGGAAGCCGCAGCCTGTGGGGCAAGAATAGCCACCATGCCGGGAATCACAGAGGATATGTTTCTGAAGGGTGCCATTACTGCGGATTATAATCAAGTGGAAAAGTTGACGAAAAAAGTGGCAGAAATTCTAACCCTTGGGAGCATCGTCGCGATAGAGAAAGGTGGATACAGGCTTGAGATGAGCATAGAAGGAAGAAAAGGAATTGAAAGCACAGGCATGTACCTTGAGAAGGGCCAATCGGGAAACCTGCCTTCAGGTGAAGCCTATATCGCACCTGTGGAGGGTTCGGCCTGCGGAGATATTCTGGTGGATGGAAGTATCGTTGGCATTGGAAGGCTCAAGGCGCCCATTTTGCTTGAAATAAGGAAGGGGCTTTTGACGGAAGCCCGGGGAGAAGGTGCCGGGGAATGGCTGGAAATACTGGGAAGCTCTGATGCTGCAAGAAATGTGGCGGAGTTCGGAATCGGCACAAATCCCAATGCCATATTGTGCGGGAATATACTAGAAGATGAGAAGATTTTGGGTACGATCCATGTGGCGTTTGGAAGCAACAATACTTTTGGCGGTAAAATCAGTGCGGGTATTCATTTGGATGCGGTAGTTCTGGAACCGACGGTTTTTGTAGATGGCCGATTAATCATGGATAAAGGCAGGTTGATGGTATGAGGGCAGGTTCCTTAAAAGAAGCGATGGAAGCTGTTTTAAATGCCAGCATGAAACCCATTAGCGGGACAGAAGAGAGTTTAAAAGAGTGCAGCCCTGGTTCCCTGGGTTGTACCTATCATTTATCATGTTGTTATTCTCATAAAAACAAAATAAATGCGAGGTGAATGCTATGAAAAAAATAGGTCTTTTAACCATAGGTCAGGCTCCAAGAGTGGACCTCGTTCCAGAAATCAAAAAAGTTCTGGGGGAAGATGTAGAAATCATTGAAAGAGGAGCTCTTGACGGTCTTACATTAAAAGAAGTAAAGTCCCTTTATCCCGGGGAGAATGACGAAGTTCTGGTCACCCGGATGGCCGACGGCACCGAGGTTAAAGTGGCGGAAAGAGAGATATTTCCGCGGTTGAAAGAAAAGATAAAAAATCTGGAAGCAGAAGGAATTAACACTATATTTCTGGCTTGCACGGGAGAATTCCCATCATTTGATTCAGCTTCCCTTATAGTCCGACCGCAGAAAGTACTGCACCACGTGGTAAGTTCCCTGGCCGAAGGCCTGACGCTGGGGATAATCATACCCGATGAACGCCAGGTGGTTTCCGCAAAAGAACGGTGGTCTACGGTAGCGTCAAAGGTAATCGTGGAACCGGGGTCGCCGTACGCAGGAATGGAGAATATAGAAAAAGCGGCAAAATTGCTTGCGACATCGGGGGTTGATCTTGTGGTAATGGACTGCATGGGATATACATTAAAGATGAAAGATACCGTGCTGAATCTTGTTAAAAAACCCGTCATTCTGGCCCGATCCATTTCTGCAAAGGTAGTAAGTGAATTGATTTAATTTTTTTTGTTAATAGCAGAGAAATAATGGAAACCTCCGATGTAAATCAAAATATTAAGGGAAAATGAAGATTATTGACCGATACCGAAAAAAAAATTATTTGAAGAAATATAATATATAGTGTATCATGTATACAATGAACTAATTTATATCGAGAGGTGAAAAAGTGGATCAACTATTATATGGAATCAAAGCTCTGAATATTTACGAGATAATAATGTTTTTAATCGGTGGAGTTCTGATCTATCTTGCCATAAAAAAGGAATATGAGCCAATGCTTCTTTTACCTATCGGGTTTGGAGCGATCCTTGCTAACATTCCATTTTCTTCTGCAATACATGAGGGAGGCTTTCTCGAGATACTATTCAAGGCCGGAATACTGACAGAACTGTTTCCCGTATTGATATTTATAGCTGTGGGAGCAATGATTGATTTTACACCTCTCTTGAAACAGCCATCCATGCTTTTCTTCGGAGCTGCAGCTCAATTCGGCATTTTCTTTACCATGTCCATGGCGGCTTTATTCGGATTTAGCCTGAAAGAGGCTGCGTCCATCGGAATCATCGGAGCGGCCGATGGCCCCACTTCAATATATGTGGCCACCAGATTTGCAAGACACCTGCTGGCACCGATATCGGTTGCTGCATATTCCTATATGTCGCTGGTGCCGATCATTCAACCGCCGGTTATAAGACTCCTGACCACTCCCGCTGAACGAAAAATACACATGAAGCCTGACTTTGATATTGAGATCTCAAAAACCGTTCAGATTCTTTTTCCCATAGTTATAACCATAGTGGCAGGGGTAATAGCGCCCATAAGCGTTGCTCTAATAGGTTCTCTCATGTTCGGCAATTTGATACGAGTTTCCGGCGTTTTGGACAGGCTCTCTAAGGCGGCTCAAAACGAACTGGCAAATCTTGTCACCCTTCTTCTCGGCATTACCATCGGCTCAACCATGACGGCTGAACAGTTCTTAAGTCCGGCGACTCTATTAATAATTGCCATGGGGCTTGTAGCGTTTATATTTGATACGGCAGGCGGCGTAGTATTTGCTAAAATTCTGAACATATTCTTAAAGAATAAAATAAATCCGATGGTCGGTGCTGCTGGTATTTCGGCATTCCCCATGTCTGCAAGAGTTATCCAGAAAATGGCTCAAAAAGAGGATCCATCGAACTTTATTCTGATGCAGGCGGTAGGCGCAAATGTGGCAGGCCAGCTGGGCTCTATCATAGCCGGTGGATTGATTCTCACACTTGTAAAATAAGAGAGAGGTGAAGTTCCTTGCAGGTATTTTTTGAGACGCTTAGGTTGATGGGCATTGGCATGACCGGCATATTTATGGCCATATCTATATTCTTTTCACTTATTAAATTTTTAATCCGCGCTTTCCCGGAGAAGAATTAGGAATGTTATAATATATTATTATGATGAACTTTAAAAGTCTGCTCAGCAGGCTTTTTATTTTTGTATGCTGAAAAAGCCTGGCAAGAATGACAGGCTGGTAAATCCATCGAATTTATGCTAAAATTTTTAATAATATTCTGTACAAAAAAATGACGGCCGGCGGAGGATAGATTATGAAGGAGCAGCTCAAACAAATTTCCACAAATTGCTATATGCTTGTTAATAACAATAGCGGTGTAGAGATACATATTTATTTGAACCGTTCACTTTTTGAAAGTTTTGAAGAGGAAGAATCCATTCAGCAGCTCTATAATGCTTCTCTTCTGCCAGGAGTTGCAAGCCCCGTCGTCGGGATGCCGGATATCCACACGGGTTACGGCCTGCCCATAGGCGGTGTAATGGCCACCGATTACGAAAACGGCGTGGTGTCCGCAGGGGCTGTGGGAATGGATATAAACTGCGGCGTAAGGCTTATTACCACAAAGATCTTTATGGATGAAATGGATAAAAATAAGCTGAAAAAGATCCTTGATGCCATTTCAACAAGGGTCCCTTCCGGTGTTGGAAAATCCAGCGCGGTAAAACATCTGAGGAAACCGCCTTTAGAAGCGATTGCCTCGGAAGGAGCCGGCTTTTTCATAAAGATGGGATATGGGTGGAAGGAGGATTTGGAAAGGATAGAGGACGGAGGATGCATAAAGGGAGCCGACGCTTCCTGCGTCCCAACTACCGCGCAAAACAGGTCTGACCAGCTAGGGACCATAGGAGGCGGCAACCATTTTATCGAGATCGGCAGGGTGAGCCAGGTGTTTGACGGAGAGATAGCCTCCGAATTCGGCTTGCATCAAGGGTTTCTTTATGTTTTGATACATACCGGCAGCCGTGGCTTCGGGCATCAGATCTGTACGGAATTTTCCCGCCTCATGTGGGACCATGCCGAAAAAACCGGTACCCGGGCTCCTGTAAAGGGGCTCGCATGTGCACCGATTTTTTCCGGAGACGGCCAGGATTACTTAAAAGCCATGGCCTGTGCGGCCAACTACGCTTTTTGCAACAGACAGCTCATCACCCATTTCGTCCGGGAGGCTTTTGTGGAGGTCTTGAAAAAGAGCGAAACGGACATCGGCCTTAACATACTGTACGACGTGGCGCATAATATAGCCAAAAAAGAAAAATACGGCAGCAAATGGCTGCTGGTGCACCGAAAAGGAGCCACCAGAGCCCTGCCGGCAGGCCACGACGCCAATCCTTCAATTTTTTACAGGACCGGTCACCCAGCTATAATTCCAGGGAGCATGGGAACGGCGTCTTATGTGGTAATCGGAACTCCTGAAATTAAAAAAACATTCTGTTCCGTCAACCACGGGGCGGGAAGGGTTATGTCTCGAAAGAAAGCCAGGAGTAAATTCACAAAGGAGGACCTGCTGGAGCAGGTGAAAAATGTAGTTATTACATCGAAAAATATAAGCACGCTACTGGACGAAGCACCCATGGCTTATAAAGACATAGATGAAGTGGTTTTTACTCTGGTGGAAGCCGGGCTCACAAAACCCGTGGCAAAGCTTAAACCCATGGCTGTTTTAAAGGGAGAGGGAGAAGAAGCATAGTTTAAATAATATGTTTTTAGATAAAGTCTTATCACTTATTTATAATATAATGTAAGTAAATATGAAAAATACAAAGAGACGAATATTTTCGAAGATATTCTGAAATTATGGCGGAATACATAAATAGTTATATTTTTAAAAATGTTGAATTAGTATAAATTATAAAGTATAATACTTATTATAAGACTTATAAAAAGTGGGAGAGGAGGACAAAAATGAAAATTTCTAAGGGGCTAGTTGTGTTTGTTGTTATCTTGCTGACTGTAAGTGTAGTGTTATCCGGCTGCGGTGGAAATTCCGCCAAAAATCAGGGCGGCTCGGATGCGAAAAATGAGTCGCAGCCCGTCACCATCAATGTTCTTTCCAGCGATGATTTTGCGGGGTTCAGGAAAAGTGTTATTCCGGAATTTGAAGCAAAATATCCCAACATCAAAGTGAATTTTATGTCGGTAGGCTATGATTCGCTGCATCAAAAGGAAGTTACCGCTCTGGAATCCGGTGGAGATACATACGACGTGATAGATGTGGATTGTATCTGGACTCCGGAGTATGTGACCAAAGGCTATATTATCCAGGTGAATGACAGGATAACCCAGGAAATGAAAGATGACATAGTGCCTGCAGCGCTGGATATTCTCAAATATAAAGACAATTATTACGGTCTTCCCATGTTCAATGATGTGCTGTTCTTTTACTATAATGAAGATCTGTTGAAGCAGGCAGGTATAAATGAACCTCCGAAAACCTGGGATGAGTTGATACAGCAGACGAACTTGATGAAGCAGAAAGGGCTGATCGATTACGGCATGGTATGGGGATGGGCCCAGGCGGAGGGATTGATCTGCTATTATACGGCGCTGGCGCACAGCTTCGGTGGTGATCTGGTGGATAGCTCAGGTAAACCCGCAATCAATACGCCGCAAAATGTCAAAGCGCTGCAATTCATGGTGGATTCCATCGCCAACAAGGTGGTAGATCCTGCCTCTATAACTTACGACGACAGGCAAATGTTGAACGTATTCAGCCAGGGCAGGATACCGTTCGGCATGAACTGGTCTTTTGCCTGGAGCGTGTTTAATGACAGCAATCAATCAAAAGTTGTGAACAAAATAAAAGTAGGTCTTGCACCCGCCGGGACTCCCGAAGTAAAAAGCGCCACATGCGCCGGCTCCATGGGTCTTGCCATAACGTCCACATCGAAACATGCGGACGAAGCATGGAAATTCATAGAGTTTCTTGCCGGCAAGGATATACAAAAGAAACAGGCAATAACCGCAGGAGCACTGCCCATATGGAAATCCCTGTATGACGATAAAGAGCTTCAGGAGCAGCATCCCGCATTGAAGGAAATGTCGGCTCAATTGGATACGGCTTACAACAGGCCGTCAATAGTCTGGTACAACGAGTTTTCCAATGCTCTTCAGGTCGAGATACAGAACGCCTTGAACAAATCAAAAACACCGCAGCAGGCACTTGATGACGCTCAGAAAAAAATCGATGAGATAATGAATAATTACGGCGGAAAATATTAAAAAACAGGGGCCGGATTTCAATAAAGTCCGGCCCTTAAAAAAGCTTGTAAAGCGGGGTATTACGTTGAGTACAAAAACCTATCGGGAAAATAAAACGGCATATTTTTTCATATTGCCTGCCATGCTGTTCATAATCGGAATTATAATTTTTCCGCTTTTATATTCCGTGTATATCAGTTTTTTTGATTTTAATATTTTTACCATACATCCGCCCTTCATCGGTTTAAAGAACTATATGGATATTTTCAAAAGCGACTACTTCTGGTACTCCATAGGCAGGACCACTTATTTTACCGTGATATCTGTGGGGTTGGAACTTGTTCTCGGATTCCTTGTGGCGTTGCTGTTAAACCAGGAGTTTAAAGGCCGAAGCCTTGCCAGAACGCTTCTGATATTGCCGTGGGCGCTGCCTACCGTTGTCAACGGGGTTTTGTGGACCTGGATATATGACCCCAATTACGGAGCATTGAATGCTCTTTTGAAAAGTCTTGGCATAATATCCCAGTATAAAAACTGGCTCGGCACCGCTTTTAGCGCCATGAACGCCGTCATTGTGGCCGATGTATGGAAAAACACTTCCTTTATTGCAATGGTTCTTCTTGCCGCTATGCAGAATATTCCAAAAGACTATTACGAAGCGGCTATAATCGATGGAGCAAGCAGGTTGAAGAACATCTTTTACATTACTTTGCCGCTTTTGAGGCCTGCAATTCTGGTGGCCGTCGTCATTCGAACGATGGAAGCCTTTAAAGTGTTTGATATCATATACATCATGACAAAGGGCGGGCCGGCCAACGGTACTCAGGTCATATCATATTACACTTACATTAATTCCTTTCAATATTCAAAATACGGCTATGGAGCGGCCTTGTCCTATATTGTATCTCTGGTGATACTCATATTTGCACTGTTCTATATAAAGATTCTGTATAAAAAATCCTGAAGTGTCAAAAGGACGGTGGCTTATGAAAAGAAAACCGTTGGATGAGTTTTTTTTATACTTTTTTGTATTTTTGTTTGCATTGATAATCCTCGCCCCCTTTTACTGGCTTGTAGTATCGGCATTTTCATCAAAGGCCGAACTTCTGTCGGTTCCTATACACTGGTTTCCAGAGAAAATCTATCTTGGAAATATCACGAAGATATTTCAGGGGGGGCTTAATATAAGCGGTGGAGAAGTGCCACCTTTTGGGACGGCCGTTAAAAACAGCATTATAGTCGCCGGAGTCACTACTCTGATTTGCATAACCGTAGGCAGCCTTGCGGCTTATGCTTTTGGCAGAATGAGTTTTTTCCTTTCAAACCAGCTTTTTATTGCCATCATTGCATTAAGAATGCTGCCGGAAATAGTTACGGTAGTCCCGCTATATATAATAATGAAAAAATTGGGTTTAAACAATACGCTCCTTGGATTGATCCTGGTATATACTTCTTTTACCCTTCCTTTTGTCATCTGGATGATGGAAAGCTATTTTGAAGCAATACCGGTTGAATTGGAAGATGCGGCCTCCATAGACGGTTTGAACAAATTGGGCATTTTCTTCAAAATAGTTATGCCTCTTTCCCTGCCGGGATTGATTACAACGGCAATTTTTACGCTACTTACAGCATGGGACGAGTTCCTGTTTGCGCTGATTATGACATCTACATATCAGGCCAAAACATTGACCGTGGCTATTTCGGAATTTACTACAAGGCACATGATCGATTACGGGCTCATGATGACGGGCGGGCTGCTTTCGGCTCTGCCTCCGCTGCTCGTTGCGCTGGCGCTGCAAAAATATATTGTAAGCGGCCTCACATCGGGGGCCATAAAAGGATGACGGCTTATCAACGAACCGGTAAGGAGAAAGTGATATGACATTTAGCATAAAAAATACTCTTGAATTGAGAAAAGCCAATACAAAACTTGTAATAAATCGTTTCAGGCAGCAGCCTTTTGAGACGAAAAAAGGAATAGCCGAGAGTCTGAATCTGAGTTTTGCCACCGCTTCAAATATTTGTAATTATTTATTGGAAAGAAATATCATTGAAACGGATAAGATGCTTGAGTCGGAAGGGGGAAGAGTCCCCACCGCTTTCAGGATAAAAAATGATTCCTGGCTTTCCATCGGGATAGATTTAACGGTAAGCGGTCATGTGTCTGTGGGAGTAATTAATCTAAAAAATGACATCATTTTTACCGGAAAGGTTTTATATGATAAAAAAAGCGATATAAATGCTATTCTTAACATGGTCCGGAATGTGGTGGAAGAAGTAAAGCATAAATATCCCGGCTCTATAATTCCAGGGATAGGCGTTGCAATTCCCGGCATATACGACAAAAAGAGCGGTAAAGTTTTGAACTCGACAATCCCTCTTTTTGAAGAAGTTGAGCTCAAAGAAGAAGCCGGTAAAATTTTTGGGTTTAATTGCCATATCGAGAATGAATCCAACCTGCTGGCTAAAGCCGCTCAGCAGATAAATCATGGCCGCGGCGAAAGCAATTCGGATTTAATTTATATATTTGTAGGCGAAGGTCTTGGCGTTGGAATAATTTCGAATGACAGATTATTGACCGGAAGCAGGGGGATGGGTGCGGAAATAGGCCACATGCCTCTGGGAGACAAAAAATTTAAATGCGGCTGCGGCAATGAAGGGTGCATTGAGCAGGAGTTGAGCTTCAAGGGTTTTTTAAGGTATTTTTATGGAGAAAGGGAAGAATTTACGCAGGAAGAGTGGGCGCGTTTTGTATGCGAATTAAAAGCCGGAAATAAAAGAGCGCTGGAAGTAGTGGAGCATGAGGGTATGCTGCTCGGAAAGGTTATATCTATTCTAGCAAACATATTCGACCCTTCTATTGTCTATATCGGGGGCATTATTGATGATATATATGATTATATATATCCTTTCGCCAATTCCGAGATGAAGAAGAGAACATTGATGAACAATTATAGAAATATAGAGATTGCCAGAACCATTGACAAAAACAATTTAATTTTTATAGGGTGCAATCAGCTTGTTTTTGAAAACTGGGATATCGACTAACTTATATTGGGGACGTTCCTCCCTCCCCCAGCTGACTGCCCTAGAAAAGGAGGTGCGTCCCCTAACATTAAAAAGGGAGGAGTATATGCCGTATACAAAAGTTGAAATAATCGAATCAATTGAACAAAATAAAAATAAGCTTGGCCAGAGAAAGATTACGGTGGGATTTGACGGATATGTCGACGAAATTGTAAGGCCGGTGAAGCTCAAGGAAAACAATGAAACAATTTTTTTCAAGACGATTGAAGAATTTGCCCAAAAAATTTTAGCTTCCGCAAAAAGCGCCTGTGATATAGAAATAATATCCCAGGCTGTCAAGATCGGTGGCAATGCGCCGATTATGGCCAATGCGCTGAGCATTTTGGGTGTCAGAACCTTTGCCGTCGGAGCCTTTGGATATCCCGAAGTGGAAGATTGTTTCAAACAACTTGACAGCGGCATAAAGATATATTCAATGGCAAATCCGGGATATTCGACCGCATTTGAGTTCCAGGACGGTAAAATAATGTTCGGGAAAAATGAGAACCTTAATGAGGTTACCTGGGACCGTATAAAAAATATTCTAGAAAAAGACTTATTAAAAAAATTAATCTCGAGTAGTTTTATTCTGGCAGTAACCAACTGGAGTTCTTTATACGGATTGAACGATATACTGAAAGGCATAATATCCGAGCTAAGCGGTATTGTATCAGACGGCGGCCGTTTGTCAAAATATGTTTTTTTTGACATTGCCGATCCGTCCCGGAGAAGCACGGATGATATTGTTGAAGGCTTAAATCTGATGGCCGGTTTCAAAAAGTACTTTAAGACCGTATTTTCATTCAATGAAAATGAAGCAAGGATTATAAATCGATGCTTTTTCGAGGATACCGAAGACATGGTTAAAATTGCCGAGAATATATTCGATGTCTTAAAACCCGATTTGCTGGTGATTCATCCGAATAAATACGCATTGTTGTTTGATGATAAAAACTTTATAAAAGTTGATGATTTCAATGTGGAAAATCCTGTAATATCGACGGGAGGTGGAGATAATTTCAATGCCGGTTTTTGCGCCGGTTTGATCATGGACCTTCCGCCGGAGAAATGTGTGTATATCGGCCGGGCGTGCGCTTCCTTCTACATCAAAAATGGCAGCAGTCCGTCCCTTAAGCAATTGATTGAGTATATTAAAAACAAATGAAAGGTGAATGAAAATGAACGAATATTTGAGAGATGTATTGAACCAGTCTAAAGATATTGCAGAGGCTGTAAATTATTACTTCAATGAAGAAAATATTGCAAAGCTCACTCGGATTAAAAATTTGGTTTTTGATAATGTGATTTTCACCGGTATGGGAAGTTCACATTATTGCGCCTGCAGCGCTTCGGCATATTTGAACAGCAACGGAGTAAAAAGCCGTGTCGTATCGGCCGGCGAACTGCTGCACTATGAGTACAATATGATAAGGAAAAATACCCTGGTGGTCGCCATATCGCAGTCGGGTGAAAGCGCCGAGATTGTAAGATTAATCAACAGGATTGAAAAAGACGTGAAGGTCATCGGCATAACAAACAATGAAACAAGCCCCCTGGCAAAAAGAGCAGACATTCTTTTGAATCTGAACGTAAAGCCCGAAAAGTCTGTTTCAACCCGCACATATATTTCCAGCACGATTTTATGCTTGCTGTTATCGTACTCAATTCTTGGAAAGTTAAATGATGAAACCAGAGATTATTTTATACGCGCGGTCGAAAGCATCGATAATGCTATTAAAATATGTGAAGAAAACAAAGACAGATTGCTGGAGTTTTTGAATGGCGCTAGCTATATTACGCTTCTTGCCAGGGGCTACAATATCGGGACGGCTTACGCGGGAGCCCTGTTTATTCAGGAACTTTCAAAGTTTCCGGCATACGGCATGGATGCGGCGGAATTCAGGCACGGTCCCATGGAAATCGTGGATGAAACCTTCAGAGGCATTATTGTGGCGCCTTCGGGATTGACCTGCGATTTGAACTTAAAACTCGCAAAAGATATTTCAAAGTTTGGCGGCAAGGCAATCCTCCTCACGGATGTAGAAGAGAGTCTCGATAAAAATAATATTATATGCATAAAAATGGACTTTTGCGATGAGCAGTTGACACCCGTTTTTTACATACTTCCGATTCAGTATCTCGACAATCTTATCGCCGAAAAAAAGGGTTTAAAAGTCGGAGAATTTAGATGGGGAGAAAAGGTAACAAAAGATGAATGAACTGAGGTGCCATGCTATCCTCGGCAGGAGCGTGACTTTTTATACTGAAATTGAAACATGAATTAGAAGGTTAAAAACATGTCTATCACGGCCATTAATAAAAAGGATTTTTTTAAATCATATAGAATATTTACAGTCAATAATACAATTAAAAAAATTTTAGTTAAGAGGAGGTGAATTTTCATGAGCTTCGGCCTAAATTTATTTATATTTTTTTTACCATTAATAATAAGTTTGATAATTACGATTGTATTTTTTTTAAATTAATTTCGTAAAATAAATATTTATTGATTATTTTTCGCAAGGAGGAGAATTATATTGATTAATCTTGCCGTATTCGGAATTTATTTAATAATGCTCGTTATAATAGGATACATCACATATTTAAGGGCTAAGTCTTACAGTGACTACACCATTGCTGGCAGGTCAAACAACAAATGGATTACCGCCATTTCGGCCGAATCTTCCGATATGAGCGGATGGCTTTTGTTGGGTCTTCCGGGGATGGCTTTTGCGACAGGTTTTGGTTCTATATGGGTGCTGATAGGGATTTTGGCCGGTACGTTGTTTAACTGGGTAGTCGTTGCAAACAGGTTAAGGACAATTACAGAATATTATAATGCCGTTACGTTGATTGATTATTTTGAAAAACGATTGGATGACAAAAAAGGGACAATCAGTTTATTGTCGGGTATAATTATCATACTTTTCATGATTATAAATTCTTCCGCCGAAATAATAGGAAGCGGCAAATTGTTGAATGCGGCGTTTGGTTTTGATTATAATGTGGGTATTTATATAGGGCTTGCAATAGTTTTGATTTATACTTTTTTAGGCGGCTTTTTAGCCGTAAGCTGGAGCAACTTGGTACAGGGCACGATAATGTTTATTGCTTTAATTCTAGTGCCTGCGGTTTCATTGCTTCACGTGGGTGGCATGAGCAATTTAATTGCGAACCTGCTCAATCAGGATAAAAACTTTTTTTCGTTACTGAGCGGGAGCCAGGGATTCTGGCCTGTTTTTGGCCTCATTATGGGAGGTATTGGAATAGGAATAGGTTATCCGGGGCAACCTCACATCCTGACCAATTTTATGTCGATAAAAGACCCGAGAGAAATAAAAGATTCAACTTTGATAGCGATGATATGGGTGGGTCTAACCACATATGGAGCGGCGATTATAGGGATGTTGGGAAGGTCTTTATATCCCTCAATTGAAGACCCGGAAACAACCTTCCTTGTCCTGGCTAAAAATTTATTCCCCAGTTATACTCTTGGACTTTTTGCGGCTGCGGTTATGGCTGCAATACTTTCTTCCGTTAGTGCCTACTTGCTTGTGGCTGCGGCATCCTTCGCTTCCAACATATATACCAGGTTTGTCAAGGTCACAGATGAAAGCAGTCTCATATGGGTTGAACGTCTTGCCGTCGTTGCAATTTCAGTTATGGCGCTTTTAATGTCAATATCAGGTGGACTTGTCTTTAAAATAGCGCTGTACGCGTGGGGCGGGCTGGCGGCCTGTTTCGGGCCATTGGTTATTTTCTCACTTTACTGGTCGAAATTGAATAAAACCGGTGCCGTATGGAGCATGATTATAGGAATGGTCACAATCATTTTGTGGTATAATTCAGGACTTTCAAAATGGCTATACGAACTTGTTCCGGCCTTTGCTTTAAGCATAATTACATTGGTTACAGTGAGTAAACTTTCGGGAGGACCTGACAAACTGACCGAGGAAAAATTTATGAATTACCTTTCGAAGATAGGGAGATGACGGTATGGCAGAAAAAGATTATGTAATAATACCGATGGATAGATTGGGTGTCGTGGGAACCCAGAAAGACATTGCCGGGGCGATCAGGTTTATTAATACTTTGATAGATGCCGGTAAAGAAGTATCCTGGTTGATAAGGCCTGCTAGAATTTTTACTGATGATTTTCCAGAAGGGCATATTTACAGTCCTGGTGGCTTTATAATAAAAGCCGAACCTGAGATATGTGAACAGTTAAAAAATAGCGAAATTGTACACTCTTTTATCACATCAAGTTTTGAAATGCAAATAAAAATAGACAGGAAAAGAATCGCACTTTACACAGGCAAAGGTGCGGCCGATTTTTGCACAAAACCGCTGATAGAGGTTTTGGAACTTACGGGATTCAGACACGAATGTTTAAACGATAAGGATATAAGAAGCGGTTTGTTGAAAGAATTCGATGTATTCCTTGTTCCTGGCGGCCCCGATGCAGGCGAATCTTATTACTGGGGCCTTGGGGATCAAGGATATAATAACATAAAAGAATTTGTAAACGATAAAGGAAGCTATTTTGGGATATGCGCAGGGGCTTACCTTCCTTTGACATCTTTATCGGAAGACAACCGGTACTGGTTAAACCTCATTGATGCGACAGACGATCAAGAATTGGATTACTGGAGGACCGGAACGGGTTTTGTGCGAGTAAGGGTTGTTGAGAATATGCACCCCTTTGCATTTGGTGTGGCCACTGGGAGTGTGAACACTTTTGACATTGTTTACTGGGAAGGCCCAGCAATAAAAATATTAAGAGACAGCGTAAAAATTCTTGCTAGATTTGACGAATTTATTGCATCCGGAACAAATACAGATTATCCGAGATGGAATTTACTTGACAATACTCCTGCAAAAGATTCGATTGATAACTGGTATAACATACTTACGAGAGATCGGTTCAACAAATATTTAAGAGACAATGCCGCTTTCGTAGAGACAAAAATAAACGGCAACAAAATGATCCTTTATTCACCGCATGCGGAGTTTGGAAGCATAGGCATAACTCAAAGGAAAGATAGCCAGGTGTTCCAGCTTATTACAAATGGATTGTTTTATTTAAGCATTTGTATTTGAAAGCACTAATTTTCGTTGCGGCATATTCATATATGTCGCTTGTGTCAACTGTGGGTGCCAATGTGGCTGGCCAATTGGGTTCCATTATAGCGAGTGGATTGATTCTCACACTTGTAAAATAGAGATGGGTGATATGCTTTGAATATATTTATTGAGACGATGAGAATTTATGCCCTATTTTTATACCAGCAGGAATTGCCGAATATATGTAGAATATAAATATAGAAAAGATAAATATTGAGGATGCTAGGGGAGCTTCATATAAGGCTGAGAGGGGATTTATTCCCGACCCTTGAACCTGTCAGGATAATACCTGCGTAGGAAAGCATGATAGTGCCTTACACAGGGCACTTTTATTTTTTAAATTCGCCCACCACCTATTCAGGTGGGCTTAAATTTTGGAGGTGGCATAATGAAACTGGCACTTACAATTGCCGGTTCCGACTCCGGCGGAGGAGCACGCATACAGGCAGATTTAAAGACCTTTTCAGCCCACGGGGTATTCGGCATGAGCGTCATCACATCGGTGACAGCCCAGAATACCATGGGCGTGCTTGGAATAGAGGATATAATTCCTGAGATGGTCCTGCTCCAGATGAAGGCTGTCTTTGAGGGCCTCTATCCCGATGCTGTAAAGATCGGCATGGTCTCCAACGGGGAGATAATAAGGGCATTGCGGAGGGGCTTAAAAAAGCACCGGATGCACTTTTTCTTCTGCCATTGCAGCCAACATGGCTCTGGGATATACCCTTTTAGAGTCCGTAAAGAGGGCTAAGGAATACATTACCGGGGCTATAAGATATTCACTGGATATTGGGCGTGGTGTTGGCCCCACCAATCATTTCTGGAATTGTCGGATCGGAGGTGATGGACGTGAACATTAACCAGGATAGGTGAAGTGGTGGAAGGCATTATAAAAAAAGGGGAAATTGTATATGGCGTTACGACAGGATTTGGTAAATTTTGCAATGTAATCATCTCTTCTGAAGACACCAGGAAGCTGCAGATAAACCTGATAAGAAGCCATTCGGTAGGTGTTGGGGAATATTTTCCCGAAGAAATAGTAAGAGCGATGATGCTTCTTAAGAAGTTAAACATTCCGGTAGTTGGATTAATGGAAGCGGCAATCAATTTTGCCTTGATGCTTGGAAGAAAGTTTTCTATAATAACAACGACTAAAAGAGGAATTGCGGCAACCGAAGATCACTTGAGAATGTATGATTTTTATGAAAGGTGTGCTTCAATCAGGGCTGTAAACA
>DUMA01000016.1 GCA_012840135.1 Thermoanaerobacterales bacterium
AAAACCAAGGAAAAATGAAAAAAAGCATAAACGTGGAGGAGATAACCATGCCAGAAAAACTATATATAGAAGCCTTAAGAGAGGGCCTGCGGGAAGAAATGCTGCGCGACGAAAATGTATTTATCATCGGCGAGGATGTAGGCCTTTACGGCGGAGCCTTCGGAGTCACGAAAGGACTTTTCCAGGAATTCGGAGAAGACCGTGTAAAAGACACCCCCATATCCGAAGCCGCCATAGCCGGAGCCGCAGTAGGCGCAGCCCTGTGTGGCATGAGACCCGTAGCTGAAATAATGTTTTTTGACTTTTTCACCATAGCTATGGACCAGCTCGTAAACCAGGGGGCAAAAAACCGCTACATGTTCGGAGGAAAAGCAAAAGTGCCCATGGTAATAAGAGGGCCCATGGGATGCGGTACCGGAGCTGCAGCCCAGCACTCCCAGAGCTTCCCGGCAGTATTTGCCCATTTCCCCGGCCTCAAAGTCGTCATGCCCTCAACGCCATATGATGTAAAAGGATTAATAAAGGCCTCCATAAGAGACGACAATCCTGTGGTATTTGCAGAACACAAGCTCTTATACAGGGTAAAGGGAGAAGTCCCTGACGAAGACTACATTGTTCCATTGGGCAAAGCCGATGTAAAAAGAAAAGGTAAAGACATCACCGTGGTGGCCGGCTCCATCATGGTCATAAGAGCCCTGGAAGCCGCAAAACAACTTGAAAAGGAAGGCATCGATGTGGAAGTGATAGACCCCAGGACATTAAAGCCCCTGGATATGGACACCATTGTCAATTCCGTCAAAAAGACCGGCCGCGTAGTCATAGTAGAAGACGACCCCATTAGTTTTGGATGGGGGGCAGAAGTAGCCGCCGGTATTGCCTCAAGTTCCGCCTTTGATTACCTGGATGCCCCCATAAAGCGCCTGGCGGGTTTGGACATCCCCATCCCCTACAACCCCAACCTGGAAAAACACGCCGTCCCTCAGGTAGAAGACATAATAAAAGGGATTAAAGAGACACTAAGATAAAGGAGGAGCAAAAAATGGCCACTGTTGTGACAATGCCGAAACTGGGCACCACCATGGAAGAAGGCACCATAATAAAATGGCTTAAAAAAGAAGGGGAACCGGTAGAAAAAGGCGAAGCCTATGTAGAGATCCAGACCGACAAGGTAAATCTGGAAGATGAAGCTCCAGAGTCTGGTATATTGAGAAAAATCCTGGTGCCCGAAGGTGCCGTTGTATCCGTGGGAAAGGAAATCGCCATTATCGCAGGCGTCGACGAGCCCCTGCCCGAGATAGGTGAGGAAAAGGCGAAAGAAGTTGCGGGGCCGGCTTCAAAGGACTTTAAGACCGGTGAAGAAATAAAGGAGCAGCCGAAAGAAACGGAAGCTGTTGAGGGCAAAGTAAAAGCCTCTCCGGCAGCCAGGAGAGTTGCCCGGGAAAACGATATAGATCTTTCAAAAGTCACCCCCACCGGACCCGACGGCAGGATAATAGAAAAAGACGTAATAGATTTTATCGAAAGCCAGAAAATAAAAGCCACCCCCCTGGCAAAAAAGATAGCCGAAGAACAGGGAATCGACCTTGCTAAAATCCAGAAAGCTCCCGGAGAAAGAATAACAAGAGAGGACCTCATATCCAAGGAGGAGCAAAAACAACAAGCACCTGTAGCAGCCAGGATCCGAAACACCATCCCGGTTACCGGCATGAGGAAAATAATAGCCGAAAAAATGGCAAAAAGCAAGGTCACGGCTCCACATATATACCTTACCCTGGAAGTCGACATGACAAAGGCCATGGAACTTCGGGAAAAACTCATTCCCGCCATACAAAACCAGTATGGCAGCAAACTATCCTACAACGACATTCTCATAAAAGCTTCGGCTGTGGCAATAAAGCAAAATCCAATAATAAATTCAAGCTTTAATGATAATGAAATAATAATAAAAGAAGACATAAACATCGGCCTCGCAGTGGCCCTGGAAAACGGCCTCATCGTACCTATAGTGAGATGCGCCGATAAAAAAGGCCTCGGGGAAATATCGAAAGATACGACACAGCTCATAGAAAAAGCAAGGTCAGGAAAACTTCTCCCCGATGACTATCAGGGCGGGACCTTCACCATTACAAACCTGGGCATGTATGACATAGAAAACTTCAAGGCTATCATAAACCAGCCCGAAAGTGCCATTCTGGCGGTAGGAAAAATAATGAAAAAGCCAGTAGTTGTAGACGACCAGATAGTCATAAGGCCCATGATGAACCTCACCCTTTCCTGCGACCACCGTGTAATCGACGGCGCTCAGGGAGCAAAATTCCTCCAGAGCATAAAACAGATTCTGGAAGAACCGTTAAAGATGCTTATGTAAAGGAGCTGTTTTTCATGTCCTACGATATTGCGATAATAGGCGGCGGGCCCGGGGGCTACGTCGCCGCCATATATGCCGGAAAGAAAAAAGCCAGAGTCGCCCTTATAGAAAAAGATGAACTGGGCGGCATCTGCTTAAACCGCGGCTGTATCCCCACCAAAGCCCTCATCCACAGCGCCAGCATAGTAAACGAAATAAAACAGGCAAAAAGATTCGGCATAACCACCCAGGATATCCAGATAGACTGGAATACGATCCAGAAAAACAAGGAAGCTATAGTAAAAACTCTCACCAAAGGAGTAGAAAACCTCCTAAAAGCCAATGATGTAAAAACATATAAAGGAGAAGCAAAGCTTTCAGACAAAAACACCATAGAAATAACCTACCAGACAGGACAAAAAGAAACCATTACAGCACAAACAATAATCCTGGCCACAGGTTCATCGCCGGTAATACTTCCCATACCCGGACATGATCTTGATGGAGTCATCACCAGTGATGAAGCGCTGTCTTTCGAGGAACTTCCTGAATCCATGCTCATAATAGGCGGGGGAGTAATAGGCATAGAACTGGGGTATATATATAACACCCTGGGAGTGGACATAACCATAGTGGAAATGCTTCCTCAAATACTCCCGAGGCAGGATGAGGAAATACAAAAAGAACTGAGAAAAATACTAGAAAGACAGGGAATAAAAATATACACCAGCTCAAAAGTAAAGACCATAGAAAAATCGCAGGATAAACTTATAACTACCTTTGAAACTCCAGAAGGAGCAAAACAGATCGCTACACATAAAGTTCTCATGGCAGCGGGAAGAAAACCAAACATAAAAGCTGCAGAAAACTTGAATCTGGATATACAAAAAACCGGTATTACAGTAGACGAATATCTGAGGACAAATATACAAAACATTTACGCCATAGGAGATGTGACGGGAAAATCCATGCTGGCTCATGTGGCCTCCCACCAGGGCATAACCGCAGCCAAAAACGCCCTGGGCCAGAACAAAAAAATGGACTACAAAGTAATCCCTGCATGCATATATACGAGCCCTGAAGCAGCATCGGTAGGCCTTACCGAAGAAGAAGCAAGGCAAAAATACAAAAACAACATCAAGATAGGCCGATTCCCCTTCATAGCCAGCGGCAAAGCCCTTACCCTGGGAGAAAGGCAGGGTTTTGTAAAGATAATATCCGACTCAAAGTACAACGAAATCCTCGGCGTGCATATCCTTGGCCCCAATGCTACCGAACTTATAGCCGAAGCCGCTCTTGCCATAAAATTGGAGTGCACTGCCGAAGAACTGGCTGAAACCATCCATGCCCATCCCACCCTTTCGGAAGCGGTCATGGAAGCTTCCTTTGACGTGCTGGGAGA
>DUMA01000001.1 GCA_012840135.1 Thermoanaerobacterales bacterium
AGTTATAAGTCATTTTTTAAAGGCCTGGATGATTATATAAAATTTTATCTTTGCGAAAGGCCCCATGAATCTTTGAATTATATGACACCTTCAGCATTTTATGAAGCATTTTTAAGAAATACTGTGAGCCGTGGCGTGTTGGTCGTTTAAGTCCAAGTAATAGGGGGCCAGTACATGGCAGATGACATAATAGAATACTTCCTAAAGCTTAAACTGACGAAAATAGAAGAACTCAATCTAGAATTCACCACAGTAGAAAAAAGACAAAGCGACATGATATTCAAATGCCAGACAGAAAAAGGCAACATAGCAGTACATATTGAATTTCAATCAACCAATGACAAAAAACTGGCGTACAGGATGCTCAGATACTCCATAGAAATAATAGAAAAATACGAACTTTTTCCGTATCAGATAGCAATATATATAGGGAAAATAGAACCCAAAATGCAACAAAAAATAAAATACGAATATGAAGATACAAACAAACTTGAATACAACTACAAACTAATAGATTTAGGAGAATTAAAATTCGAAGAAATAACCAACACAGGCTACTATGACCTATACTCGCTTTTACCTTTGATAGACAGAAAAAAAAGACAAGAAAAAGGAGAAGAATACATAAAAGACTGCGCTGAAGCAATACTAAAAACACCGATAGACACAGATAGAAAAAAAGACATAGCCTTCTATGCGGAAATATTCTCTGGGCTAATGTTTGGGGAGCAAGAAGTAAAGAAAGCCTTTGAGGAGGTGGTAAGAATGCTGGACCTGCAAGAATCATCAATCTACAAATCGATTTTGGAAGAAGGAAAGAAAAAAGGGAGAAAAGAAGGAATAAAAGAAGGAATAAAAGAAGGAATAAAAGAAGGAATAAAAGAAGGAATAAAAAGAGGTCTAAAAGAAGGCAAGGCGGATACTGCGATAAGACTATTGAAGAAGAAATTTGGGAAGTTAACAAAAGAGGCGGAGGAAAAAATAATAAAAGCAGACAATGAGGTGCTGGACAAAATCCTTGACAATATATTTACAATAGAAAAAATCGAAGATTTGGATAAATATTAATGCCGTTATTTAATATATTATCCCGCCATCTTTCCGATATGCGGGTCTTTTTTTGTCCTTTTAACAGATAAAGAAATTACGATGAAAGGTAGACGATGAATGAGCCTTTTCATAGTATTATACTGGGTTCCCGCCGGGAGGGAGAAAAAGGTTGTCCGAGATGTCCGGATAAGGCAGCGTCTTCAGGGCATTACCATGATTTTCTGCACTCCACCAACACTATGGCAACTTTGCCGTTACTGACAGTATTTTAAAATGTTATATTTATGGAACTTTTTTTGTTTTTTTTCGTCTATTCTAAGGGAAGGAAATTAAAGTTAAAAATAAAATTACAGGAAGAGGAAATTTCCTATTAGCTGTGATTAGGAGGCCAACCGGGAGTAAAAAGCAGCCGGATACAGAAGAAAACTCATTGTAACCGGGAATTGCCGGAATCTTATGGGCCGTCAGTATGTTTTGCATGATTAAAGGAATATGGCATTTAAGTAAAAAAATTAAAATCAGGGAGTGAGTTGAAATGCTTTTGCACAGGTTGATGATTATCCTGCTGACTGCTCTGTTTTTAACCGGATGCAGCCAAAATTCATCATCGTTTATTTATAACCCCGAAAAGATTGACACGGTAGAAATTCAGGGAGTAGATACTTAAATGCAGCGATAGATTTCCCACCAATTAAAGACCCGTCTAAAATAAAAAGGTGATAAGCTTAATCAGTGATATAAAAGTCAGAAAATTGTCTCCGGAAGAGGAAATGAATATTCTGGGCGATGGTAAAAAGATGCGGGAAAAGGGTAATTATATTGTTCAATTGACTAATAGCAACGAAAGGGATTACAGAAAATCTCTTACGGGGATGCTTATTGTTTTAAAAGAAGGCAAATTGATTTTTATCGATGTTAAAACAATGACGGGTAAACAGCGGACGGTTTCTTACTTGCCAATAGAAGATCAGACTGAAACGGTAAAAGAATTATTGAAAATAATCGAAAACCGTTAAACCTAATTTTCCAGAAATTACCAGCCAGTATAAATAAATGAAAAATTCCATGATAACCTAATATCGGTGCAAAAAAGTTAGGCCATTTTAATCCGTAGATAATTGCAACCTATACTGTACAGGATGCCACCACCAAACAGCCATCCAAAGCCAGAAAGAATTATAGCGGGAATCAGGATGGGAGTGGCGATTATTATCAGCAACCCACCATCGCATAAATCAAGGTAGAAAGCCATCCGGTGCATTCAACAAGAATCCTACGGTGACTATCCCTACAATGGCAAGTCCCCAGATGCCGGCTAATAATATCTGGCCTCTAATTCCCCATAAAATGGGAGGTTTTCTTTCTTGAAAAAAGATTCCCCAGAAGAGAAAAATGAATTTGAAAAAGATATGGAGGATTTGCAGGATTGGCTGGATAACCAGTATAACCCCGGGCACTACATAGGCACGGGCCGCGTCATAAAACCTGCGGGCAGGTTAACAAAATATCCCCTTTTACTCATTATTTTCGGTCTGTTATATATTGCTTATGCCATAATGGTTCTTATTTCTTCGAAATTTGCCTGGTCTTCTTTAATATCTTTAATCATTCCTGTCCTCATATCAATTGGTTTCATAATCGGAGGAATTCAAAGATATTCACGAATGAGAAACCGCAAAAAATGATGTTCTGACTGTTATACATCGATTTGAACAGAGAAATTACGTCGAGATCCGGCAATGTACTTTTAAAGTACGTTCATTGATGGCCAGGCCGGAAACTTTCTATATGACAGTCGGCGGGTACCAGGCTGATATTGAAGGCGAACGAGTTTATGCATGAGAAAGACCCATCAATTAGTAATTGAATCGTAAGATTGGTGCCGGGACGGTCATGATATTGCGAGCCCGCCACTGAGAATTAACATACTGAGGAGGTTTTTGAAATGAATGTAATTTCTTTGAAAAAGAGCTATATGGTCATATTCGTGATTATTATTTTAATTATTAATACTTTTCCCGCTGCAGCTTTTGCAGATTCTATCCCCAATTATGGCAACATCAAACTTCTTTTTACAGGGCCGTTTGCAGATCACAGCCCCTTTGGAGACGCTGCCCCTGTAATCATAAACGATGTCCCCAGGTTCATACTGACACCCCAAAAGGAAGGGCCGTTTATTCTGGGCGGCAGGGTATACCTTCCCATGCGCCTCGTATTTCAAATCCTCGGCTACGATGTAAACTGGCAAAAGGATAATCCCATCATTGAGATTTCGAAAAACGGTGAAAAAATTGTGGTAGACCCGGTCGGAAAAACAGTTCAAAAAGGAGAAAAAATAACTTCTGTGCCGATGCTTTTAATAAACGACCGGTATTACATAGCCCTACGGGCCTTTTCCGAGGTGACGGGAGATGATATCCTCTGGGAAAGCGACACCCGGACCGTGATTTATAAGATTAAGGGTGCAAAAGGGGTGCTTCCTCCGGTCAGGATAGTGGATATAAAATATAAAGAAACCCAAAAATCTTACGGATACTTTATAAACGGTAAAATACATGAAGCTATCGTAGAGGGAAATGAGATTACCTATACTCTTAAAAATACTTGCGGAGTTACTATCGCAAAAGACAGCCTGATAAGGCTTTCCAACACGTGGAACCTTGGGGAAAACAAAAAGGCATCTTTTCCCGATGGAGGAAGTACGATTAGAGGATATGACGCTTATAAAAGAGAGTTAAAGCCGGGCGGCTTTACGGGTGAGCAGAAAATTTTTACTGCATACGGCAACTATGAGATACTGATTTTCGGTGTGGTGGGGAAAGATGAATATGTAAATCGTGTGAGCTCCTACCCAATGCCGCCCGACACTGCAGGATGGGAGTAGAGCTTATGAAAGAGGAGGTTCCGGTATGTTTAAACTTTGGAATCATTCAGTCAGCAATGAAAAAAAGTTGGTTTACACCGCTACAGGGAACGGTCAATATTTAAAGATAATTGAAATATTAACTGAACAGGGTATTCCATACACCACAAGAAATAACAGCGTTTTTAGAAGCAGCGGATTTCTGCAGGATCAATTTATTCAATATGAAATATATGTAGACGAAAAAGATGAGGAGAGAGCAAAATCGGCTATTTTTTCATCGATCTAGTTTTAATATTGTGTGTCTTCTTAAAATGTTAATGTAAATCTAGGGCAGGGAGGTAAATATTATGTCCGGGGTGGATGGATATTATCCCTCGCCGAGAGATAGTTTTTCAATCCGTATCGGGACGAGTAAATTAATTGTTGTATTCTTGATTGTAATATTGTTTTTGTACTTGTTTTATACATACCCTCAAAGATGCGTTGTTCGGATGGAAGGAATTGGGTTTAGATCGGGGGACGTCTCATTTGAGGAGAAAGTTTCGGTCAAAATCGACGGATGGTATTCCAAAAAACTGCGGGGAAACGAATTTGAAGGTTCCATGTTTATAAATGATAACGAACTTCATGAGGTAAATTTTAAGTTTGATAAGTACGGAAACAGCTCAATTTTTTCATACAGGGAAGATAAGGGGGAATATGATTTTTTCGGGGAATTGTTTGTAGACGGACGTTTTGAAAAACTGGCTATATGTGTTTTCGAAAAGGATATAAAAAACCCCGGCGCATCGCATTGGAGCAGTAAAGATGGATTCGTGATAGCAGCTCCGGCGGCAAGCAGGGATGAAGCGCTGAAGATTGCAACGGAGCTTATTGGGAAAAAACTCAAGATTAACTTAAAATAAACGGTAGAACTTTAAAATGAAAGGGGTTATAGGCCGGAACTCAGAATTTGATGATGCCACCTGGCTGAAATGACCTGTGCTGTTCTAATGTCCGCGGCGAGGATAGAGATTGGAAGGGATTTCAGCTTACGGGAAGACGCAGGCTTTCCTATAATGGCGAACCGGCGAGGCGTAATTGGGAGTCATATTGATTACACGGAATAGGGGGTCTACGGATGAAACAGCCAAAAATAAAAGTCAGCTTGAAAGTCGTGTTAATGATGTTATTAATCCTGTATTTTGGATTCGGTGTTATCAGGAATGCGCATTTTTCCCCACCGCAGGAATTCGGAGAAATAGTTCCCCCGGACGCAAACCTGTACGAGGGATCTCTGATTGTTGAAAAACCAGGGGGAGTAAGACGGAGCGACAACATGAATAAAATACTGCAGATCCTCAATTATTACAGGGGTTTAAAGCTCAGCAGGACTTTATCAAGAGATTATGATAAATCGTATTATTACGACATATCCCTTCCGGTAAAGCAGGGCCCGAACATCTCCGTACGCTTTTTTAGGGACGGATATTTATGGGTGGAGAAGGGCGGAGAAATAAACTATTACAGGGTCCTGGATGGGAAAATCGACCTTGACTATATGGACCGAATGTTCGACTCCATGGAAAAGACAGGCACAACCGTGCAGCGAAAACTGGAGTTTCCCATGCTGCTGGAATTAACGGGCGTCCAGAGTATGGAGACGGATTTGAACGGTGATGGCACCCGCGAGCAAATATTCCTTTACTGTGACGAATACGCCGACCTTTTCAGATTGAGGATAAATAACTTATCGATAACCAGTTACGGCAGCCATATAGACAAAAAAATCGAGCTGGTGGATATCGATAAAAATGATACCGAAAAGGAAATCGCCATTCCGGAAAGCGGCCGCGATGGTGAGTATGCCGTGTCCTTTTACCGGTACACCCCGGATAACATTATCTTTATCGGGAAAATTGAAGGTTCCTTTTATAATGGCGAAATAGTCATAAAGGGTGACGGGACGGTCCAGAGCAAAACCAAAGAAAAATATAAACTGCAGATTCATCCGCTATTAAGCCTGACCATGTGAGAGTATTCTTTGTTCACACAAAACATCAACTTGGAGATGGTTGGGTGAATTGTATAGTTGAATACACGACTCCTTTAAAAAATCGAAATTAAGCAAAAGGAGAAAAAGAATATGAAACGGCTATTATTTTTATTATTCGTTTCAGTAATTATTTTTGCTTCTGGATGTTTAAATTGTTTTTCCGGAAGATTGGCCAAAGCCAAAATCGCAGCAGGGCTGGATTGGAAACGAAAAATTTGAAGCGGGAGTGCCGGGGCCGGCATAATTGGATTCATGGTCCACTATCGAAGCCCCGGTGGCTATGGGGCCATTTTGCGTTATTTCGGGTTTATGATCGATATCAAGTCCGCCGGGAGAAAAATCCCCGAGGCCGTGGTTTAGCAAGATATACCGGTCAGGGCCTGACACACTTCGCGTTGAATACCCTTATCACATCGGAGAATTCCATAAACACCCTGACGGCTATGAATATAGTGCCAACCAGGGCTTCTGGCATATTCGATCGGTGGTCGACACCAATAAAAAAACAGTAACATCCTGGGAAGTAAAACAAGGTCCGGGAGGCTTAGAATTGACATACCCTCACCCTGTCAGGTCCGCGACTTTCAAGCTATCTATGGGGACTTCAGGGAATCCATTCATATCACCGGGCCCGGTGCCGATGCCCGTATATGGCCCGCAGGCCGGGTAATCTGGTTGGCTGCCAGCAAACGCCACATTATTGCAGGGACCAATAAGGGAAGGGTCTACTTAGTTGAAGTGCCGGCTGAGGAACAGGAAAAAGATAACACAGAGGTTCAAAGAAAGACTTTGAATGTGTTTGCAAACAACCTGATCAACAATAGCAGAGAAGTAAAACAATTAAGGCTAATTTCAACCACGGAACAAAACTTGATTGATGCAAAATCGTTCCCCAAAAAACGGGCAGAAAGTTATGGTCGTATTATTTGAGCCATAAAGGAATGAGCTATTATTTCAGCAAAGATGGGAGATATATTTTTTTATCACTGCTTGCGGGTCCAAACGCAGCTTTGGCAAAAATAGAAGTCAATACAGGCCGCATAGTGTGGGAAAAACATTTCAACAATCAGATAAACATTGCAGGCTCGAAGGGTATCGTGCTTGTGGCTCTGGACTATTTTTTTATAAAATTTGATCAGGGCGACAAACAGACCATTGACTATCGTGTCCTTCGAGTTCTTAACGATGAGTATGCGGTAATAAACGACCTGAAATATCAAAAACCATCCGGATTCGGTTTGTATTCATTGGATAAGCATAAAGTGTTATGGAAAAAAGAGGCGCAGTTCAAATCTGCGGTGATAGAAGAAGACATACTGTATTATTACACGGATGATAAAGTCTCGGCTGTAGAATTAAAGACCGGCAAAGAGATATGGTCCGCTCCGTTTGTAACACAGAATGAGCAAAAAGGTTGGAAAAAACCGGTCATCATTAAGGATAAACTGGTGATTGCCACATTTAGAGACATATTTGCCTTTGATAAAAAATCCGGTGAATTTGTCTACAGGGTTTCGGATTTTTCGGTTGGCGAAGCAGAGGCAAGATTTTATGAAAATACTTTTGAAATGCTGACAAGGATAG
The DNA here is from genome assembly GCA_012840135.1 of Thermoanaerobacterales bacterium. GTDB lineage: Bacteria > Bacillota > Thermosediminibacteria > Thermosediminibacterales > Tepidanaerobacteraceae > Biomaibacter. The sequence goes on from DUMA01000001.1 coordinate 7,536, forward strand.
GTGATGAACTGTATATAGGTTCTGATACAGACTGCTTCAATAAATTGAAAATAGAGTAACAGATTAGCCTAAACCAGGAACTTTTTTATAGGGCTTTGCGTCTGATGTAATATGAAAAACGTAATTGTTGCACTTTAATTTGGCAGTTAATGTGCGATGATAAAAAAAGGAGGGAAGCAATCATGTTGAATTTTATACCAAAACCTGTTAAGATTGGTATTACTTTGAAAACTGAAGCGTTTTTCTTTCTTATGAAAAGAATATCTTTGCCTGTACTGCTGCTTACAGCAATGTTGTTTCAAGTATCGGCTTCAGCTGAACCCCGGGACAGTTTCATACATTTTAAGGATGGGGTTCTGGAGGCTGCTGTTCGGGAGAAATTAAAAACCACGGGGGAAATAACGGCAGAAGACATGGCCCGATTGACAGAACTGAAGATAGAGACGGGTGTGGTCCGGGACCTGACGGGGCTGGAATATGCATTGAACCTGCAAAGCCTGATTATAAATAATACATCTATGATAAGAGATTTAAGCCCCCTCCGCGGTCTTAAAAACTTGCATACTTTGGTTCTGGGGGTGGGTGGAATAGTCGGCACACATCCCAATGAACTAAAAGAACTTCTCAAAAATCTACCTCCTGACGCAATTTTAGTAAACAATCCCTGCGGAATGATTCAAGATATTTCGCCCTTAAAAGACCTCACAAACATGAAAATCCTCAAATTGAACGGGAACCTTATCGAGGATATTTCTCTCCTGCGGGGAATGACAAACCTCCAGGAACTTTATCTCTCCAATAATCTCATTAGTGACATATCGCCGGTTGAGGGCATGAAGAATCTCCAAAGGCTTGACCTCAGCGTAAATCGGATCAAGGACATTTCTCCCATTAAAGGTTTAACAAGGCTCAAATCCCTGGCACTTCAGAACAACCAAATTGAAGATGTGTCCTCTATTGCAAATCTGACCGAATTGGAGGAACTCAATATCAATGACAACAACATAAAAGATGTCTCAAGTCTTTCGGGGCTTGGAAAACTAAATTATTTGGATATTTCTCAAAATCAGATCCGGGATATATCTCCCATTTCAAATCTGCTGAGGTTAAGGGTCCTTCACCTTCGAAGCAATGAAATTAAAGATATTTCAACAGTTTCCCGCTTAAAAAATTTACAATACCTAAGTCTTGGTCAAAACTACATAGAAGACATATCACCTCTGGCAAAACTGACCGGAATAGTAAGCGTTGACTTGTTTAATAATAGGATTAAGGATATATCTCCTTTAATTAAAGCTGTGCCGGGACCGGGCGGTTCTGTGAATCTTTGGGAAAATCCCATTGATATTGATAAGTCGAAAAAATATTTAGATATACTTCAAAAAAGAGGTATAAGCGTGGATTATGACAGGCAAGGTGAAACCTTTAAAGGCAGATCGACCAGGACTTCACCGGCTATTGTCATAAACGGGGCACAGGTAAGTTTGGACGTAGAACCGGTCACTGAAAAGGGCAGAATTTTAGTCCCCATAAGAGCCGTCTTTGAACGGCTGGGCGCCGAAGTAAAGTGGGATGGACAAACCAGGACGGTTACAGTAAAAAAGGATGAAAATACCGTCATACTTGAGTTAAATAAAAAATCGGCCATGAAAAATGATACTGAGATACCCCTGGATGTTCCGGCAAGGATGGTTAAAGGAAGAGTATTGATACCGGTAAGATTTGTTTCAGAGGCTCTGGGGGCAAAAGTGGACTGGAGGCCGGATGCCGGTATTGTGGACATAAAAGACATCTGTTTAGGAGTCTGGAACAAAGGGCCGGATGCTTTGACGTATGTAGGCCGGCAAGCCCCCTTTGATGTAGAATTATATCACCTTTCGTCGGGAGTTTGGCCGGAAAAGTTTGATGCCGGGCAGGATGTAATACTCAATTTAACACTGAGATATAACGCTGATTTAACCGATTCTCAGGGTAAGGAGCCCGAAACTCTCGATATAATAGAATATTCTCCTGTTATAACCATATATTCCGACAGGGATGTACCTGTGTGGGAAAAGGCCCTGCCCGCTTTAAAAGGGACCTTAAAACCGGGAGAATACTACAGCATTAAATTGGCGTGGAACCAGACCGATTTTTCAGGCAAACCCGTTCCGCCGGGAGGATACGGGGTTTTTCTTAAACCCGGATTAATCCATTATACGGCTTCCGACGGAAACGATTACTTCCAGGTGGTGCAGGATACGATTTCAACTCGGACCGGCCTGACCATAGACGGCATATGCCGATTTTATGTTGCCCTACACGGTAGCCCTTTTGCAGCAGCGAAGTTTAAAATTGTACCAGGGGGATTCTACGAGCGTCACATGGATACTACGGCTTACGAGTGGCAATTTTTCGTCGAGGGTTATCGTGAGCGTTAGATGATTAATATTTTTGTCCGTAGTAATAGGCAAAACCCATATTGAAGACAAGCTGAACGAGCAGGAGAACTGCCAGGGTCATGGATGTTTCTCTGAAGCCTGCCAGAGCCGCCGCCAAGATACCAATAGCTTCGATATAGAGCGTCACAGAATAAGAAGCTGAATTTGCTTTCGCCTTTAAAAAGAGTGTGCGCTCTTCATCTTTGGCAATTTCGACTTCCATAGCTCTTGCGGGGTTTTTAATTAATCGAAGGCAGGCAACAATACCCAGTATTCCGGTGGAGACAAGCCCGCCGGCTATCCCTGAAAGCACACCTTCTTTGAAACCATCACTGAAATGAATAAAGATGGTGGCCAGCAATAAAATAATGCCGACGGCGGTTTGTATTAAAGCATAAATAAGCATCTTTTTAGCGTAATTCATAAATCATTCCTCCTCGAAAATAAATACTTCCTCAATCGACAATCCGAATATTTTGGCTATTTTATGGGCAAGGAGAATAGATGGATTGTATCGGCCGTTCTCAAGGGATATAATGGTCTGCCGGGTGACTTTGCAGAGTGACGCCAGCTCTTCCTGGGTCATGTGCTTTTCCCTGCGCAGCTCCTGAATACGGTTTTTCATATTTCACCTCCGGCCATGTTAAGTAAACTTTACATAAAAAGCATAGTTTACTTTACGTAATTTGTCAAGTATATTTTACATAGCTGATTAAAAGAAATCGGGCACGAGGAACTTCTCTGTGCCCAATTCCCGGATCTTAATTTTTTCCTTTGTCGAGAAGAAAAGGATAGAGTTCAGAAACTTTTCCAGATCAAATTTTTTATAGCCCGAATATATATCCGCTGGTTTTGCCTGCAGTGTATTATTTATATGACTGAAAAGTGCTGAATTCGTATTTTCATTTAACATTTGATTGACGACAGCCATTGCCCTTTTGTATTGAGCGTTGTTCAATTTATCCCTATTTTTTAAAAGCATGGCTTGCATATTTTCCGGATTCTTCAGCTTAGTTGAAAAATATGCAATATTTTATTATCATAAGATAATATTTTATTAATTTTCCATATTTATTACAAATATTCATACCCAACTAACCGCCGGTTGTACCGAAAAATCCGCCAGTTGTTCCGGTGTGGCAGGAAACAGAAAGCTCTAAAGATTTCAACCGGGCCTTTTTACACATTATATGGACTTGCTTGCTATAGTAATAGATGCTTATAAAAAAATTGAAATATAAAGAAGGAAATTCAGAAATTTTGTAGAAGAAAATATGTACTATTTAGTTTACCTATGAGGGTTTAGGATAAAAGCCCTCTTTTTTTATTTATAAGTTGCGGCACGATATGAGAAGAACAATGCTGAAATATAGTCCGACAGGGACTAATTCATCTAGAAATGGAAATAAAAGCAGAGCATCGGTTCTCAATTCTACATAATATTTTGTTAAATTTTCTAGGAGGGGAATCATGAGCGTTATCAAAGCCAGGTACAAAATTGTGACACCCATGTTTATTGCGGGAGCCGATCAAGAAGATTCGGCTGAATTGCGTCCCCCTTCCTTTAAGGGCGTGCTCCGATTTTGGTTTAGGGCAACCGCCCTGCCGCATTTTGACAATAAGGTGGAAGAGGTGGCGAGTGCGGAAGGGCAGTTATTCGGAAGGCAGTCATCAGGAGGCGTTGATGCCGGGAAATCCAGATTTTCGCTGAAGATCGACCATAAAATCAAGGATAACCAGATTGTAAAAGCAGGAGAGAGGTGGGATGGATACGGTCTCGCATACCTGGGGTATGGAGTTATAAACCGGAAAGAAAAAAACACCAGATCATATATAAAGCAGGGCAACACTTTTGAAGTCACATTGTTTTTAAAACCCGATGTTTCGGACAAAGAAAAATTGTTGCTCAGGCGATCTTTGATTGCATTGGGACTTTTCGGCGGGCTTGGCTCGCGTTCAAGGAAAGGATTCGGTTCGGTAAATCTTCAGTCAATAACTGAAGACGACCGGGAAGTGTGGGTTCAGCCCGGAACGGTGGATGAACTCAAAGACCGAATAAAAAATTTTGTTAAAGAACTGGGCTTTTTGTCTAAAGATCTGCCGCAGTATTCTGCCTTCAGTGAACATACAAATATTGCCATTTTCAGCAGGAATGCTGATTCCGTAAAACTGCTGGATGAAATCGGAAAAGAAATGATCAGATATCGCAGTTACGGCGTGGACAGAGGAGGCAAACGTATTTTGCCATGGGGCGAGACAGCACAGCAGAACTTTAAAGTTGACCACGACCGGATTGTAAATGCAATTAAAGGAGAAAAGCCCGATGCCCTTCCGGAGAGAATTGTATTCGGTCTTCCTCAAAACTATCGTTTTTCAAGCTATCATTTTTCAAGGGGAGAAAAAGTTGCAATAACTCCTGTAAATGCAAACAGGCGGGCAAGTCCGTTGTTCATCCATATCCATGAATTGAGCAACTGTTCTGCTGCTGTTTTTACCTTACTTACATCCCATTTTTTGCCATCAGGTGAAAAAATAAAGATTGCGGTAAGTGGTCAGGAAGACATTGTCTTTGATGCAAAAGTAAATTACAGCGTCATACTTGATTTCATCAGGCGGTTTCCGAGTAAAATTCAGGTTTATCCTTAAGATTAGTTCAATGCAGGAGGTGGAGGAATGAGTCAGTACTTATTACTGTTTAGCTTTGGACCTGTCCAGTCTTTTATCGCTCAGGCAAGAAAAACCCAGGATTTATATTCGGGCAGCTATATTCTTTCCCATTTGTGCCGCAAAGCAGCTCAAAAGCTCTCGCAAGAAGTTAAATGCGAGATTGTTTTTCCCGACATGAAGAATAAATCTGTACCAAATCGCTTTGTAGCATTGGTCGATGGGGCTGCAGTGAACTTGAGTGCGGTGGGTAAAGAGATAGAGGAATGCGCACGGGCCGAATTTAAAAAAATAGCGAATGAAGCGTTAAATAAACTGGGTCTTAAAAAACCGCCGGGTTTTGATGAACAGATGGCAAAAAATTTATCAGTTCAATGGGTTATTCTGCCGTTTGATGGAAAAGGTTATCGGGAAAGTTTTAAAAAACTGGAGGTTTTGCTGGGCGCCATTAAAAATACCCGCAGCTTTGATCAGCTGGTGGAGAAAGGCCGGAAGTGTTCTGTTTGCGGGGAGAGAAATGTTAAATTTTATCGCAAAACCGAGGATGAAAGCAAAACCGGGAAAAACGTGCATAAAAAACTTTTTTCCAGAGAAGTGTGTGTATTTGAATATAACGAGTTTAAAAATGTGGAACTGAAACATCTTCAGCCTGGAGAAGGCCTTTGCGGGGTGTGCTTTACAAAGAGAGTAGCTGAAAAATACTTCACTGATGATTTTGAAAAAGATTTTCCTTCTACTGCTAAAATAGCTCTTTTTGATCCTTTGGATAGACTAGAAAAAAATGGTGTCATTGTGCCGCAAAAAATTGAGGAGGAAGCAATTTTTGATTTAAAAAGCGGGCGAAAACCGGGAAGGGAATTGACACAAGAAAAAGAAAATGCAGAGAAAATTTATGAGGCATTGAAGGAGAAAAAAATTCCTTTTTCTCCCTATTACGCCGTTTTGTTATTTGATGGAGACAGCATGGGGAAAAAGGTTTCCAGCCCCAATCTTAAAAATGGCGCGTCCCTAAAAGACTATCATAAAGCCCTTACAAAAAAGCTGGGTGAATTTGCCGATAAGGTCAAAGAAAATATCATCATAGAGCCGAGGGGACATACAGTTTATGCAGGGGGAGAAGATTTCCTGGGCTTTATAAACCTGAATTATCTTTTTAAAATAATGAAAGACCTAAGGGAGGAATTTGGAAAAATTAAGCTATCTGAATATACCGATGAAGAGTTTACCTTTTCGGCGGGCGTTGCAATAGCCCACATAAAGACTCCCATTTCGGAAGTTCTGAAATGGGCCAGAAAAATGGAAAAAGAAGCAAAAGAAATAAATGACGGGGGAAAAGATGCTTTCGGCATAGCAGTTTTAAAACGATCCGGTGAAATCAATAAAGCCGTTTTTAAGTGGAGAATTGGTGAAAAATGGGTTACGGATATAATTTTAAATATTTATAACAATTTGCAAGCAGGAAAGTTATCCAATAAATTTATTAAGAACCTGAATATTGAGTTTTTAAAGCTGGTTGATGACAGCGGTTTATTTGATGAGGAAAAGATAATTGAGTTAGAGATAAAAAGGCTCCTTACCAGGGCATGTATGTTAGTTGAAGATGATGAAAAAAATGAGCTGATTGCAAAAACTATCAGAGGATTTATTTGAAATGTTTCTTGGCTCTGGAAATGTCAGTAATTTTTTATCAGCCTTAAATATAGCTGATTTTATGGCCCGGGAGGTGAAATAAACTTGTTTATAAAAATTGAGGCCCTTGACACACTATTTTTTCGGGACGGCAAGCCCTTTACCATGGGAAGCGAAACCTGGGCAAATGGGATTTTTCCGCCGCCTCCCTCGGTAATCTACGGTGCTTTAAGGAGCGCTTATTTTGCCGAAAATATCGGTGAACTCCCTAAAGCAAAGACCAAAGAAGATCCTACAGCGAATTTAAAAATAAAAGGAATGTTTTTAAGTATCGGTGGGAGTATTTATTACCCCCTTCCCCTCGATTGTGTGAAAGAAAAAAATAATAGTGAAGATAAATGTGCTTTTATGCTTTCTTTAGACGAGAATAATGTGATATCCAGTTGCGTGACTCAAATGTTATTAAAATCCCCTGATAACATAGAGGTAGAGACAGTTGAAGGTGGAGTTTTAGATCATCTTTGCTTTGAAGATTATTTATCTTTGCGGAGAAAAAACTTTTTTTACAAGGAAATTTCTGAATATGTTTTGCTGGAACCGAAAATTGGCATAGGCAGGAATAAGCAGACCCTTACTACCGATCCTGAAAATGGCAGGCTTTATCGTGTGGGCATGAACAGGTTGGCGTCGCGGATGAAGACGGACAGGGAAACTGAAACTCTTTCGCTGGTCGTAGATTTTACTCGGCTGAAACTTCCTGAAAGTGGTTTTTTACGGCTTGGGGGCGAGGGTAAGGCAGCATTTTACAGTCAGATTCAGGATTTAGATATTGCAAAACCTGCTGGATTAAAGGGTATGCGTTTTAAATTAGTTCTGACAACACCTGCAATTTTTGAGCACGGTTGGCTACCGCGCTGGCTAGATAATGAAAAGTTAGAAGGTGAGTATGAAGGAATAAGATTGAAACTTTTAACTGCTGTTGTGGGTAAATATTTAACCATTGGAGGGTTTGATATTAAGGATAAACAGCCCAAACCAATGTGGCGGGCAGTTCCTCCGGGAAGCGTATATTACTTTGAACTTTGTGATGAGGGGGATATTGCTGAAGTAGTGAATGTCTTTAACTATAAAAGTATTTCGGATTATAGCCCGGAAGAGGGATACGGCATTGCTTTTGTGGGGGGTGTGGAGAATTGAAAAGGGTAATTACGACTGTGGGAACCTCTCTTTTTACAAATTATCTGGACAGGAAGAAAGATATAGAGCCACACTATAAAAGTATAAAAGAATCGCCACATAAGGAGTGGGAAGAAAGAAGAACGAGAGTGGAAATAATTAAAAGATCTGTGCTTGCCTGGGCAAAGAACAACTCAAAAGCTTCTGCCGAGATAACCAGCATTCTGAAGCTTAAAGAGAGCCTTAAAGATGATTTGGAAGTATATCTCTTAGCCACGGATACCGTTGTCTCAAGGTTGGCGGCAGAGATAATTCAAGAAGTCCTGCCGGATTATGGAAATATAAGAGTTGTGTTTAATCCCAAAACCGATGTTATTGAAGGTCTGCAGGTAGATGACTATAAATCTTTTGTAGAAACCGGTCTGCGCAAACTGGTTGAGAGGATTGAGCAAATAATAAATTACTATCCGGATAACATTATCTTTAATATTACCGGCGGTTATAAAGGAGTAATACCATATCTCACTATTCTCGGGCAGATTAACAGGTGTGAAATTGTATATATCTATGAAGAAACGGAAACTTTAATCACCATTCCCAGAGTGCCCATTTCTGTAGATTTCCAGGTCTTTGATAGATACTACGAAGAAATACTCCAACTGGAAGAGGCAATAGATAATTATTCGAAGACAAAAAGCGAGAATTTTGAAGCATTTGAAGTACTGGAGAAAATGGGGCTGGTGGAAAAAAGGGATGGCGGGGCGGTCTTAAGCCCTATTGGCATAATCTTGTTTGAAAGTTTTAAAAGTCAGTATTTTGTGTTCTACTGCAGCGATGATGTATGGGATGAAATTCAAAACCAGAGGGACATCCAGAGGGTACTCACTGAAAAGTTCTGCAATAAACAAATTAGAGAAAATAAGACAGAAGATAAAAATGGCCATTATGTGTATGATGATGGGGATAATCCCAACAGAATATATTACTTCGAAAAGGACGGAAAAATTTATATTTATAAGACTTTTGAAGACGAAGAGGCTGCAAAAGCATATATTAAAAAATCTATTGATAAAGAACAAATAATTAAAAAATCAAAAAAGCGGGAATGGAGGTTAAAAGATGTTTAAGCTGGCCAAGCCGTTTTTTATGATTTGTGAAACTCCGTTGCATGCAGGCAGCGGAAACGATCTGGGGATTGTTGATTTGCCCATACAGCGGGAAAGGCATACCGATTTCCCCAAAGTGGAAGGCTCCAGTTTGAAGGGATGTATCAGGGAAGCGTTTGAAGACCTCGAAGAAATAGATTTAAATGGCAGCAAATTGACTGAAAAAAATAAGAGGGAAGAAGCTGTTACACTTGCTTTCGGTCCCGAGAAAGGAGACCTTCATGCCGGCGCTCTCGGTTTTACCGATGCCAGGATACTTTTATTCCCGGTTAAATCCATGAAAGGCGTTTTCGCGTGGATCACATGTCCCAAGGTTTTAGAGAGGTTTAAAGGCGATCTCCTCCTTTCCGGCATTAAGGATCTTCCGGAACTACCTGAAGCCAACACCGTTCCCTATGGCAGCAGTTTGCTGTTTGAGGGGGACAAGGTTATACTGGAAGAGTATACTTTTAATGTAAAAAAGCCTGCAGAAGGGGATGAATGTACCAGGTTTGCGCAATGGCTGTCAAATAAAGTTTTCCCATCCTGTAAAGAGTATAAATACTGGTCGGAAAAGATGCGAAAGGATATTGTCGTCCTCTCCGACGATGATTTCAGAGACTTTGTGAATTTGTCAACGGAGATTGTAACGAGGACAAGGATCGACAATGATACCGGAACGGTTCAAGGTGGCGCACTCTTTACAGAAGAATACTTGCCGGCCGAGAGCGTGCTATATTCTCTGGTCCTGGCAAGTCCCATTTTTAGCGAGAACAAAGGCGTATTTAAAAATAAGGATAAGAAAGAGGAAGAAATGATTCTGGAATATTTCAGCAATAATCTTCCCGGGATCATTCAGCTCGGCGGGAACACCACCCTCGGGAAGGGGATAATCCGCACGCGGATAATGGAGGCGAGCTAAAATGGCCGAAAAGACTGTAATAAAGGGGCTGGAACAGGGAAGGGCTTCTTTTGCGTATAAGTGCGCGCGAGCGGGAAATCAGATTGATAAGAGAAAGGAATACAAACAGTATGTCAAAAAACTGCCCATGTTGATAAAAACCAATGGCCTGGGAGCTGCTCTGGCGTTTGTGAGGTCTAAAATCAGTGATAAAACAAGTGAATCGGGCCATGCGTACAAGCTGATTTACGATCAAATAGCAGAATGGCTGAAGAAAGATGACAAAAAGCTGATAGACCTTTCGGGCGATGCTGATTTGGTGGCAGCCATTATTTCTCTGGATTCTTCTCAGTACAGAGCTGTTACGATAGAGGTGCTGGCGTTTCTCAACTGGCTGAGAAGATTTGCAGAAGGTTTGATAGAAGGTGATCTTGGATAATGGACAATAAAGGGAAAACCAAAAAACAGGTGGCATGGTTTGTTTCGTATAATAAGAATAAAGGATTCGGCTTCTTGAAGAATGAAAATTATAATAAGATTTATTTTAATAAGGAGATCCTCCATGAAAATAAAATCAAAGAAAAAATGCTGAATGTAAATGCTATTTTTGAAATAACTGTTGGAGAAAACGAAAGGGGAGTGAATGCTGAAGAGATCACGTACATCCGTTATCGAATGCCGCAAGATACAAGAATCCTTGTGGAAAAAGAACATAATGAGCAAGAGGTGGATAACTTTTATTTGAGGTTGAATAAAGCAGCCTGTTTCAATATCGACAGATTTGATTTTGCCGGGGCGGTAAAAAGCAAAAGCATGGAATTTAAAAAAGTCCCAATCGAGTCTCTTGTCAATCGGCAACTGCTTTATCTAAAAGATATGGGAATTCTGTATCAAAAGATAGACTTCGTCCCCCAATGGCGCCTTGTTGTGGGTCTGGGGCATGAATCCGTCTATGAAACATCCATGACTCTGCACCATATATACGGCATTCCCTACATACCCGCTCAGACTATTAAGGGAGTTTTGAGAAACTTTATTATCAACCAGCTCTTTGCTGAAAATGAAGAAGGAATTCTTGATTTGAAAAATGCGGAAAAGAGGGCTTTAACAGATCTGGGTTTTAAGTATATTTTTGGAGATGAGAAACAGCAGGGCAAGGTGATGTTTTTTGATGCTTACCCCGCATCCGGGATAAAAATTGAAGCGGATATAATGAATCCTCACTATGGTCCCTACTATAGGGGAGAAGGAAAGTACCCCGGGGACTACTACGATCCCGTGCCTGTTGCGTTTTTGACCGTAAAGGAAACAAAATTCCGCATGTATTTTGGCATAAAGAAAAAGATGATGTGACAATTGAAGAAGGGAAGTTTGAAGGGCAAAAACCTTTAGCTGTTATATCCTGCTGGCTGGAAAAGACGCTTAAAGAACATGGAATTGGCGCAAAAACTGCTGCAGGCTACGGATATGCGTGAGGGAGCTCTTCTGGAAAAAGAAAGAAGGGAAAAAGGGTGATAAAATTTCTTTCGTTTTTGGGAACGAATAAATACGAGGTATGCAATTATTTATATCAGGACCAGAAAGCCGAAAATTGCTGCTACATCCAGGAAGCCCTGTTGAAAATGCTCATCGGTGAAGATAAGATCCCAGACAAGGTCGTCATATTTACGACTTCCAGGGCCTTTGAAGTCAACTGGATAAAGAATGCCAACGAAGAGTGCAGGATGCCCGGGTTGAAAGATACGCTGGAGAATCTTAAAAAGGACATGAACGGGGCAGATGTAAAAAATGTCATGATTCCGGATGGAAACGATTATAAAGAACTGTGGGAGATTTTCAATATCATTTTAAGCGAGATAGAAAACGGAGATGAATTAGTTTTTGACATAACGCATTCCTACAGGTTCCTGCCGATGATGGCCTTTCTGGTGCTCAATTATGCCCGGATGATAAAAAATTGCAGGGTAACTGCCGTGTTTTACGGAGGATTTGAGGCGCTTGGCACGGTAGGCCAGGTAAAACAGATGCCTCTGGAAAAAAGGAATGCTCCCGTTTTTGAACTGACCCCCTTTATAGAAGTGTTTGACTGGACAATAGGGGTTGACAGGTACCTGAATACAGGTGATGCAAGCCTTATAAATAATCTCACGCTAAGCGGAGTGAAAGCTGCAAATCGAGAGATTTTAAAAAGCGCAGAAAGCATGAAAGATTTAAAGACCGCGGCCTTATTGAAGGAACTGGCGGCAAAGCTTCAAACTTACAGCGATACAGTTTTTACATGCAGGGGGAAAAAGCTTTCAAAAGCAGCATGCAACCTGAAAGGGATAATAGAGGAAGTTGCGGAAAAGTCGGCGCATGATTTTTTGAAACCGCTGGCGTCGGTGATGCAGAAGCTGTATGAAAGGTTCGGGGTTTTCGGCAGAAGCGAGTATGAAGATCTGATCGAGATAGTGAAGTGGTGCAGAGATAATAAGCTTTACCAGCAGGGCCTGACAATCATGGAAGAAGGCCTGATCGGCTACATATGCGATGTTTTCGGGCTGAATAAAGTAGATTTGAACGACAGAGATCTGGCATCCCAATGCGTGGCCATAAAAATACGGAATATTGCCGAAGAAAAATGGAAAAGCCCTGCCCGGGAAAATCGTGAAACTGCGAGGCGCGTCATCAATTCAAGCCGATTACCTTCGAGCTTTTGGAATTTGATGTACAGCATACAAAATTCAAGAAATGACATCAACCATGCGGGATGGCAGAAAAACCCGCGAAATGAGGCCGCATTTAAAGACGAGCTCGATTCATTCATAACAACGGCGGAAAGAATAGTTTCGGAAGCACCGCCGGAATCGGTGCCAAAAGAAGCTGCAATGCCGCATAAAAAGAGGCGGAAAATGCTCCTGATATTTTCGCACGAAATGACTCAAGAGCAGGAAAAGGATGCGGAAAAAGACCTGGGAGTGGAAGAATTTATTTCTCTTCCTGCGTCTTTGCAGGATAAATGGTCGAGGATCCCTGCCGAGATTGAGTCTCTTGATGAATACTTGCGGAATATACTTTACTGGATTGATGAAAACGCTGCAGCGGGAGATTATGCACTGGTGGAAGGCGATTTTGGCGCCACTTACGCGGTGGTGGGCTACTGCAAGAAAAAAGGTATAATTCCCGTCTATTCCACGACGGAAAGAAAAGTCGCAGAGGAACATGCAGATGGCGAAGTGAGAACCTATAGATCCTTCAGGCATGTAAGATATAGAGTCTACGGGGGATGAATCCCCTTTATTTTTTTCATCTATAACTATAACAGGAATCATTGAGAATGTCACATTTTCCTTTTTTGATGTGTTAATATATATGAAGACCGGGCCTGGGAGGAGGGGGTGTTCTTCTGGAGTTCAAGAAAGTATTCATGGATTACTATGACAGGATAAAAAAACAGCTCATATACATGCTGCATGACCCGTACCTGGCGGAGGATATGGTCCAGGAAGTCTTTTTAAGGCTTTATGAACATCCCCCGAAAAACGAGGAACATATGGGAGCATGGCTTTACCGGGTGGCGAAAAACGTAGCTTTAAACCGCATAAGGAGTGACAGGAGCCGTATGTTGAGAGAAGCCAGGGTGTGGGAGATGGATGGGCCGCATGTATACACGCCATTTCAGCAAAATGAAGAAGTGATGCATGTGCGCGAGGTTTTAAACGCTATGGATGAAAGGGACAGGACCATCCTGATAATGAAGCATTCGGGCTATTCCTATGATGAGATAGCAAAAGTTTTGAAGGTGAAAAAGACTTCGGTGGGGACCCTTGTGGCCAGGGCCCAGAGGAAATTTAAAGAACTGTACGGGGAGGTGTGAAGCGTGTGCTACGATGAGGGCATGATCCAGGCCTATATAGATGGGGAGCTTTCTCCGGAGGAATCGAAAGAGGTTTGCAAGCACCTGAAAATATGCGAAAAATGCCGGAGAAAATACGATGAGATGAGTGCAGTCGATGCTTTTGTGGAAGAGAAGCTGGCCGTCGAGGAAAAGGCTTTTAACTTTCTCTGCAAAGACAGGGCCTGGGATAGATTTAACCGGCGCCCCGCTAAAAGCAATATTGAAAAAGGAGTGTTTTACATGATAAACAGGTACAAAAAGATAGCGGCCGGAGCGGCTGCAGCGGTGCTTATCTCTTCAATAATATGGGTGGCTCCCGTGAGAAATGCGGCGGCGGATTTTCTGAGTATTTTCAGGGTCTCGAAGTTTAAAACCATAACATTCACCGCCGATGATATTGCCCAAATACAATTCCAGCTTGAGGAAAAGGGTATAAAGAATATTGACCTTAAACAGTACGGGAAGATCACTGTAGATGGTGGAGATCTGAAAAAGGAGATCAGGTTTGAAGAAGGTTCACCAGAGGATGCCGTAAAATCTGCTTTGCAATCCATAAAGGATGATGCTGGCGTGGAAGTTTTGCTGCCCGAAGTCCCCGACGGCCTGAGGCTGGCAAGCATACAGGTGACGAACCCTGCCAACATGAAGATAACTCCGAATGTGAAAAACTTGAATCAGTTGATTTCCTTGTTCGGGGGGGTGCAGTACTTCCCCGAAGCCCTGGATGGTAGGAGCTTCGAAATATCCATAAAGAGCAATGTCCGCATCTATTATGAAAGCTCGGTGAATGGGAAAAGCCGGGCCAATTATTGGATGGCCATAGAAAAAATGCAGTCGCCGGATGTCACCGTTCCTGATGGCGTGAACCTGGAGGCTGTGAGGGATGCGGTGATTTCCCTGCCCTTCATGCCGGAAAATGTAAGGCGGCAGCTGGCAGACATAAAAGACTGGAAAAATACGCTGCCATTGCCTGTGGAAGATGGTGCTGATGTCAGAAATATCGTTGTAAATGGCAATCAAGGTATATTGATATCCGGCAGGCACAATAATTTTGCCGCATGGTCCGATGGAAAATTCATGTACTGGATAAATACTTCACTGCCGGAAGAGCAGGTTCTTCAGATAGCGGAGTCTTTGAGGTGAAAAAATGGTAATAGAGACCTTTAACCTTACGAAGCAGTATAACGGCCGGGGCGGATGTACAGACATCCGCCTTGCGGTCGGTGAAGGGAAAGTCTTCGGCTTGCTGGGCCCCAACGGCGCCGGTAAAAGCACCCTGGTAAAGACCCTGGTGGGGCTTTTGCAGCCCACTTCCGGCACCGCAAAAATTCTGGGCAGACCTCTGGGAGACACCGGAGCGAAAAGCCGCATAGGTTATCTGCCGGAAAACTTCAAGTACCACGACTGGATGTCTGGGCTGGAGGTCTTGAGATTCCATGCGGAGCTTTACAGGATGAAAAATCCCCAAAAAAGGATTTCCGAGCTCATCGACCTGGTGAAGCTCACCGGCCATGAGAAAAAAAGAGTGTCTGGCTACAGCAAGGGCATGCAGCAGAGGCTGGGTCTGGCTGTGGCGCTTCTCCCCGACCCGGACCTTCTGTTTCTCGACGAGCCCACATCGGCACTGGACCCGGTGGGGAGAATAGAGGTGCGCGGGATTATTAAATCTTTGAAAGAAAAGGGTAAAACCGTGTTTTTAAACAGCCACCTGCTGAGCGAAGTGGAAATGGTGTGCGATGAGGTCGCCGTAATAAACCGGGGGAGGATCATTGCCCGGGGCGAACTTGCGGATATGCTGGAAGCGGGGATCCGAATGGAGGCCAGGATCTCGAACCCATCAGAAAATCTTTTGAACGCTCTAAAAGGGGAAACAGAACATCTGGAGCTCAAAGGCGATATGCTCATCTTCAAGGTAAAAGACCGGCGGGACGTGCCGGAAATCATCAAAATAATCGTGGAATCCGGGACTTTGCTGTATGAAATAAAGTCTGCAAACAATTCCCTGGAAAGCTTTTTCGTGAAATTGCTGGAAGAGGGGGACAGGCATGCTGACAATAGCCAAATTCTCGTTTAAGGAAATGCTCAATAAAAAAGCCCTCGGCCTTGTAATTCTTCTTACCATAGTGTATCTCACTCTTTACGGCTTCGGCTTAAGAGAGGTTTACCGGCACGGTACTTCCAATGAGATATACAGGGCGGCACTTTCGTCACAGCTGATTTCCGTGGGGCTTTATTTTGCAAACTTCATTGTCGCGTTTCTGGTGGCTTTCTCGGCAGTGGGCGCCCTTTCGGGGGATGTGGAAAGCGGCGCCATGCAGGCTTTGCTGGTAAAGCCCATCCGGCGATGGGAAGTGGTGATGGGCAAGTTCCTGGGTATAGGAGCCATGATATCCCTTTACAGTGCCTTGTTTTTCACGGCCATTATCGCCTTAAATAAAATTCTGGGGGCTAAGATTATTATTCAAATTCCGAATTTAATACAGGGCATGCTGCTGTTCATACTGGGCCCCATTATCCTGCTTTCGGCGGCCCTGTGGGGCAGCTCCAGGCTTTCCACCCTCAACACCGGCATCCTAGTGGTGATGCTTTACGGATTTGCCATGGTGGGAGGTATGATGGAGCAGGTGGGTTCCATGATGGCCATGGCGGGACAAAAAATCCAGGGCCTCATAAATGTGGGTATCATATCCAGCCTCATCATGCCCACCGATGTGATTTTCCGCAAGATGAACTCCACCCTTTTCACCGGCGCAGGTATAAACTTTCTTTCAGGCGGTTTTTTCGGGGCCGGTTCCGAACCCAGCATCTGGATGATGGTGTATATAGGCATATATGTGGTTGCGTCCTTATATATGGCGATGAGTTACTTCAACCGCAGGGATATCTGATGATGGGCGGCATTGATATGGGAGGGCTTGCGGATGAAACAGCCAAAAATGAAAGTCAACTTGAAAGAAGTAATTGATATGGTTATTTCAGCGAACGGACTATCTTAAGGGCTTCCCTTTCACTCAGATCCGTCTCCACTCTGAAACTGATGCTGTCCGCAAACCAGAGTATGGTCAATTCGTCCTTTCCGGAATAGGGATTGTGCTGCGCAACGAGAGTGCCCTCCACTCCATTGATATTGACCTTTTTTGCCCGGGCATTGGAAAACATATGGCTTGAGGCAAAATCGCCGGGCATGTGCCGCTGGCTTATTATCAGCCTGTTTTTATCCGAACGGTAGTACTGGTTTACCGTGTTTTTATCCATCAGAGTAGTGATGTCCAGCTTTAGGCCTCTGGTCAAGTAAGAGGGTTCTTTGAAAGAAAATGAGGCTTCAGCCCTGGCCTGTTCCGGCGTGACCACCTTTTCTCCCGTTGCAAGGGGCCAGTCGGGAGGAGGCGGAGGGGCATCCGGGGGAGGGGTGGAGGTGTTGTCCATGGTTATCATGATGTCGGCGGGCGCCGGACTTCTGAACAAATCCACTACCGTTTTTAATATTCTGTTACTGCGGGCATTTACTGGAGAAGGGTTTGCAAAGTAAAAAAGCGTTCCAAGAATAAATATTATCAAGCTTGCAACAGCCAGCTGAAAGCGAAAAGCCCTGCTTTCATGCAATAGACCGTGGCGAATTTTCCTTTTTTGTGCGGCAGAGATTTTTGCCCATACCGGGTCTGAAGGAGGTACATCTATGCGTTGAGCTTCTTCGAGTAAAGTGTCTTTTATAAGATCTTCCAGGTAAGATTCTTTCATTGCAAGGTTCCCCCCTTTTTTATCATGGTATTATACGCGGGCAACGGAAAGCTTTTATCGCTGGATATTTTTGAATTCAGTATTTTTAAGGCCCGGTGCAGACGGGACTTGACGGTACCCGTAGGCAAATCAAGAATTCCAGAGATTTCCAGAGTATCAAAGCCCAGGTAGTATTTCAAGACTATCACCTGCCTGTGAATGGCGTCTAAGGAACGGATGACCTCTCTCAGTTTCGCCTTAAGCTCCCGAAGTTCAGCTTCGGTTTCGGGCTGGGGCAGCAGGGCTGGCGATATACAATCATTAATGGGATAGTCGGCATAATCGTCAAGCAAAGTAAGGCGTTTTTGCTGGCGCAGCATGTCGATGGCGCAGCGGGCGGTGATGGCCTTTATCCATGAGACGAACTTTTTAGGTTCTTTCAATGTATCCAGCCGCTCAAAAGCTTTTAGAAACGCTTCCTGTACGGCATCTTCCGACATGGTGCGGCTCTGGGTGATCATGTAAGCGGTCCGGTACACTTCATCATAGGATAGCTCGAACAGCACCTGAAACGCTTTATTATCTTTATTTTTGGATTGGCAGACTAATTTTAACAGATCCATGCCGCACCTCGGATTCAATAGATAAGACGTAAGAATTGACATAAAAGTTCCCCAAAATAGAGGTAATTGTTTATAATAGGATAATCTCTATATCAGTATATAACTTTTTATGGCAGAATGTAAGGGGTAGCGCAGGGGTTTTTTAGAACCTGCAGTGCCGGAAAGCCTATAAAAGAAGCCGTGAATATGGCATAATTTAGATACTGGAAAAGGGTGGAATAGGAATAATCCGATTTTTTCAGCACGGCTTCAAAGTATGATCCTTATATGGCGATATTGGACTGAATTTTTTTCGGGAGAGTTAAATATGAAAAGAAAGATCTTCATCTGTCTTTTATTGGGTATGATCGTTTTTGCTTTGATGAATCTGGCATCGTATATTTGCGGCAGGATTCAGGAAGGGCATCAGGTGAATAGAACGGGCGGGGAGGTTTTGCAGGCGCCTTCCGCAAAGCAGGGTCGGGGCGAAAATATTATCAACGAAAACGGCAAGACCTTGTTTGAGCGGATAAATGCCCCGTATGGATTTGAGAGAGTAGAGGTTGAACCTGGGTCTTTTGGAGAGTATTTAAGAAACCTGCCGCTTAAGCCCCATGGCTCGAAGGTGCATTATTACGACGGGAAAGTAAAAGGCAATAATGTATACGAAGCCGTCATAGACATGGATGTGGGGACAAAGGACCTGCAGCAGTGTGCCGATGCCGTTATCCGGTTGAGGGCGGAGTATCTTTTCGGGAAAAGACAGTATGACAGGATTCATTTTAACTTCACAAACGGCTTCAGGGCCGATTACAGCAAGTGGATGCAGGGATACAGAATTAAGGTCTCCGGCAACAAAGCCGCATGGGTAAAGACCGCAGGGCATTCTGCAGATTATGAAGACTTCAGGAGATACCTGGATACGGTATTTTCGTATGCCGGGACTTTGTCTCTGTCAAGGGAATTAAAACCTGTGTCATTGGAGAAAATGGAAATCGGAGATGTTTTCATACAGGGAGGCACTCCCGGCCACTGTGTAATCGTAGTGGACATGGCGGAAAACAGAGAAACCGGAGAAAAAATTTTTATGCTAGCCCAGAGCTACATGCCTGCCCAGGATATACACGTCCTCAAGAATCATGATGATCCAGGCATGAGCCCCTGGTATGCCGTAAAGCCTGAAAGAGCTTTGGTTACACCCGAATGGACCTTTGAATGGAGTGACCTGAAGAGATTTGAATGAGGCATCCATGATGCATTCGTTTATTCTGCATTTAATCCCGACACAGGAGGAATAAGATAATGAAACGGGGTTATTTAATCTACATTCTCGGAGTCTTTATTGCCGCCACCCTGATTTTTACGGGATGTTTTAGGGCTATCATACCTGCACCGGGAAATGAAAGCCGGCTTTTTCAATTTTTGCGACACAGTACTGTATTTACAATGTATATTATAACTGTTATGATAACTGATGTGAGGATATTTGCAAGATAAAAAGCGATGTTTCAAGGTAAAAAAACGTTGTTGTGTTTCTACATAGAATGGGGGAATGCTGCTGTGTGCGACAATTTTAATATCAGATTTGCTGAGAGAAAAGATACCGGATTGATTCTTCAATTAATCAGAGAACTGGCCGAATACGAAAAGCTGCCGCACGAAGTGACGGCAGATGAAAAAATGCTGGAAGAATCTTTGTTTGACAGAAAAGATGCTGAAGTCATTATTGCGGAGTATGATAATATACCCGTAGGTTATGCCCTTTTCTTCCATAACTTTTCCACTTTCCTCGGCAAGCGCGGCTTGTACCTTGAAGATTTATACATAAGACCGGAATATCGCGGCAGGGGATTTGGCAAAAAGCTTTTTGCTTTTTTGGCTAATCTGGCGCTGGAACGTAACTGCGGCCGCATGGAATGGTCCGTATTGGATTGGAATAGGCCATCCATAGATTTCTATAAATCTTTAGGTGCAAGACCAATGAACGAATGGACTGTTTACAGATTGACCGGCGACGCACTCTGGAATCTGGCGGATAAATTAAAATAACTCCACGGAGCAGGATTATGAGACGGTTTCTTTACGCTGCATTTACTCTGGTTATCCTATTGGTCCTATTAATGGGGGGGATGTATGTATATATTGAGTGGTACGGGCGAAATTGTGAACCCGAAAAAGCCGATGCTATAATTGTCCTGGGTGCAGCCGTATGGAAAGACGGCCCAAGCCCTGCCTTGCTGGAGCGCATCAATCTGGCGGAGACACTTTACAGGCACGGTTATGCCCATGCTATTATTACAACAGGTGGGGTTGGGAGTTTCAATCCTACTCCTGAAGGGAGGGCGGCAAGAGACGAGCTTATACGCAAGGGAATTTCCGGGGATGCCGTTTACGAAGAAATTCGTTCCAGAAATACCGGTGAGAATTTGAAGGGGGCCCTTGAGATTATGAAGAGATATGGCTGGCAGAAGGCTGTCATAGTAACCCACGACTTTCAACTTTTTCGGGCTGTAATGAAGGCGAAGAAACTGGGGATGTATGTGACCGGTGCGGGAGTGCACAGGACGGCTATGGTAAGGACACCGATGGTGCTGCGGGAAGTGATAGCCAGCCTGGCCGGGATTATTGGATATTAACTTCAGTTGAAGTTAATACAGCTTGTAAACAAAGCCCGCATGATATTTGCTACGGACACGCTCGCACGCCGTTTGCGGCAGCAAAGCTGCCGACGGCTGAGCGAAACCAGTCCCGCTCCATAATACATGCGGACTAAGTGAGTTTATCAACGGTATGGTTTGGGCATTGATGGTAGATTCCATTACCATATTTATCCCTCCAGAAAAAACCTGGCATTATCAAAAGTTTTTACTCTCATATAACTCTTTAAATTACCAAAAACCTTTTATAAAATCATAACAATTTTAAGTATATTTGTAAATAGTAAAGGTTTTTTCCCTTGCTACCAAACGAATGATTGGCGAAAAATAAATCCTGCGCTTTTTACGCAGGATTTTTGCTTTTATTTCACTTTGCCTTTCGGAACCATCCGACGGGTTATTTCGGTGAGTTCTCTTGTAAAGCTTGAAATGGGTTTTCCTGCCCGTATACCTTCCGCTATCTTTTTGAGCCTTGTTACCAGGTTAGGATCGGTGGTCACATTCACGGCTTTAATGCGCGCATCGGCTCTCTTTACCGCGTCGGCTACCTTTGACTTGATTTCATTGGTTTTACTGGCTTCTACGTTGGGTTTTATCTCCAGGCCCACAAATGCTGTGGAACCGGAAACGACTACAGTGGCCGATTTTACTCCTTCTACTTTTTCAGCTGCACTGGCCAGTTTGGTAGCAAGGGCATGGGCTGTTGGAGCTGCAGGTCTTGGAGCGGGCGTCTTCGAAGGAGCCGGTGTCACTCTGCTGGGAGGAGCTGGCTTTGGCGCGGGCTTGCGGCTGACGGAACATCCTCCGATGGTCATGGAAAAAATCGTCAGCAATATCAAAAGAGAAGATAATAATCTTTTCATTTGGTTTTCCCTCCTTCTTTAATTTTAGAATAAGGATTTTCGAACTTTTTTATACTGTAAGTTTAAGGACTGCCCTGGAAAAAGATTACCACTTACAATTTGTGATATAATATTATTGAGGTGGTTTTTGTGTATGAACTTCTGGTTCAGGCAGCAAAATTTGTTTTGATAGGTATTATTTACTATTTTTTATATAATTTTTTAAAAGTCATGGTAGTAGATTTAGCCCTGGATAAGCAGAATCCAGGAGAAACCGGGTTTTATCTTGAGGCCGACGATGGAAGGAAGTATCCCCTTTTTTCCGTAAACACCATAGGCAGGGCTTCGGATTCGGATATAGTCATTGATGACCCGTTTCTTTCCAGCAAACATGCCCTTATAACTAAAAGGGGCAGGGGTATGTTGATACAGGATTTGAACAGCACCAACGGCACCTTCGTGAATGGAAAGAGAATAAAAAAACCTTTTAGGCTGAAGGAAAGGGATGAGGTGGTTCTGGGCGACAAGAAGTTTACATTTTTAAGGAGGGAAAGCCATGGAATTAAAAATGGAAGCCATTTATAACAAGACCCTTAGCGCCACGGCTCTCATTGGTTTTATCGCCTTTTTGCTTCTCTCTCTAAAGACCTCGCCCTTTTCCCCGGTTCCCATATATGGAGCCATAGCCTTTGCAGCCATCATGTTTACGGGTTATTTTTTGTCCAATTCTCTGCTTTACGGCCAGGACTCCGCCCTTTTTATCCTGGCCTGCTTCATAACCGAACTGGGGCTCATAATGCTGTACAGGATAGACCCGGCAGTTTTTATGAAGCAGATAAACTGGTTTGCACTGGGAGTGCTGGCTTTCATCCTGAGTTCCATAGTCGTTAAATACTGGGTTAATCTAAAAATAAACCCTCTTTATTTTTTTGCCATAACCGTAATACTTCTGCTGCTGCCGCTGGCCTTCGGAGTGGAAAAGGGAGGCTCCAGAAGCTGGATACAGATAGCGGAATATTCCTTCCAGCCGTCGGAACTGGCCAAGATAACATTTGTGCTGTTTCTGGCAGGGAAATTAAAGGATGGCAGGATAGATGGCGTCCTTCGGCTGGCGGCGGAAATACTGGCAGTAGCAGGACTTCTGGCGATGGCCAGGGACCTAGGCGGGGCCATGCTGTTTTACCTGACAGCCCTTGCCCTGGTGTTTGCAGCCACTTCTCGGTGGGATCTGACGGCGGCGGGTCTCGCTGCATCGGCTGCCGCCTCGGTTTTGGGATACTTTCTTTTCGGGCACGTGAGGGTGAGGGTGGAAGCATGGCTGAACCCCTGGCAGGATGTGCCCGGAAGGGGGTACCAAATAGTTCAGTCCCTTTTTGCCATCGCCCAGGGAGGTTTTTTTGGAACGGGTCTGGGCCTGGGGCACCCGGAGTACATTCCTGCAGTTGCCACGGACTTCATTTTTTCGGCGTTTTCGGAGGAGTTCGGTTTTCTGGGAGCAGCGGCGCTGATTATCGTGTATTTTTTGCTGGTATACCGGGGTATAAAGATCTCCCTTACGGTGAAAAACAGCTTTCTGGCCCTGGCTGCTCTCGGGATTGTCACCCTTTTTGGACTGCAGATATTTACTATCATAGGCGGAGTGATAAAACTCATTCCCATGACGGGTGTCACCCTTCCCTTTATGAGCTACGGCGGAAGCTCCATGGTCATGAGTTTTATTTCCCTGGGGATTTTGAACGGTATCCGCCTGAACGAGAGGAGACAGGAAGCCGATGGATAGGCTCAGAAAAAATACAAAGATTATCTTCGGGATTTTTTGCGGCCTTTTTATATCGCTCATTGTGTATCTTTCATATTTTACGGCCTGCGAGAGGGAAAAACTCATTCAGAGTTCGTACAACCGGCGGCTATGGGAACAGGAGGACAGGGTAACGAGAGGCACCATCTATGATGCCAAGGGAAGACCCCTGGCCGACACGGTTATCGATAATAATGTCAAAAAGAGGATTTACCCCGGTGGCGAGGCATTCGGCCCGCTGATAGGATACTCGGACAGGCGGCTCGGAAGAGCTGGTCTGGAAGATGTATTTAACGGTGAACTGCTGGGAGTCATCGAAAAGGACCCTATGATTCTGCTGCGCCAGAAGATCCTGGGGGTATCCGATAGAGGCAACGACATATATCTCACCATTGATTCGGAATTGCAGAAGACAGCATACAGCATGTTCCGGGGAAGGCGGGGGGCTCTGGTGGCCATGGACCCAAATACGGGAGCTATCCTGGCCCTGGTGAGTTCGCCGGGATATGACCCTTCAAACCTTCAAAAAAAGTGGGACAGCCTGGTGAAAAACCCGGACAAACCCCTTATAAACCGCGCCACCCAGGGTTTGTACCCTCCCGGCTCCGCCTTTAAGATCGTAACGCTGGCGGCCGCTCTTGTCAGCCATCCGGAAATAGAGAAAAAAGTGTACTACACTCCTGGTTATGTGAAAATAAACGGCAGGATAATAAGAGATTATGAAGGCCTGTGGCCCGGAAACTATGACATTACCAATGCCTTCAGGTATTCCAGCAACACGGTGTTTATACAGATAGGGCAGGAAGTGGGGAAAGACGATCTTTTTTCCATGGCGGAAGCCTTTGGATTCAATGCCAGGGTGAATACCGACATTCCTGCAGCCACCAGCACTATCCCGCGGCCTCCGATGCTGGGAGGAGAAGTGGAACTGGCAGAAGATTCCATAGGCCAGGGGAAAATATTGACTACTCCTCTGCAGATGGCGCGAGTGGCTTCGGTGATAGCCAGCGGCGGCAAACTGGTCACACCTTATATCCTTCAAAAATCAGTATCGCCTCTTGGGATTGAAAGGTCTGTTCATAATATTGAAGCCCCGAAACAGGTGATGAACAAAAGCGTAGCCGATGAAATAAAGGCCCTCATGGTGGATGTGGTAAAAAACGGTACCGGATCTCCGGCCCAAATAGAAGGCATCACCGTGGCGGGAAAGACCGGCAGCGCCCAGAACCCCTTCGGAAAAACCCATGCGTGGTTTGTGGGTTTTGCTCCGGCGGAAAATCCAAAGATAGCCGTGGCGGCGGTGGTGGAAAATGCCGGCGGCGGCGGGGCTAATGCAGGCCCCATTGTGAGAGAAGTGATGTTGCAGTATTTAAACAGTCTGCAGGATAAATAGTATAGTGCAGAACTCTTCGTCAGCACTATATTGGCAAGTCTTCATAATCGTTGGCGGGATAGATATTATAATTGCAGAACCTGTTTAGTTAAATGATGATTCGGGTGTAAAAGTTCTGTTTCCTGAGGGTCATCTCCGACAGCGGATTTAGTTTTTACACCCGAATCTTTTTAAATTGTAGGGGAAACGACCGTGATATAAGAAGATTAAGACAATAATTTGGATTGCAAAATATCGCATTGGCAGAGAAGGGAAAAAAGAATATATGCAGAATATTTATATTAGTCTTTTCGGCTATAATGGCACTCCTGCAGTTAGATAATGGAGCAAAAGGAGTGATGTGATGATCAAGGTTATCATAGCGGATGATGAAGAAAAGGTATGCCAGCTGATTTACCATCTTATTGACTGGAAATCGGTGGATATGGAAATTGTTGGAGTAGCCCACAACGGCATCGAAACTCTGGAATTGATAAAAACCCTCAGACCGGATCTGGTGATTACGGATATCCGCATGCCGGGATACGATGGGCTGGAATTGATTAATCTTGGAAAACAGGTAAAAGAAGACATGGATTTTATTATAATCAGCGGATACAGCCATTTTGAATATGCACAGAGCGCCATAAAATACGGCGTCAGCGATTATCTGTTAAAACCCATTAAAAAGAACGAGCTTCTAGAAACCCTCAATAAAATACGTAAAAAATACATGCAGAGAGCCGAACGGTTATCTGTTGAAGAACGGATGAAAATCCGCCTGCAAAGCGATATCGACAAATTGAGGGCGGGATTTTTCCTGGAAAAATTGCTGCAGAACGATCCGAATCGGGAAAAGATAGATATTGAAAGATGCAATGAGGATCATCATTTAAATTTTAGCCCCGGTTGTTTTCAGATTTTTATCGTAAAACTGGACTATGAATATGAGAATCTGAATGAAAGCAGCATAAGGATATTGGAAGATAAGGTGGCACAGATTCTCAGAAGCTCTTTGAAAAACGAATGTTTCGACATGGAAATCTGCTTTCACGGAAGCAGGATATACTGCGTGTTAAATTATGAAGACTCGAACAGGAAGACAGTAAGAAAGCAGCTCAAGGCTTGCATGGATGAACTTATGGTGCAGAAGAGCATTTATGACAGGATTGAATTTACTATCGGATTGGGCAGTATAACTGACGATATTGATCAGTTGAAATCTTCGATGAAGGTTGCAGAAATGGCTGTACAGCAGCGCCTGATTGAAGGGACGGAAAAACTGATAGAAAATGTCCATCAAAAATCTTCCACCGCTCGCATGGATATAATTCTATCGGACCTGATGAAGAGTCTGGAGGCTTCTATGGAAATTCTGGATTCCGGTGGTGCCATCGAAGCCATCGAGGCTTTTAAAGAAAGCCTTCTGAAAGAGAACATTTCGGGCCATGAAATCCTGCGAACGGTGATAAGTGCCTTTAATATATATCTGATGCTGCTCAGGAAGCATCAGCTCAATATTGAAAATGCGGAACAATTGTACGAAAAATTTTCTTTGCATGCCGACCTTTGCAGTTCGGTAACGAAATTGTTTGACTGCCTCTCAAAATTTATGAGTGAGTCTTTAGATGCCGCCTTCGAAGAGAGAAAGCAGGCTTACATTAAACCTATTCGCACGGCAAAACAGTATATTCAGCAGAACTATATGAAGCCCATCACCCTGAAGGAGGTCAGCAGCGTGGTGGGGTTCAATGACTCTTATTTCAGTTCCCTGTTTAAAAAGGAGACCGGCAAAAACTTTATGGAATATCTTCTGGAAGTACGAATGAACAGGGCAAAGGAATTGTTGAAGGAGACGAATTTGAGCATAGCCGGCATATGCGAAAAAATCGGATATTCCGATCTGAAGCATTTTACGAAAAGCTTTAAAAAATATACCGGTCTTAATCCGAATGAATTCAGAAAAATATACTCATAGGCAGGTCATATGTGTGAAGAACAGAAATTTTCGATATTTATCCTATCGAGCCTGTTTTATAATTCTGATATTGTTATTTTTAAATGCCTGCCTGCTGCTGCCATTGACTTTTATATCCATCAATGAAAAAAAGTATGTTTTTATTCTGCTGGTAGGCCTTTACTCGTTTTTTGCCGTTTTATATTCCGGCTATCGATGGGTTTATCTGCCATACAGGGAAACCAGCAAAGTATTGCAACTTTTTGCCGGAGGGTATACCATGGAAGGCATCTACGAACTGAGGTATCCCTTCAGTCCGGAAATGGAGTATGCTGTAAAAAAACTGAAGGCATTAATCAACACAAAAGAGCTTATCAGCACTACGAAAAGGCAGGCCCAGTATCTCGCACTGCAGAATCAGATAAATCCTCATTTTTTGTACAACAGCCTGGAAGGAATACGGGGCGAAGCCATAGCAGCGGGCCTGAACAATGTGGCGGAGATGACGGAGGCGCTGGCCACTTTTTTCAGGTATACGATTTCCAACATGGAACACCTGGTTACCTTGGAGGACGAGCTGGCTCACATCGAAAACTATTATATAATCCAGCAGTTTCGCTTTGGGGAACGGCTGAATTTAAGCATTGAATATGACTGTAAAGACAAGGATGAGATTTTGAAATATCGTTTGCCCAGGCTTACGCTACAGCCCATCGTAGAAAATTCGATTTTTCATGGCATCGAGAGAAAGATGGGGAAGGGAAGTATTTGCATTAAGATAGAAACCACTTCAAAGCGGCTGATAATAACGGTTTCCGATGATGGCCTGGGGATAGAGGAGGACCGGCTGAGGAAGCTGAATGAAAAGCTCAAAACCCAATCCTTCGATTATGTAAAGCAGGACGGTGAAAGGGAAAACGGGATTGCGCTAATAAATGTTAACAACAGAATCAAGCTTTTGTACGGGGAAGAATACGGAATTAACATTTACAGCACGGTGAATGTGGGTACCGATGTGGAGATTACCCTGCCGCTGATTGTAGAAGAAGGAAAGGGATCTTGAATGAAAGAGGAAGTTTTCAGGCTGGAAAGGGTCACACAGATCGTGGACGGCATTACCCTTCTGGATAATTTCAGCATGCACATTTTCAAGGGTGAAATTATGGGCCTGGTGTGCATCAATGCCCACGGAAAGGAAGCTTTAATCAATCTTCTCTGTCAGAATATCCCCATCCATTACGGGCACATCTATTTTCAGGAAAAACTGGTGAACAATTATGAGCACAGTTCCATGAGCATGAACCCGGTGGCCGTCATAGAAAAGCAGAGCTGGCTGGTGGAAGATTTGACCGTGGCGGACAATATATTTGTCCTGCGGAAGGGATTTAAAAAATGTATTATCAATCCCAGAACGCTAAATGCACAATTTCGGCGATTTACGGAGGAAATAGAAATTGACATCGATCCCGGTGAGCCGGTATCCGATCTATCCTTTTTTGAAAAATGCGTGGTGGAGCTTTTGAAGGCGGTCGTAGCCGGCGCAAAACTCATCATATTTCGAGATATGAGCAACTTTATCAGTGCGGCCGAATTAAAAAAAATCCACGCTCTAATGCGGCATTACTCGAAGAGAGGTCTTTCTTTTTTATACATATGCAATCACCATGAAGAAGCATTTGAAATATGTGACCGCATTTCAATAATGGAGAACGGAAAAGTCTTGAAAGTCTTGAGTAAAAAGGATTTCCGCTGCGAAATGATAGCCCCGTATACCCTGGACTTTAGTCGCATAGAATCTATACCTGCCCGAAAGACCAGCATGGATGGAATATTAAAGTTTGAAAATGTGGTTACGGAAAAAATTAAAGATATGAGCTTTACTGTTGAAAAAGGCGAGTGCGTTGTTTTTCTGGACATAAACAATACGGCTTTGAGCGACATGATTAAACTGATGATGGGTGAAATAAGGCCGGTGTCGGGGAATATCCTGCTGGATGGTCAGCCCTTTGCCGGAAAGGATTCCGGTTTAAAAAATGAAGTCTGTATCATCCAGGAAAACCCTATTCAGAGCATGTTGTTTGGAGAAATGAGCTATATTGACAATCTGTGTTTCTTGCTGGACAAGAAGCAGCCCCACCTGTGGATGAACAAAAACGTCAAGAGAAGTGTCATGCAGGAATATGAACCGTTGATCGGAGAGGATATTTACGCCAGCGATATTTCGGATCTATCCCTTTTTTCCTTGTACAATCTGGTCTATTATAGAATCCATCTCTATCACCCCGATGCAGTCTTCTGCGTTCAACCCTTTTCGGGCGCGGACATGTACCTCAGGCGCCACATTGTTGAATTAATCAATCAGTTGCGGAAAAAAAGGATTACAGTGATCATTCTGGCGGTGAATATTGCCGATTCTCTGGTGGTGGCCGACCGCCTGATGGTGATAGAGCAGGGGCGGCTTCGCAAGGAATACCGGAGCGAGGAATTTCATTTCTTTCGTGAAAGTCATTACAGATAAAAAAAACCGTCCTCGGTGGGGAGCGGTTTTCTTTTGTACTGGCAGCAGCCGTACAAAACTTCAAAAAAATGTCCCCCTGATTCCAAAGTTTTTCTCCTTATCTTCCGAAAGTTAAGATGATATATTAAAAAAAGAGTGAAAAGTAAATGAAAATTGCAACTATACAGGGTTTTAAAAGATGGAAACGGGTGAAATACATGCGGGATTATATTGTTGAAATAGAGCACTTAAATAAAGCTTTTCCGGGGGTCAAAGCGCTGGACGATGTATCATTCAAATTGAAGGCAGGAGAGGTTATGGCGCTGGTGGGAGAGAACGGTGCCGGGAAATCAACGCTGGTCAAAATAATCAGCGGGGTATACACGAGAGACAGCGGGGACATGATCATCTTCGGCAAAAGGGTGGATGAATTGACTCCGCGGAAGGCCCGGGAACTGGGCGTGGCAATGATACATCAGGAATTGAACCTGTGTCCCCATCTTTCCGTAGCCGAAAATATCTTTTTGGGACGTGAAATGACCCGGGGTTGGGTCCTATCCGACGGTGAGATGAATAAAAGGGCAAAGCTCATTCTTGAAAGGTTTAATATTAATATTCCGCCGGAAACCATCGTGGGGGATCTTGCCGTTTCAAAGCAGCAGATGGTGGAAATCGCAAAAGCCCTTTCGATAAATGCCAGAATACTGATAATGGATGAGCCCACTTCCGCTCTGACATCGAAGGAGATCAACGAACTGTTTGAAATTATCGGCAGGTTGAGGGATGAGGGCTGCGGCATTATATACATTTCTCACCGGCTGGAAGAGCTTCAGCGCATTGCAGATCGAGTGACGGTGATGCGAGATGGCAGACATATAATGACCGCCAATTTTTCCGATGTTACCATGCAGGATATCATTACCGGCATGGTGGGACGGGAGATAAAGGAGAAATTTCCAAGGGTGAATGTAAGACGGGGCAGGAAAATCCTGGAAGTCAGGAATCTGAATGCCGGAAGGCTGGTAAGGGATGTCAGCTTCGAGCTGTACGAGGGGGAGATTTTGGGAATAGCCGGGCTCATGGGCGCCGGGCGCACGGAGACCACCAGGGCCATCTTCGGAGCCGACCCGAAGGAATCCGGAGAGATTATCCTGGATGGTAAACCGGTCGATATAAATGAACCGCTGGATGCCATAAAGGCGGGTATTGTGCTGGTCCCCGAAGATAGAAAAAAAGATGGTCTGTGCATCAGGCTGAGTGTTCGGGACAATATAGCCCTGCCGAATCTGGATATGCTTGTCAAATCATGGAGCGTCATCGAAAGGAGGAAAGAAAAGAACATGGTGGAAAAGGCCATAGCCGACCTTATGATAAAGCTGCCCGACAGCGAAGTTGAAGCCGGCAGCCTTTCCGGGGGGAATCAGCAGAAGGTGGTGGTCAGCAAATGGCTGGCCAGAAACTCCCGCGTGGTAATGTTCGATGAGCCCACGAGAGGCATCGATGTGGCGGCCAAGGTGGAAATATACAATCTGATGAACCATTTAAAAAGACAGGGGATCGGCGTTCTCTTTGTTTCTTCGGAAATGCCCGAGATCCTGGGCATGAGCGACAGAATACTGGTAATGTGTGACGGGAGGATCACCGGTGAGCTGGACATAAAGGATGCCACGCAGAACCTTATTCTGGAATATGCTACCAGGTTCGACAGCAGAACAGGCGATGCGGCCATCGGCCGAGCCATTTAAAAAGTTAGGGGAGTAGTGCATGAAAAGGAGAGAAAAACAAAATTATTTAAAGAGAATGCTGGCCATAAGGGGTATGGGTCAGGTCATAACAGTGACTGTGGGTCTCATCATACTGTGCATCGTATTCGGCATTTTAAATCCCATTTTCTTTTCAGGGAGAAACATCAGCAACCTGCTGCGCCAGATAGCTCCCATTCTTCTTATCGGTATAGGGCAATCCTATGTGCTGATCACCGGCAACATAGATCTGTCCATAGGTTCCGTTGTGGGCATGAGCTGCATGATTTCAGCCACTCTGATGACAAAGGGCGTAAACCCATGGGTGGCAGTATTGATTACCATCGTTTGCTGTATAACTGTGGGGGTGATAAACGGTCAACTGGTGGCAGGCTGCAAGCTGCCGGCTTTCATTGCCACGCTGGGCACCATGACCATTGCAAGGGGCATAGCTCAGATCGTAAACAATAATTACAATACTGACTCCATAGGCAGCGCGGCAAAAGGTTTCAGGGACTTTTTTTACTACGGCAAACTTCTCGGTATATACAACACCATATGGATAACGCTGGTGCTGTGGCTCATATTCAATTTTATACTGAGCAGGACGCGATGGGGCCGCTATATTTATGCGATAGGCAGCAATCTTGAAGCGGCAAGGCTATCCGGAGTCAATATAGTTTCCACCACTACATATGCATATGTGGTGAGTGCCCTTTGTTCCTGCACGGTGGGATTCATAATATGTGCTACCAGCGGCATGGGCACAATGGATGCGGGCAATACATACGAGCTTTATGCGGTGGCGGCTTCAGTCATCGGCGGCGTCAGTACCCTGGGAGGTCAGGGCATACTGCTTGGAACGGTGGTCGGCGCTTCCGTCTGGGGAGTGCTGCAAAACGGCCTGCAATTTGCGGGCGCTCCGGTGGCCATCCGCAATATTGTCATCGGCATCATAGTCATTATCTCTGTCCTGCTGGATGTGGTGGTGAGAAAGGGCAGACCCAGAAGAAAAAGGGAAAAAGAAAAGGGAAAGCCTGTCAACTACACCGGAGTTAAGGCGTAAAGCTTTAACCATAAAAAATAAAAAATCAAAGGGAGGATTGTAAAGTGAAACGGAGGGTTTTAGCGTTATTGTTGTGCATCGTGGTGGCTGGAAGTTTACTGGTGGGTTGCGGAAGTAAACCTGCCGAGCAGCAGTCTCCGGCGCCGGCGGAAAATTCCGCCCAGAGCAAGCCTGAAGAGCAGCCAGCTGCTGAAAAGTACAAAGTGTACTTGATTACAATGGACCAGATGGATCAGCACTGGGTAAATGTGGATAAGGGCTGCAAAAAAGCGGTGGATGAGCTTGGCAACATCGATTACCAGTGGCTGGCGCCCGACGTCAAAGATGATGCAAAGCAGATCGAATGCATCAACAATGCGGTGGCCGGCGGCGCCGATGCTATACTGCTTGCCGCCAACGGCCCTGTAGCCGTCACATCGGCTCTTGAGGAAGCACAAAAGGCCGGAGTAAAGATTGTATATGTAGACTCGCCCGCAGATTTTCCGGGTATTGCCACTTTTGCCACCGACAACAAGGCTGCCGGGAAAACCGCAGGGGAGGAGATGCTTAAGGCCCTGCAAGCTGCAGGCATCACGGAAGGCAAGATAGGTATAGTAAATGTCAATGCCGCCACGGCGTCTGTTGTGGCAAGGGAGGAAGGTTTCCGCTCCGCCTTTGAAGGTTCAAAGTTCCAGATCCTGGAGACACAGTACAGTGAAGGCGATGCTGCAAAATCCAAGGATATAGCCGCCAACTACATCACTCAGGGCTGTGTAGGAATCTTCGGCGCCAATGAAGGCTGTACCGTAGGGACCGGCAACGCCATCAAGGAAGCAGGGAAAAATGTTATCGGTGTCGGGTTTGATAAGTCCGATGCGATTCTCAATCTTATAAAAGAAGGGTTCCTGGTATGCACCATGGCTCAAAACCCGGATGTCATGGGCTACGAGGGCATGAAGGCTGCAGCTCAGGCTCTGAGCGGCCAGTATACAGGTCCAAAAAATGTTGATACCGGCGTGACGGTGCTCGACAAATCCAAGCTGTGATTCAAATCGTATGTTGGCATTTTATTATAAGAGGTGGTTTTTACTAAAAGTAAAACCACCTTTTTTGTAATTATTGTATTACTAGTAAATGCGTGATATTATAGAATCAGAGGTGATAAAAATGCAGTATCAGAACATTACTCTGTCTATTCCCAAAGAACTTTTAAGAAAAATTAAACATATAGCTATAGAAAAGCAGACGTCTATACAGCTCTTTTGACAAAGACTTTGGAAGAAATAGCGCAAAAAGAGAATTCTTATGAAAAGGCTAAAAAGCAACATTTATCTATATTAGAAACAGGTTTTGAGTTAGATACCTGCGGTAAAATAAATTGGAGAAGAGAGGATCTTCATGAGATATAATTTGAAAAAGAGCCTTTTGGCAGACGGGGCCCTGCTGCTGATCACCATGACCTGGGGCCTTAATTTTGTCGTCATGAAAAACGCACTTATAAAAATAACACCCTATCTGTACCTTGGCATAAGATTTATGCTGGCTTCACTCATACTGGCTCTCATTTTTAACCGGCAGCTTAGAAAACTTTCGAAGGAAGAATTAAGAGGCGGGCTGATTATAGGTCTTTGTGTATTTTTGGGGTTTATAACCCAGACCGTCGGGCTTTTATATACTACCCCTGGAAAGTCAGGGTTTATAACCAGCACGTACGTGGTGCTGGTGCCTTTCCTTGCATTTTTCCTGACAAAGGAGTTTCCCGGCTGGTTTCAGGTGCTGGGGGCCGCAGTTACCTTCTTAGGTCTTGGTATAATTTCTATTAATGAAGATTTTACTATAAACTTCGGAGATGCTTTGACACTGGTGTGTGCGGTGGCTTTTGCACTTCAGATAATTTACACCGAGCAATACGTTAAAAAATCGAACCCCATAAACATCGCCATTTTACAGACGGGAGTCACGGGATTTTTGACACTGGTCATAGGGCTCTGGCTGGAACCCTTGCCGGAGACCATAGATCCTGCAATCTGGACGGCCATACTGTATGCGGTAATCTTTTGTACGGCCGGAGCCTTTGTCATTCAAAACATAGCTCAAAAATATACC
This sequence comes from Thermoanaerobacterales bacterium, assembly GCA_012840135.1. GTDB lineage: Bacteria > Bacillota > Thermosediminibacteria > Thermosediminibacterales > Tepidanaerobacteraceae > Biomaibacter. The sequence continues at coordinate 41,683 of DUMA01000001.1, forward strand.
AGTTCCACCCATGCGGCGGTCATAATGGGAATGGAATCGGTATTTGCCGGGCTTTTTTCTTTTATTTTCTGGGGCGAAATCATTTCACTGAGAACATTGATAGGGTTTGCCCTCATCTTCGGAGGAGTCCTGATAACGGAACTTATGCCGTCTGCCGATCTAAGAGTCAAAAGCAGGACATTGGATGAACAGGCAGAACTTAACCAGGAGATATAATACTTACAAAAAAAGGGCGGAGATGTTTCTCCGCCGTCTGGAAATCCTGAATATTCAACCGGAACTTTTGAACCGGGAGGACTATTCCCCCAGATAAGCCTTTTTTACCTGTTCGTTGTTCAGCAGATTTTTAGCCGTATCTTCCAGGACTATCCGTCCGGTTTCTATTACATATCCTTTGTGCGCTATGGAAAGCGCCATATGGGCGTTCTGTTCCACCAGGAGGATGGTGGTGCCGCTCTGGTTTATTTCCTGGATGATATCGAAGATATTGGAAACTATCATTGGAGCAAGGCCCATGGAAGGCTCATCCAGAAGAAGCAGCTTCGGCCTTGCCATCAGAGCCCTCCCTATGGCCAGCATCTGCTGCTCGCCGCCCGATAGAGTGCCTGCTATCTGTTTTAAGCGCTGCTTCAAAATTGGAAAGAGCTCAAAGACCCGCTCCAGATCTTTTCTTATAAGATTCTTATCCCCATTCAGATATCCTCCGAGCTGCAGATTCTCGAGCACGGTCATGCGGGGGAAAACCCTCCGGCCTTCCGGGACCATGGCTATGCCTGAACCCACGATATCCGAGGTGGGTTTTCCCGTTATATCCTTTCCCCGAAAAAAAATCTTTCCAGAACTTATACTCACCAGGCCGCAGATGGCCTTCAGGGTGGTAGTTTTTCCCGCCCCGTTGGCGCCTATTACCGTCACTATCTCTCCCTGATTGATTTCCAGTGAAATGCCCTTCAATGCCTGGATGTTTCCGTAGTGTGTCACAACATTGTCCAGTCTTAACATGCACGGACCTCCTTGCCGGCTCTGTCGCCCAGATAAGCCTTTATGACTTTTTCGTCGTTGCGCACCTTTTCGGGAGGCCCGTCGGCGATCTTTTTGCCATAATCCAGCACCATTATCCTCTGGGAGATACCCATGACCAGCTTCATATCATGTTCTATCAAGAGAACGGTTTTCCCCATGTCGTTAATTTTATCGATAAGGTTAATCAATTCGTTAGTTTCCTGAGGGTTCATGCCGGCGGCGGGTTCATCGAGCAATATCAAATCCGGGTCCGTAGCAAGAGCCCGAGCCATTTCAAGGCGCCGCTGTTTACCGTAAGGGAGGTTTTTTGCTTTTTCCCCGGCTTCGCCGGCAAGACCTACGAAGTTGAGGATATCCATGGCCCTGTCCCGGACCTTTTTTTCTTCCTTTCTGGTGGCCGGTCCCCTGAAAATTGCTCCGAATACCCCGGTATTTGTGCGGCAATGCTGCCCTATGATGACATTATCCAGCACGCTCATTTCCCCGAAAAGCCTGATGTTTTGAAAGGTGCGGGCAATGCCCATCTTTGTAATGTCATAGGGTTTGAGGTTTTTTATCTCCCTCTGTTTGAAGCAAATGGACCCCCGGGTGGGTGAATAAACGCCCGTAAGAAGGTTAAAAAGGGTGGTCTTTCCAGCGCCGTTGGGACCGATGAGGCTCAATATTTCCCCTTTGTTTATATTTATATCCACCGAATCCAGGGCCGCCAGGCCTCCGAAAACCATGGTCAGGTCTTTACCTTCAAGCAGAGTCATTGTCATTGCCCTCCTTTCTCCGCAATCTTTTTGACTTTTATTTTTCCAAAAACTGATGATTTTAGAAAATCAAAGGAAGTATCGCTCAAAAGGCCCTGAGGCCTTACGATCATCATCACCACCAGCAAAATGCCGTAAAAGACCATGCGGTACTGGGAGATGACCGGAGATACCGACCGCAAAAACTCCGGCAGGATCGTCAGTATGGTGGCGCCCAGCACGGCTCCGGATGTATTGCCCATGCCGCCCAGGACGACCATGCACAATATTTCTATGGATTTCATGAAACCGAAATTATTGGGATTAATATAACGGAACAGGAATGCGAAAAGACCTCCTGCTATGCCGGCATAAAAGGCGCCGATGGCAAAGGCCAGGATCTTGAAGTTTGTTGTATTAATCCCCATAGCTTCGGCTGCCAGTTCATCTTCTCTGATGGCTATGAAGGATTTTCCCACCCGGGAGTTCATTATTCTGTTTAAAGAAAATATTACGAGGATGACGGCAGCTGCTACTATATATATGTTGGTTATCTTGGGAATGCCACGAAGTCCCATGGGGCCACCAGTAATCTTGAGGTTCAGCAGGATATTCCTCATGATCTCCCCGAATCCCAGTGTCGCAATGGCAAGATAATCGCCCTTGAGCCGGAGGGTGGGGACTCCGATGATAAAGCCAAAAAAAGCTGCCGTCGCGGCTCCTATGATTAGGGCGACCAGAAAGGGGACGTGGAGTTTTAGGGCAAACAACGTGGCGGTGTAAGCTCCGATGCCCATGAAAGTAGCATGCCCAAGGGAAAGCTGTCCGGTGAAGCCCGATACGAGATTGAGACTTACTGCAAGTATTATGTTTATTCCTATTACCATTAATACCTGTAAATAATAATTCATCCACATCACCTACACTTTCTCTTGAACTCTGCGGCCCATGAGTCCCGTCGGCTTAAACAGCAAAATGAGTATCAATACTGCAAAGGCTATGGCATCTTTATACTGCGACATGTATACGGCTCCCAGCACCTCAGCAAGCCCCAGAATGAGACCTCCCACCATGGCGCCCGGGATATTGCCGATACCCCCGAGCACGGCGGCTACAAAGCCTTTAAGGCCAGGGAAGAAACCCATCATGGGGTCTGCAGAATTAAAATATACCCCCACCAGAACTCCGGCGGCGCCTCCCAGGGCTGAACCTATAGCGAAGGTAAAGGATATAACCCTGTCTATCTTGATACCCATGAGCTGGGCTGTTTCCTTGTCCTGAGCGGTGGCCCTCATGGCCTGGCCGATTTTGGTTTTTTGTATGAGAAAATGAAGTCCAACCATGAGAAAAATGGATATAATCAATATTAAAAGCTGCAGCGGGGAAATCTGGATGATTCCGAGATTTAAGCCCGGTGCGCTAAAATTAGCCGGAAATGCTCTCGCCTGAGGTCCCATGGCCAGTAGCGCAGCATTCTGTAAAAATATGGACACACCAATGGCGCTGATGAGAGGCGCTATCCGGTTTGCTTTTCTTAAAGGCCTGTAAGCTACCTTTTCGATGATCACTCCCAGCATGCAGGCACCGGCCATTCCGGCAAGCAGCGCTGCAGCAAAAGGAAGTTTATATACGGTGACGGCCATCAGCCCAATAAAGGCGCCGGTCATATATATTTCGCTGTGGGCAAAATTTATTAGCTCCAGAATCCCGTAGACCATAGTGTAGCCCAAAGCTATGAGGGCATAGGTGCTTCCCAGTGTCAAACCGTTTACAACCTGTGCGAAAAACTGCGAAAAGAACATGTGGTTTTCCATTCCTTTCTAAATGGGAAAGTCAATGGACGAAGGACGTCCATTGACCCATATTTTGTAAAACCCTTTTTTAACGGAGCTTGGAGAATTTGCCGTTTTCAACCTTGAGAATTATTATATCCTTTACAGCGTCGCCGTTTTCTGCAAAGGAAGTATTTCCGGTAATGCCGGGGAAGTCTTTGGTCTTTGCCATTTCTGCCTGCAGAGTTTCTCCGCCGGCGCCGTTTGCGTTCTTTATGGCGGAAAGCAGGATCTTGGCAGCATCATAAGCCTGGGCTGCGAACATGTCGGGTTCGCTGTTGAATTTTTCCTTGTAAGCTTTTACAAAGTTCTGTACGCTTTCAGCAGGGTCATCGGCGAAGAAACCAGCGGTGAATATGGCTCCCTCCACGGATTTGCCGCCCAGTTCCACCAGTTTGGGAGAATAGAATCCGTCGGCTCCCAGGATCTGGACCTTCAAGCCCTGCTCCTGAGCCTGCTGGGCTATTTTTGCAGCCTCGGTGTAATATCCTGCGATGTAAAGGGCATCAGGCTCGAATCCTTTTATCTTGGTGAGCTGTGCCCTGAAATCACTTTCGCCGTCGTTGTATGTTTCGATATCCACTACCTGTGCCAGTTCTTTGGCTTTTTTCTCAAAAGCGTTTTTGAGAGAAAGACCATAGTCGTTGTTTGTGAACATTATGGCGAATTTCTTAAGTCCCAGGTCTTTTGCGGCATATTCAGCAAGCTGTGTGGCCTGCACATCGTCGGAGAGACAGTTTCTGAAGATGTATTCTCCTATATCCGGAATACCTGTAGCCGTTGATGAAGAAGATATCATTACGACCTTGGCGTCGTTGGCAATGGGGCCTGCGGTCATGGTTTCGGAGCTCAGCACACCGCCCACTATGGCTATGACCTTATCCTGCTCGATGAGTTTTGTGGCCGCATTGGCCGCTTCGGTCTGATCTCCGCGAGTATCTTCAGAAAATAGTTTTACCTGTTTTCCGTTGATACCACCGGCTTTATTTATTTCATCTACGGCCACCTCTACCCCGTTTTTGGTGCTTATGCCGTAGGTGGCGGTATTGCCCGTCAGAGGTCCGAGCGTACCTATCTTGATTACATCATCGCCGGCCGGCTGAGAGGAATTTGTATTTGAGGAACTGGAAGAACTGGAAGAATCAGTAGACTGGCTTTGCCCGCATCCGGCCAGAGCCAGCAGCGTTATTGCAATCACAAAGATCAGAATAGCAGTTTTTGAAATTTTAAACATAATGAACCCCCTTTTAATAATGTCAAAAATTAAAATATTAGCACCCTAAAGGATAAGGGAACCATTAATATTTTGGCAACCACCTCCCGGTAAAATAAAAACGGCATATTCACCCATGACAAAAGAAGGGTGGAACCTGCCGCTGGGGTCTTTTCTACCCACGGTGTACAATATTCTTGCTGTACCGCTCGGACCTGTCGCTTTCAGCCGGAACCCTAGGTACACTCCCACCAGAATCCATGATACTGTATTATAGCTTTTATATATTATAATCTAATTTTTATAAAATGTCACTAATAAAGTCATGGACTTTTATAAATTTTTTTTGCATGTTTTACGGTTCTTTCATTGTAAAGGAAATCAGAAATCCCGATAAAACAAAGGCGAAGGTGAACACAAATAAAAATGTATAATTAAACCTGTTTATCAAAAAACCGCCTAGGATGGGAAGAAATGTGGTTGGTGCGGTTACCGTGTTTAAGAGACCTATGTACAACGGCCTTTTTTCCTCGGGAGCAATTTTTAAAAGATAATTGAATATGCCCACCCAGACTCCGCTGTAGGTCACTCCTATAAATGCGAAGATGGAAGTATAAAGCAGAATAAAAGGATAACCCCTCAAATATAGCCAGTAGCTGGTCAGAGCCAGGACGGGCTGAAGTGCGGTAGCAAAACCTGTTATTAAGATTACCGGTCTGCTTCCCATGTGATCATTGATCCGTCCGAGAGCCACTCCTGCCAGCACGTATCCCAGCATCTGGGAAGATACGAAAAACCCAACAATGTCATAAGGGAGCCTCAGATTTTCTCTGGCGAAAATGACATAAAAGGGGAGGGGCATGAAAAAAAACCTTACCAGAGTATTGACCAGGATGAGTTTCCTGAGGGGGACATCGTTCATGAGAAAATGCGGTATTCTGCATAAAAATTCTATTAGGTTTTCCTGAGCTGGTTTTGTTTCGGAAATTTTTTCTCTTACCCGGCAAAAAGAAATGAATGATGCGGTGGCCAGTATAAAACCCATCATAAAAATGATAAAATAATTGTTGGGAAAGACCAGGTCTTTATTATCCAGGATGCCTTTTATGAGAAAGCCGGCTCCGAAGGCCAGGCTTCCGCCCAGGAACTGGGTCAGGGAATAATACCTGCCCCTGCGCTCAGGAGGAATGGATTTTGCAAAAATGTCAATCCACGGCACTCCCGTTATGCCGTCTGAAAAGGACAGTATGACGAAAAATAGATAGAACAAAACGAGGGAAAGGTCCGGATTTCTGGGAGCCAGCAGTGCCGATAATGCCATGATGCCTATGGAAACCCGGAGGCTGCCGCCAGCCCAGAGCACTATGGGCTTTTTGTAGGGGAGGGCTTCCACCCGGTGGGCTACCAGCAGTTGCGGTAAAAACCATCCGCAATTCCTGATGGTGGTGGTAAGCCCGATCAGTATTGGAGAGTTGGTCAGCATGCTCACAAAAGACGGTATCACCGTGCTCGGGTCCAGAAAGGCCGAGGAAATGTTGAAGAAGATGGCATCAAAGCTAATGGCGTTGAAATTGGTTGCCAGCCGCTTTTTTTCATCCATGCCTTTTTCCTTGTCTTGCAACAAAGTAAAACCCCCAATGCAGATTGCCTTCATCCTGCCTGATAAATTGATTCGACACAATTAATATTATTCCTTCATTCAAAATAAAAGAAGGATAATATTAAAGATTGTAGAATATTATATCATCAGTGTTGTGCGGAAAGATTATGACATGACGAAAGGAATGAATCAATTGTTGTTCAGTGCCGTCAGCGTGGAACAGGTAAAAGAGGTTCTTAAAAAATATCTGGAGGAATACGAGCCCGATATTGAGGAAGTGGACCTGCTTTCGGCTTACAACAGGGTTCTGGCGGAGGACATAGTTTCACAGGAAGACATTCCCGCCTTTAACCGTTCCACCGTGGACGGTTTTGCGGTGAAGGCCAGGGACACCTTTGGGGCCAGTGAATCCATGCCCGCACTCCTGACCCTGGTGGGCGAAATCAGGATGGGAGAGCAAACGGACATAAAAATTTCGACGGGCGAGGCGGCAAAAATACCCACCGGAGGCATGCTGCCGGAAGGTTCCGATGCCGTCGTTATGCTGGAATATACACAACTGATGGATGATACCACCCTCTGGGCCGAAAGGCCAGTGGCTCCCGGGGAAAATGTGGTGACAAAGGGGGAAGATATCCGAAGGGGCAGTGTGGTGCTGAAAAAAGGTCACACCCTCAGGCCCCAGGACCTTGGCGCACTGGCAGCTGTGGGCATCGATAAGGTGAAAGTGGTAAAGCCCCCGCTCATTTCGGTTATTTCCACCGGAGACGAGGTTAAGCCTCCGGGACAGTCCATAAAGCCGGGGGAAGTGAGGGATATAAACACATATGCCATCTGCGGTGAGGTCATGAAATGGGGAGGGCAGCCTCTGCCGCAGGGCATAGTGAGGGATAATTTCGGGGATTTGTACAATGCCGTAAAAACTGCCCTGGGAAAAAGCCATGCGGTGCTACTGACCGGCGGAAGCTCGGTAGGAGCCCGAGACCACACCGTGAAGGTCATTGAAAGCCTAGGAAAACCCGGCGTGCTGGCCCACGGCCTTCCGGTAAAGCCCGGCAAGCCGACGGTGGTGGCGGTGGTGGAAGGCAAGCCCGTCATAGGCCTTCCCGGCCATCCGGTCTCGGCCATGGTGATATTCGAAATAATCGTAAGGCCCGTCATATCCACGATGCTGGGAAGGCCCGAAGATTACGGGGGAACAAGGGTCTTGGCCAGGTTGTCCAGGAATATGGCATCCGCCGCAGGAAGAGAAGATTTTATAAGGGTGAAGCTGGAGCGAAGGGGAGAAGAACTGTGGGCGGTGCCTGTTCTAGGAAAGTCCGGCCTTATATCCAGCATGGTGGACTCCCATGGCCTGGCGCATATCCCGCCGCATAAACAGGGAGTAGCGGAAGGGGAACTGGTGGAGGTGGAGATATATTAAGGAAGAAACACGGGAAGGTTATTTTATCTTTTAGCCCGGCAGAATAATTAATATAGATTAGATTATATAAAGGAGATTTTGTATGAAAAAGAGGGATGTTTATCTGGACAATATGCCCCTGGAAGAGGCAAAGAAGCTGTTTTTCGAGGAGCTGCGGGAGGCTGGGGTTTTAAAGCCCCGGGAACCGGAGATTCTGGATGTTCGGAAGGCTCTCGGCAGGATCACGGCGGAGCCGGTTTTTGCTAAAATATCGTCTCCCCATTACCATGCGGCAGCCATGGATGGCATTGCGGTGGCGGCAAAGGACACCTTCGGAGCTGATGAAAGCAATCCCATCAGGTTGAAGGAAGGAATCAACTTTAAATATGTGGACACCGGCGATCCCCTTCCTCCCGGATGCGATACGGTGATAATGATAGAAGAAATCCACCCGGTGGGCGATGGAGAAGTAGAGATAATAAAACCCTGTTCCCCCTGGGACAATTTGCGGGGCATAGGGGAGGATATAGTGGCCACAGAGCTCATTGTGCCTGAAAATCACCGGCTGCGGCCCCAGGACCTGGGAGCCATCCTGGCGGGAGGGCATGTGCAGGTGGCCGTGAGAAGAAAACCGGTAGTGGCCATAATACCAACGGGAACCGAACTGGTATCTCCAGGGATGACCTTAAAGCCCGGTGATATCATAGAATACAATTCTTCCGTGCTGGCGGGGTTTGTGGAGGAGTGGGGCGGTCAGGTCCTGGTCATGGAAAAGGTGGAAGACGATTATGAAAAAATAAGACAGAGGGTTAAGGAAGCCCTGGAAAGAGCCGATGCGGTCATAATAAACGCCGGTTCCTCGGCAGGTTCCGAAGACTACACTTCATCCTGCATAGCGGAACTGGGCAAACTGCTGGTGCACGGTGTGGCCATAAGGCCCGGCAAACCCGTGATGCTGGGGAGGATAGGCGATAAGCCAGTCCTGGGCATTCCCGGCTATCCTGTATCGGCAGCCCTTACCATGAACCTCTTTGTGAAGCCATTGCTTTATTTGATGCAGGGCATCCCGGCTCCTGTGCCGGAGAAGATAGAGGCGGTCATGTCCCGGCGGGTTGTGTCTTCAATAGGCACCGAGGAGTTCCTCAGGGTAAAGCTGGGTCGCATAGGGGAGCGGGTCTGCGCATCACCACTTTCCCGGGGAGCGGGTGTCATTATGTCAATGGTGAGAGCCGACGGCATTGTCAGGATACCGGCACTGAAGGAAGGGCTGGAGGCTGGAGAGCGGGTGGAAGTGGAGCTTTTGAGGCCGGCCTATGAGATTGAAAACACCGTCGTTATAACAGGAAGCCACGATATAACCCTCGATCTTCTGGCCAGCGAGGTCAAAAAATATTATCCTGAGCTCAATGTCTCTTCCGCCCACGTGGGGAGCATGGGCGGGATCATGGCATTGAAGCGTGGCGAAGCCCACATGGCGGGCATGCACCTTCTGGACCTCGATACGGGAGAATATAATGTTCCGTATTTAAAAAGGTACCTGCCGGAAAGAGGGATAGTGCTGGTGAACCTCGTACGCCGCCAGCAGGGTATCATGGTGCAGAAAGGCAATCCTAAAGGAATAAAGGGCATCGAAGATTTAAAAAGGCCCGATGTGCTCTTCATTAACCGCCAGAGGGGAGCCGGGACCAGGCTGCTTCTGGATTTGAAATTAAAGGAACTGGGAATATCCCCCCATGAGATAAGAGGATACGACCGGGAAGAATATACCCATATGGCGGTAGCGGCGGCGGTGGCAGGAGGCAGCGCCGATGCGGGCTTGGGGATTCTGGCGGCTGCCAATGCCCTGGACCTGGACTTCATCCCCGTCTCACCTGAAGAATACGATCTTGCCATCCCTGAAGAATTTTACCATCTGGACTCCGTAAAAAAGATGCTCAGTGTCATCAACACCGCCGAATTCAAAAAAAAGGTCGAAGCTCTGGGAGGCTACGACACCCGCGATACAGGCAAAATAATATATCAAGGGGTCGGAGTGTCACAGGGACGGTTCCGTTGACACACATCCATATCGTGTCAAAAGAACCGTCCCCATGACACAACAGGGACACAACCGTGACAAAAATATTTGGTGAATAGGGGGGCCATGGATGAAGGATGCCGTCGGCAGAGAAATAAATTACCTCAGGATTTCCGTCACCGACCGGTGCAATTTCCGGTGCCTTTATTGTATGCCTGAAAAGGGAGTGGAGCCCAAATCCCATTCGGATATTCTCCGCTTTGAGGAGATGGTGGAATTTGTAAGGGCCGTAGCTCCTCTGGGCATCACCAGAATCAGGGTCACCGGCGGCGAACCCCTGGTGAGGAAGGGGATACCGAGTTTTATCCGGGAGCTTCGAAACATAAATGGTATAAGGGATATATCCATTACTACCAACGGTTCGCTCCTTGCGCCCATAGCGGCGGATTTGAAAGATGCAGGTCTAGACAGGGTAAACATAAGTCTTGACACCTTAAAGCCTGAAAGGTTCCGCAAAATCACCCGCTGCGGCAGGCTCTCCGACGTGCTGCGCGGAATAGAATCTGCGCTCGAGACAGGCCTTGTCCCGGTGAAGTTAAACTGTGTGATGGTCCGTGGATTCAATGATGATGAGATCGGGGATTTTATCGAACTTACCAGAAGTTATCCCATTTACATTAGATTTATTGAGCTCATGCCCCTGGGCGAAAAAGGATGGAGCCAGGGCAAATATATTTCCGCGGAAGAAATAAAATCCTCCATAAAAGAAAGACTTATGCCCACCGGCGCCCCTGCCGGAGCGGGTCCGGCCGTATACTACAGGGTACCCGGGGCTGTCGGAGCGGTAGGTTTCATAACCCCCATCAGCCGCCATTTCTGTGATGCCTGCAACCGTGTTCGGCTCACCGCTGACGGCAAGTTAAAACCATGCCTGGAATCGGACCTGGAGATAGATATAAAGAAAGCCCTGAGGGAGAAAAAAGGCGAAGAGGAACTGCGAAGCCTTTTCAGGGAGGCTATTATGAAAAAGCCCGTGTGCCACCATATGATGCCGGAAGAAAAAAGCGCTCATCGGCGCCACATGTGGCAGATAGGGGGTTAGACAATGGAATTTACTCATTTCAATGAGGAAGGGAAAGCCCGCATGGTGAATGTGGGGCAAAAAGCGGACACAGAGCGGGTAGCCGTGGCCCGGGGATTAATAGAAATGAAGCCCGAAACCCTGAAAATGATACTGGAGGGGAGGGCCAAAAAAGGTGATGTTCTGGCGGTTTCTCAGGTGGCGGGCATCATGGCGGCAAAAGAGACATCCCGCATCATACCCATGTGCCACAATATTTTTTTGACCGGGGCGGATATAAAGTTTGAAATATATGAAGACAGGAGCGCCATTGGCGTGGAAGCTCGCATTACCACCGTGGGCAAGACCGGAGTGGAGATGGAAGCCTTGACGGCGGTATCAGCGGCTTGCCTCACCATATACGACATGTGCAAGGCAGTAGATCGCGGCATGGTGATAAAAGATATCCGCCTGGTGGAAAAAAGAGGCGGAAAGAGCGGGACGTTCAAGATCGAAAAGTGTGATGCGTGAAGTAGATTGTCCGGTTTATGATCCTGAAAAAGAAGGTGATTAGTGCACATAAAAAGGCTAGGTATGTTTTAACATAAAAAGCGGAGGTTGACTTATGGGGAAGATTATAGCTGTATGCAAGAGCGAGCAAAAAGGTGAACGCAAGGTTAATGTGGGTTCCGCACGGCTTGTGGAAAACTTTGGCGTAGAAGGCGACGCCCATGGCGGCAGCTGGCACCGCCAGGTGAGCCTCCTTGCCGTGGAAAGTATAACTAAAATGGTGGAAAAAGGCCTGAAAGTCGGGCCCGGCGATTTTGCCGAAAATATTACCACCGAAGGCATAGACCTGGCAAACCTGGCTGTGGGCACGAAGCTTCAGGCTGGTCAGGCCCTGCTGGAAGTAACGCAGATAGGCAAGAAATGTCACGCCAGATGCGCCATATATGAACAGGCCGGTGACTGCATCATGCCCCGGGAGGGGATCTTCGCGAGGGTTTTAAAGGGCGGGATCGTATCCGCCGGCGACAGTATAGATATAGTACAATAAGCAATAAATATGTTGCAGATTCGGTGACCGGAAAAACGCATATGATGAATGATATTTTTTGAAAAATAAACGGAGGCGATAATGGTGATAAAAATAGCCATTCTTACGGCCAGTGACCGCGGATCAAAGGGTGAGAGGGAGGATGTAAGCGGCAGGGTCATAGAAGAAATGGTAAAGGCCATCGACGGTCAGGTGGTGGACTACAGGGTGGTGTCCGATGACCTTGATGTATTGAAAGAGACCATGCTCCAGATGTGCGAAAAAGGTGCCGATATCATCCTCACCACCGGGGGCACCGGCTTTTCGCCCAGAGACAACACTCCCGAGGCCACCCTTTCCGTTATAGAAAGGGAGGTGCCCGGCATACCCGAGGCCATGCGGCAAAATAGCCTGCAAAAGACTCCCAATGCTATGCTCTCCAGGGCCCGGGCCGGAATCCGCGGCAAGACTCTCATTGTAAACCTGCCCGGCAGCCCCAAAGCCGTCCGGGAAAATCTCGAAATAATACTCCCGGCCCTGCCTCACGCGGTGGAAGTATTAAAAGGGTGGGTAAAGGACTGCGGAAAATAAAAAAACCGGCGAAATATAATTGTATCTATGGTCAAATGAAGAAAGTCAATTTTCGAACATTCAATTTGAGTAGCTACAATACCGCAACAAAAGTTACTTTATTGTTAAAATGCCATACTGCTCGAAATGATGATCAAAAGTAAAAGCTCTGTCAATATTTAGTCTCTTGATCATAGCAAAACTGGTGGCATCCGTATAAGAAAAGTCTTTGTCTTCATACTTTTCGATGATACTTTTCGCACTTTTTTCGTCGGCATCGGTGACAGACTCCACATTCCATGTATTGGTCAATAACCACCGACGGGCTAAACTAGGATGAGTTCTTGCCGATAAAAGGTTGTAAGTTTCGGCCACAATAAAATTGGAGATGATTAGTTCAGCACCTTGTTCTGTTAACCTTTTTAAAATATCTACAGATAAAAGATGGTTGTAATCATTTTTGATTAGTAGTGCTGCGATGGCACTGGTATCTACAAAGACTATCATTGTTTATCACCTAAATATTTATGTTTATTTGATGAGATATCAGTTTTCCCTTCCTTATCTTCGGCCGAACCTATGAGATTCCATATACCATCATCAAAAGAAGCTTTATTATAATTGGGTAACTTATATAAAATAATTTTTTCATTTACAACTTCGGCTATGACGTAGTCATTTTCGTTAATGTGTAAATTGTCCCTTATTTTTTTTGTCAGTGTTATCTGACCTTTCTCTCTTACTCTTAAAATTTGTTTTTCCATTTTTGCTCACTTCTCCTACTTTATAATACTTTCTAACTAGATCTTACTAAAGATTTTATAAAAAATCAATAAAGTTTATAGAATTATATAAGATAATAAAATAGGTTGCGGGTAAATCATAAAAGTGATAAATATCACTGAATTTGGTTGGGATTAGGTTGATTAGATTGGTTCAAAAAAATCATAGGAAGAGCGAGGTGTAAAAATGCAAAGGTGTCCCTGGTGCGGCAGCGATGAGCTTTACGTTAAATATCACGATGAAGAATGGGGAGTGCCCGTCCATGATGACAGGAAACACTTTGAATTTCTGGTGCTGGAGTCGGCTCAGGCGGGATTGAGCTGGATTACCATTCTTCGAAGGAGAGAAAACTACAGAAGGGCCTATGCGGACTTTGACCCTGCGGAAGTATCCAGGTACGATGAATCCAAAATCCAGCAACTGATGAAGGACGACGGTATCATAAGGAACTATAAGAAGATAGAGGCTTCCGTAAACAATGCCAGAAGATTTCTTGAAATCCAGAGGGAATTCGGGAGCTTCGACAATTACATATGGCGCTTTGTGGATTATAAACCCGTATTTAATGCCTGGGAAAGCGTTTCGGAAATACCTCCGAGGACGGAAATATCCGATGAAATCAGCAGAGACTTAAAAAAGCGGGGCTTTAAATTTGTGGGTTCTACCATAATCTATTCCCACATGCAGGCAACGGGCCTGGTGAATGACCATATCATAAGCTGCTTTAGATACCGTGAGCTTAATCAACCAGGTTAAAGCTTAGATTATTATGTATAATTTAGTTTATACTGGAAAATATATAATAACAGGGCCCCGGTCAAACTTTCACAACCCATTTTTAAAACGTAAAGATTTCTGGTGAAAATTCACGAAATCTACATGAATATCCATATAAACCGGAACAAGCAGTATTTTTTATGGAAAAATACGGGCAAAAGGAATTGATTTTGACAGAAGCTTTGTATAAGATATATCTTGTAATTAGCACTCACCGAGTGGGAGTGCTAACAGGCAGGAGTCAATAATTAAAAGGAGGGGTATAGATGAACATCAAACCATTAGGTGACCGCATTGTCATCAAAGTTCTGGAGAAAGAGGAAAGGACCAAAGGTGGCATTGTTCTGCCCGATACCGCCAAGGAAAAACCCCAGAAGGGCGAAGTCCTGGCAGTGGGCAGCGGTGAAATCATCGACGGTCAGAAAGTGCCTCTGGAAGTCAAAGTTGGGGACAAAATCATATTCTCCAAATATGCCGGCACCGAAGTCAAGATCGATGACCAGGAATACCTCATCTTGAGACAGAGCGATGTCCTTGCCATAATAGAGTAATGTGAAAATTTGAGGAGGGATTTTGAAATGGCAAAACAGATCAAATTCGATGAAGATGCCCGCAGGGCATTGCTGAAGGGTATCGATAAATTAGCCGACACCGTAAAGGTTACACTGGGGCCCAAAGGCCGCAATGTTGTATTGGATAAGAAGTTTGGAACACCCACTATCACCAATGACGGTGTGACCATAGCAAGGGAAATTGAACTGGAAGACCCCTTCGAAAACATGGGAGCCCAGCTCATTAAAGAGGTTGCCACCAAGACCCAGGATGTGGCAGGAGATGGAACCACCACCGCTACTCTGCTGGCTCAGGCCATTATCCACGAAGGCATGAGGAATGTGGTGGCGGGCGCCAATCCCATGATTTTGAAGAAGGGCATTGAAAAAGCCGTAAAGGCTGTGGTAGAGGAGATCAAGACTTTCAGCAAACCTGTCGAAACCAGAGAAGCCATTGCCCAGGTAGCATCCATCTCTGCAGCCGATGAAGAGATCGGCCAGCTCATCGCCGATGCCATGGAGAAGGTTGGAAAAGACGGTGTCATCACTGTCGAAGAATCCAAGACCATGGGCACCAACCTGGAAGTTGTGGAAGGTATGGAATTTGACAGGGGTTACATATCCCCCTACATGGTGACAGACACCGAGAAAATGGAAGCCGTTCTGGACGATCCCTACATCCTGATCACCGATAAAAAGATCTCCAGCGTTCAGGACCTGCTGCCCATCCTTGAAAAGATTGTCCAGCAGGGCAAGAAATTGCTCCTCATTGCCGAAGATGTAGAGGGTGAAGCCCTGGCTACACTGGTAGTCAACAAACTTCGCGGCACCCTTACATGCGTTGCCGTAAAAGCTCCCGGCTTTGGCGACAGGAGAAAGGCCATGCTGGAAGACATAGCAATACTGACCGGCGGCCAGGTTATCTCCGAAGAGCTGGGCATTGACATCAAGAGCGCTACCATCAGCATGCTGGGCCAGGCAAGACAGGTCAGGGTCGATAAAGAAAATACCACCATCGTGGATGGCGCCGGCAGCAAGGAAGAGATCAAAAAGCGCATCAGCGCCATCAAAGCTCAGATCGAGGAGACCACGTCCGACTTTGATCGCGAAAAACTGCAGGAGCGTCTGGCGAAACTGGCCGGCGGCGTAGCAGTAATCCAGGTGGGCGCAGCTACCGAAACCGAACTTAAAGAAAAGAAACACCGCATTGAGGACGCCCTTTCCGCCACCAGAGCAGCCGTGGAGGAAGGTATTGTTCCCGGTGGAGGCACCGCCTTCATCAATGCCATCCCTGCTCTTGACAGGCTGAACGTGGAAGGCGACGAGAAGGTCGGCGTCGACATTATCAGAAAAGCCCTTGAAGAGCCCGTAAGACAGATCGCCTTCAATGCGGGCCTTGAAGGTTCAATCATTGTCGAGAAATTGAAAGCCAGCGAAAAAGGCATAGGCTTCGATGCTCTCCGCGAGGAATACGGCGATATGATCAAGAAAGGTATCGTCGATCCCACAAAGGTCACCAGGTCTACCCTGCAGAATGCGGCAAGCGTTGCGGCAATGGTGCTCACCACTGAAGCCGTGGTGGCCGACATTCCTGAAAAGGAAAAAACGCCGCCCATGCCCAATCCCGACATGTATTAATATAAGGCAAAAGCTGCCAAAAAAAGACCCGTCGAAATCGACGGGTCTTTTACTGCGTCCGGGGGTGCAGTTCATTTCAAGCCGGGACGGTTCTCGACTTGAAAAAAAGTCCTGGTTCATTGTGCATTATGTGGCTCGGGGGCCGGTAAAATCTTTTCTTCTTTCAGGCAATATATAGCATAAATAATATACTGCGGGAACTATAAAGGCACCTCCCACAATGTTTCCAAAAGTTACTGGCAGAAGATTTTCAAGCCATATCTTGCCCCATGATACCTGAAGGCCTAGGAATCTGGCGACGGGCAAAAAAAACATATTGGCTATGCTGTGTTCAAAGCCGGATAGGACAAAAAGCATTATGGGAAACCAGCAAGAGAGTATCTTGGAAATAACGTCCTGGGCGGATGTGGCAAGCCATACCGCCAGCACCACCAGCATGTTGCAGCCGATCCCCCTTAAAAAGGCACTGGCAAAATCCAAAGACAGCTTGGCCCTGGCTATATTCATGGCGGTATCGGCTGCCGGGCCTGTCAATAATCCCGATGCCGAAACCATATATGCTAAAAAGACAGACCCCAGGAAATTCCCTATGTAAACCAGCAACCAGTTTTTCAAAAGCTGCATTAATGTTATTTTTTTATCAAACAGGGCCAGAGTCATGAGATTGTTTCCGGTAAACAGTTCCGCTCCTGCTATAACCACAAGCATAAGGCCTACGGGGAAAACCGCCGCACCTAGGAACTTCATGAGCCCCACGTCTATATTTTTAAAGGTCTGCATTATGATTATATCGGCGTTGGCTCCAAAAGCGATAAAAGTCCCTGCGAAAAAGCCCAGCAGGATCATCTGCAAAGCTGACAGATTGGCCTTTTTGACACCCGTATTTATGGTGGCTTCGGCGATTTCCGCCGGCGTCAGGAAATTTTTCTGCATCAAAATCCCTCCGTAAAAATAAAATATAGAATGATAATATTTTCACAAACTTATTATAATATTACTATTTAATAAAATCAATTGTCAAAAAGGATATAAATGGAGCGGGGGGAAAAATTAAAGGGGGCTATAAAGGTTTTACGGGATTTGTTGACCGGATGCGTTAAAATGATTAAAATGTAATTATAATTCCAATAAACTATGAAAGAAGTGAATCCATGCGAGAGATCAAGGCCGAAATTATAACAAGTACCGTCAAGAACCTTTTTATGGAGGCTAATTACATAATAGACCGGGATGTATATGAGGAGTTGAAGAAAGCCTGCGATACAGAAGTTTCGCCCATCGGAAAGTCTATTTTGAAGCAGATAATTGAGAACGATGAAATAGCGGCAAAGGAAAGGATTGCACTGTGCCAGGATACGGGAATGGCGGTGGTTTTCGCAGAGCTGGGGCAGGATGTGAGGATAACCGGCGGAGATTTTAATGAAGCTGTAAATCTCGGTGTGAGAGAGGCATACATGGAAGGCTTTCTTCGAAAATCCGTGGTGAAAGACCCTCTTTTTGAACGCAAAAATACAAATGACAATACTCCGGCGCTGATATATGTGGACATTGTCCCCGGAGACAGGTTAAAAATTGTCGCCGCCCCGAAAGGCGCCGGCAGCGAGAACATGAGCGCATTGAGGATGTTAAAGCCCGCCGATGGAGTGGAAGGGGTTAAAAATTTTGTGGTGGATACGGTGTTGAAGGCTGGCCCCAATCCGTGTCCGCCAACCATTGTGGGCGTAGGTATCGGAGGCACCATGGAAAAGGCCGCCCTATTATCAAAAAAGGCGCTGCTCCGCCCGGCGGGTCAGCCCAATTCCGATGAAAGGTACGCTCGGCTTGAAAAAGAAATCCTCTGCGAGATAAACAAGTCGGGCATAGGCCCCGGTGGCCTCGGAGGGAGGATGACATCTCTTTCGGTCCACATCGAGCATTTTCCCACCCACATCGCATGCCTCCCCGTGGCCGTCAACATCTGCTGCCACGCATGTCGCCATGCCAGCGCAATTTTATGATTAGTTGTGGAACGCCGGAGCAAAACGGGTGTTACCGGGAAAACTTTGCCTGCCTTATATGACCGAGTCCTTCAAAATTGTGTATAATCTTTGTATGGAAAAATAATTTTTCCTGTGCTTTAAATCAAGACAAAATAAATAATGCGATGGGAAGTGGAAATTTGAACAATACAGACGCAAAGCCCATAAAAATTGCCGCTCCTTTAACCGATGACGTGGCGAGATCTTTAAAGGCCGGACAAAATGTGCTCATCAGCGGCATCATATATACCGCAAGGGATGCCGCCCACAGGAGGCTGGCGGAACTTATCAGTCTTGGACAACCGCTTCCGGTGGACTTCAGCGGGCAAATTATCTACTATGCAGGTCCGGCACCGGCCAGGCCTGGTTATGCGTCAGGCTCCGCCGGGCCCACCACCAGCTACCGCATGGACCCGTACACAGTGCCGCTGCTGGAACGCGGCCTCAAGGGCATGATAGGGAAGGGCACGCGATCGAAAGAGGTAATAGAAGGCATGAAAAAATACGGTGCCGTGTATTTCGGGGCAGTAGGCGGCGCCGCCGCTCTCATTGCCAGGAGCATAAAAAAGGTAGAAGTGGTGGCCTATGAAGATCTGGGCACCGAGGCCATCCACCGCTTCCATGTGGAGGATTTTCCGGCCATTGTGGTGATCGACAGTCAGGGCAATAATCTGTACGAGACAGAACCGCCGAAATATAGAAAGAGATAGTGCCGGACAAAGTTCGGTTGTGAGGGAATGTAACCTGCATTCCACAGTCGCTGCTTTTTTTATTCGTCTGCAGGAAGTTCCCCGGGCTCGAACAAAGCCTTTATTATCTTTTTCACATCTTCATTGGCGATGGAATAGATGACCTCCACGCCCTTTCTTTTTCCCTCAATGATGCCCCTGGATTTTAGGATGGCAAGATGTTGAGAAACGGTTGACTGGGGAAGGTCCAGGCAGTTTTGCATGGTGGAGACGTTGCAGTCTTTGTTCATCAGCTTGCATATTATGCAAAGCCTGGCCGGGTGGCCGATGGCCTTCAGGATCTCTGCAGTTTTCAACAGTTTGTCTTTATATTTTTCTTTGTCCATACTGACCCTCTTCTATATTAAATATTATATATTAATATTATGATATATTTGGGGCCATGTCAAATGATGAAATACCTTCGATATACTCTGAGGATTTTGAAAATGCCTCCGATGTTTCGGGAGGATTTCTGACAAGCTGGTTAAAATTTTAGCCAAAAAGTCCCTTGACTATTTTTTTTAAATTTCATTATGCTTAAGAAGGAATAACGAAATCTTTATAGAATATATTTATAAGAATATAGTTTTTGAATTATCTTCAAAAGGTTGTGTTGAACGTGAAAGTGAAGGCTGTCACTTTTTTGCCGGCAATGGCCGCCGTTTTAATCATCACCTGCCTGGCAGCCGTATGGTTAGTTTTTTCACGGAATTTTCCTGTAAACACTCAGGTTAAGGGCATAGAACAGATCATCGTTGTGGGCGATGAGAGGGTTCCGGCCGGAGGCAGCGGGTTCGGGGGGATTTTTATAATCCAGGGAGGCGAGCTTTCTTACAAGAGTCCGGGGAATCTGCTGATGGTTCCATACCGGAGGGAGCTTGTAAAGGTAGGTGAAAGTAGCAGATCGGTGGATGGCAATGAATAGGGGCATAGTCTATCAATCCAGAAAAATGGTTTCCTTTTCAAGCTTGCTGGATGCCCCTGCCCGAAGGATTGCGGTTTATTCGGAAGAAGGGGATGTGCTTTATACCGATGCCGATGCCCGCCTGCAGATCAACTCCCCTCGCAGCCTGGTGCTGTATAGTAAAACTATCGAGGTAAAAAAGCCCCTGGGCTTTGTAGCTGACCCTCCGTCCGCCGCGATTACCGATATAGCCGGAGCAATACTGGACAGAGCGGAGCGGGGCCGCAGGGTAATGGTGGTGTACATAGACGGCATGGGATATGAGATATACGAAATAGCGAAAGAGAAAGGCATTGTACCGTTTATTTCTTCCATGGGGGAACCGCAAAAAGCCCTTACGGTGTTTCCACCCATTACCGATGTGGCCTTCTCTTCCATGGTCACCGGCAAAACCCCGGCCCATACCGGAATAAAAAGCAGGGGTGACAGCAACCTGAAGTGCGATACGGTTTTTGAAACATTTTCCCGCTCGGGCAAAAGGTGCACGGTGGTGGAAGGCCATATCAAAATACTAAAGGATGACAGCAATACGGTATTGAACATCGATGAAAACAAAGATGGCATCATCGATGATGAAATATTCGATTCAAGTTTAAAACAATTGAAAAACAGGCCTGATGTAATTCTGATTCACTTTCACTCCTATGATGAACTGGCCCACAAATATGGTCCGCATTCTCCGGAAGCCATGAAACAGCTGGGCAAGATCGATGGGTGGACAAAACAGCTGGCTGGGAATTGGGACGGAGACATGATTGTCGCGGCTGACCACGGCCTGCATGAAGAAGGTCAGGGAGGCAATCACGGGAGCTTTTGCCCTGAAGACCTTTTCATTCCCATAATATACGGCTCAAATATGCGGGCAGCAAAATAAGTGTTCTGCCAGGAAGCCATGGGTCTAATCTTTACTGCTTGGCATTGTGCCGGCAGTTAAAAATATTCAAAACAGGAGGGGATATTTACGATTGAAAAAAGGATACCGGCGATCCTGCTGGTTTTTATGCTGATTGCGGCATTGACCGCCTGCGGTACATCGGAAGCGAAAAAAGCAGAAGATACAGGCGGCGAAAAAAGTAAGGTGAATGCGGAAACCGACGCTACCGCCGCTGCCACGAAAGAATTGGAGGAAGCTACAAGTTTTGTGATAAAGGGAGCTCTGGACAAAGACCTGGAGTTCACGGTGGATGAAATTAAAGGTCTTGCTGCCAGAGATGTAGAGACACAGTTGAAGGATTCCGGAGGAAATGTCACCGATATCACGGCCAGAGGGCCGACAAAACAAAGGGCATAGCCCTTGAGGATTTTTCGGCCGTCCAGGTGAAAGCCCGGGACGGTTATGCCGTGCAGATCCCCGAGGAGGTCGTCAGGAGCCGGGATATTATCCTGGCCTATCAAATAAACGGAAAGCCCTTGCCTGAAAGCGATACACCTGTCAGGATCGTTGTTCCCGGTGAATTCGCCATGTACTGGGTTAAGGCTGTGAGCAGCCTGGAACTTAAGAAGGACTCGGCGAAAGTTGCCGCCGTCAGGATGCTGTTTATGGACTCCTCGGGTCTTGAACCGGTGGATTACAGCTTTGATGATGAGGGAGACAAAGCCCTGGTGCTGAAAGAGCTCCTTGATAAATTTGCTATTGAGTATGAGGGTAAGCCGTTTTTAGTGAAGGCAAGAGACGGCCTCAAGAAAACCGAAGAAATGGAAACCGCTAAAAAAGCTTACATAAAGATAACCGGGGAAAATGCTCCGGAATTCATTTCTCCCGACATATCCTACGGCATGTATGTAAAAAACCTGGTCTGGTTCGGCACGGACAAAGAGGTTATCATGGGCCTCAAGCAAAACCTGGCGGCTTACTTTAAGAGTGAAACGATACCGCTGGAAACGGTGTTCAAAGAAGTGAACATGGAAATAATGGACGACAAGAATTATGTAATAAAAGATGCAGACGGCTATTCGGTTGATATTAAAGGAAAGGACTTAAAGCAGGGTGAGCTTTTGCTGGGTGATGGTGGCCCAAGGGTCAGTTTTAAGCAACTGCCCAAAAAATACAATATAAAAAATTTGATGGAAATATCGCTGAAAAAATAGGTGAATAATAACAAATATACAAGGGGGTTTTAAATATGTATAAAAAATATCTGGTAATTACTATATTCTTAATGTTTATGTTGCCGCTCATGGCGGGCTGCAGTCAGAAATCACCTCAGGTGCCTGCCGAAGCAAAATGGAAGATTCAGGTAACAGGTAAGGATGTCGACAAGACACTTACCGACGTTGACATGGAAAAACTTGGTCCAGTGGATGCCAGGATTGCCATGCTCAAAAAGGATGACTCCACCGAGGGTCACGATTGGACCGGTGTGCCGCTGTCCAAGGTGCTGGAATCCGCCGGTATAAAGGAGTTTGAAAAGGTCGTTCTCGAATCCTCCGACGGCTATAAGGTAGAGCTGCCCAAAGATGTGGCACTAGCCCAGAACACCCTGGTGGCGTATAGGATGGACGGCAATGACCTGCCCGAAGGCGACGGTCCGGTTCGCATGGTGGTGGACGGTCAGCCCAGCAAGATGTGGACGAAGGCTCTTGTAAAAATCAGTGCCGAGTAGGTGTTTTTATGAGTCCTTTTCAATGGTTTATAAGGCGATTTTCCATGTTTGACCTGGCGGTCATGGCCCTGATGTCGGCCCTGGGGATAGCCACAAAACCCGTCATAGTGCCTCTAGCCCATATTATTACCGGCCCCCTGTACATACCGGGAGGCGTCATCGCCGGAGGATTTTACATGATGTGGATAGTGCTGGGCACAGCTATAGTGCACAAGAAGGGCGCCGGTACCCTCATCGGCCTGGTGCAGGCGATTCTCATGCTGGTGCTGGGGGTATACGGCACCCATGGAGCCCTGAGCCTTATAACTTATTCCCTGCCGGGATTGGCGGTGGATCTGGCCATGCTGATGGCGGGAAAGTGGGCTTATGAAATGGCGGGACTTTTTCTGGCGGGGATAATGGCAAATCTTACAGGTACTTTTCTGTCCTCCCTGGTATTTTTCAGACTGCCGCTTATACCCCTGCTGCTGAGCCTCAGTGCTGCATCACTGTCGGGAGGGCTGGGCGGAATCATAGCCTTTCAGATGACAAGGCAACTGATAAAGTTTGAGGAAGGTGGTGGCAATGAAAAGTAGGAGCATATTTGCCGCGGTGGTCGTACTTGTCCTAATCGTCACGGTGCTGGCCTTTATAAATCAAAAGGGCATAAAAGTTACGGGTTCCGAAGCCGTCAGTGGTGCGCTGCTGATAAAGGCAGGCGGGAATGAAAAGAAACTGGAATTCCAGGATATCAAGGCTTTAAATCCGCTGGAATTTAAGGCCACCCAGGATACTTCCGACAGTGGACCGGAAGATCATGTGTTCAAAGGCGTCCTGCTGAAAGATGTAATTTCCGGAGCCTTTTTAGAAGATGAGCTCAAAAATGCATCGAAGGTCATAGTCAAGGCCATTGACGGTTACACCGTTGCTTTAAGTTCCGAGGAGGTCCGGGAGCCGGACAATGTGTATCTTGCTTTTGAAAAGGACGGAAAGCCTCTGGGGAGCAAAGCCGACGGCGGCAGCGGGCCCTATCAGATCATAATCAAAAAGGACCGGTTCAGCCAGAGATGGTGTAAATTCGTTACAGAGGTATCGATTGAATGAATGATATAATAAAAATAGAGGGCCTCAAATTCAAATACCGCAGAAAAGGCCCTTATGTTCTGGATGGAATAGATCTTGCCATAAAAAGAGGTAAAGTCACGGCAATAGCAGGTCTTAGCGGCTGCGGCAAGAGCACTCTGGCCCTTACTTTGAACGGAGCCATTCCCCAGAGGGTGTCGGGCATCATGGAAGGGAGGGTTCTGGTGGACGGTGCGGATACGAGGCAGGTTTCCATTTCGAAGCTGGCCCTCAAAGTGGGAATGGTGTTTCAGGAACCGGAAAATCAGCTGTTTCTGCCTACCGTGGAGGATGAGGTGGCTTTCGGCCCGGAGAATCTCTGCCTGCCCCCCGGGGAGATAAAGGCCATTGTGGGTAGAATTCTCGGCGTTCTGGGCATAGAAAAGCTCAGGGGCAGGAATCCTTCGCAGCTTTCCGGCGGTCAGAAGCATCTGGTGGCCCTGGCGGCTGTTTTGAGCCTCGATCCCGAGATTATTGTCCTTGATGAACCCGCCGCCGAGCTGGATGAAGACAATACCAGGCTGGTGCTCGATGCAGTGAAAAGACTAAAAGCCGCCGGCAAAACCGTAATCATCGTTGAACACAATTTAAAAAACCTTCTCACGATAGCCGATACCGTCCTGCTGATGGCCGGGGGAAAGATAGTAGAGTGCATCGAAGGGGAAATGGTTGATGAGCTTTTATCGGGTGATTCGGATGAGTTTCTCTTATCCCGGATCGGCTCCTGTGTTTAATGAAGTGTCCTTCGAACTGGATAAAAATGAAAGGATAGGATTTCTCGGCCCCAACGGTTCCGGCAAGACCACCATGGCCAGGTTAATGATGGGAATTTTAAAGCCCGTGCGGGGACAGGTTCTGCTGGAGGGGACCCCGGTTTCCACGATGGGCCTTGCCCGTGTGGGAAAAAGCGTTGGCTTTGTCTTCCAGAATCCCGATAAGCAGCTTTTTGCGCCCACGGTTTGGGAACAGGTGGCCTTCGGCGTGCGCATGGAGAAGGGAGCCCTGAGGGAGCGGGAGCTGGATGAAAGGGTGGACTACTGGCTGAATTTTTTCGAGCTTTCGGACCTTAAGGACCGCTTCCCCTTTTATCTCAGCCGGGGGCAGAAGCAGCGGCTGGTGCTGGCACAGGTCATGGCCCGGGGAGCGGATTTTTTCTTTATGGATGAGCCCACCACAGGCCTTGACGTGCTTCGGCTGAAAAAACTGGACCGGTGCCTGGAAGCTCTGAAAGACAGCGGCAGGGGATATATTATTATAAGCCATGACAGGGATTTTCTCAAAAGACATACCCAGAGGCTCATTCATTTTGCAGGGAACGGGATGGTGAAGGCGCTTTGAAAGACCTGGATCCCCGCACAAAAATCATAATCGTCGCGGTCCTTTCCACCCTAGCCGTTGTCGAAAAAAGGCCGGAAGTGCTTTTTATAATATGGATGGCTACTCTTGCGCTGCTATCCGCCTTTTCCATATCCGTTGCCGGCTCCTTTAAAAAGCTCCGGCGCTTTATCACACTTTTTGCAAGTCTCGTGCTGATACAGAGTATGTTTTCACCGGCGGGAAGCCCCATCGTCACCCTGGGCGGTGTCGGGATAATTACCACCGGGGGCGTCCTGACGGGCCTTTCGGTGATTTTACGCATGTTTATAATAATATCATCGGCTTTGATCCTCTCCACATCCAGCTCTGCGGAGATAGTTTACGGCCTGGTATCCTGGAAAATGCCTTATGAACTGGCTTTTATGGTGTTTCTTGCCGTAAGATTCCTGCCTGTATTGATGGAGGAAATGGGAGATTCCATAACGGCCATACAGCTTTCCGGGGCCGACTTGAAGCGAATTCCTATGAGGCACAGGATATCCCTCTACACTTATATATTCATGCCGGTGGTGACGGCGACCCTGCTGAGGGCACGGCAGATTTCCATAGCCATGGAATCCCGGGCTTTCGGGGCATATCCTTCCAGAACCTTCCACCGGAAACTGATTATGAAACCAAAAGACTGGATGGTTGCCATTATAACCCTGGCGGCCGGAGCATTTGTTATAATATGGTAGGTGAGAATTGTTTATGAAGGTGTTTTCTGTATACGGCATTACAAAATCCGGCAAGACAACTACTATTGAAAACATAATAAGGGAATTAAAGCGGCGGGGATACACCGTGGGTTCCGTCAAAGAGATCCATTATGAGAAGTTCGCCATCGATACGGAAGGCACCAACACAGACAGGCATCGCAGGGCAGGGGCGGAACCGGTGACGGCCCGCGGGCACTTTGAAACGCGGCCTGTGCGGCAAAAACTGTCGCCAGATGGCCGCAGATATACTGAGAGGCAGGGCGACGAGGGATGATTGCAAGGCTGCCCGGGGGTCCGTGGAAGTGTTGATAAACGGCAAACCGTTGATTATGGTGCCCTTTGTCCAGAATATGATAGAATCGGTGGTGAGGGCTATGCTTTCCCAGCTCAAAGGTTATGAAAAGGGGGATATTTCCGTTGTTATTCGCCGGAATTGATATGAAGATATTGGAGCATTTTCCCAGCCGCCGCCATAGCGTTTATAAAGTGAAACTGCGGCTGAGAAATAACATAATGCCGGCGGTCCTGAAAATATTTAAAGGGGAAAAGGCTGCCAGTCTTTGCCAGGCAGAATGTGAAAATCTGCTGAAACTGTCCGATAGAGGCATCAGGGTGCCCCGGGTGCTGGAAAGGGATGAAAAAGCGCTGCTCATGGAATACCTGGAAGGGGTGCCGGTGAGCAGCCTCGCTCAGAGTCTCGATATGGGTTCCTGGATTGAAGAGACGGCATGCTGGCTTGTGCAGCTGCACGGCGAAAAAATCGGCTCAAAGAGCCTATTAAAGGGAGATGCCAATCTGAGAAATTTCATTTTTTTCGGAGGGAAAACCTTCGGCATAGATTTTGAAGAAATGGACTGCGGCGACTTTCGGCAGGATCTGGCGGAAGTCTGCTTTTTTTTATTGACCGACGACCCCTCCCTCACCCCGGAAAAAGACCAGATGGTGCGAAGATTCCTGAAGACCTACGAAAAACATGCGGGCATATCCATTGAAGACATGGATAAGTTCATTCTGGAAAGCAGAAGCAGGGCTAGAATAAGGAGAAAATGCTTTAGAAAATGAGATTTTTGAAGTTTATCATGTGAAATAAAAACTGTTTGTTTTAGCTTGTAAGTGCTGCTATAATATCATTGAAGCGTTTTAAAGCACTTCAGCCATTTCAGATTCTGCGGCATAATCTTTTATACAAAAGGGGTGGAATATTTGATCGAAAACAGCCGTGAGGGCATATTTAAACTTATGCTGGAACTTGTGTCTATCCCAAGTATTTCGGAAACTACCGGGGAACTGGAGATGGCAGGGTTGATCTATCGGAAACTGGCGGAACTTCCTTACTTTAAAGAAAATCCCGAGCATCTGAAGCTGCTTCCTGTAAAAAACGATCCGCTGGGGCGCCAGGCGGTTTTTGCCGTAGTGAAGGCCGGCTCCGGGGTGTCGAGGACCGTGATCCTGACAGGCCACTACGATGTGGTGGATGCGGAGGGATGCGGTGCCCTGAAGCCCTATGCCTTTGATCCGCTGGAATATACCCGGCGGCTTTCCTTCGAAGAACTTCCGGAGGATGCCAGGAAAGATCTAGAATCGGGCAATTATATCTTCGGTCGCGGCGTTTCGGACATGAAGTGCGGCATTGCCATCGAAATGGCGCTGCTTTCGGAGGCGTCCTGCAATCCGGCGGGGCTCAAGATAAATCTTGCCTTTCTGGCTGTGCCCGATGAGGAAAACAATTCGGCCGGCATGAGGGGAGCCGTATCACATCTGGTGGATTTGCAGAAAGAAATGGGCCTCGAATATATTGCCGCCATCAACTGTGAGCCTTCCGGCCCGGGAGTACCGGATGACGAATCTAGGTACATATTCACCGGCACCGTGGGCAAAATAATGCCATTGTTTTACATGGTGGGAAAAGAGACCCATGTGGGAGAATATTTTGAAGGGCTGAATGCAAACCTTCTGGCTTCATGTCTGAATCTGGTGCTGGAGGCAAATCCAGATTTTGCTGACGCACATGGAAGGGAGGTCTTTCCGCCGCCTGCATGCCTGAAGCTCAAGGACCTCAGGGATGCCTATTACGTTACCCTGCCCGAGAGGGCTGTGGCTTACTACAATATGCTCATCACATCCACCACCCCTTCCCGTGTCCTGGAAGACATGAAAAAGGCTGCGGAGGAAGCTTTTAGCATGGCCATTGCCCACCTGAAGAAAGCTGCAGAGGCCTATTCCCAAAAGACGGGCAAAACCATTGAAATCCCCTGGCATCCGAAAGTCATCACGTACAAAGAACTTGTCGAAGAAGTACGCCGGAATTTCCCGGGAAATATGTCGGAATATGTGAAACAATACATCGAATCACTGCCGGATGGCCTCGATGCAAGGGATAAAGCCATTTCGCTCGCTGGCGAGCTCATGAAACATTATCCGCACAGGAGCCCCATGATAGTTGTGGGATTTTTGCCGCCGTATTATCCCCACCGGGCAAACGGTGGTCTTTCGGAAAAAGAAAGGAATGTTTTAAAGGCTGTGGATGAAGTTGTTTCAACTGCATCGCGGGACTACGGCATCGACATGAAGGTGATGGATTATTTTGCCGGCATTACGGATCTTAGCTATTTTGGATTCCGGGGAAGGCCGGAAGAACTCGGGACCGTTTCGGACAACATGCCGGGTTGGGGATACATATACGACCTTCCGCTGGATGGTCTTTTGCGGCTGGATATTCCGGTTTTAAACATCGGGCCTTCGGGCAGGGATGATCATAAATATACCGAGAGGCTTGAGCTGGATTATTCTCTGAATGTGGTTCCGAAGCTCCTGAAATGTGCTGTAGAAAGCCTTGGATGATGGAAGCAGGGGTCGGGGAAATGAAAGGGTTTTTATCTGAATTGCCGGGGCAAACGTGATTTTGTGATTTTTGATGGGATGGGTGCTTGATTAGAAAAAATTTTTATTAGTAAATGTCTATACAACTATACATATAAATGATATAATATATTAGGGTGAGACAGGATGCTGCTGGACAAAAAAAGCCCGATACCCGTTTATTTTCAACTTAAAAACTTTATAAAGGAAGATATCGAAAGGCGGAAGCTAAAACCCGGCGATCCCATACCGTCCGAAAGGGAATACTGTGAAAAATACAAGATAAGTCGCATGACCGTGAGGCAGGCTTTAAAGGAGCTGGAAACTGAAGGGATCATAGTGCGGGAAAGGGGGCGCGGCAGTTTTGTGGCCATACCCCGGATCGAGCAGGAAGATCTGATGAGCTTTACGGAAATGGTCAGGGCCAGGGGCATGAAGCCGGAGACCGAAATGGTGGAATTTTTGAAAATCCCTGCGGGGAATCTTTCAACCATGCTGGATGTAAAAGCACAGGACAGTGTTTTTAAAATAACGAGGGTCCGAAAGGCCGATGGGATTCCTGTAGCCCTGGAGACCGTATATATTCCCGAGGAATCCGTTCCCCATCTGGAAAAAAAGGATCTCACCGGTTCTCTGTACAATATCCTCAGGGAGGAATACGGCATGGAAGTCAGGGGCTCAAAGACCAGTTTTTCTGCCGCCATGTCCACGCCTTTTCTGGAAGAGCAGCTCAAACTCGAAGAACCCATGCCTCTTTTA
The DNA here is from genome assembly GCA_012840135.1 of Thermoanaerobacterales bacterium. Classification (GTDB taxonomy): domain Bacteria; phylum Bacillota; class Thermosediminibacteria; order Thermosediminibacterales; family Tepidanaerobacteraceae; genus Biomaibacter. The sequence continues at coordinate 71,029 of DUMA01000001.1, forward strand.
AAAGTGGAAAGCGTAAATTTTGCGGCCGGATTGACCTATTACGAATTATCCTATTACAGGTCAGACCAGTTTAAAATAACCGTGAACCTGAGTCGGGGATGAGTATTTGAGAATGGAGGTATTATTATGGATTTGATAATTGCAAAGGATTATTTGGATTTGAGCCGGCGAGCCTGCCGGATCATCGCATCCGAGATAAAAAAGAAGCCAGACCTTGTGCTGGGGCTTGCCACCGGGAGCACCCCTCTTGGAACATATCAGGAGCTGGTAAGGCTCTACCGGGAGGAAGGGCTGGATTTCTCGCAAGTGGTGACCTTCAACCTCGATGAGTATTACGGTCTTTCAAAGGACAACCCCCAGAGCTATCATTATTACATGTATGAAAATTTCTTCAAACACGTAAACGTAAAACCTGAAAACATCCATATACCCGATGGAACTGCTACAGATGTTGAAGCCGTCTGCCGCAAATACGATGAAGAAATTGCAAGATACGGAGGCATTGACCTGCAGCTTCTGGGGATAGGCAACAATGGCCATATAGGCTTCAATGAACCGGGAGATGAACTTCTGACCGTCACACATATGACGGAATTGACGGATGATACCATAAGAGCCAACTCCAGGTTTTTCAACTCCATAGACGAAGTGCCCAGAAAGGCCATAACCATGGGCCTCGGCACCATCATGCAGGCAAAAAAGATAGTGCTTCTTGCCAGCGGCAAGAACAAGGCCGGGATAATGGCAGAACTCCTGGATGAGAACGCTGTTTCCACGAAGAACCCTGCTTCCTTTTTGCTGCTCCACAAGGATGTGACGGTCATCGTTGACGAAGAAGCAGCCAGCTTGCTCAAGAAGTAATAAAATGAGTCAGGGAACCGTCCCCTGACTCAATTGACTCAAAATCAAATTTGAGGAGGGATTGGTTTATGTCTGTTCTGATAAAAAACGCACGGATAATCACTCCATACGGGGTCTTAGAAGACCGTGTGGTAGTCGTGAAAGAAGGGAAAATTGTCGGTATCGTAAAAGAGAGCGAGCCTGACGACGATTCTTTCGACGAAGTAATAGATGCCGGCGGCAGATATCTTTCTCCGGGATTTATCGACATACATAATCACGGAAATTCCGGGCATGACGTGATGGAAGCCACATTTGAAGCACTGGACGCCATGGCAAAATTTCATGCAAGTCGCGGTGTGACCGGATTTTTAGCGACTACGATGACGGCGTCCCATGATGAAATTAAAGGAGCTTTGAAAAACGTGGCCGGATATATTCAAAAACAGGAAAAATCTTTCGGCAACGAAGGTGTTCGGGAAAGTTACGGGGCACGGCTGCTGGGCGCCTATCTGGAGGGCCCCTATTTTTCCATGGCAAAAAAGGGTGCCCAGCCACCCGAATATATCAAAAACCCGGATATAGGAGAGTTGGAAGATTTAATAGAGGTTTCCGGCAATAACATAAAAGTGGCAGCCATTGCGCCGGAACTTCCCGGGTCGACCGAGGCGATACAGTATCTTAGGTCCCGGAGCATAACGGTAAGTGCCGCCCATACCGACGCCACTTATGATGAAGCTATGAAGGGCATCGAGTGTGGCATTACCCAGGTCACGCATGTGTTCAACGGCATGAGGAGCTTTTCCCACCGGGAGCCGGGCATTGTGGGAGCCGCGCTGACGGATGAGAGGGTGTGCTGCGAGATGATATGTGACGGCATACACCTTCACCCGGCGGCCATGAAGCTGGTGGCCGGTATAAAGGGTAGCGACAGGGTGATACTGATATCCGATGCCATGATGGCCTGCGGTCTTTCCGACGGCGAGTATGAACTGGGAGGGCAGAAAGTATTCGTAAAAGACAGAGCGGCGAGGCTTGCCGACGGCACCCTGGCGGGCTCCACCCTGACTCTGGACAGGGCCGTTTACAATATGGTCCACATGGTGGGGGTTGCGCTTTGCGATGCCGTCCGCATGGTCACCTTGAACCCGGCCAGGGCTATAGGCCTATCCCACAAAAAAGGCAGTATTGAAACAGGCAAGGATGCGGATCTGGTGATATTCGATGAGAACATAAACATATCGATGGTGATGGTGGCGGGGAGGGAAGCAAAATGGTTTTTATGAAATAAAATTACAAAAAAATATTTCTTTAAAGAAGGATTTTTTCATAAAGTGTAGAATATAATATATAGATTCTACAAAAACTTATGAAAAATATAGGGGTGGGCCCATGCCTGGAGATCTGGAAAAAATCCATGCAGTTATAAACAACCTGAAGCCGTCGGAAAAAAAGATAGCAGAGTTCATCCTGAAAAACCCTCAGGAAATTTCCGAACTTTCCATATCGGAACTTTCCAAAAGGTGCAGGACCAGCGAGGCCAGCGTGGTCAGGTTCTGCAGGACTCTCGGATACAAAGGCTATCAGGATTTGAAGATAAAGATTTCATCGGATATAACTTTTAAAATGAGAAAGATCCAGGGAGTCGTAAATATAGATGACGACATCGAGACCATAATAACTAAAATATCTAAAAACAACATGCAGGCCATAGAAAGCACTATGGATGTAATAAACCGGGAAGAAGTGAAAAGGGCGGCGGATGTGCTTTTGACGGCCAAAAAAGTGGATTTTTACGGAGTGGGGGCATCAGCCTTTGTAGCTCTGGACGCCATGCACAAATTCATGAGGATAAACAAAGCCTGCACTGCATACCTCGATTCCCACATGCAGCTTGCATCCGCCGCAAATCTCACGAAAGACGATGCTGCCGTGGGCATATCCTATTCCGGCCAGACGGCGGATACCGTGGATGCGCTAAAGCTTGCAAAAAACGCCGGGGCCACCACCATATGCATCACCAGGTTCGGCCATTCACCCATTACCCGCGTGTCCGATATAAAACTGTTTGTGACGGCCAACGAGGCCATCTTCAGGAGCGGGGCCATGGCTTCCCGCATAGCCCAGATGAACGTGATAGATATACTATTTTCCATCATAGCCTGCAGGAAATACGACGATATAGTCAGATACCTGGAAAATACCAGCGAGGCAGTTTCGATAAGAAAGTATTAATTTTTTTTAAGGATTTATGAAACATATTTTCATATATCTCGATATATAATGTAATATGATTACAAATAAAATTTATATTTCGGAGGAAAGCATGAAAAAAATAGCTCTTGTTTTGATAAGCCACGGCAAAATGGCAGAAGAGACATTGAAGAGTGCGCAAATGATCGCAGGCCATATTGATGGAGCATATTCCATATCAATGGATGAAAAGGAGGGAGCAGAAGGTGTTGCAAGAAAAATAAGGGAGGTGATGGATGACTTAAAAAATTATGAAAGCATACTGGTGATGGTGGACCTTATAGGTGGGACACCGTCCAACGTGGCCGTCAAGGAATTATTTAAGGCAAATCATGTCGAAATAGTCAGCGGTTTTAACCTCGGAATGGTTCTGGAGTTTGCCACATCTTCACTGCAGGACATAGGACAGCTAAAAGACTATCTCATCGAGATAGGAAAGAATGGCATAAAAGATGTATTTGGCGAAATGAGAAAATAGCGAAGCAATAAAAGGGAGGGGACATTATGGAAATTTCCTTATGGCAGATCATATTCTTATCATTGTACGCTTTTGTGGCTCAGCTGGATGCATTGAGCCTTCAAATCTCCCTTGGGGTGCCTTTAATGGCCGGTTTTGTTACGGGCCTGGTAATGGGTGATGTGTCCATGGGGCTCACTGTGGGCGCCACACTCCAACTAATGGTGCTGGGGGTGGCCACTTACGGCGGAGCCACTGTGCCCGATTTCATGTCTGCCGCAATCATAGGTACAGCTTTTGCAATAATGTCGGGGCAGAATGTGGAGTTTGCTCTTGGAATAGCTTTGCCGATAGGGCTTTTGCTAACCCAACTGGATATACTGGCAAGACTTTCTAACACCTACTTTCAGCATAAGGCCGACAGGTACGCCGAGGAAGGCAATCCCGATGGTGTGGCCAGGATGAACCTTCTGGGAATCTTCCCGTGGGGCCTGAGCCGTGCCATTCCGGTATTTTTGGGACTGTATTTCGGCAGCGACGTGGTCAAAGCCATAACCGCGTATCTGCCCCAGTGGCTCATGGGCGGCCTGAAGGTCGCAGGCGGCATCCTTCCTGCCATGGGTATTGCTATATTGATGAGATATCTCCCGCTTAGAAAATTCTATCCTTTCATGATCATAGGCTTTGTAATGGCGGCTTTCATGAAAGTAAGTCTGATAGGTATAGCACTTTTAGGTTTTGCACTGGCAGCCGCCTATCTTTACCTTAAAGGTGATTTAAAGCCACAGGCGGAAGGAGGAGACATCGATGACTGATTCAAAGGCTGAGAAAAAAATAACAAGAAAAGACATCATAAGGGTATTCTGGAGGACCATACTGGGTCTTCAGATGGGTTGGAATTACGAAAAAATGCAGGGCCTCGGTTACTGCTTCGCCATATTGCCGATTCTGAAAAAATTGTACAGGACAAAAGAAGAGATGATAAAGGCGCTTAAACTGCATCTTCAATTTTTCAACACGACTCCTGCCATGGCCCATCTTATTGTAGGTGCCGATATAGCCATGGAAGAGGCATATGGCATATCCAACGAAGACACCATTAGCGGAATAAAGACGGGTCTGATGGGTCCCTTCGCCGGAATAGGCGATACGGTATTTGTGGCAATATACAGGACCATAGTATTCAGCCTGGGTTCGTATATGGCGCTCGAAGGGAATGTAATAGGAGCTCTTTGGCCCATAATTCCGGCCATTCTCATATGGTGGGTGAGATACGAGTTTACGGTTATCGGTTATGAGCAGGGCAGAAAGATAGCCGTCGGTTTTGCAAACCAGCTCAAGCAATTGACGGAAGGTGCTGCCATACTCGGCCTCACCGTGATTGGGGGCCTCGCTCCGGCGGTGGTAAAAGCCAATGTGCCTCTGGTGTTCAAGACCGGAGATGTGGAGCTGAAAGTTCAGGATATGCTGGACAAGATAATGCCTTCGCTGGTGCCGATAGCCATAGTGCTTTTATCCTACTGGCTGCTGGGCAGAAAAGGCTTTAACTCCACACGGCTCATTCTATTTCTCGTATGCCTGGGCGTTGTATTGTATAATTTGAAGATACTGGGATAGATGAGGATGTACCGCAGGTGAGAATATGAATTTAAGAGGGCCGGCGGAAATCAAAACGCCGGCTCTCAAATATCAGGAGGGATTATCTATGGCGATCATCCATGTAAGAATTGACGAAAGACTTATACACGGCCAGGTGGCAGCTGTATGGTCCAACTCGCTGGGGATTACCAGAATCATGGTGGTAAACGATGAGGCTGCAGCGGATGATTTACAAAAAGGCATTTTGAAAATGGCCACGCCTCCGGGAATAAAGCTTTCGGTCCTGACCATAGCCTCAGCCGCAGAAAGGATAAAAGAAGGCAGGTACGACGGCGACAGGGTTTTTATGATATTTAAAAAACCGGAGGACTGCTTGAAGCTCATAGAGGCGGGCATCAAACTTTCGGAAATAAATGTGGGCAACATGGCCTACAAGGAAGGGGCAAAACAGATAAAAAAATCGGTAAGCGTTACAAAAGAAGATATAGAGGTCTTCAAAAAACTCGATTCGCTGGGTGTAAAGATGACAGCCCGCATGATACCGGACGAACCGGCAGGCAATTTTATGGACCTCATAAAGGATATGATTTGATTGGACCATGAAAGACTGGATTATTTGAAACAATATCTCAAGAAAAAAATGAACGATGCCTTTCCCGGCACATGTTTCGGAATAGTAACTCGTGACAGGGTCCATACGGACTTTTTAGGGAAAGCCCAGATAGTTCCGTCGGTAAAAGAAATGAAAATTGACACCATCTTTGATCTGGCTTCCCTTACTAAGGTCATCGCAACTGTCACTTCTATAATGATTCTGCTGGGAAATGGGGAACTCAGGCTCAGCGAAAGAGTAAAGGCCATTTTGCCCGATTTCAAGTATGAAAATATTACCATCCTGCATCTTTTGACACACACTTCCGGTCTTCCGGCCGATGTAAAATTTTATAAATTCTGCAACAGTCGAGAAGAGGTCATAGACCGGCTTTATGATGTAAGTCCGATATATAAGCCCGGCGAAAAGGTAATCTACTCGGACCTCGGGTTTATGCTCTTGGGCCTTGTCATTGAAAAGCTGGCGGAGCCCGTAGACAGATTTGCATCAAAACATATATTTCTTCCTCTTGAAATGTCAGATACCTGTTATAACCCACCCGCGGAAAAGATGGCACGATGTGCTGCAACGGAATATCAGGAATCAAGGGGCGTAATCGTCGGAAAAGTCCATGATGGCAATGCTTATGCAATGGGTGGAGCGAGCGGTCATGCCGGGCTGTTTTCCACGGCACCGGATCTCTGCAATTTCATGAGCATGATATTGAACGAAGGGTATTTTCAAGGCAGAAAAATATTGTCTTTGCGGTCTATAGAATTGATGAACAGATGTTATACGGATGGCCTGAACGAGCGTAGGGGCCTGGGATGGCAGCTCAAAACTTTCGGTGATTCTATCGGGGAACTGGTCGGTGATAATGCCATGTACCATACCGGATTTACAGGCACTTCCATGCTCATCGACAGGGAGCGCGGCTTCGGCTTTGTCCTTTTGACCAACAGGGTCCATCCGACCCGGGACAATGATAAACTGTTAAATTACCGCGGCCATATAAATAATATTGCGACTACTGTCATAGGGTAAAAGACATCTTTTACTGTGGAATTTATCCTGACCTTAACATGTGGAGTCCTATCATAGCAGCTACAAAAATCTGGAAAGGGCTGATACAATGGATCTGGCAAAACTTGTGACCGAGGGAAGAAATCCTGATACCATGGATATTGATGTACTGGATACGGTAGAAATACTGAGAAAAATAAATAACGAGGACAAAAAGGTCCCTCCGGCAGTGGAAAAGGAGATACCCTACATTGCAAAGGCTGTGGATGCCATAGCTGAAAGGCTTCAAAAGGGCGGGAGGCTGTTTTATATCGGCGCGGGTACCAGCGGCCGCCTGGGAGTTCTGGATGCATCGGAGTGTCCCCCCACCTACGGCGTTGATCCGGAAATGGTGCAGGGCATCATAGCCGGAGGAGATGGCGCCATCCGAAGGTCCATGGAAGGGGCGGAGGATGATGCCGGGCAGGGCCGGACAGATCTTATGAACAAGAATTTAAACAATAAGGACGCGGTGGTGGGCCTGGCGGCCAGCGGCAGGACACCTTACGTGCTTGGGGCTATCGAATACGCCCGCAGTGTCGGTGCCTTTACTGTCGGTATTTGCTGCACGCCCGAAAATCTCATGGAAAAATATGCCGATGTGATGATCGTACCGGTCGTCGGGCCGGAGGTTATTACCGGCTCCACCCGCATGAAAGCCGGCACGGCCCAGAAACTGGTGCTCAACATGATTTCAACCGGCGCCATGATTAAACTGGGCAAAGTATACAGCAACCTGATGGTGGATGTCAGGGCTACCAACGAAAAGCTGGTGCAGCGGGCAAAAAGGATAGTAAAACAAGCCACCGGTGCCGGAGAAGATATCGTAGAGAGGGCCCTTGAAGAGACGGGTTTCAATGCAAAACTTGCCATAGTCATGATACTCACGGGTTTGTCAAAAGCCGAAGCAGAAGGGCTCCTGGAGAAAAGTTATGGCCACATACGCAAAGTCCTGGAAGGGCTGAGATAAATCCAAAAGGGTTAAAAAATAGCGCATTAATTAAAAAGTGTTTGCGGACTTCCCCCGAACTTTCATTGAAAAAACGAAGGGGGATTTTTTTAAAAATACAGAAGTAAACCGCAGTTGTTCTGTTGTCAGATGAGGTCGGTGGCTGCCCGTAGTTTAAAGTTGTAATTCCCATGTTTCTCCAATTAAATCGTGTCCGAAACTCTGATGTTTTTCTTCGAAAATATGATAAAAGCCGCTAATTTGAATAGAACTTTGGCTGGACTATATTATAAGCGATGGAGGAACTATAGAGGAGCTGTATTTGGGGTTTGTTTTTCACACCAAAATGTTCCCCATAAGGAATTACGAAGTCATGTCAAAGACGTATTATGTGTATTTTATTTCATCAATACGAAAGCATGATTCCCATGTTGCCGGCATAGGTGCTCACGGTGGGGCCCATTGGGTGGACCAGCACCCCCTTCGGCCTGTAGCGCCTTGTTATTTCATTTTGCAGGAAGAAGGCGTCTTCTTCGTTGTTCACATGGGTCATGTAAAAGAGCCTGTCGGAGAAATCCTCCATTTTCTGGCCTATTACCTCCAGCACCCTCTCCAGAAAATTTTTCTTACCCCTTATTTTTTCCAGAGGTTCCACGGCGCCCTCCACGCCCTGAAGCAGCACCTTTATATTCAGTATCCTGGCCACCGTGCCCTGCAGCCTGCTCAGCCTCCCGCCCTTCACTATGTTTTCCAGGGTGTCGAGGAGGATTAATATTTTCATCGAATCCCTGTATTTTGTGAGGTTCTCCACGATTTGTCTTACGGAAAATCCCCGGGATGCGAGCTCCACTGCCTTCATGATCTGGAGCGCGTGCCCGGAAGATGCCGCAAGGGTGTCAAAAACTGTGACATTGGAAGTGCTCATGGCCTGGCCGATACATGCCGACTGAAATGTGCCGCTGAGTTTGGAGGAAATGGTGAGGCACAAAATCTCATCACCGGGCCTGGAGAGCATATCGAACACACGGGCAAAGGCCGCCGGCGAGGGCTGGGCGGTCTTGGGAAGCACCGGTGAACTTTTCATCTTTTCGTAAAATTCCCGAGAAGATATGTCCACACCTTCCATGTATTCCCGGTTTCCGACCCTTATGACGAGGGGGACGGTATTTATGCCGTGCTCTTTCATGTAGTCCTCGGGCAGATCGCAGGAGCTGTCGCTCACTATGTGCAGCAAAAAATTTTCCTCCCTTCGGTTGGTTGTGATTGATAAATTTAAGCCTGGCCGGATAAAAAAATTCCATTTACGATTGTTTTTTGTGTCTATTATAACATAAAAATCGGTCAAAAATTTTAACAAACAAAAATTTCCCGGCATTTTTTAATTTATAGTGAGCGGTGGCAATGCTAGATCTCCTGCTTTGACTGCCAAGCGGTTTACCAAGTTGGGCAATATACCTAAAGCGAGGAATATTGATAAAAATATTATTGAATTTTTTATAAAAATATGTTTAAAATTATTTTAATAATACTCCAGATTGGAGGCGGGAACATGAAAAGAATATTCGAACTGAGTCATGATGAAATCATGCTTATGGGAAAGAAGGATTTAATCGAGACGATAAAAGCCTCGGAGGGCAGGACTGTCATGGCGGAAGTGATAATAAATTGTCCCCCTCTCGTGTATGGAGTAAGCAATATCGAGCTGGCATCGGCCTTCGGCGCCGATATGATCACACTCAATGCTTTTGACTTTTATCATCCCTTTATTTTCGGCATCGATGATTCGGGCTTGGATTTTTTCCGGGGAACGGAAGCCTTTATGGATATTCCCCTGAGGATCAGGCAAAATATGGACAACCCGGAGTATATAAAAAAAGTCAAGGATATTGCCGGAAGATTTCTGGGTGTCAATCTGGAACCCGTGCCGCATGGAAACGATTATCCCGAAGGAAGGGTTTTAAATGAACAGAATTTAAAAAAGACGCTGGAATGGGGTTTTGACTACATAATGATAACGGGCAATCCGAAGACCGGTGTGACCGACGGGGCCATACTGGACGGCATCCGCCGGGCATCGGAGATTCTGAAAGACAGGGTAATGATAATAGCCGGCAAGATGCACGGCGCGGGCGGCAGCAATATATACGATCCCGATATGCTGAGGCGTTTTGCGGCAGCCGGAGCCGACGCAGTTTTGATCCCGGCGCCGGGAACGGTGCCCGGTATGGATTTGGAGCTTGCAAAAAGACAGATAGAAGCCATTCACCAGGCGGGATCTCTGGCCATGACCGCCATCGGCACATCCCAGGAAGGTTCCGGAATGGGCGTTATCGAACAGCTTGCCCTGATGTCAAAAATGGCCGGAGCTGACATCCAGCACATCGGGGATGCGGGTTTTTCGGGCATTGCCATGCCGGAAAACATCATGGCTTTATCCATTGCCGTAAGGGGCAGGAGGCACACTTACCGCAGGATGGCATATTCCATGAGAAAGTAAATAATATTTGCTGGGGGATTTATAGTGCATTGTTTTAATGTGATAAAAGTATTGAACAACAATGTCATTATAGCGCAGGATGAAAGCACTGGCGAGGAAGCGGTGCTGGTGGGGAAGGGCCTGGGATTTAACGCAAAGCCCGGGGAAAAAGTCAAAGATAAAATAGAGAAGGTGTTCTATTTTTTCGACGAGAGTCAGTTAAAACAATACAAAAATGTTTTAAATAGCATTGACAGGCGTATAATCGGCCTTACCGAGGAAATACTGGCCATGGTTGATAGAGAACTGGCTGAACCTTTAAACGAGCATATCCACGTAGCGCTGGCCGATCACATAAGTTTTACGCTGGAGCGCCTTTCCGGCGGCCTGGAAATCGAAAATCCATTTCTGGAAGAGATAAGAGCCCTCTATCCCCGCGACTATGAACTGGCCTGTAAAGCCGCCGAAATGATTGAAGAAAAGTTTGACGTAAAAATCCCCGATGGAGAAAAAGGCTTCATAGCCATGCACCTTCACGCCGCGAGGAAAAACCGCGAGCTGTCGAAAACCGTCAAATACACTTCCATGATAAACAGGATGGTGGAAATCATAGAGGAAGAACTGGGTATAAAACTCGATAAGGATGAAATAAACTACGCCCGTCTGCTGGTGCACCTCAGATTTGCCCTGGAGCGCATAGAAAGCAATGCCACCATAAAAAATCCCCTCCTTAACCGGATAAAAAAGGATCTGGCCAAAAGCTACAGGATCGCCGAGAAGATAGGTGATTTCATACGGGAAAGGATGGGAAAGGTGCCGCCCAGGGATGAACTGGGATATCTTGCCATGCACATCCAGAGGTTATATATGCTAAAAGACAGGACCGGCTGAAAAAGTTTTTTAAAACAACACGTTCGCAGATCTTGTGTATAGTAAAAAAGAGCGTAGGGAATCAAAAATGATTAGACGACTTTTCTCTTATCTTTTGCCAGCTATCCCTGGCCATTTCAATCAATAAAGCGTTTCCGGTTTTTTCCCGTTCGGTTATGACACTGGCAAGCCATCTGGCAGCTTCATTTTCCTTACCCAGCCTCCTGTTTAATTCACCTATGAGGTAGAAAAGTTTTATTCCGTCGTTAATTTCTTCTTCCGCCACGGCCTTTTCATAAAAATTTACGGCGTTTTCCAGAAAACGGTTTTCTTCGCTCTTGTCTTCCATTATGCGGTATATCCACGCTATTCTGTGACACAGCAGGGCTATTTGCGATGGCTTTTCTTCTTTTAAGCCCGCCACATACAGAGCCAGCTTATATGCCACCAGGGCATCTTTGGGATTTCGCTCAAAAGGTATGGGGCGTTTTTTCCATTCGGAGCTGAGCTTTTTTATTATGTTTTCTTTTTCTCTTTGGGTCAGATGATGGAACCTGGTTTCCAGCGCCGCATATCCGCACTCAGGGCACAGATACACATCGTAGAAAAATGGGAATATGCCTTCTTCATATATAGTAAAAAAATCGCTGTCCTGAGATTTCTTGCACAGTTTGGTCTTCCGAACTTTCATCGCAAGAAAAGTATTCTGACAGACAGGACATGTTTCTTGTTTTGTATATAAGAGATTATTCAATTTTTAGTTTCCTCCCGTTTGTGTCAAAAAATGCATGCAGCATTGGTATATATTTATTTTAGCAAAAAAGTGATAATATGCCAATGTTGACCACCGGCCCGTACTTCCAGCTTTGAAATGATTTTATTTATAAAGTATGGCTGGAAAGCCGCGACAAATAATAAATTAAACGAAACTGCATGATTGTTTATAAATGTAGTTGATTTTTTGCAGTCCATGTGGTATTATAAAACTAAACGAATATATATATTTTATATTCCAGCGTGTTACTGGTAGACAGGCATGAGCTGGGGAAGGATTGTTTTACGGTCCTTTCTCAGCTCTTTATTATTTTCCCGAGTAAATTTTATAGATTTTGCTGGCCATAATAAAGCTAAGAGCTGAATAACCCTGAATACGCTAATGAGGAGGTGGATCCGTCGGTTAAAAACTTGAAAAACCTTAGCTGGAGGTGGTGGCAGAGGTATTTTTAGGAAACATTTGCTAAAATTCTGGGAAACTCAAAATAAAAAGATCAAGGGGGATTATTGATTATGAGAAATCAGCTCGGCAATCTTCAAAAGCTAGGAAAAGCTCTTATGGCACCGGTGGCAGTGCTGCCGGCGGCTGCTCTGCTTTTGAGGCTGGGAGCGCCGGACGTGTTTAACGTCCCGGTGATCATGGCGGGCGGTAACGCCGTATTCAGCAACCTTCCCATGATATTTGCCCTGGGTGTTTCCATGGGTCTTGCCGGCGGGGCAGGCGCCGCGGCACTGGCCGGAGGCGTGGGATATTATGTGCTTTCATCGGTCCTTGCCGCCATGAACAAGGATATAAATATGGGAGTCCTCGGCGGAATCATCACGGGTATTGTAGCGGCATCATTATATAACAGATATAAGGACATTAAGCTGCCGACCTTTTTAGGGTTTTTCGGAGGCAGGCGATTCATTCCCATCGTGACTTCGGGCGCCATGCTGGTGCTGGGTATTGTTTTCGGATTTATTTGGCCACCAATCCAGAAGGCCATTTATGCAGCCGGTGAGTGGGCTATAGGAGCTGGAGCTCTGGGCGTGTTTGTATACGGCACTTTAAACAGGCTTCTGATTCCCTTTGGGTTACATCACGTAATAAACAGCCTTGTATGGTTTGTATTCGGTGAATTTACAAACAGTGCAGGACAGGTGGTTACGGGAGATCTGAACAGGTTCTTTGCAGGAGACCCCAATGCAGGCATATTCATGACAGGGTTCTTTCCCATCATGATGTTCGGCCTGCCGGCAGCGTGCATCGCTATGCTGCATGAGGCAAAAGAATCCCAGCGGAGGGCGGTCAGCGGTGTTCTCATCAGCGCAGCGCTCACATCGTTCTTAACAGGGATCACAGAACCCATAGAATTTGCATTCATGTTCCTGGCGCCGGTGCTGTACCTTGCTCATGCTCTTCTTACCGGCGTATCTCTAGCACTTACCTGGGCGCTGGGCATAAAAGACGGTTTCGGCTTTTCGGCAGGCCTCATCGACTATGTGTTAAACTACGGCCTTGCCACAAAACCCCTGCTGCTGATACCTATTGGCATCGTCTACGGTATCATCTATTACGCAGTGTTCAGGTACATTATAAGGAAATTCGACCTACCCACACCGGGCCGCATCGAAGGTGAAGCCACCGAAGCAACCGTGGGTGAAATAAAGATAAGCGACAGGGCATCCAGAATTCTTACGGCCTTAGGTGGTAAAGAAAACATAAAAGCCATAGATGCATGCATCACCAGAATAAGACTGTCGGTGGAGGATGAGTCCATGGTCGATGAGCCCGCACTGAAGCGGGCCGGAGCCACCGGCGTAATGAAACTGGGGGGCGGCAACCTCCAGGTGGTGGTGGGCACAGAAGCGGAACTTATAGTAGAAGAAATGAAAAAAGTGTTGTAAAATATATTTATATTAACCGAGGAGGATTGCAAGTGCTATTTGGCTTTTTCGGCAACAATAACAACAATAATCATGTTATAATTAAAGCACCTGTGAGCGGCAAGGTTCTTAGCCTCTCGGACCTTCCCGATAAAGTTTTCGCCATGAAGATGGTAGGCGATGGCATGGCAGTAGATCCGTCGGAAGGAGTTGTGGTAGCTCCCTTTGACGGAAGGGTAAAGCAGGTTTTTTCCACGGGCCATGCGCTGGTAGTGGAATCCAAAGAGGGCTTGGCGGTCCTGATACACATAGGTCTTGACACGGTAAATCTAAAGGGTGAAGGTTTTACCATCCTGGTGACCGAGGGTCAGGAGGTTAGAACCGGAGACCCTTTAATAGAGTTTGACATGGAGCTCATTTCAAAAAGAGGTTATTCTCTGAAAAGCCCCATAGTCCTGCCTGAAGGGGACAGGATAAAGGAAATTGTATTCACCGAAGAAAAAGAAGTTAAAAAAGGCCAGGATATACTGATGAAAGTGAAATTAAAATAAAATATTTTTAAATTTTCAACAGGCAGGCCAAACCTGCCTGTTTTACTCTCAACCGCATCGCAGATAGTGATATAATTCATCACCAGCCGTATTTTTCTGGCCCCCATCTCTTTGTAATTCTGTTTTGTTCGGCTATTATTAGTGTATTTGATTCTATATCCTTATCTATAATAGCTCCGGGCCATATGGCACAGTTTATGCCTACTTTTACTCCCGGGAAAAATATGCAACCTACGCCGGTCCTGGTATGATCCCCTATATATATGGCGTTTGAAAATTCGCCGGGAAATTCCTTTTTTCCGTTTATACTATGTATTGTTTGGGAATCATCAAATCTCAAAGTCCCTGTCAAACAACCGGCGGCAATATCGGTATAACTTCCAATAACTCCGAAGATCTCACAATTGTGGACTATACTGGCTCCGTCAAAGGTTACACCGCAGATCTCTGCATTGTAACCTATCCTGTTTTTGTTGCCTATTGTTGTATAAGACGATATTTTACAGTAATCGGTGATGCGGCAATTATCACCTATGACAACTTTTCCTTCAATGATTGCACCATAATCTACAATTGTATTTTCTCCTATCCATACGTCTCCCTTTATAATTACATTTTTGCCTATCTTGCTTCCCCGGCCCAGTCTGATCTTGCCCTGTATTACAGCAGAATCGTCTATATATGCATTTTCTTCAATAATATTTTCTTTAAAGGAAATAAATATTTCATCTAATATTGTTCGGTTCGCCTCTAATATATGCCATGGCTTATCCATATCTACAAAATATTTTATTACATCTACACTGCCTATTTCACATCCGTCTTCCAGCATCATCTGCAGGCTTTGTTCCAGTTCAGCCTGTTTAGGAGGCATATTTCCGACACATACATTTTCCATGTAGCCCGGATTTGTGATTAAGTATTCAATTATTTCTTTGTTCAAAGCAAAGACCCCGGCAAGCCTGACATTAACATAATGGCTTCTGGGATGCCCTAAAATGGCGGTTACCTTGTGATTTTGAACCATGGCACACATCCAGTCAATCGCCTGTTCAGTATCCTTTAGTTTTTGTGTCAGCATGACCGGCAGATTTGTATTTTTGAATCTGTTTAATACGGCATTTAAACTGGCATCATCTACAACCGTATCTCCGTACACTACAAAAACATCCTCGTGCTGCTGTTCTTTTAAGCAGTTCAACAGACTTTTTGCTGTACCTTCGGCTTTTGGCTCTTCAATCACGAAAATACCGGGGCTATTTCTTAAAACGTATTTTGTCATTTGAGAATTGTAAGATGTTATGACATATATCTTTTTAAAATCCAACTTTTTTAATTGTTCAACAATGCGCAGCACATTGGGCTTATTAACTATGGGTATGCAACATTTTTGCCACCATTCGCTGAAAGGCCACAGCTTTCTACCGCACCCGGAACATAAAATTACCCCGATCATGACATCAATCCCCTTGTGGACTTCATACCGTAATATTTTTCAAAGAGCTCATTGTTATACTCATCGGCTCCGTCCATATTGGAGCTTTTAAAAACAGGCGGAACATAGCCATTTTCAATTAATATATCCGTTACCGTAACCACAAGAGCCTGAACTATAGCCGCTCCGGTAATAGACGAGGTCGGGCCAATGGGAGTATCAAGACCGCGTATATTGAAGGCTGCATCTCCGTATTCGGTGCAATTATCAAGCACCACATCCGCTGTTTCAAACAGCCTTAAACCGCTTTCATGCCGCGATAAAACGTTCTTGGCATGAAGCAAAGAAGTCAAGGCCACCACCTTGCATCCCATTTTCCGGGACTCCAGGGCCATTTCGACAACTACTGCATTCCTGCCCGAATTGGATGCTATCAAAAGCACATCTCCTGGTTTTATTTTATACAGCTTAATTAATGCGGCACCGTAGCCGTTTAAGCGTTCGAGATGGGTGCTTTTATTAACAGGAAATTCATGTATCATTAGCGCGGGTTCCAGGATGGCTTTTATTAGGGCCAATCCCCCCGCTCTAAGGTAAATATCTTCCGCAATGATATGAGAATGGCCCGTCCCGAACACATAGAAGTTCCCACCGTTCATTATTGAACCGGCGATTAATTCAGCGGCCTTTTTTATGTTGGCTTCCTGTGCTTCTTTTATCTTTTGAATCTTACTAGTGACAAAATCCAAATAATTCCATGTTACCAACTTCTCCGCCTCCCTTCATTTCCTTGACGAATAAGCCATTCTTCTGTATGTATGCCTTTTGCCTCTTATGGTTACGGATAATTTCATTATGTTTTCGGGAAAAGCCATGCCTGCATAGCCTGCATCACCAATGTGCTGTATATCTGCTCCGGCCATCTTTGACATCAATGCGAACTGTTCAATAACGCTTTCTTCAGACCCTTCCTGAGATGTCCCCATGGCCGTCATAGCCAGGGCTCCTTCTTCATGAATCGTTTCTATTTGCCTTTTTGCCAGAGATATGTCCATACCCGGGACCGTGCCGGGGGCCGGGATCATTACTACATCCGCTCCGGCTTTGACAAAATCTTTTAGTATAGAGGGGTTATAAATATTTTCTTTGCCGGCGCCGTGCATTTTTCCGGCTATTATAATTACTTTATCCTTTAAGATCCCGGCAGCTGTATCGATACCTTTTAAAACGGTACCGGCAGTGACACCCGTATTCGGATTGCCGGTTATTACTACATAATCAAACCCAAGGACCGCGGCTCTTTTAAGGTTATCTTCATTTAATTTCCGGCCTTCGGGATAATTTGTGTCTTCAGGTACTGGCTCCAAATTTACTCCTAAGAATCTCCCGATAATACTCCTTGCATTTCTTATATAGTTCGGATTTGACTTATTTTCTTTAATCCTTTTATTAATATCCTCTAAGACCTGGTGGCCTTTTGAGAGGTATAAATCTATATTATCTATCCCAAATATGAAAGGATATTCAAAATCAAACGCGTTAAGCGTTATCATGTCTGCTCCGAAAGCAGCTGCTGTCTCAGGATTGCTTACACCGTAAATAAGCGGCTGAACCGATATCACCGTTTCCGCCATAACTGTCCTTCCTTCGGAAGCTTTTATGACCTTTAACAATTCCTCTCTGGACATGGTCATGACGTCACCATGGGTCAATTCAAATATCCTTTTCACATGCTCACTCCCTATCTCAATATTTTAAGATTAGCTTGAGTATTGATTTGCCGGCGAAATTAATGGGTTAAAGCCGGCATAGCCGGCTTTATTTAAATTGTGGTAAATAACCTTTATTTTCTCTGATAATGTCGTCCAGGATTTTTTTTGCGGTCTCCACCGATGGTACCAGAGGATGGATTGTAAGGGCCTGTAATGCGGTATTATAATCTCCCGTAACTCCCGCTTCGACGGTTAATTCTTCATAGGCTTTGACGATCTGCATCAATCCTCTTATTTTTACAGGTACATGTCCGATGCTTAACGGATGCGCTCCGTTTTTATCAATTACACAGTTTGTCTCTATGGCAACGTTTTCGGGCAAATCAAGGATGGTGCCGTTGTTCCTGACATTTACTACCTGAATGTCTCTTCTGTCGTTCACTATTGAATTTATGAGGTTGCATGCCGCGTCGGAATACAGCGCGCCACCTCTTTTTTCAAGCTGCGGTGGTTTTATGTAGAGCTCAGGGTTTTTATAAAGGTCAAAAAGCTCTCTTTCTACTTTCTTTACCACTTCGCCCCGGGTACCTTCGCCGGAGGCGCTTTTTTTGGCTTTTTCGAGCATTGCATCGGACATATAATAATACCGGTGATAAGGGCAGGGAAGCATTCCCAGTGACTTTATCAAATCTGGATCCCAATCGAGCTCGGGAATATTTTTCATAGATTCACTATTTAAGACGAATTTTTCAATAAGCCTTTCTGTCATATCCCGGCCTTCATGAAAAACCTTCATTCCCCACACCAGGTGGTTTAACCCGGCAAACCGGATAAATACCTTTTCCATTGGGGCATTTAGCATCTTGGCGACACTGCTTACCATGTTTATAGGGACATTGCACAGGCCTATAATTTTTATGTCGGTATACTTGAGTACGGTTTCCGTCACTATGCCCGAAGGGTTTGTAAAGTTTATGAGCCATGCATTCGGCGCCAGCTCTTTTATATCGTTACATATGTCAAGTATTACAGGAATTGTCCGCAGTGCCTTGGCAAAACCTCCGGGGCCGGTAGTCTCCTGACCCAACACGCCGTACTTTAACGGAATCCTTTCATCCCTGATTCGCGCATCTATACCCCCAACTCTGAACTGGGTCGTCACAAAATCCGCATCTTTTATGGCCTGCCGCCGGTCCAGAGTTGTATTAATTTTTATATCAAGCCCGGCTTTTTCAACCATTCTCCTGGCGAGATTTCCAACTATCTCCAACTTTTCCTTGCCTTCTTCCACATCAACCAGGTTAATTTCTCGGACCGGAAGCTCCGATGCTCTTTTGATAAAGCCTTCGATCAGTTCAGGCGTGTAGCTGGACCCTCCGCCAATTGTGGCTATTTTAAGGCCTTCAGCCACAATATTCAACCCCTTTCGCGTGCAAAACTTTATAAAGTTTAATCATTTCTTCGATGAGGTCTTTTGCCAGTATGGCATTCATTAAATGATCTTCGGCGTGAACAAGGAGCAAAGTGACCTCTTTTTTTTCTCCGGCGGCTTCTTTTTGCAGCATGTCGGTTTGAACGTGGTGTGCTTCCAAAAGTTCGTTTTTTGCCTGTTCTATCAGCTGGTCTGCTTTTTTGAAATTTCCGTCTTTTGCCACTTGCAATGCTTCAAAACAATTGGATTTCGCATTTCCTGCGTGCAATATTATGTTAAATACAATGTTTTCCAGTTCCATGTTAGCACCTTACTTTTTTAAGATTTCTAAAGCTAAATCAAGGGCTTTTTTGCCATCGACCATGCCGTAAACCTGCGGGGGAATAAAGACGTACTTTTTGGAATGGGCTGTACAAAGTTCCGAAACCATTCTTTCTTTGAACTTGACCTGGGGGCCAAGCAATATCACATCGTAATTATCGATGACTTTATCCAGATCTTCTATCGGTAGAGCATCGATAACGGCTTCTATGTCCAGATTTTTAGCCTCTTTTTTCATTTTTTCTACAAGCAGGCTTGTAGACATGCCCGCATTACATAAAAGTAAGATTTTCATGGTACGTTCCCCTTTTCAGTAAATTAGAGTTTTATTTGCCTGAAACATTAGCCTGGTCGGCTTCTTTTAAGCGCTGGCTTTCTGATGCCTTAAAGAACGGATAATACACTATAGCCGCAATGACAATTTCTATAGCGCTCCAGACAGCTGCTTTCCAATCTCCTCCAGTTACAAGATACGGTCCTATTATCGGCGGCATAGTCCATGGCACAGATGCCACCGGCCTACCTATTATGTTGAGGGCCATGAGGATATAAGTGGTTGTTACCAAGATTAACGGTGTTAGAATATATGGAATCATCATTAACGGGTTAAAAACAATGGGGAATCCAAAAGTAACCGGTTCGTTGATTTCAAAAATACCCGGAGGTAAGGCCACACGGCCTAAAGCCTTGTATCCCTGTTCCTTAGACCTTAGCATCAAAAACACTAGAGCTAAAGTGGCACCGGTCCCGCCTATATTTATAAACAACTCGATAAAACCGTAGGCTGTTACATAAGGTATTGGTTTTGCTGCCATAAAAGCCTGAGCATTTTCGGTTAGGTACTGCATGAAAATCGGCATTCCCACCGCATACATGACCGAGTCGCCGTGTATCCCCACGGTCCAGAGCAGGCACATGAAAAACACATAAACAAGTATACCGGGTAGGGAATTTAAGGCAAATACAACTGGTTGGAAGATCATGTTGATGAAAGCGGTTAGATTAAAATTCAAGACAACTCTTATAAGCCAGAGTAGCGTCAGCATGAATGCTACCGGGATTAAAGCCACAAAGGAATTAGCTATGGCAGGCGGCACATTTTCTGGTAACTTTATAACCAAATTTTTCTTTACAAAATACTTTTGAACCTCTATACAAAAGAGTGCAACTATAATGGCGGTAAAAAGTCCTACAGAGCCAAACATGCTTGTGTCAATGGTAAAATCTTCAGGTTTAATCTGCAAAATGAAGAAACCTATTAGAGACATCAACGCACCCATGATTGTATCCTGACCAAATTCCTTTGCCAGGTTATAGCCCATTCCCACTACGGCAATTATCGAAAGGGCTCCAAAAGTAACGTTTACCGGCGCCGATAACTGCGCCTGATATGACTCCATTAGTTTATCCCAGCCGGCGATGGGCAGTGAAGATATTATTAAGAATATACTTCCGGCAATTGTAAAGGGGATTGTCAGGACTATACCATTTCGGATGCCCCTCAAGTGTTTTTCCTCGCCAATCCTGGCAAGTACTGGGATAAGATAGCGATTCATGAATTCCATAAAACTACCCATTTTAAAACCTCCCTGTTATTAATTTTAAATAGATGAAATTTTGACTATTTAATATAGCAATATCCATGCCAGCCCAACGCAATCCTGCAGGATTTCAAATGTGTATTATATGTGTATCCCTCTTTGTCCATGTGTATTATGCCGTGTGTATCGATCATCCTTATCCTCCTATTGCGGCTTTGTAGCCGTATAATTCGATAAGGGACTTCAGTCGGTTAATGTATTCCTCCGACGGCGGTTTTACGTCGTTCAGGACATAGTCAATTCCCAGTCTTTCGTATTTGGCAACCCCTAGTCGGTGATAGGGTAGTATATCAATCTGCTGCACTGACCTCAAGTTTTTTACAAATTCCAGCCGGGCCTTAACGTCTTTTTCAGAATCATTGTAATCCGGCACTATCACAAATCTCACTATCATCGGGATTTTTAATTCTGAGATTTTTGCAGCATTTTCCAGGATGAGCCTGTTGTCCGCTCCGGTGCATTTTTTATGGGTTTCTTCATCCATTGCTTTTATATCGTAAAGAACAAGATCTATGAAATTCAATATCTCTTCAAGACAGTTCCACGAAACAGATCCCGATGTGTCAAGGGCAATGTGTATTTTTTTCTTTTTCAACTCTACAGCCATCTGCTTTAAAAATTTGTGCTGTAGCGCCGGTTCTCCTCCGGAAAAAGTTACTCCACCGCCGGATACCTCATAAAAAACCTTGTCTTTTATTAATTCTTCCACCAGTTCTTCTACAGAGACGTATCTTCCGATCAGTTCATGCACTCCCATCGGGCAGACTTGGGCGCATTTTCCGCATCCGCTGCAGACATCTTTTTTTATGTGGATTTTACCCTGCTCTTGCACAATGGCATGTTCCGGACATGCCATTGTGCAGGTGCCGCACAGCATACATTTTGATCGGTTGAAAAGGATTTCCGGTTTCGGTGATATTAGTTCCGGATTGGCGCACCAGAGGCAATGCAGGGGACATCCCTTGAAAAATACCGTGGTCCTTATGCCTGGTCCATCTTTTGTTGAGTATTTCTGAACTTTAGATATGATCCCTCTGTTCTGATAAATCTCACAGGATGTGTTCGGTTCTCGCAATGATGGCATCTTGCACCTCCGGCATAAGGGAAGTAAATAGGGCACAGTAGCCCGCCACGCGGACCATGAGATTGGGATATTTTTCCGGGTGTTTTTTGGCGTCCTTTAGCGTCTCAGTATCCACTATGTTGAACTGGATATGAAAGCCTCCCAGCAGACGGTAGGCCTCGAGAAACGCCACAAATTTGTTTAGATTATCATCCCCTTCGAGGATTCCCGGGGTGAGTTTCATATTGAGCAGCTGACCGCCAGCCATTTTTGAATTGGGCAATTTGGATATGGATTTTACCACGGCAGTAGGCCCTTCTCTGTCGGTACCCAGGCAGGGCGATGCTCCTTCATTCAGCGGTTCTCCGGCAGTTCTCCCGTCGGGCGTGGCTCCAACATCCATACCGTAGGGCACGTAAGAAGATATATTAGATGTGGACATGGTGTAACCGCATCCTATGGGTCCTTTGCCGTATCTGTCAGTGTGGTATGAGGGCAAAAGTTCTAGATAGGACTCATATACTTCAGCAACAATTCTGTCGACATAGTCGTCGTCATTTCCAAACTTTGGGGCTTTTAGTGCCAGCCGGCGAATTCTCTGACTCTCTTCACCCTGCCAGTTGTTGTCCATAGCATTTTTGAGTTCTTGGAAGCTGACGACTCTCTCGTCAAAGACCAGCTTTTTGATGGCCGCCAGGGAATTGCCGACGGTGGTGGGGCCTACTGTGGAGTGGCTTACAAAGTCGAATTCGGCTCCACCTTCTTTCATGGTTTTACCCCTTTTTATGCAGTGGTCTACTAGCGAAGATGCAAAGGGATCCGCATCATGAATTTTAAGACTGGTGTCGCATATTTTGTCGCTCTGTACGGCGAGGTCTGTGTAGAACTTCAAAAGTTTTTTCCAGGCCTGCCACACCTCATCATAGGAACTGAAAGTTATGCTGCGGTCTTTACGGCCGTTTATAGATATCAATTGAATGCCCGTGGCGGGATCGACGCCGTTATTCAAAACCAGTTCCAAGATTTTGCCGAAGTTTATATATGTCATTCCCGTAGCCCTGTGCCCCCATTTCCCGGGGATAGCCACTTCGACACAGCCCATGGAAGCATAATCCCGGGCCACTTCTTCCGGAATGCCTATATAGCCTAGAGCTTTTATTACCGTTTCGTCGGCGAACATGGACGGCATTCCAAAGCCTTCTCGAATTAATTTGGCCGATTCCTCCAGGAGCTTTCTGGGGCTCCCGCTCCAGTAGCGCACCGAAAAATTGGGTTCCGGCAGCCTTGACATTTTTATGGCATCAATGCATATATATGATACCTCGTTGGTACCATCGGTACCGTCGGCCTTGATTCCTCCCACCATGAGATTTGAATAAAGGGGATAACCGACACCGAATTCGGTGTGGTCCCAGGGCCTTACTTTATTGAGACTGTTGAGTTTTATGAAAAACAGCGCTACCAGTTCCAGGGCTTTTTCCCGGGTCAAAATGCCCGCTTTTATGTCCCTTTGGTAAAAAGGATACATGTACTGATCAAACCTGCCGAAAGAAAAGGAGTGGCCGTTGCTCTCTATCATCATGATGAGATGGGTGAAGTATACCATCTGCAAGGCTTCGTGAAAGCTCCCGGGAGCTTGTTCCGGAATGCGGTCACATATCACTGCGATTTCCTCCAGCTCCTTTTTCCTTACGTCATCTTCTTCCCTTTCCGCCAATTCTCGGGCCTTTTTAGCATATCTTTTTCCGAAGTTGATGGCGGCCTTAAGGGCAATAGCAGCGGCATTATAAAAGTCTCGAGCCCGGTTGCCGGCGGGGTCTTTCTCGTCAAGCTGTGCCAGTTTTTCTTCTACCTCGGCCAGTATACCGCTGTAGCCTTTCGCCAGAATTTTATCGTGATTGGGTATTATATGACCGTCTCCCGACATGCTTATACCGCCGAGATGGATAACCCCCTGTTTGCTTGCCAGCAGGATGGTTTCCGGGAGATTTCGATAAACCTCATCCCGATGGGTTTTGCCCCTCCAGTAATCGTGAATGCTTCTTAACTTCTGCTTTGTGTCTTCATTTATCTCGAATCTGTCGCCGGGTCTTTTATCGAAGGTATCCAGCTCATCTATTACCCAGTCTATAGAGTACTCGGGAAAAATCGGTGCCGCTCTGCCCACTTTGGCCTGGTTGCCTACGATGAGCTGGTCGTCTTCGATGTATATGGACATATGGCTTAAAATTTTATCCAGCGCCCGGGCCCTTCTTATAACCATAGGCATACCTTCGGTTTCTTTATACGATTCGGTAATTAGAAGGGCTCTTTCCGGGCATATCTGGGGTATCTGCCCCATCAAATCGTTTCTCACTTTCTCAATACGGTCTTCAACCGTCTTAAGTTTCATAAAAACACGCCCTTTCATAATTTTTTGATTATAAAGCACTGAAGTCATTAAAAGCTATAATGAGTCGTTTTACTGGCAGTTTTTTTATGAAGTGCGGCAGCGGCCTCATCGATGATTACCGTCACATTCCGATGGAGGAGCAGAAAAGATGCCGGAAGCTGAGGAGTAACAACACTGCTGTTTAAAAATTTGTTCACTATCGCTGCCTTGTTTTCGCCGCTGGCAATTAGCACTATCTTTTTTGCTTTGAGTATAGTCCCGACGCCCATGGTTATAGCCTGTGTGGGGACTTCATCTGGAGAACTGAAAAATCTGGAATTGGCCTTTATAGTGCTTTCACTGAGATTGGCCAGATGGGTGTATGCGAAAAGCTCATCGTCCGGTTCGTTAAACCCGATGTGCCCGTCATTGCCGATACCCAGCAGGATAAAGTCGAGACCTCCACATCGGGAAATATTATTTTCGTACTCCCGGCAAACTTTTTCTACATCTTTATCCAGCACATTGGGCACAAAGGTGTTTTCAGGCTTGATGTTCGTCTTTTTATAAAGATTTTCATTCATGTAGTAATAATAACTCTGGGGGTTGTCGGGCTTCAGGGGGACATATTCGTCGATGTTAAAAGATATTGCGCTGGAAAAGTCGAGATTTTTTTCTCTGTGCATTCTTACCAGTTCTTCAAAGGTCCCCAGTGGTGTACCACCGGTGGGCAACGCCATCACCAAGTTCGGCTTTTTCCTGATTTCATCAGCAATGATGGTGGCGGCCCTGCGGCTCATGTCCTCATAGTTTTTTTCAATAATTAAATCCATTGTCTATACCTCCCATCTTTTAATACTAGTCTACTGCGGCGGTTTAATTTTTTTAACCTCAATAGCCGCAAATAAAAAATAATTGTAAAAACTGTCTGCAATTTGATTATACTTAAATTAACATAATAAGTCAATAATTAGTGTTCATTGTTGATGATTTTACCCCAAAAAAAAAATCGTCCTTTATAGAAGATACAGTCCGAATATTATTCTGCCGAGATCACTTTCACACCCTTTTCTTTAATCAAATCAACATAACCGCCGTCCGCCGCTGAATCAGTTATAAGGATATCTATATCTAATATATCAGCAAATTTTGCGAAAAAACTGGTGCCCAGTTTCTCGTGCCCGGCTATTAATATTCGCTGTTTTGAGGACTGGCAGATCGCCTTTTTTACTTCGGCGTCTATCTCATCGGGAACAGTAGCGCCTTTTTTGATGTCAAAGCCCTGGGTACCGATAAATGCTCTGTCCACATTATATCTCTGCAGGAAATCCGATGTCATAGGCCCCAGGAACCCCGCCGACTTTTCATCATATACCCCCGGGGCTACGATCAATTTTATTTTGGGCCGGCCCTGCAGCAAATTGCAGACCACCAGTGAGTTGGTAACCACTGTCAGGTTTATGGCGGAAAGGTGTCTCGCCACCTCCATGGTGGTGGTCCCGCAATCGATAAATATCGAATCCCCATTCTGTACAAGGCCTGCTGCCGCACGCCCCATTTTCATTTTCATATCCTTCATCTGGCCGGATTTCAAAGAAAAACTCGGTTCTATAGCCGTTCCTTCATTTAGATATGCTCCACCATAAGTGGTCGTCAAAATTCCCTGCTTTTCCAGCAGCGCCAGGTCCCTTCGTATGGTCATACCTGATACGGAAAAAAGTTTTGCCAGTTCATTGACTTCCACCGTTTTTTTCTCTACCAGTATGTTGTAAATTTTCATTCTTCTTTCAGCTGGTGACACTTTTATTCCCTTCTTTGAGATGGTTTTTGTGTTTCTAATAAATTTTACCACCGGACGCATCAAAAGTAAACATACTATAATGTTCATTCTGTATCAAAAATCACTTCACATATCATTTCTTTATAAGATGAGGTACGTCAAGCCTTATTATACGAAATGGGCCAGCTTGATTATATTTGCTATTTCCACCGGGGGCAATTCGATGTGAAAGGCTTCTTCTAGCGGCTTGAGGCTTCTTTTGATTACGTCAATATCATCTTTATATTTATCAAGGATCTGTTTCTCATCTTTCATTTTAAATAACCGTTTGCCCTGGATGAGTCGTTCAACAGCGCAGGCCATGTGAAGGATGAGACCCACCAGAATATCGCTGTCAAAATCTATCCCCGCCGACTTTAGTCCAAAATAAAGATTTATAAAGTTTGCAGTAAATTTTTCTGCATCGATATTCAGATTGTCTTTAATGACATCTTTCATATTCTCCAGCAGTTTCACTATCTTTTCATTTTCGTACATATACCACTTTATTAGATCTATTTTTCTGCCCTCAATTAAGTCCTGAGGGGATATATAAATCAAACCGGCATCCCGGGGCTTTATGCTGCTTACAACGGCAATGATATTCTTTTCTTTTTTAATCATAGAAAGTTTTCTATTGTACTCATCGGAATCGACTATCTCTATGGGCAGTATATCTAGTTTCCCAGCGTATGTACCCAACTGTTTTTCCAAAATTTCTTTTAACATTATTGCAGCTCCCTGGCCGGTGAGGCATGCCGTTATTATCACGTCGTTGGTCGGGTTGTTTTTAAATTCAGAACCGTTTACCATTCGACCTAGATACGGGCTTAAAGTTGTGGCTGCATAATAAATTTCCTCCAGGGACGCAAACATCAGTGCCTTCCGGGTGGCCTCCAGCACCATCAAGGTGCTTACCATTTCTACTGTCCTGATGGGGATCCTGGTTCTCTCATATATCATATCTCCAAAAAACACCAGGGATCCCATATCTACCAGCAGCAATACACCTGTTCCCTCATCTACCTGTTTTACCAACTGAGTCAAATTCTCCAGGGCAGTTTCAGGCTTCTGGTCCAGGGGCATATTATAACCAACCGCGTGCTTGACTCCCAGCAGTTTGTTTGCCACGTCAGCCATAGACGTGGCGCAGCTTTCACCGTGCATAGCCACAATGATTCCAACCCTCCCGGAAACTTTTTCATCGGCATAATCATCCATCACCAGAAACATTGTAATAAATCCTGCTTCATCTTCGGGGATATCAATCTGAAAATTATATTTCAGTTTTCCGCAAAAATCTACGGCCAGTTTATACTCGATGGGATGGGACTTTTTTATTTCTTCCATGTGAGGGTTGAACACCATCTTGCCGTTTCTGATTCTCTGAAGGGTGCCCGATACATGAGTCGATAATCCGTATATTACTTTATCGGAAAAGTTCTTGGCCAATTTCTGCGATGCAAGATTTATAAATTCTTTTGAAAGTTCGACGATTTTTCTGTCAACTACTTTGTACAGCTGTTCAAAATTATCTTTTTCGATCTTGGCCATGTATTTTTTTATATAACTTTCCATTTCCAAGCTCATTATTAGCTGTATTTCCGCTTCAGACAATCCCTTTTCCTGCAGGGATTTCATCTTATTTTCCAGTTGTTCATAAATGTTTAGAGAACCATTTTGCGTTATAAAATCAATATCGTAACTATTCTGTACAAAAACTACATCATTATCAGTCAGGCCTATTTCGTTTATTTTTTCTCTGTGGTCTTTATATTTCAAGAGGCCGGCCCTGACATATTCAGGCAGATCCGCACTGTGAAGATTGAGTCCAGGAGTACCTATAACTTTGTAATTCAAAAATGCCCTGGCACAGCTTAATTTTATATCGTTTTTGAGCTGGCCGATATTGTTGGGACAGTCGTATAAGAGAAAAGCTTTTAAAGCATTGGATGATACTGTAATGCTGGTCTTCAAATATACGGCTTCTTGCTTAAAAAATTCTTTTATCAGATGCCATCTCTCTTTTAAAGTCCTCTCCCGTAAGGGAGGGAGTTTTATAATCGTCGGTATGCGCCGCAGAAAGGTCTTTAACAAAGCCGATTCAATATTTTCTGTGGTAGCGCATATGATCATAACCCGAGCTTCGTGGCATGCATCCACTTCCCCAAGTCTTCGGTATAATCCCTTGTCCATAAGATAAAACAACATTTCCTGGCCTTCCGGAGGTAACCTGTGAACTTCATCCAGCAGCAACACTCCGCCATCGGCCTTTGCCACGAGACCTGCTTTATCTTTATCAGCACCTGTGTATGCTCCCTTTTTAACACCAAAAAGCTGCGAAATTAAAAGTTGTGGATTGTTGGCGTAATCGGCGCAGTTAAAAACCACAAAAGGGGCGTTCTTTTTGAGTCTTCCAATTTCACGGGCATAAAGGAACATCAATTCTGCAAACATTGATTTTCCCACTCCCGTTTCACCGAGCAGGAGTGTGTGAAGCCCCATAGGCGGATACATTATGGAGGCTTTGGCCTGTTGAATGGCGGTTTTTAAGCTTTCATTTGCCCCGATAATTTGATCAAAGACGCTCCTTACGTATATCTGTTTTTCTTCACTTGAGGCATTTGATACTATTATTCTGTATATCACCGGTTTGCCTTTTATTTTCTCCAGCTTTCCCTGCTTTACCAGGGCATTTAAGTCACTGGATGCATTTGAACGCTGAATGTTTAATATTTTTACTATATCCCGAGTAGTGACTCCGGTTATTTTTCCATTTTTCTGTAATTGTTCTTCGCAAATTTTTTTTACAAGCTCATAAACTTTGGTCAACCTATTCATTGATTATTTCTCTCCCTATACTATAAGTTTATAAAGCGATTTTGATTTAATTCTTATTAAGTAAAGTAGTAACTAGTCTAAAAAAACGAAGGGCCTAATTTTATGTTAAGTATAACACATTTTTAACATTAACAAAATACAGATTATTAGTGCGAACCTTTAACTAAGACAGAACACTTTAGCTGACATATTTCAAACTAACTGAATCATGCTTTTAAATAGCGATTTTCCTTGCGGAAAGTATGACTGTTGTAATGATTTATAAATTGAACTATAATGTAAAGGAACTTATTGTTATTTTATGATAATAGAGAAGTGTTGATATGGAAGGGGAGTGCACTCATGAACATAGCGCTTATAGCCCACGATGCCAAAAAAGAAAAGATGGTGGATTTTGCGGTGGCATATAAAGACATTTTGAAGCAGCACAAGCTTTATGCCACAGGCACCACCGGGAAACTGATAATGCAAGCCACCGGTATGGAAATCCACCGGTGCCAGTCGGGCCCTATGGGAGGAGACCAGCAGATAGGAGGCATGGTGGCAAGCGAAGCAATCGACCTGGTCATATTTTTGAGGGACCCTCTCACGGCCCAGCCCCATGAGCCGGATATAAACGCCCTCCTCCGGGTTTGCGATGTGCACAACGTGCCCCTTGCGACCAATCTGGCCACCGCCGAGGTGCTCATAAAAGGTCTTGCGAGAGGTGACCTGGACTGGAGGAAAGTGGTAAATCCCCATTCTTAACAACATTATTTTAGGAAAAAGAAATGGTAAAAGACTGTAAAAAAATTTTCCCATGTCAAGTAGTAGCCATAAAAAATAATATGAGATTTTATATTAGTGCTAACGCTTATTTTTAAAGCATTGGATTTTGCAAAAAAATATAAAAAGCTACTTAAAATTTATTATAAAAAAATTATTTTCAAAGAAGGATTTTTTAAAGAAATGTAGAATTAAATATAATAGTAACCGATTACTATATTAATAATGAGGATATATTATGACAGAGAAAAACGCTACGATTTATGACATTGCAAAACTTGCAAAAACATCGACCGCCACCGTTTCCAGAGTTTTAAGCAATAGTGGATACCCCGTAAAAGAAGAATTAAAGCAAAGAGTGCTGGAAGCGGCAAAGAAGCTAAATTATACTCCAAACTTGCTTGGGCGGCAGCTTAAAACCAATGAAAGTCTCGATATAGGCATTATTATCCCGAGCATCACCAATCAATTTTACCCACTGTTGTTATTGGGAGTAGAGGATGTGGCCAGAAAAAAGGGTTATAATGTCCTTCTCTGCAACTCACTTCGGAAGCCCGAGAATGAAAAAAAGTATTTATCAACCCTTTTTCAAAAACAGATAAAAGGAATCATAATTTCATCCATCACCAAAAATCAGGACTATTTAAAGCAACTCCAGAAAAAAGGTTTAAAGATAGTCGCTTTTGACCAGGGGATATCCCTTGACTGCTGCAAGATAAGCTTTGACTTTTACGCCGGTGGCTATATGGCCGCGGAACATCTTATAAAACTCGGGCACAGAAAAATAGCCTTTTTGAGCGCACCTTTAACCCGGTACAGCCGGATACAGATTTTCGAGGGATTTATGCAGTGTATGAAAGACAATGGCATTGAGCAAATTGAGGATTATATTATCTTATCTGAAGATGAAGAAGAAAGCCACGATCAGGTCTACGAATTTAAAAATGGAAAATATCTTGTAAATAAACTATTAAATTCCGGCAAACCCATTCCCACGGCAATTTTCTGCATAAATGACATGACAGCCTTTGGAGTTATACAGGAGCTTACAAAAAATAAGATATATGTGCCCAAAGATATTTCTGTCATGGGCTTTGACAACATTCCCACATCTGAAATGATAACTCCTTCGCTCACGACCATAGACCAGTCGGCTTATGAGATGGGTTCTCTGGCCGCCGAAATGCTGATAAACAATCTGGAAAATGAAAACAGAGGAAATGTAGAGATTATGTTAAAACCAAAATTGATACAAAGAAATTCTGCCAGAGCTATTAACGATTGAATCCTTATAATAAAAAATTTTTATCTAGTATAGTAATCGGTTACATAATTGAGGGGGTGATGTATAAAAACATATTTATGTATATGCCCCAATTACTGTTAAATTGTTTGTGCATCTATGTTTCAAGATTCTAGGAGGCTATTTTACTGATGAACATTGTCAAAACCTTTAACGCAGAAAAGTTGGTCGTAAATATTTACAATTCAAGGGAGAAGATGGGCACGGCCGCAGCTTCTGATGTAGCGGACAGAATAAAAAAGCTTCTCTCCGCAAAATCGGAGATCAACATGGTTTTTGCCGCTGCTCCGTCTCAGAATGAATTTTTGGATGAACTGATAAAAGTAAAAGACATCGAATGGCGGAAGATAAATGCCTTCCATCTGGATGAATATATCGGCCTTGCGGAAGATGCACCCCAGAGGTTCGGGCGTTATTTATACGATAGAATTTTTTCAAAAGTGCCATTTAACACTATAAATTATCTTAACGGAAATGCTGAAGATATAGAAGCAGAGTGTGACCGGTATGCAGAGCTGATAAAATCTCACCCCATAGACATAGCCTGTATAGGCATAGGCGAAAATGGCCACATAGCCTTTAACGATCCTCCTGTGGCGGATTTTAACGATAAATTTATGATAAAAAAGGTAAAACTTGATAACAAATGCCGTATGCAGCAGGTCCACGATGGTTGCTTCGAAAGTATCGACAAAGTGCCTGAATATGCTTTGACCATGACGGTGCCTGCCATATTTGCGGCAAAGTATATTTTCTGTATAGTTCCCGGCAGTACCAAGGCCGAAGCCGTAAGAAAGGCTGTTGAAGGTCCGATAGAAGAAACATGTCCCGCTTCCATACTTAGAAGACATGAAAATGCTGGATTATATTTAGACAGAGATGCAGCAACATTGTTAAATAAATTTTGGTAGCTTTCCAATCTTTGTAAGTCTCCAGCGAAAATAGCAGGCACGAGCATATATAGACCGGTATCTTAAGCGTTTCCGGCAAGTCCAATTTAGGAGGTCTTTTACATGAAATTGTTAGTAAAAAATGGCATCATCCTCACGCCTTTTCGTAAGATTGAAAATGCCGGGCTTTTGATAGAAGACGGTAAAATTACAGAGGTGCTGGAAAACGAGGATCAAGTTAAAAATATAGAATTAAGTTTAAGTGAAAACAGGATCGGAGATAATTATGCCGATTACAATATAATAGATGCCGGTAGAAATTATATTGCTCCTGGCTTTATCGATATCCATACCCACGGTGCCGGCGGGCATGATTTCATGGATGGTACGGTGGATGCGATATCAGGTGCCGCAAAGGCTCATATGCAGCATGGCACCACTTCCATCGTGCCCACTACCTTGACCAGCACCACGGAGGACCTGTATCGGACACTGGATAATTTTAAAAAAGCTAAAAGAGACCAGGAAGGTCCTGAACTGCTGGGGCTTCATCTGGAAGGGCCTTATTTTTCCATGGAACAGAGAGGTGCCCAGGATCCCAGATTTATAAAAAATCCAGACCGGGAGGAATATCTGAAATTACTTAATTAGTTTCCATTGAAAAATAAACCCCTCGAACCCGCAAAAAACCTGCATCTTCGTCTCCAAAAAAATGGACATTTATGGTATAATATAGCAAGAAGGAGAGGGATGAAGAATGTTGATAATAAAGAAC
>DUMA01000044.1 GCA_012840135.1 Thermoanaerobacterales bacterium
AATACAAGCTTTAATTTTTACTTCTTTACTATACTTTGGTTTTCTCCTTGCCATAAAAAAAATACCTCCAAGTAGATAATCTAATTTTAATTAATTAGACTGTCTACTTTGGAAGTATCATATCAATACGCCACTCTTCATTATTACTACAATTAAGACAATATATAAGGTCTAAGTACCTTCTCAATTTCTTCTCTCCAACTCTTAAATGCAGGATAAGTTTCATTTTCTAATAAACTATTTATATTGAGTTCATTATTTTGATCAAATCTTTCTAATGCTTTGTCAAGACTTTTTTTTAATAATGATGACAATGTACTTATATTGTTTTGCGGTAGTCCGCTTTGCATCGGTTGTATAGAACTATCGATACTATGTACAGCATCAATTACATCTTTCAGAACAATCTGGGCTTCTTCATACTTCAATTCTGACAATCCTATCTGTATAAATTCTAATCCTTCTTCCATAGTATTTAGTAGTTCTAATATCCTTTCTATTATTTCACGGTATTTTTCTATTATAACCAACCTCCTATACTATTTATCTAAACTGTTATCTTACATCTTTAACAATATTATTTTTGTAATAACTCATAAACTCCATAAAAAACAAATTCTAAATTTATATGTTTTTAATAACATGCTCTTTTATTGTATTATATACTTTCTCTCCACAAGTGCCATCAAGATTTACGTAAATCTCTTCTGCTATTTTTTTTCTTTTTTGCGCTAAATAATCATCTCCCTTAGCTAATCTTTTTATAACTTCAGCCCAATTATTTTCCTTATCATAAAAATAATAAAATGCTTCAGAAGGAATTATATTTTTATGCAAAAACATACTATCCTTAGCCACGTTATCATGTAGATATAATACTTTTTTCCCTGTAACTAAATAAGAACGTAGCAAAGAACCATCACTTGATATCAGCACATCAGCCATTAACAATACAGGAACATAATCTTCGGTTTCATCAAGAATTACATTTTTATATATATAATCGTCTCCTATATATTTTGTTGTCAATGTATTATAATACTCCATTAACCCCGGCGTAAATCTCATAATGGATATTTTTGTTAGTGGATGAGGCCTCCAAATTAATACGCTATTTTCAACGATATTAGGTATATTTAAAATACACGATAACAATCCTACCTTATAATAGGGATCGTTAGCAAAAAAAAGACATCCAGTATTTAGAACAAAAACAAACTTACCTTCTATTCTTTCACGCCAATTATCCGGTATCTTAACACCCTTTTTCATAGAATTAATTATATGATCAAATTTAGGAGAACCTAATACTAACAGCTTATCTTCTGGTATACCATCTCTTATGGCTGCTGCTTTTACGTGCTCACCAGCTAATATTACCTTATCAACATTTTTTATAGATGGGATATTATATGCTAAATATTTAGTTGAACCAGTATCAATAAATGAAGATATATGATAAGGTACATAAACCAACATATCAGTATACTTTTTTAAATTACCGGTAAAATATTCTTCATATACTTGAGTTATTTTATTGTATTGATCATAAATATTATGAACATAAATAATATCAGGTTCTTCTGCAGCCAAATCATAATCTTTATAATATATTATCGGGATATCTTTTGGAAACATATTTCCTTCATATTTAGGAATTTTTTTATCTCCTGATAATTCGTAATAAGGTATAGGAACAACTTTAGCAACGCAGTCCTTATCATTTAACGCAGCTTTATATACTGATTCAAGACTATCCCACATTGATACTTTATATGGAAGAAATAAAACATTCAGCTTATTCTTAATTTCTTCATTCAGTATTTCACTAACATTAATCAATTTTCTTTTTACATTTTCAATTGCCTCTTCATTAACTTGTCCATGATTATTTAATAAAGTATTCAAATCTATCCTAATATCATTCAGTTTTTTTATTGATATTTGCGGAGTATTTTCTTCTTCATATAACTGATTTAAAATAGCATCAACTGCATCTAAACAATCTATTATAATTTCTTTATTATCTTTTGACTTTGCGTATATACTCAATATATTGATTAACCTTTGAATCAAGCTTAATATCCTTCTCTTTTGTTTTAAAAACATATTTAACCTCCTAAGTAAATATAAAAATTCTTAAGTTTCCACATTAGTACTTCATATCAACTAGATTATTCTTATTAATAAACTTTTCAATAATCTCAGCTATCGCAGTTGACTCTTTTTCAGTTAATTTATGGACTTTTTTCATATTACCATTTATTGTAGAAATGAAATCACTTAATTCATAACGTAGTCCTTCTCCGGCAAATTTGTAAAAAAACTTTTCATTTTCTTCAGCATCTTCATACTTTATTTCAAAATGTTGAGTTTTCCACCAAGGTGCTTCAACATATATATAGCCATTAGTTCCTGATATCAACAGACTTCCTTCTGACTTTACACCTAATCCAACCTTCGCAGTTGCAATTGCATCCTTGTATTTCATAATTATTTTAGTGTACAAATCCACACCATTTTCATCTCTAAATGAATAAAATTTTATATCTTCATAATTTAATCCTAATAACTTAAATATAGCAAGCAGCGGATAACTGGCTAGTTCAGTAACGCTTCCTCCAATTTCTTCAAAATTAAGTTCCCGAACGTTACCGGATACTAATTTAGTAAAAGTTGCTTCAACATCTTTTATTTCCCCTATTTTCCCACTTGCTGCTATAGACAATAGTTTTGAAAAACCAGGACAATACGCAGTTTTTATCCCTTCCATCAAAACAAGATTTTTTTCTTTTGCTATATTAAATACTTCCTGTGATTGTTTTGCACTCAAAACCATAGGTTTCTCGCACAATACATGCTTATTGTTATGTAAAGCTTTAATTATATAATCGTAATGAGTTTTATGCGGTGAAGCAATATATACTGCATCAATTTTTGAGAAAAAATCATCAATATCATTTGTGTAAAACTTTAATTCAAATTGCTCTGCGAAGGACTTAGCACTTTCAATATTTGGATTAAATACTCCTTCCAAATTTACCCCGCTAACATATTTAACTTCAGGAGCAAATCTTTTTGCTATTCTGCCGCTTCCTATAACACCTAATCTTACGATATTATATTTCTTATTTCTGAGCATAGTACTTGAAATACCTTTTGTTCTTTCTAAATATACCACTTCACAATATTGCTTCAAATAATCAAATTTACCTTTCCAGTCAGAACCTACAACAAAAATGTCAATATTATATTTTTGAATATCTTCTACTTTTTGTCCCACATGGTCTTCAACAATTATTTCATCAGCAAATCCGGTTCTTCTCACATTTTCAATTCTCTCCATCAATGAATCTATCACGTTCAACTTACCACGATATTCGTCATACTGCTCTGTCGTCACTCCGACAATCAAATAATCTCCCAACTCTTTTGCACGTTTTAACAAGTTATAATGACCTTCATGAAATAAATCAAAAGAACCATATGTAATTACTTTCTTCATATCAATCACTTCCTAAATTTTAATTGTTCTTAAATATAAATTGAAATTTCATATAAGTTTATATCTTGAAAACGAATGCCCTTTTCTCAACTCTACAGGAGGTAACTTTTCATAATCTCCAAATTTATATCTTAAGTACTCATCATAATCTTTTGGTGCAGGGAAATAATAACCTTCAAATTCTAACAATTCTAATTCATCATACCATTTTCGATAATACCCGTATTGTCTGTTTTTAGGTGTTGGAAAAGTTAATATTCTAACCATCTTTGTTTCTTTTCTATTGCTAATCTTCACCAATAAATCATATATCAAAAATATAAAGTTTTTAGGAACAAGAGCCATAATTTTATATATTAACCTCATAATCATTCTGCTGTCTGCTTTAGCCCCTGCTTTCGACCACAGAAATTTTCTTACAATTGTACATATTAAATTGTGGAACCATCTTAAAACAATATTATCAGGTACGTTATCCAGAGGAAATATATCTATAAAAACACCTGTTGGGTAATCCATGTGTTCTTGTCCACTACGAACAAACTCTGTTCCCACTCTTCTTATTTTTCCATATCCCCATCTATATCCTTTGGTATTACGATGCGTTTGCAAATAATATTTATCGGAATCAAGTTCTTTTTCACATATTTCACAAAATCTTTCATACTCTGGGCGAAACATTGCGATATCAATATCATCATCCCAAGGTATAAAGCCCTTATGCCTTACTGCACCTAATACGGTGCCGGCTATTATACAATATTTTATTTTATGTTTTTTACAAATTCTATCTACTTCAAGTAACATATCTAATTGTATTAATTGCAGTTTTCGCAAATCTTCAGATGGCATAATACAAGATTCTTTATGCACTTTGTTGTCACCTCAAAATATAAAAAAGTAAAAAATGTGTAATGTAAGAATTATAAATGGCTTATGTCAATAAATAATATAAATAAATTTAGTAATCAATAATATATAACTAATCCATTATATACCATATTTTTCTTTAAACATTTCATCTAAGTATTTGATTTTACTGAATTTATTATTACTATTTGACTTGCCTAAAGAAAATTCTCCTAAATTTCCCAATTCTTCATTAATCACTTTTATATCTTCATCGCTTTTAGCATTATCCAAGGCTTTTTTATAAAATGTAACTGCCAAATCATTTCTTTCATTAAGCTTATACAAATATGCCAAATTATATAATAAATCAAAGTTTGCTTCATCTATCTCTAAACCTTTTTTTAATATAATCTCTGCTTCTTCCATATCTCCTTCCATCATTTCAATAACGCCTTTAATGGAATAGATATCTACATCATTCTCAACAATATTTTCATATTCTTTAATGGCTTCTTTAGCTTCCATCAACATCCCATTTTCAACTAATAATTTAATATTATCTTTTATGTCTCTACTAAACTTCAAAAAATCATTATTATTCAATAATTTTTTATTTATTGAATACGTTCTGCTTTTCTTTTGTGTTAATACATCGTTTTCTAATTGATTCAATTCTTCCATTCTATTTTCTTCTATTAATAAACGCTTTAACTCTTCTAAACCTTGCATATTAATATTATAATCATCAAATACAGCTTCTTTATATTTTTCTATCGCTTTCTCCTTTTTACCCTCCATAAGCAATACCTTAGCCCATTCAATCTTTGGCAAAAAGCTCCCTGCCCCATATTTTGACGTTCCTTTTTCGTATTCTCCTATCTCTATTGCTTTCATAAAACACTTCACTGCTTTGTAATAATTCTTTCTGCTAGCATGAGCAATACCCCAATAATAATATAAATCAGGTATTTGTCTTAAAATAGGGTCATCAGCTATTATACTGACAAATTCTAATGCCATTTTATATTTCTTCTCTATAAGCATACACTGTAAAAGTCTTATAACTAAATCATTATGAAATGCCATCCTATGCCCTTTAGCCAATTTATGAGACTTTATTAAATCATCGATAGCTGCTTTATAATTCCCTTTACACATTTCCATAACACCTTTATTGTACCAATGAAAAGATACATTAGGTTCTTCCTCAATCTGGGCCTTTATTATATCAATATTCCTATCCAATTTTTCTTTTTCTTTAAAGACGGCTTCTGTATACCCATAATGATATATTTTACATATATTGCCATCAATTATATCACCTATATAACTCTTCCCATTAATAAAAATCTGCTCATGAATCGCTCCCTTATATATTGGATTATCGTTTTTATAAAGCCTAACCATGGTTGAAGAAATAACTATATTATCCCGGTCTATAATATTGTAAATTGGAATTATGTAAGCTTTATCTTCTCTGCTTATCAGAAACTCTTCAAGTCTTTGTCGGTTGCAAAAAATCCTTTCATCTGCATCTAATACTAATATCCAATCCCCAGTTGCATATTTTAGAGATTTATTTCTGGCTTTGCTGAAATCATTTTCCCATTCGTATTCTATTATTTTTACTTTTTCGTTCTCTCCATAATTGTCTTTTAAAAGCTGAACAGTTTTGTCTGTAGAGCCCGTATCTACTACAATCGCTTCATCAACTATTTTTAAAGCTCTATCTAAACAATTTACAATGTTTTTCTCTTCATTTTTTACTATCATGCATAAACTGATTTTCATTCATATCCCACCTTGATGCTATATAATTATTGTTATATCTATAAATATATATCGACATTTTTATTAATAGCTTAACGATATTTGACAATATATTTGACATAATTAAGAGTTTTTATTACCCAATTATAAGCCAATATACAAAAAACCGGAGAATAATTCTCCGGTTTTTTGTAAAAACTAATTATCTTAATAGTTGCAATACAGTTTGAGGTACCATATTTGCTTGAGCCAACATAGCAGTAGCTGCCTGTTGTAAAATATTCTGTCTTGTGAATTCCATCATTTCCTTAGCCATATCTACATCTCTAATTCTGCTTTCTGCTGCTTGTAGGTTTTCTGCTGTATTATCCAAGTTCTTAATAGTATGTTCTAATCTGTTTTGGATAGCTCCTAACTGTGATCTTTGTATAGAAACTTTTTCTATTGCTGAATCTATCTTGTCTATCAGTGCACTAATATCACCAGCGGTAACTGCTGCTGTAACTGAATTAGCAACACCTTTAACTCCTATTGCTGATGCGCTCATGTCACCTATTGTAAAGGAAATAAATTGACCACTATTTGCTCCAACTTGGAGATTTATTGCTGTATCTGCAAAACTACCTGCCAATAATGTCTTTTTATTGAACTCAGTTTTCTGTGTAATAGCGCTAATTTCTTCTTCTAACTGCTTTAATTCTTCTGATATTCTTTGTCTTTCTTCGCTAGTATTTGTATCGTTAGCTGCTTGAACAACAAGTTCTCTCATTCTTTGGAGCATTGCGTGTGTTTCAGTCAAAGCACCTTCTGCTGTCTGAATCAATGAGATACCATCCTGAGCATTTTTGGAAGCCATTTGAAGTCCTCTGATCTGGGATCTCATTTTTTCTGAGATGGAAAGACCAGCTGCATCGTCACCGGCTCTGTTGATTCTGTAACCTGATGATAATTTTTCTACAGATTTCTGAACAGCTGTGTTGTTGATACCAAGTTGTCTATGAGTGTTCATTGCTAATAAATTGTTGTTTATTCTCATATTTCTTCCTCCTTGAAATTGTTTTTATCCGGAGTCCTTTCCGGAATATATTGCAAAGACTCATCTCGTACTCCACGGGCCCTATGTTTCAGAGACTTGT
>DUMA01000002.1 GCA_012840135.1 Thermoanaerobacterales bacterium
AGACCTTAAAATACACACAGGATCATATTTAACAGGTCGACCAATAGAAGAAAAACGCTGAGACAACAAATGAATAGCAGGGTCCAGATTCAAAAACCAGACCTTAGTCAAAGACCCGGAGAAAGACATAATCCTTTTTGAATCAACAGCCCATAGCAGCGGGACCTGCTTTTGTAAAAACTGTTTAAACTCAACATGAGAAGAACATTTAATAAGCATAAAAGAATCACCCTCATTTATTAGA
Source organism: Thermoanaerobacterales bacterium (assembly GCA_012840135.1). Taxonomy (GTDB): domain Bacteria; phylum Bacillota; class Thermosediminibacteria; order Thermosediminibacterales; family Tepidanaerobacteraceae; genus Biomaibacter. Next base: position 245 of record DUMA01000002.1, read on the forward strand.
AGTAATGGTAAAAAATACCATCCACTTCAATTATGGGGGCGATCCAAAAATGTCAAGTCCTATTTAAGATGTATAATTTGATTTAAATATCTTATTCGCATTATATCTATTTAAACATACAAAATTCATTTATTTACGCAACGAAGAAAAGTGGAGGTAAAAAAATAATTGCCCTCTTGAGAGGGCTTGATAATAAAGGAAACTGAGTTTCCGAAAATCTACATAGCAATATAGGGAGGTGATCTGGAAAATAATAGTCTTCTTAAGAGGGCTTGAGAATTAGTTTACCAAAAATGTCAATTATTATTAGGAGGGGTATTATGGGTATTAAAGACAGCAAACTCGGTAATCAAGCATTTGGGCTAGCGCAAAAATTGGGTAAAGCCATTCTGTTGCCAATCGCAATTTTGCCGGTTACAGGGCTATTCTTAGGTATAGCTTCAGCCTTAACAAATGGTGCGGTTGTCAAGGCATATCCAGTGCTTGCCTCACCGACACTACAAGCTTTTCTTAAAATTTTAAATGCTATAGGTAATAGTGTTTTCGCTGCTTTACCACTTATATTCGCTGTAGGCATAGCTGTGGGATTAGCGAAAGCAGATAAGGGTACAGCTGGCCTTGCTGCAGTTGTAGGATACTTTGTATTAATTACAACAATTAATGCATTGCTGGCCGTTACGAATCAGTTACCAGGACAAGGAGTTGATCCAAGATCGCTTGGCCAAGGGGCACAATTTGGTATAATGACACTTCAAATGGGTGTATTCGGGGGTGTGCTCGCTGGTATATATACAGCCTGGGTGCATAATAATTTCTACAAATTGAAGTTACCGGAATATTTAGCTTTCTTTGGAGGATCCAGGAGTGTACCAATAATTACTACCATAGTAGGTGGAGTTTTTGGTGTTATTATGTTCTTTGTATGGCCAGCAATAGGAAATGCAATCGCCGCCTTTGGGACTTTCGCTTCTCATTTAGGAATTTTTGGGGCATTTATTTATGGACTAGTGCTAAGAACATTATATATTTTTGGATTACATCATGTATTCTATTTGCCTTTTTGGACGACTGCTGCCGGTGGTACTGCAATAGTTGCCGGCAAAACGGTACAAGGATGGCAGAACATATTTTTAGCTCAATTAGCTGACCCTAATACTACGCACTTTTTCAGAAATATCGCATTATACAATAGCGGGCGTTATATCCATATGTTATTCACACTGCCAGCTATATGTCTAGCGATGTACCACTCAATTTCTGATAAGAAAAAGCGTAAACAGACTTCAGGTTTTATCATATCAATAGCATTAACTTCTTTTATTACCGGAGTAACGGAGCCAATATCTTTTGCTTTGCTATTTGCTAATCCAATACTATTTGCAGGAGAAGCAATATTATTTGCATTATCATTCTTAGCTACTGCTATAGTTGGAGTTACCATTGGTTCTACATTTTCAGCAGGCCTTATAGAATACTTACTATTTGGAGTATTCCAGGGCAATAGCAAAACAGGGTTTATATGGATTATAATTTTGGGCATACCGTTTGCCATAGTAACATACTTCTTATATAAATTCCTGATTATAAAGTTAAATGCTAAGACACCCGGTCGTGAAGGTGACAATGAAGATGATGAAATGAGTATTAAATCGTCATATCAAAGTGGTCAAGCTAAAGATATCATAGCTGCCTTAGGCGGCATGAATAATATTAATGATATCGATAATTGTGCGACAAGACTTAGGGTGAATGTAAAGAAAATAGCAGAAGTTAATATAGATGCTTTAAAGAAAACAGGAGCTCATAATACTATCATTAGAGGCAATAATGTTCAAGTTATATATGGTCCCGCTGTAAATTTAATTCGTGTTGAAATAGATGAATATATAAATTCACTAAGTTAATTTTACATTTATTTTTACATTGCTAATTGGCACTGAAACAGTGCCAATTAGCAGAAAGAAAAGGAGAAACATATGTTTTTTTCAATATTTAAGAAGAATAAATTAAAATTTGTATCACCTGCAAAAGGCGTATTAAAAAGTCTAGATAAGGTAAAAGATGAAAGTATTGCAAATAGATATTTAGGTGATGGGTTTGCTATTGAACCAAAGGATAGGAAAATTATTTCGCCGGTAGATGGTAAAATACTATTAATATTTCCAACGCTTCATGCTATTGGGATAAAGAATTATGATGGCCCGGATATTTTAATCCACATTGGTTTGGATACTGTAAATCTAAAGGGAGAGGGATTTAAACCATTTTGTCAGGTAGGTCAGGAAGTAAAAAAAGGAGATTTGCTTATGGAAGTAGATTTTGAATTGATTAAAGCCAAAGGTTTTTCCTGTGATGTAATAGTATTGGCACAGGAAAAAGCAAGTTTTAAAATATTAAAAGAAAATCGGATTGTGGAATGTGGCGAGAATGAAATAGTAGAGGTTAAATATTGAGGAATTTTACCAATAACTGAGAAAGAAGGTATCAGGAGTTGCATAATATGAATGTTATATATATACACACACATGACTCGGGTAGGGTGTTGTCTCCTTATGGATATAATGTCCCTACACCTAATTTAAAAAAATTCGCTACTGATGCAACAATTTTTACACAATGTTATACTGTATCTCCAACATGTTCTCCATCAAGAGCAGCATTGCTTACAGGAACATATCCCCATCAAAATGGTATGCTTGGATTGGCTCATCGTGGATTTACAATGGATTATAGTAAGCATTTGGTAAATTATTTAAATAATAATGGCTTCCATACCGTATTATGCGGTATTCAACATGAAGCAGGGTCGTATTTGGATCATGAAGCAGGAGCTAATATAATCGGATATAAGGAAGATATAACCTGTAGTAATAGTGGGTATAGACAAGAGGATTTAATCATTTGGGATCAAAAAAATGCGGATAAACTGAGCAAATGGCTAGATAGTTATGATAAGAGAAAACCATTCTTTATATCCTATGGAATGTACGCTACACACCGCAGATATCCTGATATAATAGATGATGAGATAAACGAAAATATGGTAAAGCCACCATATCCTCTCCCAAACAATCCTGCAACCAGAAGAGATCATGCACGATATATGACTAGCGCTAAGAGTGCGGATATATGTTTTGGAAAGGTTATTCAAAGTTTGAAGGAAAATGGATTATATGAAGATACAATAATTATATTTACAACTGACCATGGACTTGCAAATCCATTTAGCAAGTGTACATTATTTGATAGTGGAATTGGAGTAAGTTTAATTATAAGAGTCCCCAACTCAAATACTAAAGGGGCGGTAGTAGATAACTTGATATCTAATATCGATGTATTTCCAACTTTATGTGACTTACTAGGGCTACAAAAGCCAAATTATCTTGAAGGAATAAGTTTTGCAAAATCTTTTGAAGATCATGAGGCCCCAACTAGAAATGAAGTGTTTGCCGAAGTAAATTTTCATACTTCATATGAACCTATTCGTTGTGTGCGTACAGAAAGATATAAATTTATAAAGTACTATGATACTTCATATTTAAAGATTAATGAGTCTAACATCGATGAATCTTTATCCAAAGATTTCCTTCTAAAGAATGGCTTAAGTGAGCAAGTGAAATATAAAGAAGCTTTATATGATCTATATTTTGATGTTGGAGAAAGGAACAATGTGATTGAAGATCCAAGGTATGAAAATATAAAAATACAGTTAAAAGAAAAATTGGAAAAACATTTGGAAGCTACTAAAGATATTATTTTAGAAGGTGAAATTCCTATAAAAAAAGAGTGGAAAGTTAATAAAAAAGAAAGTAAACAAGCGAGCTCCAAGGATGAAGGTGATTATGTAAGTTTAGGTAGATAGTTTAATACGATATTCACCTATTCTAGTGATATTGTTTTCGGGCTTGTAGGCATGTTTTTAAAAAAGGGTGCCGCAAAATAAAATAAAGAGAATTAAAGGTATGAAGCAATATGCCACCACTGAGTTTACTGATTAAACCAGCATCAAGTAATTGCAATCTCAGATGTAAATACTGTTTTTACCAGTCTATTGCCGAGACAAGAAATATAAAATCTTACGGCATCATGAATACGGAAACTCTGGAGATAATAGTCAAAAAGTTCCTAGACTATGCAGAGCATGAATGTACATTTGCGTTTCAAGGCGGCGAACCTACTATCGTAGGACTTAAATTCTATGAAAAACTTCTAGAGTGCCAAAAAAAATATAATTATAAGAGAATCAAGATAAACAATGCACTTCAGACCAATGGAATGCTGATAGATGACGAATGGGCAAAATTCTTGGCTAATAACAACTTTCTTGTAGGAATTTCCCTTGATGGCCCAAAAGACATAAACGATGCCAACCGAGTTGATCCAGACGGCAAAGGTTCCTTCAATGCCATAATGAAAACAGTCGACCTTTTTAATAAATATGGCGTTGAATTTAATATACTTTCTGTGGTCAATGCATACGTGGCCGACCATGCTGACAAGGAATACAACTTTTTTAAAAAGCACGATTTCCGCTATCTACAGTTTATCCCATGCTTGGATCCTATTGATGTAAAACCGGGTAGTTTCCAACATTCATTAACGCCTGATAAATATGCAAAATTTTTAAAAACACTTTTCAACCGATGGTATAATGATGTTATTAACGGGGAGCAAGTAAGTATAAGATTTTTTGACAATCTGGTGAGAATTGTAATGGGATATAAGCCCGAAGCATGTGGGATGCAGGGCCGGTGCTCATGCCAGTTTGTAGTAGAAGCCGATGGCAGCACATATCCTTGTGATTTTTACGTTACTGATGAGTGGTATCTGGGAAACATTAAAGATAAGGATCCGGATGAGTTGAAAAATTCGGAAGCGGGCAAGAAATTTATAGAGGTATCAAAACATATTGATCCCAAGTGTCGGGAGTGCAAGTGGTTTACTCTTTGCCGTGGAGGATGTAGGCGATACAGAGAGCCGTTCGTAGATGGTAAACCTCATTTAAATTTTTTTTGCACGTCTTATATGGAGTTTTTCGAATATAGTAGCGAGAGACTTTACAAATTAAGTATGTTGCTTTCTTCGAACAAATTAAGGTTGATTTAACTAATTGAATAGAGTAGTAAAGGTAGGTCGGCACATAACCCTTTTTTCGACAAGAATATACCTTTAGTAAAATTGCCATATTTTACTAACTTTACTTCAAAAAATAGTGATAATAAAAGGCCGTGCAAACTATTCAGTGATAATATCAGTAATAAATGAAATAGGCGGTGGAGTGCTTGAATAAAAAACTTTCCCCCAAGGAAACTTTGCTTATGTTCTGGGCTTTTTTTAAGATCGGAGCCTTCACCCTGGGAGGTGGATTTGCCATGATCCCGTTAATGAAGGTGGAGATGGTTGACAAACAAAAATGGATAAAGGAAGAGGAATTTCTGGACATCATTGCCGTCACCCAATCGGCTCCTGGGGCTGTTGCCATTAACTCCTCCATATACATAGGTTACAGACTGGCAGGTCTTTTAGGAGCGGTAATTGCTACACTGGGGACAGTGCTGCCATCTTTTCTCATCATCCTGTTGGTCGTTATGTTTTATGCGGACATGAAATCCAATAAGTATGTGGAAAGAGCTTTTAAGGGTATATACCCGGCTATCGTGGTGCTGATACTCGCAGCCGCCATCAATCTCTGGAAAGCGGCATTCAGGGATAAAACGGGTATTGCTATAGCGGTAATCGCCCTCTTTGCATTGATAGTGCTGGATATTCATCCCATACTGGTCATATTGATTTCTGGCCTTGCCGGGATTGTGTTGGAGAGAGCAAGAGCTGAACAAGGGGGCGATGAAAAATGATTTATATTATGCTATTCTGTGCATTCTTCAAGGTCGGAGCTTTCAGCTTCGGCGGCGGATATGCCATGATCCCCCTCATAGAAAAAGAGATTATTGAAATACATCACTGGCTCCCCATGAAAGAATTTCTCGATGTTATTGCCATTTCCCAAATGACTCCTGGCCCAATAGCCATAAATTCGGCCACATTCGTTGGTTATAAGGTGGGAGGTTTTTGGGGTTCTGTAGCCGCAACATTAGGAGTGACTGCACCGTCATTTATTATTATAATGATTCTTGCCCTCCTCATCCTTAGGTATCGCAATCTTCCACTCCTGAACGCCTTTTTTAAAGGGGTAAGGCCTGCGGTCATTGCCCTTATAATCCAGGCAGCGTATTCTGTAGCGAAAAGCTCTTTTTCAAGTATTAAGGATTTTTTGGTAGCATCAGGGGTTTTCATTGGGCTATATTTATTCAAAATAAACCCTCTTATAGTTATCGCACTTTCGGCAGTCATAGGAATTATTATCTACTAAAATTTACGTTTTTTGATAGGCTTTTTAGAAAAAATCACTAGCGTTGCATAAATAAAAAATTCATTTGTCAACTATAAAACAGCAAAGAAAATTAAATAAAACTGAGAAAAATCAAGAAAAGCCTGTACTATCCTTTATAATAGAGATATGGGGTAGTCCTTGCCCAAATCCCTAATATAAAGGAGCAACAAAACGCAAGGCAAGGATACCACAAATTCCACACATTAAGTCAACTGTTTAATTCATTATTCAGAGCTGATGCGCGAAAATTATTTTTCAGGAATTCTACCCTATATAAATTCATTTTTTTAGACTATGAAGGTTGAAATTCCACCATAAGTCCACATCCATTATCAAATGAAGTATAAATTGCCTCCTGAATTAAGGAGCACAATAAAAATACAGGCATGCCAAAAAGCCGGAACTACCGACCTAGATTGAACTTTTTATTTTTTCAACGGTTATATATTTTTTTATGCCACAAGCTCCAATTTCCACATAAATTTCTTTTCTCTTGCTTCTTTAATCCGATTCTTATCCAGCACAGAACCTTCACATGCAAGCGTTAGATTGTTCTTATGATTGATTTGACGTGATGATAACCAGGCATAACGTGTATGTTTTTCTTCTTTTTCTATTGCAGTTCTTGAGTGGTCTTCCTTCCGGGTTTCATAGCAGATGACTACATTGAGGATTTCCTTCTTTTTCACTTTTTCTGCCATATATTCATATTCAATCACATTCCCCATGAATAGACCTGCTCACGGTTTCCCCAATGACATCTTATGCGGTCTTCAGGGTTTATTTTCATCAATGCCAGGGCTTCTTTCCAGACTGCAGGCATGCTGTCTTCCTTCAATACTATCATATAGTCCCAACCGTAGTTCCTGCATGTTGTGATAACGGGGCCGCAGGCATAAAGACCATCAGCAATTATTGACAGTTTTGTTTATAGCCAATGCGAACTTTTTTATTGCCCTTTTTGTCATCATGTGGTAAAATAAAATCAGGATAACATTTGAACATTTATTCAAATGATGAAATAAAACTTTCGGCGGGAAGGGGGAGAAATCTTGGTATACAGACTGGAAGGCCTGGATTGCCCTAATTGTGCTGCAAAGGTTGAAAGGGAACTGAGAAAAATTGAAGGACTTTCGGAGGTTTGCGTAAATTTTATCAGTAAAAGCGTGGATCTGGACCCCAGGTATGAAGAAGCGGCTGCGGAAGTCCTTCGAAGGGTCGATCCCGATGTTGAACTCGTTCCAGAAAGCTCTGGGGATGATAAAGAGGAATCTGAAGTTATGACAGGCGAACAAAAAAAGAAGCTTTTATATATTTTTTCTTCGGCAATCCTTCTTGTCATGGGAACATTAGCAGGTCCCCGGCTTCACGGGAGGTTTGAATTTTTAGAGTATGCCATTTTCCTTGCGGCATATCTTGCGGCAGGTTGGGAGGTGTTATATACCGCTACACGCAACATCTCCAGGGGCCGGATTTTTGATGAAAACTTTCTTATGACTTTAGCCACTGCAGGTGCTTTTGCCATCCACCAGCTTCCCGAGGCGGTGGGGGTCATGTTGTTTTACTCGGTGGGAGAGTATTTCCAGACTCTGGCTGTGAACCGCTCCAGGCGTTCCATTGAAGCCCTTATGGATATAAGGGCCGATTATGCCAACCTGAAGCTGGGAGATGGCATTGAAAAGGTGCACCCCCGGAGTGTAAAGGTCGGTCAGGTGATTGTGGTGAAGCCGGGGGAGAAGGTGCCGCTGGACGGCCAGGTTGTTTCTGGCTCCTCCTTCATGGATACGTCGGCCCTTACCGGAGAGCCGGTGCCCCGCAGGGTGGAGCCTGGCGTCAGGGTGCTTTCGGGCATGGTGAACACCGAAGGGCTTCTGGAAGTGAGGGTGGAAAAAACCTACGGTGAATCCTCGGTATCTAAGATTCTGGACCTTGTACAAAACGCCGCCGCCAGGAAAGCCAGGACCGAGCAGTTCATCACGAAATTTGCCCGCTACTACACTCCGGTGGTGGTGTTTGCTGCGGCAGCTATAGCCATAATCCCTCCGCTGGCAGTGCCGAAAGCCACCTTTTCGGAATGGCTTTACAGGGCGCTGACCATGCTGGTCATATCGTGCCCCTGCGCCCTGGTAGTATCTATACCTCTGGGATATTTCGGAGGCATAGGCGGGGCTTCCCGCCGGGGTATCCTGGTGAAAGGGGCCAACTTCCTGGAAGTCCTGACTTGGGTGGATACCGTAGTGTTCGATAAGACCGGCACCCTTACAAAAGGTGTTTTCAAGGTATCGCAGGTTCAGGCAAAGAATGGTTTTTCGGATGAAGATATACTCAGGTTTGCAGCCCTGGCCGAAATCCATTCCAACCATCCGATAGCCAAATCCATCCGTGAGGCTTTTAAAGCCACTGGTGCGGCCTTTGAAACATCGGCCGTGAAAGATTATCAGGAGATCGCAGGCTACGGCATCAAGGCCCGGGTAGGGGCAAACACCGTGCTGGCGGGAAATGAGAGGTTGATGGAAAGAGAAGGCATAGCGTGCGAGGTACCGCAGATCTCCGGCACCGCTGTGCATGTGGCGGTGGAAGGCAAGTATGCGGGATACATCGTTATATCCGATGAGGTGAGGCCTGATGCAGCAGCGGCCATAAAGCGCCTGAAGGCTCTGGGAATAAAACATACGGTGATGCTCACCGGCGATGACGAAAAGACAGCGGAGCTTGCCGCAAAAGAAATCGGAGTTGACGAGTATTTCGCAAATCTTTTGCCCCAGGACAAGGTTGCAAAACTGGAACACATCCAGGTCGGGGAAGGCGGCCGGCGCCGCAGGGTGGCTTTTGTGGGCGATGGTATAAACGATGCACCGGTCATCACCCGGGCCGATGTGGGCATGGCCATGGGCGGTTTGGGTTCCGATGCCGCCATAGAGGCTGCCGATGTGGTAATCATGGAGGATGCACCTTCAAAGGTGGCGGATGCCATTAAGATAGCCCGCCATACAAGGAAAATCGTCATAGAAAACATCGCTCTGGCCCTGGGTATTAAGGGGATTTTCCTGACTATGGGAGCTGCAGGCATCGCCACCATGTGGGAGGCTGTATTTGCCGATGTGGGCGTGGCCCTGCTGGCAGTGCTGAATTCTACTAGGACTCTGGCAGCAGGATGGCGTGAAAAATGAGCAATCAACTCAAGGGGCTATAATCCTAGAACATCTGCAATTTCGGTCATGGCTTTGAGCGAAAGCTCCGCAAATTCTGCAAAGGGGATTCCTACCTTTTCTATGGAACGCATGGCATCCCGGTCGGCACCGGCCGCAAAGCGCAGTTCGTTCATCCTCTTGGTAATGGATTTCACCTTGACGCTGGAAAGCTTTTTATCAGGATACACCAGGGCTATGGCGGTGATAAATCCCGTTATGGGATCTGCTGCATACAGTGCCCGGTCGAAACTGTTTTTTATCTCAGTGCCGGTAGCCTGGTTGTGGGCCAGGATGGCATGATACATTTCCTCATTGCCAAAATTGATGCTCCTTAAAATCTCGACGGCTTTCGGCCCGTGCTGCTCGGGAAAAGTCCTGTAATCCACCATGTCCGCATCTAAATCATGCAGCAGCCCCGCTATACCCCACTCGTCTTCTTTGTCCGGAGCAAGCCTCCGGGCCAGTGCCCTCATCACTGCTTCCACAGCGTAGCAGTGTTTTACCAGATGGTCAGTATGTAAATACTCATTCAAGATTTCAATTGCCTTCTGCCTGTCCATTTTTATCCTCCCAAATTATTAGTTTTCCCTATATTATAACGTACCACAGCAAAGCTGCAATCAAAAAATAAGGATAGTAGCCATCCCTCAATAATAAAATCGGTGACTTGCTCACCGGAACCGAATGGTTTAATAACCTTAAGTGTTTGGTCAAGCCAGTAACACAAACGCTTAGGACGTAACGGCTACTATGATAATTATAGAGAAATATAATGATAAAATCAATGGAATATTTAATACTTTGGTAATGTGGCTTCTGAAGGTTATCAATATGTAGCGTGACAAGAGTAAGATTTAAAACAGTGTTTTTCAATAGATAGTAACTACTTATTTTTCATTTGATAAGTTTATGATAAAATATAATTGCAAGAGGAGAATAAAAATAGCGGATTATATGTGAAATGACAAATTATTTTGCAGCAATTCCTAAAAATTATGTCGAGAGGGCTATAAAGCTGGAAGGATTCAAAAATATATCGGTTTATGTATTTTCTAAAGAAGATATTATTGCATCAAAAATCGATCGTCTTTCGCAAAAAGATATCGATGATATAAAAGCAATCATCGGCAATATAGATAAGGTATTATTGAACCAGTGCATAAAGGAAACAGTTGAAAACATCGTATATGATGATAGAAAGCAAAGATATTTGACAAATCTGAAAAAGTTCAGGGAAATGTTCGATATGTGAGAAGAGGGATTTTATGTACAGGGTTCTGAGGGCAAGCATTTTGTTTTATGATGAACATATGAAGCAAACCTCAAGGCATGAATTAATCAGACCTTTTTTGCTGCTTGTTGATACAAAGAGATATAAGCATGCAAAAAGAAAAAAAACAAAAGATTACTTAAACCTTTGTGACATTATTTCACAGATGCGCTCACTGTATTCAACTGGTGAAGCAAAATACCATCATTTTGACATGCTGCTGAAAGAACTGGACATTCTCGGATTTGATACAAGTTGTGCTCAGCCTGAGAACGCAACACAGGCCGATGTTTTAAAGGATCAGATAGATTTGCTGTTGCAGTTTTTGGCGTTCAGATATCCATTTGACAGATACGATAACAGGATTGGTGTACACAACATCGAGACAGGCGAATTCATATTCGTTCAACCTTGATTACCCTATACACGGCGGGCTGGGCGGGGTTTAAAAAGTGCTGGCGCGACAAAGACTACAGCACCATAGTGAAGATAGGCGAAAGGCTCCCCGACAGCATCCTTCAGGAAGATAGCAGCATATTGATGTATTACGACAACGCCCTGATCAGGATGAGCGAGGGGCAGGGTTGAGCCGCAAGATTTGATAAAAGCATTGATAAAAGGCGACGGACCATAAAAACGGCCATCATATGCTGGAAAGATATAGATAACTCTGATATAGGTAAAATTGATGAAGGATCTATAATCTATAAAGCAGATATAATAAAAGTAGAAAGAGCCCAGCGGAAAGACTCTGGAAGAGAAAATTCCTCGGCTTTTAGCATGTATATTGACAAGGGCTCGTGAGTTTAGCAAAGAGATATCAGGAAATTCGTAAAGCTTGGTAAACCGCCGAAGCGGTTTTGATACATTTTAGGACGGAATGGTATCATGGCTGAAATCACATATATTCGTCATCATCATAGTATCCATATTGTCTTGGCGCTTCACCTTTGCTCTCAATGACTTTAGGCTCAGCGGGAGGAATTTCATCCTTATTAATTTTTAGAAGTTGAACTTTGACCATAACAACCTGCTTCAGTCATCGTTTGTCGATTTCATTAAATCATGTTTTTCAATATATTGCTTTATGACTTGAATTAATGCATCCGCACTGTCATTCGCATTCATACCGTTAAGATTAAATTGCATCTTGGCTTTATTATATGTTCTTCCAAAATACTCTATATCTTTTTTAACATCTTCATAGTAGAGATGCTTATTATCCTCGTTGACCACATTGTATATTGGTTTTGATTCATCATCATAAAATGTAAGGCGTTCCACAATATTTTTTGCCTTGTCCTTCAGTGCAATTGTCAATACATCCGGATGCTTCTTTATGATTGCATAATAGTTATGAAATAAACCGCTGGGCGGCATGGCAATAACAATATCATCTTTATGTTCCGATAAAATATCCCGCAAAATATGCTTTACTTCTTCACGATATCCATGTTCACTAAGCGTTCTGTTTTTAATCGACGAAATATGTTCGCCCATTCTTTTTTCGACTTCGAAATCAAAATCGAAAAATTTATACCCCAGTTTTTCCGCCAACAGCTTGCCTATTGTACTTTTTCCCACACATGAAACACCCACAAGCAAAATACGCATTTATACAACCTCTTTTCTTTTTTCATCCGCCATTTTTACTATATTTGACCTCATTATAAAATAAAAAAATTGGATTGTCTACATATTTGTGACAACATAAAATTTGCTAATTAACTGAAGAGCTGTGGCAATGGTCAATGAACCAATGAACATAGCCCTGGGCAATGCCTGCTGGCAATCCCAGGGCTTGACTTGCTTAATCGAATGCTATAAGAGGCTTCGTGATGCTGGGTGAACCGCCGGATACGGACCAGCATATCTGGTGGTATGAGAGGACGTAATCGCCTATTCAATAAAGGCTAATGTATCTGTACTAAATGGTAAATCCCGCACCCTGACCTGCGGGCTGGTACATGTTCATCATGGTGTTGGTAGTATTCTGCTGCATGGTTGGAATCTGGTAATAGCCGCGGCTGTTCATATACTGCCATACATCATAGGCCTGGTCGGCACAGTTGATGGCGCCCTGGATGAGCATCCGGCGAAATTCGGGATTGGCACATTCCAGGGAGGCCATCATTCTCTTTGATGCTCCGGTCTTGTGGATACCCATGAGGGCAGAAGCTACATCGCGGTCATCCACCTGCTTGGCCGATGGGTTGGGAGTTGCCGGAGAAGGACTTCTCAGACCATAAGTCGGTGAAAAATTGGTATTGGCCCTGTAAGGTATAGCCTCCTGGACACCCGCCTGATTGATGGCCGATATCATGTTGTTGTATTCACTGGTCATAAAATCAAGCTGCCTGGTGACTATGCTTTTTAATTGCGGGTCCTTACAGTGTTCGCTGTATAGCTGGACGGTGTTAATACTGGTAATAGTGTCTGAAAGTACTTCATGCAGTTCCATCACTTCATGAGCTCCAAGGTTTGCAGCCATAAAAAAACCTCCTGTTTAAATTTTTTCAAATACAGAATATAATATTCCACAGTGTGAGCAAGGTTATTCTAAAAAATTCTTTTGCACAAATGAAACGATGTTAAAAAAATGAACAACATGTTAATAAAATGAACATGAAAAACACCAAGAAGCCCGGCGAGGGCTTATTTTTTTGCTGGCACGTGTATTGCTACATGATATTATCAATCAGTACCGGTGCATGGGTCCGTTTAATAGGGCTTTTGTGCCGGTTTCATAAAAAATATGGGGGTGGTATCGTGCGTGAAGTGGTTATTGTTAGCGCCGTGAGGACCGCCTGCGGCAAGTACGGAGGGAGCCTTTCAAAAAAAACTCCCGTAGAACTGGGCAGTGCGGTGATTGCGGAAGCCGTGAAAAGAGCGGGCATTGAGAAGGAAATGGTGGAAGAAGTAATATGGGGCAATGCATGGCAGGCAGGAGTTGGTCCCAATCTGGGAAGGCTGGTGACTGTGAAAAGCGGCCTTCCCGTGAGTACCTCGGCTTTTACGGTAAATAAAAGGTGCGCTTCGGGGTTGAAATCCGTGGCGCTGGCTGCCCAGGCCATAAGGGCGGGGGATGCGGATGTAGTGGTGGCGGGGGGAGGGGAGATGGCAAGCAGGGCACCGTATCTCCTTCCTGAAGCCCGGTGGGGGTACAGGCTCGGTGCGGGAGAACTTCAGGACCACCTCCATCAGGATGGTTTCATGTGTCCTCTAGCGGGCATGATGATGGGGGCTACTGCCGAAGTGCTGGTGGAGGAATATGGCATAACCAGAGAAGAGCAGGATGAATATTCCTTCATGAGCCATAAAAGAGCAATTGCTGCCATGGATAACGGGAAATTTACGGATGAGATCTTACCCATAAATATTGGTGATAAGAAAAACCCCAACGCAGTTTTTGCCAGCGAAGAAATTCCGAGGCGTGATATTTCAATACAGGCTCTAGCAAAGCTTCCTCCGGTCTTCAAGGAAAACGGCACCATAACAGCGGGTTCCAGTTCAGCCCTGTGCGATGGGGCTGCGGCACTGGTACTGATGGCCGGGGAAAGGGCCAAAGCCATGGGAATAAGGCCTCTGGCCAAAATCCTGGCCCACGGTCAGAGGGGAGTAGACCCAACCCATATGGGTATAGGTCCCGTAGAGGCGGTTCCTAAAGCTTTACAAAAAGCCGGCATGACTCTCAAGGATATAGACCTTATAGAACTAAATGAAGCCTTTGCCGGTCAGGTGCTGGCGGTGGCACGAAGTTTGGACCTGGATATGGAAAGGACCAATATTTACGGCGGAGCTATTTCCCTGGGCCATCCCATAGGCGCCACCGGAGCAAAACTCGTAACCACCCTGATAAATGCCCTCAGGCAGGAGAATAAACATATAGGTATGGTTACCCTCTGTGTGGGCGGCGGTCAGGGAGAAGCTATGATAATAGAGAGAATGAGCTAGATTAAAGTGGAATTTTATCATGGAGGATATTTGCAAGCAGGCTACAGGATGTTCAAAAAGTGAACATCCATAAAAAATCCAGCGAAGGATTATAGTAAGGAGGGTTTATCATGGAATTTAAAAAGATAATGGTGGTTGGGGCAGGCACCATGGGACATGGTATAGCTCAAGCCTGCGCCCAGCAGGGGTTTGAAGCGGTGCTCATCGATGTGGAGAGATCTCTTGTAGATAAGGCCATAGCCAGGATAAAAACGGGCCTTGATAAAAGGGTCGAAAAGGGCAAGATGACCGCTGAAGAAGCGGATGCCATCATGTCCAGGATTTCAGGCGGAACGGAAATAGAAGCATATGAAGGGGTGGATTTTGTCATTGAGGCGGTGGTGGAAGATGTAGAAGTCAAAAAACAGGTCTTTGAACGACTGGACAGGCATTTTGGTTCCGAAGTTATCCTTTCTACCAACACCACCGCCTGTTCCATCAGTGAAATTGCTAGTGCTACCAGAGAAAAAGGCAGGGTTATAGGCATGCATTTCTTTAATCCGCCAGTAATCATGAAATTGGTGGAAATAATCCCGGGCCTTGATACGGCTCCGGAGACGGTGGAGAAGACCCGTGCCCTGGCGGAGATGCTGGGGAAAACGCCCATAGTGACAAAAATAGAATCACCTGCCGGAATTGTGAGCAGAGTACTGGCAGCTCTTTTAAATGAGGCGGTCAATGTCTATTCAGAAGGAGTGGCCGATCCTACGGAAATCGACACCGCAATGAAACTGGGGGCCAACCTTCCCATGGGACCACTGGAACTTATAGACATGATAGGCGTGGATATACATCTTGCCAAGACCGAAACCCTCTACAGGGAATTCGGAGATCCACGTTACCGTCCCCCCTATATCCTGAAAAAAATGGTAAGGGCCGGGCACCTGGGCCGCAAGACCGGGCGGGGTTTTTATAAATATTGATAGTGTTGTTAAACTTTCAGTGGTTGTGATAGCATGACACCTGACCTTTCAGCAATTAGTTCTGCGCTCCATTTGCCATCGAAGACCATCATCGATATGTTTATGGGATATTGATACTAAAAAATTTGGATTGGAGGCGTAATTATGAATTTTGACATTACCGAAGAACAGCAGATGATAAAAAATATGGTGGCGGAATTTGCAGAAAAGGAGATTGCTCCTTTTGCTGCGGAAAACGACCTTGAGGAAAAATTTCCGTGGGATATAGTGAAAAAGATGGGAGAACTGGGCATATTCGGCACCGTAATACCCGAGGAATACGGCGGAGGAGGTTTTGACTATATAGCCCATGCCATGGTGGCGGAAGAACTGGGGAGAGTGGACTCTTCGGTAAGAGGCATTTATTCGGTGCAGGTATCGCTGGTGGCCCTTACCGTATTGAAATGGGGCAACGAGGAACAGAAGAAAAAATATGTGCCGCGCCTGGCTTCCGGCGAAATCCTTGGATGTTTCGGCCTCACGGAGCCCAATTCCGGCAGCGATGCCGTGAGCATGCAGGCCACGGCGGTGGAAGATGGCGACAGCTACATTATAAACGGGAACAAGATGTGGATAACCAACGGAGGAGTTGCGGACATTGCCCTGATATTCGCCAAGACCGATAAAAACGCCGGGGCCCGGGGAATTACGGCATTTATTGTGGATACAAAGACTCCCGGGTTTTCCACCAGGGACATCCATCAGAAGTTGGGCCTGAGGTCATCAAATACAGCCGAACTGATTATGACCGATGTTAGGGTTCCCAAAGAAAATGTCCTGGGAGAAGTAGGCAAGGGATTCAAGGTGGCCATGAGCGCCCTGGACTTTGGCCGCTATACCGTGGCTGCGGGATGTGTGGGCCTTGCCCAGGGTTGCTATGATGTGGCAAAAAAGTATGCCCTGGAGAGGGTTCAGTTTGGAAAGCCCATCGCCGGGCATCAGCTCATTCAGGAGATGTTCGCCGACATGATAGTGGATATTGAAGCCGGCCGTCTTCTGGTATACCGGGTAGGGCATCTTAAAAATAAAGGAGTCCCCAATACCAGGGAAGTTTGTGTGGCGAAACTCTTCTGCAGTGAGATGGTAAACCGTGTAGCCTACAAGGCGCTGCAGGTCTTTGGTGGGTATGGATTTTCCGGGGAATTCCCCATTGAAAGATACTACAGAGATGCCCGCATAAATACCCTTTATGAAGGAACAAGCCAGATTCAGAAGCTCATTATAGCCAACAAGGATTTGGGGATATCCGCCTTTTAGGTGCCAGGCACTCACTTATTCACTTATGTAATTTTCCGAAAATTAATCCAGTCAGGCCTTGAACCGGTTGGCAGCCACCCTAAAGAGATTGCCTCAGGCTCCATCGCTCGTTAAGTAAGATTAAAGAGGAAAGTTTCCTGCTTGGAGAGGAGATGATTATAATGGATTATCAACTATTAGCGTATAAGCAAGAGGATGGCGTGGCCTATATTGTCATAAACCGCCCGGAGGTGAGGAATGCCCTTAGCAACAGGCTGGTGGATGAACTGGAGGAAGTGATATCACAGATCGAGAAGAATGAAGAACTGCGGGCAGTGGTAATAACCGGCGCTGGAGACAAAGCCTTCATGTCGGGCGCCGACATAAGGGAATTGGTGGAAAGAGACGCCATTATCGGCCGCAAACACACAAGACAGCGCCAGGAGCTTTTTAGCCGCATCGAAAATTTGAACATTCCGGTTATCGCCGCCGTCAACGGCTATGCCATTGGGGCTGGCCTGGAGCTTTCCATGGCCTGTACCTTTAGAATAGCATCGGAAAATGCTAAATTCGCAGCATCGGAAGTGAAGCTGGGTATAATCCCCGGCGCCGGCGGCACCCAGAGGCTTACAAGACTGGTGGGGAAGGCCAAGGCACTGGAGATGATACTCTTTGGAGATATCATTGATGCTGGCGAAGCTTTGAGGATAGGCCTTGTAAACAAAGTGGTGCCCCAGGATAAACTTATGGAAGAAGTGTCGGCATGGGTAAAAAAGATAAAGGCCCTTCCCAAACTTGCCATACAATATGCCAAGGAATCCGTGAACCGGGGAGCAAATCTCGGCCTGGAACAGGGTCTCGCCCACGAATCCTACCTATTCGCCTTAGCCTGCACCACCCAGGACAAGAAGGAGGGCGTGGCGGCATTTCTGGAAAAAAGGACGCCGAACTTTATTGGAAAATAATATATAGTTCTGGTATAGAAACTAAGTCCGCTGCCGGAGATTTAAAGGGAGGTTGACGCCCGGCCTTGAACATTAACATAAAAGAGGTGAATATGATTGAAAATAGTTGTCTGCATAAAGCAGGTGCCCAGCACCGAGGCCAGGGTCCAGATGGATCCCATCAAAGGCACCCTCATCCGAGAGGGAGTGGAATCGGTAGTAAATCCCTTTGATGAGTATGCCATAGAAGAGGGCATAAGGTTGAAAGAGAGATACGGCGGTGAAGTTACGGTGATATCCATGGGTCCCCCCCAGGCCAGGGAAGCCCTGAAAACCGCACTGGCTATGGGAGCGGATAAAGCTGTACTCCTCAGTGATAGGGCCTTTGCGGGTTCGGATACCCTTGCTACAGCCTATACTCTCTCACTGGGTATAAAAAAATTAGGGGATATTGATATAGTCATTTGCGGCAAACAGGCCACCGATGGCGATACCGCCCAGGTGGGACCGGGGCTAGCCCAGCGGCTTAACCTGAGACAGATAACGTACGTTTCCAAAATCAGGGAAATCAATCTAAAAAATAGAAAAATTACTGCCGAGCGCCTTATAGAAAGCGGCACCCAGGTGGTATCTACCGCACTTCCTGCCCTTATTACCGTGGTTAAAGACATCAACCAGCCCCGAATACCCAATATCTTTTCCATTAAGAAGGCCACCAGGGCCGAGATTCCCGTATGGGGCATGCAGGACCTGGGAGGAGACCCGAAGGATTTTGGATTTGATGGTTCCCCTACCCAGGTGGTCCGGATTTTTACACCACCTCCCCGGCAGGGAGGCGAGATAATCCAGGGAGAAGTGCCGGAGGCCGTAGCAAAGCTCATAGAGGCGCTTACCAGCAGGAATATAATCAATCTATAAGGAGGCCGGAATATGGCACTAAAAGTAATCAAAGAAAACTGCACCGGCTGCGGGCTCTGCGTGGATGTGTGTGCCTATAGCGGCATCAAAATAAACGATGAAGGTGTGGCCGAGGTTACCGAAAGTTGTATTTTGTGCGGCCAGTGTGTGGATGTCTGCCCCGCCGGAGCACTTATGATGGAAGAAAAAAAGGCTACAGTCGAAGATATATTCGACTATAAAGGTGTAATGGTATTTGTGGAGCATGAGTTTGGGAAAATACATTCCGTTTCATTTGAACTCCTGGGAAAGGGGAGAGAGATAGCCGATAATCTTGGAGTATCCCTTTCAGCCATGTTAATTGGTGCCGAAGGAGACAGTATGGCCCTGGAAGTGGCCCGGTACGACGTAGATACAATATATGTTTGCAACAGCACATGGTTGAAGGATTATCAGACAAACACCTATGTGGCCGAAGCGGAAAATATAATCAGGACATATAAGCCCGAAATAGTCTTAATCGGTGCCACCACCATGGGAAGGGATTTTGCCGGCGCTCTGGCTGCAAGGCTCAAGACCGGTCTTACCGCCGACTGCACCGAACTTTCTGTGGATATGGAAAAGCGCCTGCTCCTGCAGACCCGTCCTGCCTTTGGCGGAAACATCATGGCTACCATAATATCTCCTAACAGAAGGCCTCAAATGGCCACCGTAAGGCCAAAGGTCATGGCCATGCCGGAGCCGGTGAAAAATCCTGATGTACAGATTATCCAGGTACAGCCGGTGTCGGGACCCCAGGATATGCTTCTTGACATACTGGAATTCATCCCCGATACCGCCGGAACGGTGAATTTAGCCGATGCTGACATCATAATATCCGGCGGCCGGGGCATGAAAGGCCCGGAAAATTTCTCCATGCTCTTTGAACTGGCAGAACTTCTGGGCGGAGCCGTGGGTGCCTCCAGGGCCGCAGTGGACAGCGGATGGATGCCTTATGCCCATCAGGTGGGGCAGACCGGGAGGACCGTAAGGCCCAAGCTCTACATCGCCTGCGGCATCTCCGGGGCCATCCAGCACCTGGCAGGCATGCAGACCTCGGAAAATATTGTGGCCATAAACAAGGACCCCGATGCCCCCATATTCAAGGTGGCCACCTTCGGCATAGTGGGCGACCTTTTCAAAGTAGTGCCGGAGCTCATCAGACAGATAAAAGGCAAAAAACAGCAAACGGCATGCTGATTATATTTAAAAACCGACCCGGGAAAAATTACCGCGGTCGGTTTTTTTGGAAATGCTCATTCATCCTTCCTGGAAATCCTGCTATTTAAATATCTACTTACAGTCACTCTGCTTGAATATATTTCATCCAATAATTTGTCATCTTCGTACCAATCTTCTCTTTCAGGTAAATCTATGGATTTTATTAAAGGAATAAAAACTTTGACAAGTTTTGGGTCAAACTGTGTTCCGGAACACCTCAATAACTCTTTATAAGCATCCTCATATATTTCGACATAAAATTGGAAATTCCTCCAATAGTTAACAAAAAGTAATAGTGAATGTATCCCGCAGCAGGAGATGTAAACGCAGCCGTTGCCATGACCGTGGAAGAGATGGCAAAGTTTTTTAATAATAACTGGGTGAACGTTACCCTGTAGGGAAAAAATTTAAGAAAAAAGGACAAATTACCCCAAAATTTTTATTTTACGTTGCGGAAATATATAACAAAAAAAAGAGGAGGAATTTTCCATGAAAAAATTTTTAACTTTAATTATGATGTTTCTTCTTGTCCTAACAAGCAGTTCTATGGTCTTTGCTAAGGGGAGTGAAACTAAACACCTGGAGAAAAACCAGATTCAAAATCAGGAACAAAATCAAATCGGAGAAGAAGAGGAACAGGAAAAAAGTCAGGATATAGAAAATAATGAAGATATCACCGATAATCAAGATATCAATAATAGCGACAATGAGGACGGGAATAAATTAAAACTTAATGAAAAGGTAAAAAACGAGATCGAAAACAAAACCCAAAATCAAGGCGATGAAAGTGAATTGCAAATTGAAGAAAGGTTGCAGGAGTTAAAATCGGAATTTAAGAATTCGTTAAAGGATAAGGAAAAAAGAAAAGAAATCTTAAAGCAGATTCGCGAACTTAAAAAACAGCAAAA
This sequence comes from Thermoanaerobacterales bacterium, assembly GCA_012840135.1. Classification (GTDB taxonomy): domain Bacteria; phylum Bacillota; class Thermosediminibacteria; order Thermosediminibacterales; family Tepidanaerobacteraceae; genus Biomaibacter. The sequence goes on from DUMA01000002.1 coordinate 21,297, forward strand.
TGATAATACAACTGGCGTTTTTGTAAACGGTGAAGAACTGAAATTTGATACGCCGCCCGTAATAAAAGAAGGTAGGGTTTTAATCCCTGTTAGAGCTGTAGTCAATGCACTTGGAGCAGAAGTTAAATGGGACCAGGAAACAAAAACCGTTACAATAACCAAGGATGGGAAAACCGTAATATTGCAGTTAGAATCAAAAACGGCCATTGTTGACGGCCAGGAAGTCGAGCTGGATGTGCCTGCGGGAATTCAAAACGGCAGGACCATAGTTCCTTTAAGGTTTATTATGCAAGCTTTTAACTCCAATGTAGAATGGGATGGAGAAAATAATACCGTAATCATCGATGATAATGAACAGGACTTGACGAATTCCACCGGCGAAACACCATCTTCAGAACCCGCTCCTGAGGCCTCCGAAAGCGGGACAACTCAGATTACTGCTCAATAGAATTTTAAGATAAACCTTGAAAGTCTTATAAATGAGGGTGATTTATCAAAATTAAGCTTATATGTTTTTAAAACTACTCAAAATTATAGACAAATTATATTCAGAAGATAATACCTCGCTATGCGAGGTTTTTTTATTTTTAATATTTTCGGTATGCAAATCTATTCGGTATGCAAATCTATATAGATTGTAAAACAAAGATTGTTAAAACATGATGATTTTTGTAGAAGAATATAGTAAAATTAGCATGTATAACATGCATGCTCAGCGAACTTGTGGAGGAACTGGCAAAAGAGGATGAACAGAAGAAAGCGTGGTAGGATTTTCTTGAAAGCACCGCTGCCACCAGGGCCAAAGTGGTAATTGACGATGTGACCGGTGTGCCTATGATAGATAAGATTGTCGGAGGATTTTTAAGGAAGCAAGATGAAGACTAGGGTCGTGCCTGAGGGAACGGCTGAAAAAATAGTGCGAGATTTTGCAATTAGAGAAGATGATTGATGCAAGTGTGTTAATAGCAAGAGGGGTGATGAGGCCTTGAATGACTTAAGATGCTTTGTTGGGGAGTATAAAAACTATCTTTCAAGGTTCATTTTAAGGGGCGGTCAAGACGACGTGCTGTTTGAGGCCTACCAGAATCTGATAAAACTGCTCGACGAGTCGTCTGCCCAGGCGGCAAACCTCCTGGATATCCACAACCAGGTTTTGAAAGATGTACTTAATATAAGAAATGACAATGATATGGTCCAGTGGATATATATAGAAAGGGCCACGGAATTCCTCGCCCAGATACTTATTGCGACAGATGCCCTGCTTCTGTCTTTAAAAGAGAGTGTCGAAAGAGATCCTCTGACGGGCCTTTATAACAGGCTTGCCATCGAAAAGACGCTATCAAAGCTGTGGGCGAATGCTCAGACGACAAAAACACCACTTGCGATAGCAATGCTCGATCTCGACAATTTCAAAGAAATTAATGACGGTTACGGCCATATAGTCGGAGACGAACTTCTGAAAGAAATAAGTTCTATTATTAAGAAGAGCCTGAGGGATGGCGACGTGGTAATGAGGTATGGAGGAGAGGAATTCATCATATTGCTGCCAGAAACGGACGGCAGCGGTGCGAAAAAGCCGCTGGAGAGGATAAGAAAGCGGATAGAAGATAAAGTATTTACAGAAGCCGGGATAAAAATTACGGCCAGCATAGGTGCTGCTGTGTATCCGGATAATCGCCCTTTAAGTATGGAGGAGATCATAGAATTCGCAGACGCCGCGATGTATGAGGCTAAAGCAAGAGGAAAGAACAGGATTGTCTTTTACAGCCAGCTGAACGGCAAAAAATAGGTGGAGAGGTGTGATTGAATGGAAGATTTTAAGGATCGACACATTAATCTGCCGCAAGTTCCGCCGGATACCGATTTAAGAGAAGTTGCGGAAACATTGCTGGATAGTGAAGGAAACCTGGTAATTGTGGGTAAAGAGGGAGAAGGTGCTCAAGGGTATATAGACTGTAAGTCGATAATAAAATGGCTTCTTAAGGGAGACGAAAGTGCAAAAATTAAAGCCGGAGACATTGCTGTTTTGATAAAAGACGAGGATAAAGTGGAATTGTCCGGAGAAATAGAGGGCATTGTTGAAAGAATAAGTAAATGCAGAGAAATGCCGCTATTTGCCGGCGAAGGCAGAAGGTTAGCGGGCGGACTTTCACTGCAAAAGCTGATAGCCGAGCTTGCCAGGTCTCACAGTGAAGAAAAGCAAAAGAGGACTGATATAGAGCATTTGATAGACATGATAATAGATGTACTGCCTTTTGGGATTGCACTGGTTTCTAAGGAAGGTGCAGTCATAAAGGCTAATGAGCTTGCAAGAAAAATAATGTTAGAAAATACTATAGGTGCCGAAGAAATGAAGGCAATAATAAAAGGTAATTACCACAGGGTATTTGTAAGTAAAATGGGAACTTATTATAAAGTTACAGCGACTATTTTAAAAGAGTCAAATTCCATTCTTGTTGTTTATATAGATGTCACAGCTGAGTACACCCTGCTGGAAAAACTCAGAAATACCCAGGGGGAAGTGGAAACGGCATTTTCGATAATGCTTCCGGACCAGCGCATAGAGGTGCGGTTAAAATCGATAGTGGAGTATATGGACGAATATGACGAAAGTACGGGCATGATAAAGATAACAGGAATGATCAAACAAGGCTGTTACAGGCATGTCGTAAACATGCTCAAATTGATAGCAGATGCCTTTAAGCAGGGGCTGATGGAGCTGCCGGGTATGGATAAGAATACGCTTGTTCAGGCCACCATTTTGCATGATATCGGGAAGGTGCAGCCGGATTTAAAGATAGGAGATACAATAAATCCAAAAGAAGTATTTGAGCAGGGCTTTCTCCATGCATTTCGGGGAGCTTCTTTAAGCAAGTCGCTGTATGACATAAACGATAAGGTGTATTATCTGATAAAGTATCATCATTACCCAGAAAATGAATTGCCGCCTGATTTCCCAGATCACCTGCTGCCCATGCACAGGTTTTTCAGATTGATTGACGGTCTTTCCGCAGGAATTACCCGCAGGGGTTCAAAAGTTTCGATGAAGGTAAAAGGCACAAGAATTTATGTTAAAGAAGAGAGCAGCTTTCCATCTTATAATCAGGAGATAGAGATGGATATTTATACAGGGTTCTTCGTCAGCCGTAAGTTGTAAAGGGCTGGGGAATTTTGATGATGAGGGGGGAGACCCCCTCTATTTAAGTTGGATCATTTCAAAAAATATTTTAATATTATAAATATAATAAATTTAATAATTCAAAAAATTAAAGAGGATTTTGGTAAAATATGTCGAATTTTGTATATAATTTTTTAAGCGAGAGATCATTTTATGTCTTTTTAAGACATATGCTTTTTCATGCAACTCGCTTATAATATTTAAAAAATTATTATAAAAACAGGAGGTCATGTGCAGATATGTCCGAAAAAAATTTTAAGGCACTTGGCCCATTAAGCGGCGAAGGAACAGATACCGTAAGGAGTGAAAAAACTGATGTCAACCGGGCAGAAGCGGCCGGGCGCAATATAGACAGGAAGCAGCTTGAAATGCAGAGGAAAAAGGCGCGCACCTTTGCAAAGAAACAGCAGGCAGCGGAAAGGCTTGCGGCTGCCACTGAAGAGTTGTCATCGGGTGTGGAGGAAGTTTCAGGAGCAGTAGAGGAACTGAGGTCTTCCATGGAACAGATTGCCGGCGGAGCGGAGGAAGCGAGCAAAGCAACCCAGGAATCACTGGCCGCCATTGAGCAGATAACAAAAGTATCAGAGCGGGCAGCGGAAAATGCCTGGTTGGCGCTGGACCGAGGGAAGGCCATTCAAACGCTTGTTGAAAAAACGGCTGAAGACATAGAAAAGCTTATAGAAGGTGTTAACAAGGCATCTTCTAAAAATGAGGAGTCGGCAAAGCTTGTAGCACAGCTGGAAAAGCAGGCAGAAAGCATAGGCAATATAATTAAAACGGTTGTCAGAATAGCCGATCAGACCAATTTGCTGGCGTTAAATGCGGCAATTGAAGCGGCTCGGGCCGGAGAACACGGCAAGGGATTTGCTGTGGTGGCCGATGAAGTAAGGGTGCTGGCGGAGACTTCTGAAAAGGCGGCTAATGACATAAGAGAAGAAGTTGTAAATAACATTCAGCAGGAGGTAAAGGTTGTTGTAGATGCTATTAATGAATCAGCGGCCAAAGCGCGCTCTCAGGTAGAAGAAGGAAAATCAATAAATGAAGGTCTGATTTCTGTTATCAGGGCAATGGAAGAAGTCGTAAAAGCTGCAGCCATAATAAATGATCTCAGCCGCCAGTCGCTGCAGGCTGTGCAGGAATTCCAGAAGGGAGCAGAAATAATCGCAAGCGGCGCCGAGGAACAGGCCAAAGCTGTGCAGGAATCCCTCCAGGTGATAGACCAGCAGACAAAAGCCCTTTCTGATATAAGTCAAGCAGCTGTCGAACTTGCTAAAATGGCAGAGGAATTAAAAGCTTCAACCGATACTCAAAAATCTTCAGAGAGCCTTGCAGCTGCGGCAGAAAAACTTTCTGCTGCTATTGAAGAAGCGAGCAAATCGGCAGACCAGATCATGGTGGCACTTTCGCAGATATCCAGGGGCAGTGAACAGCAGGCAGGGGCGGCTGAAGAATCTTCCGGGGCAGCGGCGCAGATAGAGAAAGGGATGAAGACAATCAGCGAAGAGGCGCAATTGTCCTTAAATAGAGTTGAGGAACTATCAGAATTGCTTGAGCGCAATAAAGCAAATGTAGACCTGCTGATTTCCGGGATTTTGGATGCCATGAAGGCAAATAAACAAAATATTGAAAAGATAAAGGCACTGGAATCCAGAGTCAAAGAAATCGATAAGATTGTGGATACCATCACTACAGTCGGTATTCAGACGAATATGCTTGCCAGAAGTGGAGCTATAGAGGCGGCAAGAGCAGGGGAATACGGCAAAGGTTTTGCGGTTGTAGCATCGGATATCAGAAATTTGGCGCAGGACAGCGCAAGCAATGCTGAACAGATAAAAGAGCTTGTAAAATCTATACAGGAACAGATAAAGATTGTAATGATGGATACAGAAGCAATAAGTGAGTCTACAGTTCAGGAGGTAGAAAAAGCAAAAAAGACTTCAAAGGATCTTGAACAGATAGAAAAAGACATGAAAGCTGTAGTAAAAGGTACGGAAGAAATTGGTGAAGAAGCAAGGCAAAGTGTTTTGGCCATTGAGGAAGCAAAAAAGGGTATTGAGCAGATTGCGTCTGCTGCAGAAGAGGCATCAAGGGCCGCACAGGAAGCAGCTGCGGCAGGCAAGCAGCAGGCGGAAGGCGTGAGAGAACTTTCAAGAGCCATTGAAAAGATTGCGGCATTGGCTGATGAACTGCAGCAGTCTTGAGTTCTGAAAAGAATTAATTGATAGGGTGATAATTTTATGGAATTAAATAAGAGCGAAAGGTCGATTGACAGCAGCAGCCAATTACCTTATATCTGGGCGATGAGATGTATGGTGTGGCTATACAATATCTGCAGGAAATAATAAGAGTCCCGGAGGTGGTAAAGGTCCCGCGTGTCCCTCTGTATATTCGAGGCCTTGCCAACCTGCGGGGAGCCATCCTGACGATTGTGGATTGCCGGCTACGCATTGGGCTTGCGAAAGAGGAAGATACTGAAGCAAGCCGGGTGATTGTGCTGACAGCGGATGACAAAAGGCTTGGATATGTGGTAGATCGGGTGGCTGGAGTAATATCTATTCGAAGGGATGAGATAGAGGAAATATCCGGGGCAGAAGCTAAAGGAGATTTCCTGGAAGGTGTGGCAAGAATCGAAGATGGCGGAAAGTTGGTTATGCTGCTGGCCGCAAAGAGGCTCCTTAAATCATGGGATGGAGAAGCCGGCAAAAGAATGAGATACGGTCAGGGCTATTATTTGGGAATGCCGTCGCAGCATCCTTTTTAAAGCAATACAAAAATACAGGCAGACTCTTTTAAAATAAATTTTAATATGTAACCTGTCTAACAATTTTACAGAAAAAATAGAGCTTGAGCATACTTTCTTTGCTAAACACTGTTGCAAAAATAAAATGAAAAAATTCAAAAAAAAAAAAAAAAAAAAAAAAAAAAAAAAAAAAAAAAAAAAAAAAAAAAA
>DUMA01000017.1 GCA_012840135.1 Thermoanaerobacterales bacterium
GAGTAGACATGAGCCTTGCGGCCCATGCCCCTCACAGAACCGGACGTGCCCAATTAAGGCATCCGGCTCTTCATGCAGTCATTTGCTTCACAGTGACATTAGTCATAGACACTAACATATATCTTGGGGCGGGCAAGAGGAAACACGGTTAGCAGAAGTTCAAAGAGGCCCCAGTTTAGGCCATTCTTTTGGCTCTTTCTGTTGAGTGTTTTAAATAGTTGCCTTCTGGCTATATAGAAGAACTTGCTTAGGCTTTCGATATTATCGGTGATTCCATAATACCTGTAGTGTCCCAGTAGTCTGATGTTGAGCCTCTTTATTAGTTCTTTTACGGGCATGTGCATGTTCTCCCTTAGCCATGTTTTTATCTTGGCAACTTTCATTCGAAATTTCTTGGCACTGGTCTTCCTTTTGACCCGAAATTTCCCGCTTTTGCTTTTGCTGCAATAATGGGTAAATCCTAAGAAAGTGAATGTTTCCGGCTTGCCCAGGCCTTTTCTTTGCCTGTTTTCTTGCGCATATCTGCCGAATTCTATTATCCTGGTTTTGTCTTGGGCAAGTTCCAAACCGAATTTCTTTAGTCTTTCTTTCAGTGCCTGGTAGAATTCTCTGGCTTCGCTTTCGTATTGGAAACAGCATATGAGGTAAGTAGCCCGAGGGAATCCCACCCCCAGGCCCTCTCAGAACCGGACGTGAACCTCTCAGCTCATCCGGCTCCCATCATCCAGCCCCAGGAAAAATCCCCATTTGCCAGTGCACGAATAGTTTTGGCTCTCGTCTGGCAATTCTACCGAGCCAGTAGTTAGCCCGCCTTTGGTGAATAGCAAGTTTCTTGCATTTGCGTCTTGCCCAGCGGACTAGTGCTCGATTCATGTGCCTAAGTACCGAGTACATTTCCGATTTGTAAAAGCGCCCGTAGTAATTGACCCATCCCTTCAATATAGGGTTAAACATATGTGACAGGTCCTCAAGGGTCTTTTCCGGCTTCAAATGCATGCGCCAGTCGTGTATGGTCTGTCGCATATCCTTTTTAGCCTTGTTGCTGACCGCCGGGGTGAAATTGATGAAATACTTTCCGTATTTGTTCTTTGACCTTCTTGGTCGGAATGTATATCCCAGGAAATCAAATGATTTATCGGGGTAGTCGCCTCGTCTGTCATCATCTTTGCAATAGACAATGCGTGTCTTCGTGGGATGAAGTTCCAATCCACATTCCTTGAACCGCTTATCCAGACTATCCCGAAGTTCCTCGGCTTCTTCCTTGCTATGGCAGTGGGCCACCGCAGCGTACCGCGCAAATGGTTTGTCCGGATGGTTCCTATCCATCCACTTATCGAACGCATAGTGAAGGAATAGATTGGCAAGAATCGGACTTACTTCAGCCATCTTTGGATGTAGAGGATAACCCACGGATTGTCCGTATGCTTGCGGACAGCTTTCATCAGCAATTCGTGGTCAATATTGTCAAACAGCCCCTTGATGTCGAATTCCAGTAACCAGTCATATTTCCAACATCTTTGCCGTGTTACCGCCAGGGCATCTACAGCTGACTTTCCCGGCCGATACCCATAAGAATCCGGGTGGAAGTATGATTCCACTTGTGGCTCAAAATACATTTTCGCTACCATCTGCGCAACTCTGTCAGCCACGGTAGGCACGCCAAGTATACGCTTTCCCCCGGTTTTCTTCGGTATCTCCACTGCTTTGACCGGTGGAGGAAAATAGCTTCCGGAAGACATCCTGTTCCAAATCTTGTAAAGGTTGTTTTTCAAGTCTGCCTCGAATGCTTCCAGGCTTTCATCATCTATTCCTGCAGCGCCCTTGTTTGCTTTTACTCTCTGGAATGCCTCCAGCACTACTTTCTTGGAGATTTCATAGGACTTTGTTTTGTTCATTGGCTCCTCCCTTGCGGTTGACCGCTGTTCAAAACTGGATAACAAAACCCCTTCGCTCCCCTCCCATTACAGGAGTTTCATCACTACTGCGGGTTATTCCGCCCCTATAGTTCGCATCGGTACTCTCATCCTTGTGGGTCTTCCACTTGGATTTCTCCCTTAACATCGAAGTCGTAGGTTCCCACGTTCTACACAGAAGCCTGCGCTAGGTTCACGCCACCTTCATGCCGGTCACCATTTGGCCAGTAAACAGGTTTCCTCCAGATTTATCCCAGGTTAACGACTTCCCCCTGGTTCTGATGACGTCCCTACGCTTTCGACACGTTATCAGTGGTTCATTGTGTTCATCTCCCTAGCACCTACCTGACGAGATCGTAGCCTCGCCTTTTCCTTAACGCTCACTACCGTGGCTTTTGTCCAAGCAGCTTAAGGTGGTTTGGAATCTCTACCTGTATAGCGATTCCGAGGGGCCTACCCTCATCTTCTGTGCAGCATAGCTGCTATTCATGCGGCAGGAACTGTCGCATGAACGCGCCTTCGTGGCGCACAGTCATCAGCATATCTGACTAGTTTTCCTATTTTGCTGAAGTGATTCTCCCAGATTGTATCGAGATAGTTAAGGTATATGTTAGCAAGTAATGGTGATATTACTCCTCCCTGGGAACTCCCAACTTCACTTTTTTTGAATTCTCCTCCTATGATGATACTTGCTTTCAGTCATTGCCGTATAAGTTTCAGCATTCGTCTGTCATTTATACGCATCTCGACCAGTTTCATAAGTTTATCGTGATTTATGTTGTCAAAGTATCCGCTAATATCTGCATCCAGCACCCACAATCCTTTATTGTTACATGCTTTTCTGATTACTTACGGTTTCCCGTGCAGGGTAGGGCCTCCCCAGTTCCGTAATCTACTGTAACCTCGTACCGTCTCCCCTACGCTGGAGGATTCCTCTGTGTTGCATCCAAGTTCTTTACACATTCCATGGGCTTCGCCCGTACGCCAGAGGCTCGCCATCCTCTGTTCTCCTATATGGGTTTTCTAACAGCGCTGCAAGCTTGCTTTAGTTACGGTCTGAAGTCTTGCATATTCAGGGCGCTCTGACCGTATCATTTCTGACACAACCAGCCCTGAAGCTAACCGGCCCCTTGGCGGCTACCGGTACCGGACTTTCACCGGCAAGTAAATTGCGGCTTTGCTGGGCATGCGGCACGCGGCGCACTAAAAAACCCGATGGAATCTTCCATCGGGTTTTTAATTAAAATTACTTCATCTCATCAATAATGATAACAGCCTTAATTATGTCATCATCTTTGATGACTACTACTTTATTGCCTACATCGATATCTGATGTATCTAATTCGTGGTTCAGAACACCATCTTCATCTACATCGTATACTACTGCATCATTAGCTAACTTATAGTATGTTGACTCATCGCCAACGAAACTTACATAGTTGCTATCAACATCGTAAACAGTTTCAGCAACGGACTTATATGAAGCTTGACTTGTTTTTGATAAAACAGTTATCTCATTATCGGTGTTGGCTGTAAATGAAAGTATATCACCTTTAGCAACGGCGGTACGGCTGCTTATTATATATTCAACTTTGCCTTCTCCGGCAGTATTGATCTGAACTAGCCAATCATTTCCGTCATAGTAAGGTTTATCAGATACAATACCATATAAAGTATCATCGCTGATACTTGTGAAGTTATCATAGAATATAACAGCATCTGCTGCTTTACCAGATTTTCCTACAACATACGCTTTTGCACCTGTAGGAGTCTTATCTTCAATGTCATTCCAATTTACAAGCTTTGGATCTTTATCATCGTCTTTATCGTATTTCATTATAATCGTGCTATCGATATAATATTTATTAACTCCATCCGTAATATAATCGTTATCTTTATTAAATCCATCGCTTGCGAGAGTAATATCATGGGTATCTACTAAATCCGAAACTTTCTTAAGTGTTCCTTCTTTAATTTTGCCATCAGAGTTCAATTCAAATTGAACAGGTACGAAAGCTGTATAACTTGCAAAGTAATCTGCCAATGGCTGCCAATCGGCCTTCTTGTCAACCGGATATACTACCTTTTCACCTTGCTCGTTGAATACCTTCAAATCATATTCGGTTCCATTCCTATAGGCGTCCATTGCTATACCATACATTGTTCCACTGGTAGCTTCAGCCGCGCCTGATATATGCCTTACATCACCGTTGATATCGAACAGTACCTTTACATTTTCCTTAGTAAGGTTAACCACAGCGTCAGAAAGCTCTCCACCGGATAAGAATTTAACTATCTTATCATTTTCGTTATCTGATGCTGTTGCGTTGGCATTAACTCCGTAGCCGTTACCATCAATGTAAACTTTATCTGGTCTAACTTTTGTCAGTTCTCCAGTAGCATTTTCATTTACAACTGTGATGAACAGTTCATCATCATCGGTGTTCTCCCACCAGTAAATTACACTATCTTCTTTAATATCGCTCAGTGATAGAGTTTTTCCGTTTTTATCGCTGATTGTATATGCATCATAATCGGCTAATCTTATTTTCTTGGTGGTAGCACTATTGACAAAGTATTCTATGGTTTCCTTACTTGAGTCAACAGCGGTAACAACTCCATTACCTGCATAATTAAATACATTTATAAAGCTTATGTTATTGTTAGTAACAACGAATGTTCCGTACATATTTGCAGTTAGATCGTCAAGTGCAGCTTCTTTGTAATTTACATATACTTTTGCATCAGATGCAACATTAATAGTTTTATCTGCTACATACAAATACAACGACTTTACTTTATTACTAGCATCTTTATTTACTGTATCGATTGAATCTCTATAAGTATCTTTATCTTTTGTTTCAACTGATACGAAGAATATCTTGTCATCCTTTGCCCATGCTTTGACTTTTAATCCAAATAATGAAGCTGTATCAATATCGCTAAGTACAGTGTAATCATCGGTTTCAGCAGTCTTTAATTCACTACCGTTTTTCTCGGTAACTTCTAATGTTATTTCATCTTTGTCAAGAGTATTATCAACCTTTGGTATTGCTGTAACAACACCAACGAGTTCGTCAACGCTTAGTTTGGATGTAAGTAATGTTTTGTCAACTTCTTCAAATATAGTATTTGTACCATATCCTGTCTGTTCCATTAAGTTTACATCGAGAGCATTATTAACCATTTTAGCTACATCGCCACGAGTGGCAGCTAGTGTATTAACTACATTGACATTCTTTGTAATGTCTTTTTCAGCAGCAATAGCGAGGTATCCTCCGGGATATCCGCCTAAAGCCTGGGCCTTGGGCTCATATCCTAAAGCTCTCACGATCATGGTGATGGCCTCGGCATAGGTTACGTTGGCATTGGGATCGAATACGCCGTTGCCCCTGCCGTTGACAATCTTCATGTCGGATGCTACCTTTATGTAGCCTGATGCCCAGTAGTCCGAAGGAACATCCTTGAACTGGGTTGTGCCTTTGGCATATTCGGCAGCTTTGCCAACGCCAACTGCACTAACAATAATCTTTGCAAATTCTGCTCTGGTTATCTGGTTATCAGGTTTGAAAGTTCCATCGGGATAACCATTGAGAATATCCAATGCTGAAAGTCTTGTCACCGCATCAGCAACATTTGCATCTTTTACGTCACTGAAGCTAGTGGTTGCTGCGAACCCTGTGCTCATAATGCTGAGGACGAATGTCAGCACGAGCAGGGTTACGAGTAGTTTCTTGGCTTTTTTCATACTCAAATCCTCCTTTTTGATTTTGAAAAAAAATAGACTTACCTAAAAAGGCTTTTCCTAATCCTCCTGGTGTTCATCACCCCTTTCAAAGGATTTTATGGGAATTTAATTTTATCCTTTTCTTTCAATCTCCTCCGCGGCCGCGGCCGCTGGGTTTTTGAAAGTTTTACGCTAAAGCGGCTTCGTGGTTGCGGGAGGTTGAAAGATTGCAGGCTCAAGAAACTCAAATTGCTATTTATTATTTCTATAAAAGGATGAAATTTCCTGCTGATTTTGAGTAATTTTAAAGAAAATTTTATCTAATAATGAGTTCATCTTGTCTTACTTCCGGATTTGAGTATGAGTCTTTGAACTCATTATTTAGTTGTCAAAGTTCAGATTCTATAGCTATTATAGCTCAGGGGCAAACTTACGTCAATATAATTGGTTGAATTGTAATATAAATGTAATATTGGTTTGGACTAAGCGTTGCGCTACATTTTTCATTATATGCCGGCTTTTTTTATTTATGACATAAAATGGATAGAGGAAAACTTATAGCAATTTAGCAAGTATATATATTCGAGAGATATGGTGGAAATTCCTCTTTATTTTATAAATTTTTTTTAGATCATGTGAGGAATTAAAGGAGCAGCCATAGTCAGCAGCACGATTATCATCACCAGAGCAAAGGCTATGCCCAGAAGAGGCAATGCGAAGTAGGCGAGGGCGGCCCGCCCGGTAGTAAAAGCGTGGGTTTCCCGGACCGCTATCACCTGAAGCACAACCACCCACAGTCTCAGCATCACGCCGAAAAGAATGGTCAGGTTTATTTCGGTCAAGGTTGAAATCAGATTTACGGGCACCATAAGGATCATGGGAAAGGTAGCAAAAGCCATGGAGGCAAATAATCCCACACCTGTGCCGGAAGGGATGGATGCATGAATTTCTCCACGGGCTTGAGATTGGTTTTTGTTGCTGCCTTCCGTGCATATATTTTTGCCATTTGTGGCAACATGCTGGCTAGATGATTGTGCTTCGGCGCTGCCTTCCACTGCAGCTTGGTTGATTTCTAAAGTTTCACCGGTTTGGGTCCCACCGGCAGTGTTTTGTTCCGGAGCCTTGCCGGAGGTGTCCGGCGGCGCCTTTTTCGCCCTATCCTGCGCCAGGAACTGGCAGGCCAGTTCCACTATAGCGGTAAATATAAAATGGAGCAGGGGGATTATAATTATGCTTCCTATTATAATAAGAGCGACGATGTACGGCAAGGCCCGTGCCATGTAAAAAGCTGCACCGTCCATTCCGGGAAGAAAATCCCGCATTGCAAAGGACCTGAGGATATTTTCGTTCATGACGTGCCTGAAGGCTGCAATATCCGGCAGGAGGCCGGATAAAATCAGTATGATGACGGCCTGCAGGATCTTTTTTTCACGGGCTATCTTATTCAGAGTGGCCGAAGGTGCAAAAAGTACGCCGGATATGTCGTCAAGGAAATTTTTATACCAATTTCTCATTCTTCAATCATCCCTTCGGTAATTTGTCGGAAAAGCCTGGCGCCGGTCGGCCCGGCCAAGAAACGAAATGCAGTATGGCTCATTATACATATTTACGGGTATATCACACTCAGACCCACTTTTTCCGGAAGAAAATCAAGCAGGAATTTCCGGCCTGAAAAGTTCCCGTCCCCCGGCAGCATGGCGCCGTCAGGATTTGCTCCGGGACTTATGCCGAAGGTTCGGCCCAGGAGGGTTACTGCCGCAGATTTTACTCCCGAAAGCAGGGCTTCCAGGGCTGTTTTTCTGCCGTATTCCTTTATGACGGGCTTGCCTTCGATACCGGCCAGGTCGGCGGCGATCTTTATGGCATCATAGTAATCTCCTATTTCATCCACCAGGCCCAGCTCTTTTGCCCGGGTGCCGGTGTAGACCCTGCCGTCGGCCAGTTTTTTCACCTGTTCTACGCTCATGTGGCGGCCTCTGGCCACGATGTCCACAAACTGGCCGTACATCTCATTTATCATGTCCTGGAATATGGCCCTTTCCTCATCGGTCATGGGGCGGGTGGGAGAGCCGATGTCTTTATGGGGCGCGCTTTTTATGACATTTTCCTTGAGGCCCAGTTTATCGTAGAGTCCTTCTACGTTTTGAAATTCCATGATGACGCCGATGCTGCCGGTGGTGGTGCCCGGGTTTGCCACTATCTTGTCGGCGGCGCAGGAGACCATGTAGCCCCCGGAGGCCGCCACATCGCCCATGGATACCACCAGTTTTTTCCCGGCTTCTTTTACCCTCAGGGCTTCTCTGTAGAGTTCCTGGGATGCGGCGACGGTGCCTCCGGGACTGTTTATCCTGAGGACCAGGGCTGCTATGTCGGGATCTTCGGCGGCATCGTGGAGCTGTCTTAAAATATCGCCGGTGCCGGCGGCGGAGAATATCCCCGAGGACCCGGACATTATAAGGCCCTCAAGGGTGATGACACCTATCTGCTTCTGTGCAACGGCTGCCTTGCGCCCGAGCCCTTCCGGCATTCCGGCAAAGGCGGCGATGAGGGATACGGCGACGGCAATGATGAGGATGATGGTTATAACGCGTTTCAAGGTAATCGCTCCTTTCAGATAAGAATTTTAAAACGGCCCTATGGATAAGAATATCCTTCTTTCATAAGGTATGCATTTTATGAATAAAAATGCCGACCATCGCGGGTCGGATCGTTTAGCTCATAAAATTTATCAAAAAATATAGGGCGGATTTCTCCACCTGGCTCACTTGAAATAAATTGCAGCAAAACCTATGATAACTGTCGCTATTAATGCAAAAGCCCATCTCTGTAAGCCACTGATTTCTCGGTGAATTGCATCGAACTTAGAATTTATTTTGTCAAATTTAGCATCGCTTTCCTTGCGAGCTGCTTCAAATCTGGCATCGCTTTCTTTGCGGGCAGCTTCAAATCTGGCATCCATTGTATTAGATAAATCTTTGATTTCTTTGTGGACCTCTACAAATTTGCTATCTAATCTATCAAATTTTGCATCCATGCTGTCCTTTAAAGCGCTAATTTGCTGGGATAGGAAAAAATAACCCGATTCATATATTTTAGGTTCGTGCGGGGGAATATTATCCTCACTTGCGGCTATCTCATTTTTTGTTTTGTTTGCTATATACTCTTCCGCCATGCTCATCACCCTTCCTCCTTGTCTCAATTATATAAAATTTCCAGCTGAACTTCAATGCTTTTAACAATTTTTTTACCAGTCTTTTCCGCGACGGATCAGGGTGATTTTGCTTATGGCAATATATAGCATCTTGCAATTCTCATGAAATTTTAAGTAAAAGATATATTTTTGAAATAAAAATTACCGACCGCTGCGGGTCGGAAAAGTTTTGAATCTATTTTTCCCCATCCATGAATTCCCGGGCGGTTTCGGCCATCTTCTTGAGGGAGTCTTTTACTTTTTTATGGAATTCTTCGGCCGAAATGCCGGTCATTATCTCGATGGCGTCATCGATGGTTTCGGCGGAATATATGTGAAATCTGCCCTGTTCTACGGCCTCCACTACTTCGGGCTTGAGCATGAGGTTGTCGACGTTCTGGCAGGGTATGACCACACCCTGAGTGCCGGTAAGGCCTTTTATCTTGCACGCATGGTAAAAGCCTTCTATTTTGTACGTGGTGCCTCCCACGGGTTGTATAAGGCCGTGCTGGTTCAAGGAACCGGTGATGGCCAGGTCCTGCCGTACGGGGATACCGGAGATGCTGGACAGCAGCGCTATGAGTTCGGCGCAGGTGGCGCTGTCGCCCTCGATGCCGCCGTAGTTTTGCTCAAAGGCTATGCTAGCTGATATGGTGAGGGGCATGTCTTTGGCGTAGCGCTCGCCCAAATATCCCGTCAGAATCATGACGGCCTTGTCGTGGATGTGTCCGCTCATCTTGGCTTCCCGCTCGATGTTTATGACCCCTTCGTCTCCCAGATAGGTCCTGGCGGTGATGCGGGAAGGCTGGCCGAATACGTAATCGCCCACATCCAGCACCGAAAGGCCGTTTATCTGGCCCACGGCGGTGCCCCGTGTGTCCACCAGGATCTCTCCACGCTCTATCATGGAAAAAAGTTTTTCTTCCACTCGATTGGAGCGGTAAACCTTTTCTTCGATGGCTTTGTCCACGTATTTTTCGGTGACGGCGCAAGCCCCGTCTATGGCTGCCCAGGCGCTGGCCTCGTAGAGCACCTCCACTATTTCGTTAAATCTTGTGGATAGCTTCTTTTTGTCTTCCGCCAGGCGGGAGCTGTAGTCCACCACCCGGGCAACTCCCGTGGGATCAAAGTGTATGAGGTTTTCATTCTGGCAGATGTGGCATATGAAGGCCGCATAGTTTTTAAGGTTTAACGGGTTGCGGTCCATTTCCACGTCAAAATCCACTTTTATCTTGAACAGCTTCCTGAAATCTTCGTCATAAGCGTTTAAAATGGAGTAAATATACGGCGTGCCGATGAGGATGACCTTCACCCTCACGGGTATGGGCTCAGGCTTGAGCGTAACGGTGGGCACTGTGCGGTACTGTTCCCCGATATTTTCCACCCATGCTTCGCCGTTTTTCAAGGTGCGCTTCAATGTATCCCAGGCGTACGGGTCTTTGAACAGGTCCGACGCCTGCAGCACCAGGTAGCCGCCGTTGGCTTTATGTATGGCACCACTTTTTATCATGGTAAAGTCGGTGGTGATGGCTCCGAACTGAGCCCTGCCTTCGATTTTGCCGAAGAGGTTGTAGTAGGTGGGGTTGGCTTCAAATATAATCGGAGCGCCTTTTGTCGCTTTATTGTCCACGAAAAGGTTTACTCTGTAGCGCAGGTAAAAGTCTTCAGGAGGCGGGTTCTGCCCGATATTAAATATCTGGCGGTCATCCCCATCGGATTTGTCCCGGCGCTCGGTGCGGAAAAGGGACAGATTTTTGATGATGTCTTCTTTCACGGATTTCAGGTATGATATGATTTCGGTAAAAGCGGCATATTTTACGGCCACTTCTTCAAAGAGGGGGTTTATGGCCGCAAGGGCGGTGTTCCTCTCCAGGTGGGCCAGTTCCTCCCGGGCCTGTTTGTCCAGGGCTCTCACTTTGCGGAGGGTTTCATCGATCCTCCCCTGAAGGGCACGCCCTTTTTCTTCCATGGCTTTCTTATCCTCATCCGATAGGGCTTCAAATTCCTCCTGGCTCATGGGCTTGCCGTCTTTTAGCGGGATGGTGACTATACCCTGGGGTGTCCTCTGAAGGGTGAACCCTTCGGCCTTTGCGGTCTCTTCCAGCTTTTCAAAAAGCTCCAGGGATGCCCGCTGGTATCTGTCTATAAGGGCCTGTTTCTGGTTTTCAAAGTTCTCGTCGTCAAAGATCCGGATGATCTCGCGTCTCACCTCGGACATGAGTCTTTCCATATCCTTCGCGAATTCCGAACCCTTGCCGGCGGGAAGGTTTATGGCAATGGGCTTTTCGGGTCTTGCGAAGTTATATACATAAAGTATGTCGTCGGGGACCGGCTTGCCCTCGGCGGCTTTTTTGACGGCGGCCCTGGCGTAGCTGGTCTTTCCGGTGCCGGTAAGGCCCGTCATGAAAATGTTGTAGCCCTTGTGGTCGATTTTCAGGCCAAATTCCATGGCTCTGACGGCCCGCTCCTGGCCTATGATGTCGGAAAGGGGCTCCAGGTCCTCGGTGGAGCGGAAGGAAAACATGGTTGGGTCGCAGATTTCCCGGAGTTCGGCGGGGGTAAGTTTTCTAAGCAAAAATACCACCTCCAGTTATTTAAGCATTATTTTTATAACAAATAGCAACATCGCGTCTGTAAGACCGCATATTTTTACTTACCTTTCACATTTTCAGTACCGGCCTGTTAGTTTTTTCCCATTCTCCTTATAAAATTTACTATGTTCCTCCGCCACTGCCGGTAGCCGGGGATGACGTGTTCCCACAGGTGATAGAAAAACGGCGAAAGGGGCAGGTCGAATTCTCCGATAAATTCGGTGAATTCGCCGTTAAAACCCTTCTTGAAGCGGTAGAGGCCGTAAAGGGGGTTGTCGGGGGAAAGGTCGCCGGAAACGCCCCTGAAATCATACATGGTGCAGCCATTTTCTTTGGCCCACTTTATCATTTCCCACTGGAGGGCATAGTTGGGCATGACATTTCGGTGCTCATTGGAGGAAGCACCGTATATATACCAGGCCTTGTCGCCGAAGATGAATGCAAGGGTCCCGGCAATGTATTTGCCTTCATATTCTGCCATGAAGAGTTTGGCGAGGCCTTTTTCCACCAGTTCATCCCAGAGGGCCTCGAAATAATCGTATCCCCTCACGAGAAATTTATCCCTTATACAGGTTTCCTGGAGTATTTCATAAAATCGCTTCAGATCCTCCCGGGTGCCTTCTTTTACCGTAACTCCCTTCCTGGCCGAAAGCCTTATGTTGTACCGGGTCTTTTCGTGAAAGGCGGCAAAAATATCATCGATGGGTTTGGCCAGGGGCAGCCGGAACACGAATTTGGGCTGGACACCTTCGAAGTTCTTGCCGCCTTCCCGGCATACAAAGCCCAGGGATTTGAGCATTTTTACCACATTTTCATTGGGCGCTTTTATGTCCGGGTCTATCTTTAACATGATGGCGCCGTGCCTTTTTGCCAGTTCCTTTATTTTCATAAAGAGGAACTTCAAGGTTTCCCTGTCGGAAAAGTCGGCTACAGGTCCCCGGGGAGCGTAAAATATGCACTTTTTGAGGATCGGGATGGGCAGCCGCCTCTTTAAAATAGAAATCCCCGCCACCGGCTTTTCGCCCTGCATCACCAGCAGCCTTATGGGCTCCCAGCCGGTGCGGCGCTTTACTTCTCCCCACTCATAGGATTGAAGCACATGGCCTTTGGGGCCCCAGGCCATGAATTTATTGAAAAGATCTTTCTCATTTTCTTTTATGATTTTTAATTCCATTATATGAAAGTCCTCCGAAAATTGTTTTCATCTTGTCCATAATTTTATTATATCTTATTTCACAGGAGAGGAAAGGGGGAATTTATGATAAATTTTTTTTAACCGAAAGGGGTTATGAAATTTATTGCTCCCTATTATAAAAAAATATTTCATAATGGGATATCGAAAACAAAACAAGAAGGTATATAATAAAAAAATAAATAACAGCAGGCCTACAGATTATAATAGACCTGCTGCTTTTTGAAATTATGATAATCGTCGGTATATTTCACCGATGGATAGTTACTTCTTATTACTTAAATCTTTATAGCCTGAATTGATTTTTTGAGTTTTTCGGCGGTTTGATTCAGAATTTCTGCCGAATGGGCAATCTCGCCCAGGAGTATGTGCTGTTTTTCTACGGAACCTGCGATATCCTGAACGTTGGTGGAAGCATCCACTGTGATGTCCGCCATCTTCTTGAAGGATTCGTGAGTGCTTTCGGTGCTGGCGGCCATCTGCTGGGTGGCAGCTGAAATCTCCTGCATCTGCTCGGAAACTTTCTGCACGGCGCTCAGTATCCTGTCAAAGGTTTCTCCTGCGGTTTTGACCGCTTCTATGCCCTTTTTCACGTTCTCGCTGCCTTCGTTCATGGCAGATACCGCATGGTTGGTCTCCTCCTGGACCGAGGCGATGAGTTCCGCTATCTGCTTGGCAGCACTGCCCGACTGCTCGGCGAGCTTCCTTATCTCATCGGCCACCACCGCAAAGCCTCTCCCCTGTTCTCCTGCCCTGGCCGCCTCTATGGCCGCATTCAGCGCCAGCAGGTTGGTCTGATCGGCTATGCCTGTGATGGTCTCCACTATCTGGCCTATGGTCTCCGAACTTTCTCCCAGCTTTTTTATGACTTCCCCCGTGCTCATGCTGGATTCTTCAATCTTCTTCATCTGGGATATTACCTGGTGCATGGCGTTTTCTCCCTCATTGGCCAGTTTTGCGGCATTTACCGAAGTGGCCGAGGCTTCGGAGGCGCTGGAGGCTATCTGCTCCACGCCCGCACTCATCTGGGCCAGCATGTCGGAGATGGAATTCACCAGCCCCTTTATTTCTTCCATTTTTTCGGAGTTTTTTCTGGCGCTTTCTTCGAGGGAACCGGCAAACACATTTGATGCCTCTTCGCTTTGTTTGCAAATTTCCCTTATGGAATCGGCCGACGATACCATTTCATCTATGGAACTTTTGATGTCCATGAACATAGACTTTAAT
Source organism: Thermoanaerobacterales bacterium (assembly GCA_012840135.1). Classification (GTDB taxonomy): domain Bacteria; phylum Bacillota; class Thermosediminibacteria; order Thermosediminibacterales; family Tepidanaerobacteraceae; genus Biomaibacter. Next base: position 13,841 of record DUMA01000017.1, read on the forward strand.
CTTGCCATAGAATCGTTGTAGATATCGGCCAGCTTTCCCGCATCATCATTGGACACTTTCCTGGCCATGACCGTAAAGTCCCCCTTGGCCATGGCTTCCAGGCTTTTTGTTATGCTGTTTACAGATACTGACCCGGTCCTGGCCACGGCAAAAGAAATGATGCCCGAAATGATTACGCATGCCGCCAACACGATGAGCGCATTTTGTTTTGCAAGGTCTTCGCCGTGGAAATAAAACACATATCCGCCAAGTGAAAGCAATACCATCAGCATTGTCGCTAATGCCATCCTGAATTGAACGCTTTTCAAGTTTTTCCCCTCCATTGATCCATGTTCATTAATTTGTGATTTTGTGTAAAAAGCGGCCCTTCCGCCGGGAGCTGACCCGGCACTTCCGAATGGCCTGCCATTTACAAGCAATATTAGGTATTACTGGAAAATTATATATAATATATTAGACATTATTTTACTTTTTCCTGCCTGTATATCAAAAAAATGTCGAAATATAAGTAACAAAGCCGTAACAAAAGCTCTTGGCGAGCTGCTTCATAGTTGACATCTATATTAACAAAAATGTATACTACTGTATAGATAATAAAAAAATGGAGATGGTTGTATGCCTCTGACGAGAATCTCTGAACAAGCTTATAAGACCCTGCAACTTCTTGCTGAAAAGAACAAGGAATCTCATATTAAAATCATTGAAAAAGCTCTGGAAGAATACAGGCGCCAGATATTTATCAAAGAGGCAAATGTTGCTTATGCAGCCCTGAAGACCGACCCGGATAAATGGAAAGAGGAACAGCTGGAAAGAAAATTATGGGAACAAACTATTTCTGATGATCTGGAGGATTAATCCATGGAAAAGCCTTGTAAAGGAGATATATGGATGGTAAACCTTGATCCGGTCAGGGAACATGAACAGTCCGGTACAAGGCCTGCCTTAATAATATCTGTGGACCTTTTTAACCATGGCCCTGCAGACCTGGTGGTTGTATTACCAATCACTTCTAGGAATAAGGGGATACCCTTCCATGTTGAGATTAATCCTCCTGAGGGTGGGCTAAATTATAAGAGTTTTATTAAATGCGAGGATATCAGATCTATTTCAAAATGCAGGTTGTCGCAGAAATTAGGCAGTATTTCAAATCAAACAATGTATGAGGTCGAAGACCGTCTCAGGATATTATTGAATCTATAGGACATAAAAAAACCCCCTGAATTTTTTTCAGGGGGTTTTATAAGATTTTTATATATTCGCTTATATTTTAAGGCGCCGGGCTTTATGTTCCAGGGCTGCCTTTATGAAATCCCGGAAAAGGGGATGCGGACGGTTGGGCCGCGATTTGAACTCGGGGTGGAATTGGGTTCCCACAAACCAGGGGTGGTCTTTGAGCTCGATGATTTCCACCAGGCGGTCGTCCGGAGAAAGGCCCGAAAGCACCATGCCCGCTTTCGTCAGTATATCCCGGTAATCATTGTTGAACTCATAGCGGTGGCGGTGACGCTCCTCTATAAGCTCCTCGCCGTAAGCCTCCATGGTCCTGGTGCCGGGTTTTATTCTGCAGGGGTAGTGGCCCAGCCGCATGGTGCCGCCCTTGGCTTCTATGCCCTTTTGTTCTGGCATGAGGTCTATGACCGGGTGCGGCGTGTCGGGCCTGAATTCAGTGCTATGGGCGTCTTCGAGACCGCATACATGGCGGGCAAATTCTATAACCGCACATTGCATCCCCAGGCAAATGCCCAGGAGCGGAATCTTTCCCTCCCTGGCGTACTTGATGACTCTTATCTTTCCTTCTACGCCCCTGTCGCCGAAACCGCCGGGCACCAGAATACCGTCTGCATCAGAAAATGTTTTATCAAAGTCAAAATCGGGCTCCTCCAGGTCTTCGGAGTGGACCCATTTTATATCAACTTTTGCGTCATTGGCAATACCTGCGTGGCAGAGAGACTCGGCTACGCTGAGATATGCATCGTGAAGCTCCACGTATTTGCCAACCAGGGCGATTTTCACATTTTCGGAGGGATTTTTAACCCTTTTTACGATCTCCTCCCACTCGGAAAGGTCAGCTACCATACCATCAACGCCCAGTTTTTTTGCTACTATCTGATCCAGGCCCTCATTTTTAAGTATAAGGGGTACTTCGTAGATGGTATCCGCATCATAGTTTTGAACCACAGCTTCCAGTTCTACATTGCAGAATAGGGCTATCTTTTCCTTCATCTCTTCCGAAAGGGCTTTCTCGGAGCGGCACACTATGATATCGGGCTGTATGCCTATGCTCCTGAGCTCCTTGACGCTGTGCTGGGTTGGCTTAGTCTTGAGTTCACCGGCTTTGGAAAGATAAGGAACCAGAGTAACATGTATATACAGGACATTATCTCGACCTATATCTGCCTTGAGCTGGCGGATGGCTTCCAGAAAGGGCAGGCTCTCTATGTCGCCCACAGTGCCTCCGATCTCGGTGATTACTACGTCGGGCCTGGATTCCCTTGCCACCTTGACAATTCGGTCTTTTATTTCATTGGTTATGTGAGGAATTACCTGCACCGTGCCACCCAGATAATCTCCCCGCCGCTCCTTTGTGATCACCGACCAGTAGATCTTGCCTGTAGTGACATTGCTGTCCTGGGTGAGATTCACATCGATGAAACGTTCATAATGGCCCAGATCCAGGTCCGTCTCCGCTCCGTCCTCTGTGACAAAAACCTCACCGTGCTGGTAAGGGCTCATGGTCCCGGGGTCTATATTAATATAGGGGTCAAACTTCTGCATGAAGACAGCAAGACCCCTGCTTTTCAAAAGGCGACCCAGCGACGCTGCCGTAATGCCTTTCCCCAGGGATGAAACCACTCCCCCGGTGATGAATATAAACTTGGTATGCATTATAAGTCCCCCTTGTAATTTTTCCGTACAATAAAAAATCCCATACATTTTATTTTATGCAGTTTTAAGGGGGATTGTCAATAGACTTCGAATTTTGGAAACGGGCTTTTTAAGGTGAGCCTGGTATTCTAACCAGGCTTTTAATTGGTTTCAATTGGCTTCTGGCGTCCGCATGACGGAAAGACATACCTTAAAAGCTATTCAAGTCAAGAACCGTCCCAACTTGAATGCCTGGTACCCTTACCTTGGAATGATAGTAACAAATTCATTCCCTTCCAGCTTGAAATCGGGCTCAGAATTATTTGCTTGCTTGAGCAGACGGACCATTCTGGGAATACCGCTACCGGCATCGGTTACTAGCCCAACTTTAAGGAAAATATTATAAATGCTGGGATTTCGTAGAACATGCACGCCGAATTTTAGGGCATCAATATCAACAGTATTTGGCAGACTCCCCGGTGTCCTTATTTCTATCCTGTCATTATATATTATGACTCTAACCGGCGACGATATGGTGTAATCCCGGTGAGCAAAAGCATTAATAAGGGCTTCCCGCAAGACCTCTACAGGAATTTCGACTTTAACTTCAGGACCTGTTCCTTTAATCTGATGCGATCTAATCAAGTGAATCCCAAAAAATCTCATTGTATCATGGTATATATCAATCAGTCGCCCTTCAAAGTGTTTTTGATCGCTCGGTTCTATCGAAATGTCATTTCCGGGAACCCTGAGGGCAGATACATAACTATAAGGAATAAAAGCCTGCGGGTCTGCTGCAAGAAACAAAACTCCCGTTAAAGTAAGATGTTTTTCGTTTTTTATATCATCAACAAGATGCCAGTTTTGGAGCAATCTCTCTCTGGAAATACCTGCTATATCGATCCCCTGTTCTTTTACCAGTTCCAACAGCGATTCCAGTGCCTTTTCATCAATATCATTCATGGCAGATCTAAGTATGGGAATTTCATCATAATATAAACTTTCAGTAGCCTGAAAAAGTCGAAGCAGTTCTTCCCTTGAAGCCTGCCGTCTTCCAGAAGAAGTTCGTACATAATATATTCCCCGATTAGTTCTATATGGGCGCTGGTTTCCTTTAGGAACATTGATAATTAGTATTATATTACCCTTTTCATCCTGAACTGTTTCTTGAATAACCGTAACAGGCGGTTCACAATTATTAAACGCCACATTATCAACAAATTTACTCAAATTGTCTATATTTTCCTCGCCAATACCTATCAGATTACCCGTATCATCTATTCCTATAAAAATCTGCCCTCCATCAGTATTGGCGAATGCTGTTATCTCTGCCGCAAGGTCATCAGAATGGATAGGCCATCGTTTAAATTCTGTACGTAGATTTTCCCCTTTTTTGCATCGTTGCAAAACTTCGCACAGATCCATGTCTTGTTTCTCCTTTTAATTTACTATAAAAATATACTTTAAAAATATACTTTAAAAACATACTTTAAAAACATACTTTTTAACTTCATATTATCAATTATTTAAATTATTGTAAATACTATCGCAAAATAAAAAAGCTTTTATCACATAAACAATTAAACAGAGTCAGCTTTTTTGAAATGCATTACGGAAAGCCCTATATTAAGGAATATCTTTGCTTTCCTATGCATTTTAAGCTTACCCGCCAGGATAACCGTAAAAAGCTGCGGGTTTTCCGCAGCAATGGGCGGCTATAGGCAGCCGTCGCTACTTAAGGTTGTTTTCACACAATTCAATAAGTTAATAAGTGAGGGCCTGGCAGCGGGTTCAATTAGTAAGTGCCTGGCACCGGGCTTCGTCGACGAGGCGGAGGTTTTGTTGAGGTTTTGCTAATTCAAGTCGAGAACCGTCCCGACTTGAAAATTATTTACGGAGCTATCAGTACGTCTTCGGCCTGAGGGGACCCTTCCTGCGGGTCCGGTTCCCCGGCAGGGGTTTCTTCTTCTGCCGGACTTTCGGTCGCCGGCTGTTCATCAAAGGATGGATCTCCGTTTTCAGGTGTTTCTACATATGGAGAAGGTGTTTCTGCCGGCGGTTTTTCTATAAAATCTCCTCCTGCGGGATCTTCTTTCAATGAATCTCCGGCAGGTGGCTGTTCACCGGAGGAGGGGGGGTCTGGCTCCTCTGCTCCGGATTCTTCCGCGGGAGGTTCCTCTGCTCCGGGTTCCTGCCCCGCCGGTGGTTGTTCTCCGGGCTCCTGCACCGGCGGCTGCTCTGTACCTGAATCTTTCGACCCTCCATCAGGTGGTTCTACGGCAGGAGGAGGTGTTCCGGTCGGAGGCTCGCTGCCGTCCGAAGGCTGGGTGGAACCTCCCGGTGCGGAATTTCCGGATCCACTGCCGGATGGAGCTGAATTCTTGAGATTTTCTATTTCTTTTGTCAGGTTCTCATTTTGCTCCTGCAGTTTCCGGATCTCCTCCTTGAGGGAATCATTTGCAGATTCAAGATTTCCTATTTTATCCTCCAGGCTGTCGTTTTTATTTTTGAGGCTGTCTATTTCATCCTTAAGGTCCTCGATTTTATCCTTTAATTTCATATTTTCCTGCTCAAGATCGAGTTTTTCCTGCAGCAGGGCTACCTTTTCCTGTTCTAGGGCGGCATATTTTTGAGTTAAATCGTCGACGGCGGCATTGAGCCCCTGTATCTGAGTGTACATACCGTCAATAGTGAGATTAAGTTCGTCAATCTTTGCTATTTTTTCATTGAGCTGGGCTATGAGGTCTTCTGCATATCCGTACAATGCATCGATGTAATCCATCAATCCGGGTGTTATTACATTTATTATTGACTGCTGTTCATCCGTCAACTGGATTTTGGGGAGGCCGATCGTGACCGGTTCCGTCATTCGTGCCCTGTTCATTGCAGCAGGAGTCATGCTAAAAGTTGAAACGACCATACCGTCACCGACACTTTCATTCGATGCCGATTCTTTTTCAAGCTTCTGTACCCTGCCTGACTCCACGACATTATGCCATCGAATATTTCCGGCTATACCGTTTATTACTTGAGCAGCGTAAGGCGTAAGTTCTCTGTCAATGTCAAAGTTTGAGTTGTATTTTGCTATCAATTGACGGTCCTGCAATCCCAGGTATTGTGCCAGCAAATATCCTCTGGTGAACGTAATTTGAAAACTATCCACAATAAACTCATTCAGGTATTTTAATGTAATCTTTCCGGTGATGCTGGATTTGCCAAGTATGTCGGCAAGGTCCCTGTAATTGATCTTTAACTTTATGGGGATCTGTATTTCATCCCGCGTGAGTTTTGCAGGGTTAATGTGCATTATATATCTTGATGCATCACCGTCAACCGAAAAGTATACCACCGGGTCGTATGTGAGACCTTCGGCCTTTTTCACTATGATTTTGTCGGGGTTTTCTCCGCTATTATTTGATACATCGCTCAGGGTGTAAAAACCTTCTATGATGTCCTGGGCGGAAGCCGCCTGGACTTGAAGGTTGCTTACGACCCTGGAAGAAAACCACGCCATAGTGTCTGTGTCGGCCAGCATAGCCATGCTAACCAAAATACCTGCCAGGAAAAAACCGATGGCTTTAAATAATATACTTCCGATGATTTTGGTTTTGTATTTCAATGTTTCACCTCCTTGTCGGAATTTTTCAGGTAAATTTCAGGTAAATAAGGCAAATAACCTTTAAAAATCTATTTACTATGTTCACTATGGTATCCCAGCAATTTGCAGATCATGGTAAAGGCTTCTGCTCTAGTTACTTTATTCTCTGGTTTGAAGGTATTGTCGGGGTAACCTGTTATAATGCTGTTGTCGACACCGGCCTTTACATATTCCACAGCCCATTTTGCGATATCGTCCGTATCTTTAAAAAGAAGCTCTGTGCCGTCTATTGCCTTTTTGTCGAAAGCCCTTATAAGCACTGCCGCCATTTCTTCCCGGGTGATATAGTTTTCCGGCTTGAATACATTGCCAGGATAGCCCTCAAATACGTCTTTTTCCGTAGCGGACAGTATATATCCTTGAGCCCATTCGGGAATGGGATCAACGTAGGGGAGCGTACCTTCCTTTTCCCCAAGTTTGAGTGCATTTGCCACCAGCACCGCAGCTTCGGCTCTGGTTATGTAATTGTCGGGCCTTATAGTGCCGTCGGGATAGCCGTGGATTATTCCGTGCTGCAGCAATGCCGCTATGCAGTCGTGGGCCCAGTGGCCTCCGATGTCCGGATACTCCTCCAAAGGTTCTTCCACCAGTTCATTGTTTTTATTCCTGTTTTTATGCTCCGGCACAGGGTTTTCATCCATATTTACCAGGAACGCCACCGTGGCCTTCAGGCCCTGCATGTCGTTGCCGGATTCTTCATCCATGTGCACCGTATATTCCAGGTCAACGGAGCCGTTTTCATTGATATTAAACTTGGCCGTTTCCGGCAGGGCATATCCCCTGTAAGTTTCATCCCCGATTCTATAGAGCAGATCAAAAAAGCTGCCGTCGAAGACGGTATGCGAAAATACCAGAAGCCTGCCCCTTTTTATGGTGAGCTTCATGTTTTTTGCAAAAGCTTCGTATAGAGTTTCACCCGGGGCAATGATTTCGGCCCTGTCGTTCAAAAGCTCCATGGAAAGGCCCAGGCTGTTCACCCGCACCCTTTCGGTATGGTTATTGTTCAGCCTCAATGTGCCCGTCTGGCTCATTCCGGGAGCCCATAGCCCTCCGGTGAACATGGGCCCGGCCGTTGAACCATTTCCGGAAACATCCAAAGTAACGTCCGGATCGGGATTCGTTGCAAGCGATACGGCGGCACCCCAGAAAGTCGAGAAAAATATTATGATAATCAACATGAGCATTATACCCGGGGCCAAGCTTTTTTTATGCTTCAATTTCTTTATTCCCCCCCTTTCACAGATTACTAAAGTGCTGTTTTATGGAATTCAAAAAAGTTCTAAATACACCTTGCTTTAGAACATTTATGGATGCCATAAAACCGTTTCTGCCCATGATGGGCAGCGGGAGCCTCATGCAAAATCAGAGAACGGGCGGCTGTAGGCAGCCGCCCCTACGAAACCATCATGAATGCTATGAAAAAACAAGCAAGTGTGAGATACTTATTTAATGAATGTTTGTCACCTGTCCGGCCACGACGGTGGCAATCTCGTTGGGGTTGCCGTCGCTAAATCTGAATACGTACGACATGGGCAGGAGTTCTATGTCCTGCACGAAATTCGTCCATGAACCTCCACCGGACTTGTAGAAAGATACGCACTTTCCGCTATCCGAGTGAACTTTGCCGGTCTGGAAGGTTATAACAGGATGGTCTGCAATATTATATGAAATTCCGTTAGTGGTAGCGTTTTTATAACTCATCTGGAAGTAATAATCATACGGCAAAAGCTCTGCCTTGACCTCACCGTTTTCATCGGTCGTGCCCAGTGCCCTGTAGCTGCCGTCCGTGGGGCCTGGATAATCCGGCGCATAGCTCACATATGCCACTGCACCTGGTATCGGCTGGCCGTCACTGCCGACCAGCTTTACGGTTACCGGAGCAGTCCCGAATACGAAAAACGACTGATTCTGGATATTCTGATTAACTGTCCTGGTATATCCTCTATAGGTAATTTGGACGTGGGTGGTGGTCAGGTTGGGCGGAAGGATCGACCCTATGCTGCCACTGCTGTCGGTAGTGCCCAGAGAAACCCACTTCTGGCCGTTCCAGTAGCTGAAATACGCTCCTTCCAGCGGACTTCCCAGACTGTCCATGATCATGACCGTGGTCTTATTCGTTTGAACCGCATTCAGCAGCAAATCGCATGTCAAACTATTATTCTGGTATGTATCACCGGCCAGCTCATCCATGTGAATATCAACAGTCATGCTTGTAACAGCATCAGGTGCCAGTTTTTGTTCAAGTGTGAAAAAGCCTTTTGAATTGACGAACAGGTCCGAAAGCCTTCCCGTATACACTGTGGTACCGTCAAATTTGACTTCTATTTCCAGCATCCCTGCCAGTTCCAGATTTCCTTCAGGATTTGCGGCGCTTATCCTGTAAATTTTGAGCGGCAGGGTTCCCATATTTTTCAGCTCCACGGGGCCCAATGTCCTGGACTCGTTAGGCTGCATGTTCTCAAGGTTCAGAGTGGCAAACTTCTCCTTTTCGAAGGTGCCGTCGATTTTTCCGCCAAGGCGCAGGGTACCCGTTACGAATGTATTCTCATTGCTTTCGGCTCGACTGGTAAACCATGCCATGGTGCCCATTCCCGCCAGACCAAAGATCAATATCACACTGAGGGCGGCTAAAATAAATCTTTTTTTCACTCCAGTGTCCCTCCCCTCTAGTGGTTAAAGTCTTGAGACATTATCCAGACTAAGTTTTAGAGAATGGGCGGCTGCCGGCAGCCGCCTCTACAACACATCACTCAAGAAGATAGATTTTCGCTCACGAGTGTTTTACCGAAAAGTCTCAGGAACAAATTGTAGCTTTTATCCATTACTGCTTTGCGATCTGTGCGTTCAACCAGGCAAGGTGATTCGTAAGACCGGCGTATTCAGGATGCCGATTGTCCAGAGTTTCAAGGGCACCGAGGTCGATCTGCGTGGCATCCACGGCGTAAGAAATGTTGATGGGGTTGATGCCTTGTGCATCGGCCTGATACTCATTGCCGGCATTGGGTGCGAAGCCGAGAACGAAAGTGAATTTATACTTGCTGCCGGGCTTCAGAGCTCCCATCTGAACTCCCGGACCGGCCCCCATGGCGTTGGCTTCTAAAAAGTTTTTAAGTGTAATTACTCCTAAATCATCATCGATAAGAGTATTGTAATATGAACTATAATCTCCTGCTCCTACGCCATCTTTAATAAATTCATCAGCGTTTTCCCATGTTCCACCCTCTTTAAGGAATTCCATCTTCGCATATTTGATATAAATGGCTTCCGCAAGTTTGGTTGTTCCGTTCTCAACCGCGGGTGTAACTCTGAAGCCGCCAAACCAGGCAAGATTCAATGAACCTGTATTTTCGATAACTAAAGACACTTCATTGGTGACATCTCCCGGGGCCATATTGCCAATGTTTCCAAGATTTGTAAAACCGCTCATGCCATTTTCATTGAGCTTTAATGTCCCGGCGGTGAAGGTGTTATTTTGACTGGTTGCACTGCTTGTGAACCATGCAAAAGTCCCGAATCCGATTCCGAAGGCCAGAAGGCCGATGAGCACAAGGCTGATAATGATGTTTCTTCTCATTTTCATTTTCCTCCTAATATTTGTTTTTGTGGTGGCTTTTTGGGGTTTTATTATCCCCCGTTTTGTGGTAGAATAAGAGTGGGTAATTTTATTTTTGCCGGGTTATCCAGTGCTGATGGATAACCTCTTTTTTTGAACATCCTTGATAACCACCCCCTCATAATTTTTATTTTCGCGTGATACAAGTGTATCGCAAGATTTTACAATTTCATGTTGCCTTCCGATTGACCACCATTTTGTGCTGCATCGGCGTTCTGTTTCTTTTTTTCGTTTTCTTCCTTTGACAGTTCATTGAGTATGTTTTTAATCTCGCCGGCAATCAGCAGCAATCCCGGAAATACGATCATCGCAATAAATCCTTTCGGCGTCCTGACGAACCTGCCTATGTATCCTGCATAAGGTATTTTGAATACCATGGAACCTGCAACCCTGTCCGGAGTCACCAAATCGGGGTCTTCGGTATTGTTGGCATCTCCCTTCGTCCTGAAAGCCAGGAGGCCATCCTTCCGGATTACTTCCACCACCCGGTGGGTGACGAGTGTCTTTTCATTGATACGATATGTTATTACATCTCCCACCTTGATATTCTCCGGCATTAATTCCTTCACCACAATCATGTCTCCGGGCTCAAGAAAAGGGCTCATGCTGCCGGAAAGCACCGTTAACGGCTTATATCCCATGATCGAAGCCGCCCTGTTCGGCTCCATCCTGGACTGGTATATCAGGAAAAAGGAACACGCCACTGTGAGCATAAGCAAAACTGTCACTATGCTGTTCATCCATTTTAATGCGGTCTTCATGCGGACCTCCTCATATTCTTTACCTGATTTTTGATTCTTAAGTATATATATCCATCAAATCCATTTATTATGTATCATTTTATAAAAGTAGTATATTTAACAAAAAAACCCAATCTTAAAAAAGATCGGGTCGGTTGCACCACTGACTCGGCTTGATTCCAAGGTGCCCTAAATACGGAACAAGCGTCATTATCTCCCTCGAACACCAATATTATATTCATCATAATATAATACTATACCATGACCAGAGAAAAGTATGTCGTAAAAGGGCTGTCGAATAAAATTTTTTTCTACAAATAATTTAACCCAATCTATCTAAATTAGATTGGGTCGGTTGCACCACTGACTCAGTATGTTCTAAAGATTTAAAGTGACAAAATAAAAAAATCCTTTAATATTCCTCAATCTTCCTGTGGGTGTCTTCAAAGTCATTGTTATCAAAATAGTCCTTTGCCTCTACGGCTCCAAAAGTAGTATCCATATTTATCCACCGTTTTTCTTCGGAGCTGTAAAACTCGTTCCATGCATGAAGGCCCTGGAAGGCGCCCAACTTTCCTTCCCCTTTTACAACTTTGACTCTCACCCCGGCAGCCCGGCCCAGGGCGGCTGTCAAAGCCGCATAGTCGTAGCATACACCTTTTTTTGTCTTCAGGGTGTTCAAAGCGCCGTACGTGTTGTCATAATCCCCATTCAGATGTTTTTCATATTTTTTATAATCATAGTTTATATTTGCCGTCACCCAGTCATAGATAGCTTTCATTTTTTCCGCATCGGTCTTTTTATTTTCCGCAAGTTTTTCCGCAAGACTCGTTATTTCCGGAGCATCGCTTTCGATTTCTTTTGTAGGCACGGAGAACCTGTCCACCTCTTGAGTATTTTTTACCGTCACCGAAGGACCGTAGCTGTATTTTCTGTCGTACTCGTGGACCATAACGGTTATGGTGTAGGAGCCTTCCCCCTGGACCAGCCACAATTGAGAGTCAAAATTTCCATCAACCAGCGGCACATCGTACCATGTCTGACTGTCATCTTTTTTTACCATGATTTTTATCTTTTCTTTTGATGTGCTGCCGGCAATATGGACCTTTCCTGGCACCTCGGCAGGGGGCTTTACGAGTGATACACCATTTTTTTCTATGTAAACGTCGCTCTTTGCAAAAGCCGCATTCATATTGAGGAATATCAGGCACGCCAGTGCCATGGCGAAAAGCCCCGTCAGGCTTTTTTTCATTTTGAAGTCCCCCTTTTTCGGTAGCCCGGCCGTCATAGCAATGCGCGCTTTAGACCCGTGGCTTTGCGTCTCCGGCTTTTGCCGGATTTGCCCTTATCGAAAGGGAAATACCCGCTGCGAAAAGTCTTTAAAACTTGGAGATTAAAAAAGCCCCTGCCGGCAATGCCGGAGAGGCCTGTCCAATTTTCAGGAACTAAAAAAGCCTTCGGCAACCCGGCTGCCATAGTCTTCAGACTTTAGGCCCGCAGCTTTGCGTCCCCGCCTTTCGGCGGGTTTGCCTTTATCGGTCAATTGAAATTATTCTATTGATTTTTATGTTCGTTTTTTATATTCGACACTTTTTTTGATTTTCCTCCTATATTGCTGCAACCTTAAAAAAAAACAGCGGTGATAAAACCGCTGTTTTAGGTTCATTTTCACAAAATTCCATAAGTGAATAAGTGAGTGCCTGGCACCTATTCCTATTCGTAATTCAATACCACCACCCGAAGCTTTTCTCCCAGGGTTTCCGGGGTTATTTCTATGGTGGTGGATTCCAGGCGTTCGCCGCCTCCGACCTTTTCCAGAAACTTATCTACGGGGTCGATGGGCATGCTGACGGCCGGTGTCTTGAAATGCATTGGGATGACCATTCTGGGGGCCAGCTGGTTTACCACCGCAGCCGCCCCTTCGGCATCCAGTGTGAAGGTGCCGCCTACGGGGATGAGGAGCACGTCGATCTTTCCTATCTGCTCCTCCTGGGCTTTGGACAGCAGGTGCCCCAGGTCACCCACATGGCATATCTTCAGGTTGTCGATTTCGAATACGAAGATGAGATCGGGACCTCGCTTTGCACCTTTTACTTCGTCATGATAAGCGGGGATACCTTTGATGCTTATACCGCTTATAACGCATTCCCCCGCCGCCTTTACGATTTCCGGTTCTCCCTGGACCCCTTCAACGTAGTTGTGGTCGTAATGGTCATGGCTCACCGTCACTATGTCCGCCTCGATCTTCGGTATCTTATAGCCGACGCTGCCGTCAAAGGGATCGGTGACTATTTTTGTTCCGCTCTGTGATTCCAGAAGAAAGCTGGCATGGCCCAGCCACCGGATCTTCATGTCAAAACCTCCCTTTCTTTCAAAGGATTCTACTTCCGGACATTTGTTCACCACCACTATTTCTCTTTTTCCGGTATTCTTCGACTTATCATCTCTCTCAATCTTAAATAATTATTTCTAACCTTATATATATTCTTGGAAAATAGTGAAATTCCTGCTTGACTTTAATATTTTAACCATTTACTTTTAAGTTAATTCCTGGTGTAAATGGAACCCATTCCCTTTTTCTTCAACTTGTACTGCAGGGTCTGCCGTGGTATGCCTAATACCCTTGCGGCCATGGATATGTTTCCCTGAACTTTTTCTAAGGCTTTTCGTATAAGCTCGTTTTCAAGCCTTTCCAGAGCATCGTTCAGGTTCAGGTCTTCCGGATCGATAGCACGGTCCTTTTGATGGGTGAAAAAGGACCTTATCTGTATGGGAAGGTGGGAAGGCTTTATGGTATCACCCTCCATCATTATCATGGCGCCTTCTATGGCATGTTCCAGCTCGCGCACATTGCCGGGCCAGGGGTATTTCATAAAAATATCCATAACTTCGTCGGAAATTTTGACCCTTTCCCCCCTACCCGAGGAATACCGGGCTATAAAGTGCTCTACAAGGCAGGGGATATCTTCCCTGCGTTCCCGCAGGGGAGGTATTTCGAGGCTCACCACATTTATCCTGTAAAAGAGGTCTTCCCTGAGCTGCTTTTTTTCCAGGGCATTTATCGGGTTTTCACTGCATGCGGTGATCACTCGGGTGTTTACGTTCCTCATGCGAGTATCCCCGAGGCGGCGGACGGCTCCTTCCTGCAGCACCCTCAAAAGTTTTGCCTGAAGTTCCGTAGGCATGGAATTGATTTCGTCCAAAAAGATGGTGCCTCCGTCGGCCAGCTCGAACAGCCCCGCTCTGTCTTCGGCACCGGTGAAACCTCCCTTTATGGTGCCAAAGAGGATGCCCTCCAGAAGGGTCGCCGGAAGGGCAGCGCAGTTCTGGGCGATGAAGGGGGAAAGTTTTCTGGGGCTTTCATTGTGTATGGCCTGCACGAAAAGCTCCTTGCCCGTGCCGGTGTCGCCCCATACCAGGATGGGCGAGGAACTTGCCGCCGCCCGGCGGGCCAAATTCTTCAGGTCTTTGATGCACCTGCTTTCACCGATTATGTCATCAAAGGTATAGCGGGCGGTGCCGTGCCTCCTGCTCCCGGGTTTTACGGTATGGCCGTAAAGGATGGCCTGAAGTTCCGAAATCCTTTCGGTCATGTCCTTAACTGTGGTGACATCCCGGGATATTTCCATGGCTCCGATGATTTTTCCATTTACCTTTATTGGAATGGTGGTGTTGATGGTAGTGATTTTTTTGCCCTTGTAGTTGGTAAAGGTCTGCTCCCGGTTATATATGGCCTCTCCGGTTTTCAGGGCACAAAGCAATGTGCTGTCCTGTTCCGTGAGCGAAGGGAAGACCTCCAGAACGTGTTTCCCGATCACTTCTTCGGGGTCAAGGCCTTCTATTTTAGACACGGCTTTGTTGTAATAGATGGAAATACCCTTCCTGTCCACCATGTGGATGCCTTCCTCCACATGGGACAAGAGAAGTTCAAGCTGCGCTTTAATGGCGGAAAGCTCTCTCATAGCCCCCCTCCCCTTGGATGGCACCTACATCCTCTCCGGCGCCGAGATGCCCAGGATTGCAAAAGCATTTCTTAGAACCTGCCGGACGGCCGTGACCAGCAGCAGCCTTGCATTGGTCAGGTCTTTATCGTCGGTCAGCACCCGGCAGCTATTGTAAAAGGAATGGAATACGGAAGAAAGTTCCATGCAATAATTGGTTATACGGTACGGTGAAAGATTTTCCGCGGCAAGTCTTATTTCTCCCGGAAAATCCGCCAGTTTTTTTATGAGATCGATCTCGCTCTTCTCAGTTAAAAGCAATGCATATTTATCTTTTGAAGCTAGGGGTATTGATTCAATCTCGGGTAAAGAAATCCCCTGCTCTGATGCCTGTCTCAAAATGCTGCATATTCGGGCATGGGCATACTGTACGTAGTATACGGGATTTTCATCGGATTGTTTTATGGCAAGGTCCAGGTCAAAATCCAGATGTGTATCGGCGCCGCGCATGTTGAAAAAGAACCTTGCGGCATCCCTGCCTACTTCCTCCACTATGTCGGCCAGGGTAACGGTTCTTCCTGTGCGCTTGGACATACGAGCGATTTCCCCGTTCCTGTAAAGCCTCACCAGTTGCATCAGTATCACCGTAAGCCTGTCGGGATCATAGCCCAGAGCCTTGAGGGCCCCCTTAACTCTGGCCACATGGCCGTGGTGGTCTGCTCCCCATATGTCTATGACCCGGTCGAATCCGCGGTCGAATTTGTCTTTATGGTATGCAATGTCGGAAGCAAAATAGGTGGGAAGGCCATTTGTTCGGATAAGCACCTCGTCCTTGTCCCCTCCGAATTCTGATGCCGTAAACCACAGGGCTCCATCCTTTTCATAGGTGCATCCTTTTTGCTTTAGAAGATTTATGACTTCATTGACCTTTCCGGTATCATGAAGGCTTTGTTCGGAGAACCATATGTCAAAATACACTCCGAAATTTTCAAGGTCGTCTTTCATGCGCTGGATGTTCTTTTTCAGGGCGTATTCGATAAAATACGCTCTGCGGCTGGGAGAGTCCATATGCAAAAAGCGATTGCCCTCTTCTGCTATGAGGTTTCGCATATGGTCCTTTATGTCTTCCCCGTGGTATCCTCCTTCGGGAATGTGGCCTTCCTGGCCCAGAAGCTCCAGGTATCGCGCTTCCAGGGAAAGTCCGAAGTTTTCTATCTGGTTTCCCGCATCATTTATGTAAAATTCTTTTGTGACATCATATCCCGAAAGTTTCAAAATTGATGACAGGGCGTCCCCCAGGGCAGCTCCCCTGGCGTTGCCCATGTGCATAGGACCTGTGGGATTGGCGCTGACGAACTCCACCTGTATCTTCCTGCCGCCGCCCAATTCCTGTCGGCCGTAATCCCGTCCCTTTGTTAAAATATCGAAGATCACCACATTTGCCCAGGTAGGTTTCAGATAAAAGTTAATAAACCCCGGTCCTGCTACTTCCACCCTGTCCACAGGGGTATCCGAAGTGTCAATGTTCGCAGCTATGAGCTCGCCGATTTTCCGCGGAGGCATTTTAGCCTCCCTTGCCATCAGCATGGCGATATTGGCCGCAAAATCTCCGTGCCCCGGGTCTTGCGGAACTTCCAAGTAAAAGTCGGGAATGGTCTCTGCCACAATGACCTTTTCATCGATGGCCTTCTTCAAAGCCCTGATGATCCTGTCCTTTAACGTCTGCCGTACCTCGTCTTTTAAATACATAAAATCCTCCTATGATGAGTCAGGTGCCGGATTTCCGACCCTGATGTCATATAAAACTTGTAAACTTGTAATATTTCACCATTATTATATAATTTCATGTTATATTATGCAAGGATAAACAGGTTTTTCCCGGTAAAACCAGGGGCAATGCGGTGCCTGTGCAGGATCGATATTGTGCCGGCTTTCGTTTTCCCCGGTAAAACCATGTAATGCTGGCGGGCGAAATTTTGCAGTATGCATGATACATCGTCACCTGGGCTTTAAGGATGCCGATCGGCGGGCGCGCTGTACCAGAGCCTCCGCCCGGATCCTGGCGGTTTCCAGTTCCACATCCTTTGGTTTTCGGCCCATCTGTTTTTTATATTCCTGTACGAAAATGTCCATGAATTTATCCATTTTGGCACTGCCCTTGATCCCCCATTCTTTGTAATGCTCCTCTATATAGTCCACGATATCCGCTGTAAGGTCCATGATTATGCGATATCGACGGTTTCTGGCATAGGCATTCACACCGTATCCCAGTATTACAGCGATAAGGGGTTCCATCACCGCTTCGTTTGTAAGAACATTTATGACAAATTTCAGCCATGCCCAGTTCATAAAAAAAATCCCTCCTCTTCAATTCATACTATGAAGCGAAGGGAGGAGTTTGTGCATATGCGGCGCAAAAGTTTCGATCATGACAGAAGGGTTCTCATCATACTTAAGCGAGCCTTGCCCCGGAAATTATACTGTTTACTTCCATAATAATTGTGCTATAAATACAGGTATCTACAATATGATGTTATAGTATTTCTAATGAGAGGATTCCTCGAAAATAGCCTCTACGGCTTTGATGGGGTCAGGGGCGGCGGTGACGGGTCGGCCTATGACTATGTAGTCTGCTCCGGCCTCCAGAGCTTGAGCGGGTGTCATGACACGCTTCTGATCACCGGGGGCAGCCCACGTGGGGCGCACTCCAGGCGTCACTATGATAAAATCGCGTCCCTGCGCCTGCCTTATGGCCGATATCTCTTTGGGTGAGGCCACCACACCGTCGAGGCCGCACTCCTTTGCCAGCTTTGCCAGGTCAACGGCCTGGTCTAGTGTAGATTTTGTAATGTTTATATCTTTAAGATCCTGGTCGTCCAGGCTGGTGAGCACGGTGACGGCCAAGATTAGCGGCCTTTGAGCAGAGTTGGATTTATCTATTTCCTCTTTTGCTCTTATCATCATTTCCCGGCCGCCGGAAGCATGGACGTTGAACATGAATGCCCCGGTGTTTGCGGCGGCCCTGGCGGCACCGGCTACGGTGTTGGGAATGTCGTGGAATTTTAAGTCGAGGAATACCCTGCACCCTTCCATATTTATTTTTCTTACGATGTCCGGACCGGTAGAGCAAAAAAGCTCCAGGCCTACTTTAAAGATGGATATTTTCTTTTTTAAAATCCTCACTGTTTCGAGGGCTTTCTGCTCGTGGGGAGTATCGAGGGCAATGATGACATGGTCAAAGTCGCGTGACATGAAACTTCCTCCTTATTCTATTTCCTGCTGCCGGGTTTTACTGCAGGAATTCCCTGTTTGCAGAGGGGACATTCTTCAGGAAGGTATGATTCTATTTCCAGCTCCAAGAGATAGTATGCCGGCACCCCGAAGTCTACCCTGCCTCCGCTGCGGTCCACCAGGGCTCCTGCCGCCACCACATCGGCTCCTTGGGCTCTTGCAAGATCTATAACTTCTTTTACAGAACCTCCCGTGGTGACCACGTCTTCCACTACCAGCACTTTCTCACCGGGGGAGAGGGTAAATCCCCTGCGCAGCGTCATCGCGCCGTTTTCCCTTTCCGCAAAGATGGATCGGGCTTTCATGGCACGGGCGACTTCGTAGGAAACGAGGATACCGCCCAGTGCGGGACCTATGACGGTCTCGACACCCAAATCCTTGAATTTCTCAGCCAGCTCCCGGCATGCCTTTTCCGCCATCTCAGGATATTGAAGGAGCTGGGCGCACTGCATGTATCTGTCGCTATGGCGGCCTGACGTCAGGAGAAAATGTCCGGTCTTTAAAACTCCGGTGTCGGTAAAGAGTTTAATGATCTCTTCTCTGGTAAGCATTACAATTCTCCTTTCTTTTCTTAATGTAAAATTGATACTGGTGTAAAAACTCCGGCGCTTGTGATTTGTAACGGCCAAATGTACCAATAATAGGTAAGGGGACACGCCTCCTCATAACAGAGGTCAGTGGTCAGAGTTCCGACGTCAGATTAAGTTGGATTTTTGGCTTCTGATATGGGAGTAGGCGGAGGATAATGTTCCCATTGAAAGTTAGAGATTTTGAAAAGCTAAATGAGCGGAGTAGGACCGTCACAATCACTTAAAGCGACTTTTTACACCTGTAAAAAGATGGGCGGAACCTATAAGTTCCCCAATATCTCTCACACCTTGTGCGGCCGTGTATTTTTTTAACCCTTCGATGATTTTAATCGGTGCCAATGGATCCAGGAAGTTTCCGGTACCAACGGCGACGGCCGAGGCCCCGGCCAGGATGAATTCCACGGCATCCTGCCAGGTAGTGATGCCGCCCATGCCTATAACGGGCACTTTTACGGCTTCATATACTTCCCACACCATGCGCAGGGCAACGGGCTTTACTGCTGGTCCGGAAAGTCCTGCAAAGGTTCGGTGAAACACCGGCCTTTTTTTGTTTATGTCAATGGCCATGCCCAGAAGGGTGTTTATGAGGGATATGGCATCGGCACCGGCCGAAACCGCAGCTTCGGCTATCTTCTGTATGCTGGTGACATTTGGAGAAAGTTTGGCTATAACCGGCAGGTCTGTGCCTTCCCTTACAGCTTTTATTACTTCAGCAGCGCTCTCGGGGTCCTGCCCGAAGGCCATACCACCCTTTTCCACATTGGG
Organism: Thermoanaerobacterales bacterium; assembly: GCA_012840135.1. GTDB lineage: Bacteria > Bacillota > Thermosediminibacteria > Thermosediminibacterales > Tepidanaerobacteraceae > Biomaibacter. Next base: position 33,304 of record DUMA01000017.1, read on the forward strand.
ACATGAAATATTAACTTCCAGAGCGGCCAGCCCCTCAAGACTTGAAAGGCGCCGGGCCATTTTATGATAATCATCCACAGTGTCGCCATCGATATTGGCGATAACGGGTATTGAAAGCCTCGAAAGGTGAGGCCATTCTTTCGCTATAAAGTCTTCTACACCCGGATTTTCAAGGCCAATGGAATTTAGCATACCTGCGGGAGTTTCACATATCCTGGGAGGAGGGTTGCCGGCTTTGGGCTCAAAAGTGAGGCCCTTGGTGACGATGGCCCCCAGCAGGTTTATATCATAAAACCCGGCGTATTCCTGCCCAAAACCGAAGGTGCCCGATGCCACCATGACAGGGTTTTTCATGGCAATGCCGCAGATATTTATGAAAATAGACTTGTTGTCCATAACATAACCTCTTTTTGGTATTATATAAGCTTATAGAAAAGCTCGATAAACGGCGGTGCAGATAATGTATGAATCACAGATCCGTCACCTGACTCACTTCGAATACAGGGCCGTCCTTGCAGATTTTCATATAACCGCCATCGGCGGATTTTACCGCACATCCCAGGCATGCTCCAACCCCGCAGGCCATGCGCTCTTCCAGGGAAACATAGGCAGGAATCTTTGCCCGGGACGCCATGGATGCTACTTTAGACAGCAGCGGGCTGGGGCCGCAGGCATATATAATATCGATAGCCGGTGACACCTTCCCACTGCTTGGTGATGGCCCATCGTTTAAATACATTTCCAGCAAATCGGTGGGAAAGCCTTTGTAGCCCCGGCTCCCGTCATCGGTGCATATTTCTACTTTGAAACCACAGTCTTTCAGGAGTTCCGCACCGAAAATTTCCTTTTCAGTCAAAAAGCCCACAAATACGGTGCCGATGAATTCTTTTGCAGGTTTGCCGCAGCTATTTCCAGTTTTCATAATATCTTCACACCCTGATAATTCCGGGGACCCGGCGGATGACAGCTTATGTTCCCGGATGCTTTCTGCTAAAAACAGCAGCGGTGCGGTCCCGATTCCTCCCCCCACTATGACGGGGTGTTTCACCCATGGAGGTATGGGGAAGCCATGGCCCAGAGGGCCCATTATGTCCAGCATCTGGCCTTTTTTCTTTCCGGCCAGCAGCCGGGTCCCCTGTCCCACGACTCTATATATTACCTCCACCGTCCCCTCCTTTTTATCGGCCATGGCGATGCTTATAGGGCGGCGCAGCAGGGGCGAGAGCGCATCAGTGCAGCGGATATGTATGAACTGCCCGGGTGCGGCGTCTTCAGCCACTTCCGGGCAGTTTAACACCATGTGGTAAATGCCGGGAGCAATCTCGATATTATCTTTTATTTTTGCATGGCCGCAAAACAACGACATACGGACTCCTTCTTTCTATTTTATCGGCATGAGTTTTATGGCGGTGGTCTCTATCACTTCGTAAAGCGCCCTGGCGGTGTCCAGAGAGGTGATGCACGGGATGCCGTCCTCTGCGGCGGCACGCCTTATCTTGAAGCCGTCCCTTTCGGGAGCCCTGCCGCGGGTCAGGGTGTTTATGATCATGTCCACTTTGCCTTCCCGCAGGAGGTCCAGGATATTGGGAGAACCTTCCTCCACCTTGTTCACCGCCGTGGCCTGTACTCCGGCTTCCTGCAAGGCCTTTGCGGTTCCTGCGGTGGCATATATGGTGAAGCCCAGGTCGTAGAATTTTTTCAGTAGGTTTACCGCCTCGGGCTTATCCCGGTCAGCAATAGTAGCCAGGATGGCGCCGTCGGTGGGCACCTTGAGCCCCGATGCGGTGAAGGCCTTGTAGAGCGCCTTCTCAAAGGTTTTTTCTATGCCCAGAACTTCCCCGGTGGATTTCATCTCGGGCCCCAGGGATGGTTCCACCCGGCGGAGCTTTGAGAAAGAGAACACCGGAGCCTTTATGGCTACAAAGTCGGGCCTGGGCATGAGGCCTCCCCTGTACCCCAGTTCTTCCAGGCTTCTACCCAGGGCTATCTTGGTTGCCACATCCACCATGGGCACTCCCGTGATCTTGCTGAGGTACGGCACCGTCCTGCTGGAGCGCGGATTTACCTCGATGATATACACATGGTCATCCTGAACTACAAATTGAATATTAATAAGTCCCTTCACATTAAGTTTCAGGGCGATTTTTTCCGTATAGTTCACTATTTTTTCCACCGCAGTACCGCTCAGGGTCTGGTGGGGATATACCGCAATGCTGTCGCCTGAGTGGATGCCTGCCCTTTCAATGTGTTCCATGATGCCGGGGATGAGCACTTCCCTGCCATCACATATGGCATCCACTTCCACCTCCGTGCCGCTGATGTACCTGTCGATGAGCACGGGCCTTTCGTGAGATGCCTCCACGGCTTCCTCCATATAGGTTTTCAATTCTTTCATATTATATACAATTTCCATGGCCCTGCCACCCAGCACGTAAGAGGGCCTGACCAGCAGCGGAAAGCCGATGTCTTTAGCCTTTTGCAGGGCTTCTTCGGTGCTCCTGGCGGCTCCGGCTTTGGGCCGCGGGATATTGAGCTCGTTTAAAAGTGCATCGAATTTTTCGCGGTCTTCGGCGGCATCTATGGATTCCACCGCAGTCCCCAGTATCCTGACCCCCCTCTGCTGCAGGGCCTGCGCCAGGTTTATGGCGGTCTGCCCGCCGAACTGCACTATGGCACCTATGGGTTTTTCCTGCTCAATCACCGCCATGACATCTTCGATATACAGGGGTTCAAAGTAGAGGCGGTCGGCGGTGTTGAAATCGGTGCTCACGGTTTCGGGGTTATTGTTAATTATGATGGTCCTGTAACCCGCATCCCGGGCCGCCCACACCGAGTGGACGCAGCAGTAGTCGAACTCAATGCCCTGCCCTATCCTTATGGGGCCGGAGCCTATTATCACCACTGAGGGTTTGTCTTCGGATGCGGCCTCGTTTTCCTGTTCAAAGGTGGAGTAAAAATACGGGGTCTCTGCCTCAAACTCTGCAGCACAGGTATCCACAATCTTATACGTAGGCACTATGCCGCACTGTCTCCTCATGGCCCTTATCTCTTCTTCACCGGTATTTTTGAGGCGCGCGATGACTTTATCCGGGAACTGCATCTGCTTTGCCTGCCTTAGAAGCTCCGGAGAAAGTTCCTCTTCTCTTATCCTTTTTTCCATATTGACTATGTTTTGTATCTTTTCCAGGAAAAACCGATCTATCCTGCTCATCTCATATATTTCATCCACGCTTACTCCCCGCCGCAGGGCTTCTGCTATAGCGAAGAACCGTTCATCGGTGGCATGTTCGATTTCTTCTTTTATTTCATCAATGCTGGCACCTGTCAGCCTCTTTATCGACAGGTCTATGACACCCTGTTCCAGGGACCTTACGGCCTTCATCAGTGCCCCTTCGAGGGTCCTGTCTATGGACATGACCTCTCCGGTAGCTTTCATCTGGGTACCCAAGGTCCTGTCGGCATCGGTAAACTTGTCAAAGGGCCAGCGGGGCATTTTCACCACCACATAGTCCAGGGCGGGCTCGAAGCATGCACTGGTCTTGCCTGTGACGGGATTTTTCATCTCGTCTAGAGTCAGGCCTATAGCTATCTTGGCGGCAATCTTGGCTATGGGGTAACCGGTAGCCTTGGATGCCAGGGCACTGGACCGGCTCACCCTGGGATTTACTTCTATTACATAATATTTTCCGGTTTCGGGGTCCAGGGCATACTGCACATTGCAGCCGCCTTCTATTCCCAGGGCCCGGATGATTTTAAGGGATGCAGAGCGGAGCATCTGGTAATCCCTATCGGAAAGGGTCTGGCTCGGGGCCACCACTATGCTGTCACCGGTGTGAATGCCCACGGGGTCGATGTTTTCCATGTTGCATATGGTGATGCACTGGTCCTTTTTGTCCCTCATTACTTCATACTCTATTTCTTTCATTCCCAGCAGGCTCTTTTCCAGGAGCACCTGATGGATGCGGCTCAAGCTCAGGCCGTGGGCCGTTATCTCCATGAGTTCTTCTTCATCATGGGCTATGCCGCCGCCGGTGCCTCCCAGGGTATAGGCCGGGCGCACTATGAGAGGGTAACCCTCCTCCCGGGCGAAAGCCTTGGCCTCTTTCAGGCTGTGCACGATGCGGCTGTCGGGCACCGGCTCCCCTATTTCCTGCATGAGTTTTTTGAACAGCTCTCTATCCTCGGCCTTTTTTATGGAAGACAGGGGGGTTCCCAGGAGCCTTACCCCTTCCCTGTCAAGTATGCCTTTTTCCGCCAGTTCCACAGCCAGGTTAAGGCCCACCTGACCCCCCAGGGTCGGCAGAAGGCCGTCGGGTTTTTCCCTCCTGATGACGCTGGCGGCAAATTCCGGCGTCAGGGGTTCTATATAGACCCTATCGGCAATATGGGAGTCGGTCATAATGGTGGCGGGATTGCTGTTTATCAGCACCACTTCCAGGCCCTCTTCCTTCAGTGAAAGACAGGCCTGGGTCCCCGCATAGTCGAACTCCGCCGCCTGCCCGATTATGATGGGGCCGGAGCCGATTACCATGACTTTTTTCAGGGATTTATCTTTAGGCATAAAAATCCTCCTTTCTTTTTTTGCCGGAGGTCAGAAGTCAGTGACATCTGTCCAGCTCTGGCTTCAGACATCTGCTTTGCTGTCGGTTTTAATCTGCAATCTATGAATTATTATACATTAAATTGTTTATTTTTTCATTATGGACCTTTGAACTTTTTATTCTTTCCAGAAATTCATCGAATAAATATGCAGCATCTTCGGGCCCCGGGGAGGCTTCCGGATGGAACTGCACCGAGAAGGCATCAAGGGCCGGCACTTCCAGGCCTTCCACCGTACCGTCATTGGCATTTATGAAGGTTATTTCCGCTCTGCCTTCTATGGATTTTTCATCGACGGCGTATCCATGATTCTGGGATGTCATGAACACCCTGTCCTTTTTGAAGTCCTTCACCGGGTGATTGGATCCCCGGTGGCCGAACTTGAGCTTGTAGGTGCTGCCTCCCAGGGCCAGGGCCAGTATCTGGTGCCCCAGGCATATGCCGAATACCGGTATTTTGCCCAGCAATTTCCGGGTGGTGTTTATGGCGTATACCGCTTTCCTGGGATCTCCGGGGCCGTTGGAAAGAAGCACACCGTCAAAATCACAAGACAGGATTTTTTCCGCCGGAGTATCCGCCGGAAGTACGGTAACCCTGCATCCCCTTTTTGCCAGGGATTCCACTATATCTTTTTTTACTCCCAGATCCAGCAGGGCTATATCTGGCCCTATGCCCCCGGTCCTGACATAGGTCTTTTTCGTGGTCACCTCTTTCACCAGATCCAGAGTTTCCACCTCTGGACATGTTTTTAACATTTTCAGGAGTTCTTCTCCGGAATATTCGGTGGATATGGCCCCTTTCATGACACCGTACTGCCTTATTTTCCTGGTGAGGCTCCGGGTGTCTATGCCTTCTATGGCTATTATGTTATTTTGTTTCAGGTAATTATCCAGAGCCTCTCTGCCTTGAATGTAAAACCCCAAATCCGTATCTTTATTTGAACCTTGTATATCTAACCCCAAACCTTCATCTTTATTCGAACCTCGAACTTCGAACCCCGAACCTCGAGTAAAGGCTTCCCTCACTATAAATCCCCGGACTTTGGGAAAGCCCGATTCCGTAAATTCATCGGCGGTACCATAATTTCCCACCAGGGGATAGGTGAGGGTCACTATCTGTCCGGCATAAGAGGGGTCCGTAAGGATTTCCTGGTATCCCGTCATGCCGGTGTTGAATACCACTTCACCCCATGTGGTGCCCGGCACTCCGAAGGAATTGCCTTCATATATGGTGCCGTCCTGTAAGGCGATTATGGCTTTCATGCGAATGCTCCTTTCGTTGTATTTTTGGTCCGGTGTAAACTTGGTCCTCTGCCCGGAGACGGTCAAAAACACCGAAAAGCTGCGCCGTCATCGTATGTCTCTTATTTATAACTTGCCTTTAATATCTCGGCGCGATTTATATTATCGTCACTAATGTTCTCATCGGCATATACTATTTTTCCTCCTACCATGGTTAAGACAGCCCTTCCCTTCAGCTTCCATCCGTGGAAGGGGGTGTTTCTGCCTTTTGAGAAAAAACTGTTTTTATCCACGGTCCACTCCAGGTCCGGATCTATTACTGTGATATCGGCGGGTTTGCCTATAGCGAGGCTTCCGGCATCGATACCAAGGATGCGGGCCGGGCTGGCAGTCATTTTTTCGATGGCCTGCTTCAGGTCCAGTATCCCGCTGCCCACAATACGTGTCAGGACGATGCCCAGTGCCGTCTCAAGCCCAACTATGCCGAAAGTGGCTTTGTCGAATTCCACGTCCTTTTCGTCTGTGGAATGCGGCGCATGGTCCGTGGCTATGGCATCTATGGTGCCGTCCCTCAAGCCTTCCAGCAGTGCTTCTACATCCTCGCCGGTCCTGAGGGGAGGGTTCATTTTTGCATCGGTATTATATCCTAAAACCGCTTCTTCGGTCAAAGTCAGGTGGTGGGGCGTGGCTTCACAGGTCACTTTCACGCCTTCGGCTTTGGCCCTGCGGATGAGCTCCACGGAGCCCTTTGTGCTCACATGGGCTATGTGGACCCTGGTGCCGGTTTCCCTGGCCAGGAGTATATTCCTTGCCACCATGATTTCCTCGGCGGAGGCGGGAATTCCCTGCAGTCCCAGCAAAGTTGACACACGGCCTTCATTTACCTGTCCGCCTTCGAAAAGCCCCGGATCTTCACAGTGGTCTATTATTACTCTATCAAACATGGATGCGTACAAGAGGGCCTTTCTCATAAGGGAACTGTCGGCCACGGGCCTGCCGTCGTCGGAAAAGGCCACCGCCCCGGCTGCAACCATGTCCCCCATCTCGGCGATTTCTTTGCCCTCCAGGCCTTTGGATACACATCCTATGGGAAGCACCCTCACCAGCCCCGATTTTAACGCCCTGGATTTCACGTATTCCACCATCGCAGCATTGTCTACGGGGGGCCTGGTATTGGGCATGCATGCCACGGTGGTAAATCCTCCGGCAGCAGCGCTTCTGCTGCCGGTCTCTATATCTTCCTTGTATTCATATCCCGGCTCCCGGAAATGGACATGCATGTCTATGAGGCCGGGAGTTGCTATCATACCTGTAAGGTCGATGACTTCAGCATCGCCGATATATACATTTTTCCCTATGGCGGCTATTTTGCCGTCTACCACAAGAATATCCATAATTTCATCTATTTTTTGGCTCGGATCGAGCACCCTTGCCCCTTTTAATATTTTTTTCACTGGCGGGCACCTCCTATCAAGAGATACAGCACGGCCATGCGGATGGCCACGCCGCTTTTTACCTGCTCGTTTATCACCGACTGGCTGCCGTCCATTATTTCCGATGATATCTCCACTCCCCGGTTTACGGGTCCGGGATGGAGCAGCAGGGCATCGGACTTAGCCATGGATAGCCTCTTTTTGTCTATGCCGAAGAACATCGAATACTCGCGCTGAGAGGGGAAAAGTCCCTTTTTCTGCCTTTCCAGTTGAATCCTGAGGGCCATCACTACATCAGAGCCTTCAAGGGCCTCGTCCATATTCTTTGCCACTTTAGCCCCCATCTTTTCTATTTCCCTGGGCATGAGGGTCCAGGGACCTGCCACGTAAACCTGAGAACCCATCTTTGTGAAACCGAAGATGTTGGATCTGGCCACGCGGCTGTGCAGGATATCGCCCAGGATAGCCACTTTTAATCCCGATAGTGTCCCCTTTTTCTCCCTCACCGTCAACATGTCAAGAAGTGCCTGGGTGGGGTGCTCGTGGGTGCCGTCGCCGGCGTTGATGACTCTGGCATTCACATGACGGCTTAGAAACTCAGCTGCTCCCGAGGAGCTGTGACGGATGACCACCGCATCTATCCCCATCATTTCCAGGGTCTTGGCGGTATCCTTGAGGCTTTCACCCTTTTGCACGCTGCTTCCCGACGAAGAGAAGTTTATGGTGTCGGCACTCAGGTATTTGCCCGCCAGCTCGAAGGATGTGCGGGTCCTGGTGCTGGGTTCGTAAAAGAGGTTTACTACAGTCTTGCCCCGGAGGGTGGGCACTTTTTTCACGTCCCTGTCGATTATCTCTTTAAAAGATTCCGCAGTGTCGAGAATCTGCTCTATGTCCTGTTGTGTCGCATTTTCCAGTCCCAGAAGATGTTTCTGGCTTAACACAATATTTCCTCCTTTCATTATTTCTCATGCCGAACACCGGTTGACGGCACTTTTGACTTCGAAATTCAAAAACCCCTGCCGTCGAACCGGCAGGGGCAATTCTCCTGGAGTTGAATAAGGTATTCGGCTGATGCCGCAGGCATGATTCAATTGGCTTTTGCGGCACCGCTTTGCCCGAACGACCGCATCAAAAAAGCCTTTCTCCGAGGCGGAGAAAGGCGTACGGCCACAAAAAGCTTACGGGCTTACCCTGATCATGGTTGCCATGCTTCCCTTACCGGCCTCGCTGGACCAGATTTAAAGGTTACTGCAATATCATGTTCATTTTTATATACTATAACACCTAAAGTGAAACATTGTCAACAAAAACTTTTTATATTATGTGCATCATGAGCCTCACCAGAGCGGCTTCCCTTGTCATGTCCTCCATGGAGATGACGCCCGCTTCCAGGGCTTTGACACCCACCTCGTAAAGGGCAAGGTTTACTCCTTCAAAGGGCACCTGGGTAGTGACCGCTACGGTGATGCCGCACGAAATGAGCTCCCGTATGGCCGGCAGGAGGTTGCGGGGCTCCCGGAAAGGCACTCCTCCGGAACCGAAGCTTTCGATGAGCACGGAATGATAGCCTTTTTCCCTGGCCAGCAGCAGCACTTCGGGCTCTATGCCGGGATAGAGCTTAACCATCAAGACCCGGGGGTCCAGAGTATCGTTCAGAACCACAGGAGTTTCTTCCAAACCTTTGACGTCCCGGTCGCCGCTTTTGTCTGAGGAATTTTTTGCTATATCCATGAAACGGGAAGCACCTTTAGCTTGCTCCATTTCATCCCATATTTTTTCTAACCGCTGTGATTCCAGCCGGAGAACCCCGTCATCCCATTCAATCCCAGTTTCGGTTATTTTTCCCGCCAGGGGCGCATTTACGCTGGCAAAGGCGTCAAAACTTACGGTCTTCATCTTGGTGGCCCTGTCGCCGATAATGATATCACCGTTGAACACTACGAAGACGCCGGGTACTCCCGAAGATGCCACTTTAAAGCTGTCCACGAGGTTTTTTGCGGCATCGCTGTCCTTTTCTCCTATGGATTTCTGCGCTCCGGTTATTACCACGGGTTTTTTGAGATGGGTGAGCATATAGGTAAGGGCTGCAGAAGTATATGCCATGGTGTCGGTGCCGTGAGATATGACCACACCGCCACATACTTTAAGAGCCTCGGCGGTCTCTGATGCAATGGCCCTCCAGTCTTCAGGCTGCATATTGGAGCTGTCTACGTTCATTATGAGTTTTCCCTGGATATCGGCTATATCCGAAAGTTCCGGCACCAGGTCTATCATTTCTTTTTCCGTAAAGGCAGGCCGGAGTCCTTCGGAGCTCCGGACACAAGCTATGGTGCCGCCGGTAGCGATGAATGCTATCTTCTTTTTTTGTGTCATAACCGGATTTACCTCCTGCTTTTGTTTTGTGAAGTCCCTGATTTGAAAGGGCGGGCAACGATGCCCACCCTTGTTCGCCTCCTGTCAAACGCTGGGGCTTTCTCAATGTTTTACTTTTTACTTTACCTTCTCAAAAGTCTCCTTATCCAGCTCACCCATTAAACTTGCCACCGTCACCATACCCACGGTGTCGCCGGTTACATTGAGCATGGTGTTGGGCATGTCAATAAGCCTGTATATGCCGGCGATCCAGGGCACTATGGTAAGAGGCATGCCCATGATGTTCATGAGCACCGCAGCCATCATGATGGCTCCGCCGGGCACACCGGCTACACCGGCTGCCATGATGACGCCCAGTATTATAATATAAATGAAAGTCGCCGGTGAGAAATGGACTCCGAAGAGTTGTGCGGCAAAAATGGCATATATGGGCATTTCCGCGGCGCATGCATGCATGTTGATGGTGGCCGCCGGAGGCGCGATCAGGTTTACCGTATCTTCAGGCACACCGGCCCGCTTCTTGGTGGATTCCATGGTGACGGGCAGTGTGGCGCTGGAAGAGCATGTGGAAAAAGCCACCAGCATGGCCGGAAAGATATTTCTAAAGTGTTGTATGGGATTTACCTTTGCAAACACCGTCAATATGATGGGATACACTACGACCAATATCGTGGCATAGGCAACATACTGGGTGACGAGCATCTTGGCGAGAGCTCCCAGCACCATGGTACCTACGGTCCCCGTGATATTCGCCATGAGGGCAAACACTCCGTAGGGGGCAAATTCCATGATGTAGCCCACCATCTTCATCATCATCTCGTCTCCTGATTTAAACAAATTTCTGAGAAATCTGCCGGAGTCGCTTTCACCCATTACCGCCGCTGTCAGGCCACAGGCAATAGCAAACACTATGACCTGGATCATGTTGAAGTTGGTAAAGGCCGCCGCTACGTTGTCGGGAATCCAGTTGATAAAGGTCTGGAGCATGTTGATATTGCCTGTCTGCTCTGCGGCCTTTTCCGCAAGCTTGACACCCACACCGGGCTTTATGATGAGGGCCCAGATAACGCCCACCGAAGCCGCCGCCAGGGATGAGAACAGCCAGTACACCAGGAACAGACCACCGATCCTTTTAAGCCTGGATAGGTCCACCACACTGGAGGTGCCTGCGGCAATGGAGAAGAAAACCAGAGGCAGGATCACCATTTTCAGGAGCCTTAAAAAAATGGTACCTATGGGGTCCAGCACCGTAATACTCGGGCCCACGATATAGCCTATGATTGCACCAAGGACCATGGCAATGAGTATCTTGTTTGCCAAACTGACCTTGCCGTACCACTGCTTAAAACCCATGATGAATCCCCCTTTTTTATTTTTGTTTTAGGACATTAAAGTATTGTCCCAATAAAACATAATATTCGGGCAAATAAGCCCGTCCCACGGAACTAACGCATACTTACCCCCTTTCTCATTAGATTTTGATATTCTCTTTATTTTTGTTCATTTAAGAAATATTAATCTATGTTCAATTATATAATGCATATTTATCTATTTCAAATATCATTTTTTGTTCAAATCGCCTGCTTTTTCCCAAGTCACCGCACAATTTTCAGATAAAAGGGTTTTTCATATAAATGTAGAAAAATATAATAAAATAATAAAAGTGCATCAGTTCACAGATAAAACCAAATTTTAAAAAATGAGAAGGTTTAAGAGGATGTTTGCCCTCATCGCAGTGATCCTTATAGGAGTCATGCTGATAGTGGGCTGCGGACAAAAAAGCTCCGGCGGAAGCGGCGGACAGAAACAGGAAAAGAAGGTAATAGACGCCGGCGGCGCCAGCTGATCTTCAGTTCAAAGCCAACGGGTACGGTTCCTTTCTGGCCGTGCCCATTGCATCATTTGACCAGAAAAGGCAGAATTGTCCCCGTTTTGCAAAAAGAACCAGGTTCTACACCGATTTCCTGCCTTTAGACTTCATATCCTGACACGGCACTTCAGGGTCAATGACGCTTATGGGGTCTATGGGGCGCCGCAGGAACCTTTCCCCCACTTCTATGAATTTGGCGGGATTGTCGCTCACAAAATAGCGGTATGCGGGAGGAGCATCCGCCGTGCGCCTGAGATCACCATCTTCCAGTACCCTCCTCACTTCCCTGGCTGTTTCGTAAGCCGAGTCCACCAGGCGGACGTCTTCACCTACCACGGCCTGCAATGTGGGTTTGAGGAGCGGGTAATGGGTGCATGCCAGCACGAGGGTATCGATACCCTCTTTTTTTAACGGTTCAAGATATGTCCTGGCGGTATACCTGGCGGCCTCATTGTCGAGCCACCCCTCTTCCACCAGTGGCACAAAGAGGGGACAGGCCCTGGAATGTATTTTTATGTTCTTGTCTATGGCATGTATGGCTTTTACGTACGCTTCACTTTTAATCGTCCGCTCGGTGCCTATGACTCCGACGATACCGCTGCGGGTTCCGCCGGCTGCGGCCCTGGCTCCCGGTTCGATGACGCCCAGCACCGGCACCGGTGAATATCTCTGAAGTTCTTCAAGGCAGGTGGCGCTCACGGTATTGCAGGCCACTACCACCATCTTTACATCCTGGGCCAGCAGGAAATTCAACCCTTCAAAGGCAAAACGGGTTACGGTTTCTCTGGATTTGGACCCGTAGGGCACCCGCGCTGTATCCCCAAAGTACACTATGCTCTCCCGGGGCAACTGTTCCATGATTTCTCTTGCCACGGTGAGTCCCCCGATGCCCGAATCGAAAACCCCTATGGGCTTGTTATTCATTTCCATAAATTTCACCTCGAATAAGTTAAGTCCTGTATAGATAACTGCTTCTTATGAAACGGACTATCTGTTGCTTATATCAATTTTAATTCTGGTGTAAAAATTCATTTCGTTAGTTGTGAAGGCCAAAGGCACCGTAGAGTGAAGCTAAAGACTTTCTTACGTTTTAAACGAGCGGAGCATGGACGGCATATAATGATGCATGCCTGCCGGCTTGCAGCAAGGCACGCCGAATTGCCGGCGTAACCCCGCATATATGATTTTATGATGTGACCTTTTTATTATAGCACTACGGGCAAAAAAATTACATACTCCTAAAGGGCGGGAGATAAAGCCACCAGTTCGTTTTCGGAGGCTGCAACGATGCCCGATCGGGCCTGTATCAGCGCCTTTATTTTTTTGCCTTCCAATAATATCCGGATTTGTCCGGTTTTTGCATTTATTGCCGCGATGCCCTTCTCCGTCCCCAAAAACACCGTGTCGGAGCAAATAATCGGCAAAGTCGCAGGTTCGGCTTCAAGTCTCTTCAGCCACATTATCTCACCCCTCTGGGGACTCAGAGCAAAAATACCGCCTTTTACATCTACTGCCAGCAGAAAATCCTGATTAAAGGCCGGAGCCAGAAATTCCTCATCGGAGAATTTCTTTTTCCAAATTATATCTCCTGAAAGGGGGTTTAAAGCATAAAACCATGAACTGCGGGATAGGGCAAAGACCTTTCCGGCCCACACCGGCAGGGGGTCAGATATAAAATCATCCACCCTGGTCTTCCAGTACAGATCACCATTTTTATCCAGGCAGTAAACATTCTTGTCGGAAGATGCAAAATATATCAGGTCATAGGCTACAGACGGAGGTGAACACAGGGCTCCCTCCGTTTTATACCGCCACAATTTGTCTCCCTTTTCATCAAGGGCATGTACGGATCCTTTCGCCGAAGCAAGTATCATGCCTTTTACGATGGCGGCTGGAGTCATGAATATATCATCATTTACTGTGGCCAGGATCTTTCCGGTATACATATCTAGAATGACAAGACTCCCCGCGGGCACGACGATTCCTGCAACCGACAAGGAAGCGCCGGCGATTGGAGAAAAGCCACGGCTGTACCAGCGGGTTTCCAGACTTTTAATGTCCATGGCACATACCCCGTCCCGGGTCACCGCTATGAGGATGCCGCCATAAGTGCAAAAGTCCATTATCCCCGATAATCTTTTCTTCCCGGCGGCTTTCAGGCTGAAAGGCACCGGTACCGGAGAATAACCGGTATGGCAGTAATCCTTCTGGAATGTAAGCCAGTGCAGTCCTCCCCCTTTTTCTATTATCTGCAATATGTCAAACAGTTTTTTATCCACAATGCCGCTTGCTTTCATGCCGAAGGCTTCTTGAAACATCCTTACGGCCAGTTCGGTCTCGTATCCAAAAACCCCATCGATCCTGGAATTGAAAAATCCCAGCCCTTTGAGCAACTGCTGAAGGTTTCTGACATCGGTGCCCGCCAGAAGGGGTTTTGTTTTTTTCAGTTCGCGCGAACCCATGGCGATAGCCGGAAGTCTCATCAAACCACCGTCCCTAACCTCTAAAAAATCCGGATATATATATCTTATTCTTCCGGATGCAAATTGGTGCAGGTTTACATATTTCAGTGCCAATTCGAAGGCGGTCGAATTTAAAAATGCAATACAGAGAATATATAAACTGGTGGGTGAAGTTTTATATATTTCAGCCCATTCAAAGGCAGCCGAATTTAAAAAAACAGTGAAGGTTTACATATTTTACCGCTATAGAGAGAATTATATAAATACACTTGAAGAGGGGGAGACGGATGTTGGAAGAAAAAAAGCTGGTTCAAATTTTAAACTGGTTTTACGGCCTGGAACTGGAGCAGGTGGATTTGTACACGGCCCAGAGCAATCAGGTGGAGGACATATATTTGAAAAAAGCCCTCCGGAGGATTGCAGTCATAGAACAGCAGCATGCAGACAATATGGGAGCGGAACTCAAAAGGCTGGGACACAACCCTTCTGTGGTCGGCGATATTTTCGGCCCCGTCATCGGCAGGGTCATGGGATCTGTGGTAGGCTATGCCGGTCCCATCGCCATCCTCAGGACCGATATCGCCGTAGAGGAAAAGGCCATGCGGGATTACAAGGATTTTATTCTGAAAGCCGGGTGCGACGAACGTCTGTTTGATCTTTTGTGGAGCAATCTGCTGGACGAAGATTTTCACACAGCCTGGTTTGCCAACAAGCTCAGGGAATATGAAAAGCTGGAAGTAAAGTGAAACCTGCAGAACGATGGATGTGATATATATGCTTACACGGCGGGAATTTTTAAAACTGTGCCTTTCGTCGGCCACATTGTCCCTTGCAGGCGCTTTACTGCCGAGGGTGGCGAAAGCCCTGGATGAAAACGGAGAAAAGGTCACCGTCATATGGCTGGAATTGATGACCTGCACCGGGGATTTCCTGTCTTTTGCCAATACCCTCAGGCCCGATGTAGAGCAGCTTATAAATGATACCATCAAACTAGAATATCAAAACACCCTGATGGCAGCCGAAGGGGAAATGGCCCTGAAGCACCTCTATGAAACGGCCGAGAGGGAAGAGGGGAAATACATACTGGTAGCGGAGGGTACGGTGCCAGCAAAACAAAACGGGATATACGGACATATCGGATATTTCGAAGACGGAAGGCCCGTCACCGATCTGGAGGCCATAAAATATTTCGGCGCCAGAGCAAGATACGTCATCGCCATAGGCACCTGCGCCTCTTTCGGAGGGCCTTATGCCGCCGACCCGAACCCCTCCGGGTCCCTGCCGGTGCACAAGATATTGAAGGGTGTCCAGGTAATAAATACCCCGGGCTGCCCCTGCCACCCCGACTGGTTTGTGGGGACTCTTTCCCATGTGATGCTGTATGGGGTCCCGGAACTGGATGCTTTCGGACGGCCTACCATGTTTTACAGACACACCATTCACGATTTCTGTCCTCGGAGGCAGCACTTTGAAAACAGTATTTTTGCAAAACACCCCGGAGACTACGGCTGCCTTTTCAAAATAGGCTGCAAGGGACCCGTAACCTATACGGACTGTCCTACAAGACTGTGGAACAGCGCCCACCTCAACTGGCCCGTGGGAGCCAATACCCCGTGCATAGGCTGCGTGAGCCCGGATTTTCCCGACGCCATGTCTCCGTTTTTTGCCCATCTTCCAGATGTGCACCTTCCTGTGGTAAAGGCCGGCTCTTCCCTGGTAGGAAAACTGGCCATAGGCGGAGCAGCGGCCGGAATTGCCGGCCATGCAGCAGCAAGTTTCATAAAAGGTCGGATACAGAATCACCTGGTATGCGGCAGCGAGACAGAACATATAGACGTTGCAACTCGGAAAAAGCTGCTGGAACAAGAGGAGAGGGCATCGGAGGCTACTGAAGGAGCCGGAACGGAACCTTTAAAGGCCACCGTGGCCGATTATGGAAACGGTGATTCCAGTAAAAAACCGGCCGGGATCCGCAACCGCTGTCGGGAGCAGGGCCGCGATTCGGAAGCGTCAGAAGAACTTGTCCCCGATAAAGTCCCTGCAGTTATGCCGAAAAAGCTGAGAATCATCAGGAAAATAATGTCGGGTCGGAAACCCTGATTTCTCTTATCGCTGCTTTGACAATATCATTTCACAGGATGCCCTTTATCTTATTTTACCGAAGCAGAATCCGTCGCTATCTATAAGGCACAGTATCATTTCACCGCTTCATGCTTAAAATTTAGGAAAGGTGGATTTTATGCCTGTAAAGATTATAAGCCCGGTAACCCGCCTAAACGGGTTCTGGCGCCTGGATGTGAAAATTGAAAATCATCGCGTAGTGGATGCCTTTTCCGGCGGCATTTTTTTCCGGGGACTGGAAAAAATTCTGCTGGGAAGGGACCCCAGGGATGCGGTGTACCTCACAGAGCGCATCTGCGGCATATGTTCTACAGCCCACGCCATGGCAGCGAGCCTTGCCCTGGAAGATGCCTTTTATATTGAACCTCCTCGAAACGGCATCATCATCAGAAACCTCATCTTCGGGGCCGACCTTCTGCAGAACCATATACGCCATTTTTATTTCCTGACGGTGCCGGATTTTGCTCCCGGTCCGGACCGGCCTCCCTTTGCGCCGCGGTACAATTCGGATTTTCGGCTAAATAGCGCCCAAAACAGGGAAATCTACGAAAATTACATGGAAAGCATACATATGTCCCGGGCGGCCCATGACATGGTGACCATCTTCGGCGGCAAGATCCCCCACAATCACGGAATCCTGGCCGGCGGGGCCAGCGCGCCGCCATCTGGAGACAGCGTGAGGATGTTTCTATCGCTTCTTTCCCGGGTGAGGGAATTTATCGAACAAAAAATGGTTAAAGATGCCGAGACCCTGGCCGAAGTTTATGACGATTACTTTAAAATAGGGGTTGGCCACAAGAATATCATGGCCTACGGCATGTTTTCACATCCGGACAAAAAAGGCGAGTTTTATTTCAAGCCGGGAGTCATAATTAACGGCGTTCGGGAAAAACTGGATAGACATTCCATTGAAGAACACGTGAAATTTTCCTGGTATGAAGAAGCTCCGCCTCTTTCCCCGGAAGAAGGCTCAACACAGCCAGATACTGATAAACCAGGAGCATATTCCTGGGTGAAGGCTCCCAGGTATAAAGGTCTTGCCATGGAAGTGGGACCCCTGGCAAGGCTCATCATATCCGGAGATTATCCTGAGTCTTACGGTACTATGGACCGCATTCTGGCTCGGGTTTACGAGGCCAGGAAGGTGGCGGAGCTCATGGAACAGTGGGCCCTGGAACTGGAAATCGGAAAGCCTGTATTCACACCTTACGACATGCCCTCCGAAGCCGAGGGCATGGGTATGGTGGAGGCCATGCGCGGGGGGCTGGGGCACTGGCTGCGGGTGGGAGGGGGAAGGATTAGCCATTATCAGGTCATAACGCCTTCCGCCTGGGACTGTTCCCCCAGGGACGATGAGGGAAAAAGAGGGCCTGTGGAAGAGTCGCTGGTGGGGACGCCTGTTGAGGACCCCGACCAGCCGGTGGAGGTGGGAAGGGTGGCCCGCAGCTTCGATCCCTGCCTGGCCTGTGCCGTGCATGTGATAGATGCCCGGGGCAAAGAAAAAGAAATTGAGATTTTATTATAATTGCAAAAGGAGGCCCCGATAGGTTTGCTAAAAGAAAAAATACTGCTTTTCCCTGCCCCGGTTAGGATCTTTCACTGGATCTTCGCAATAAGCCTTACCATCGCTATCCTCACCGGCATAGTGCCCGGCCTTGAAGCTTATACCCGTCAGCCCATAATGTCCTTGAGGACCGTAAGGCTGCTTCACGTATCCTCCGGCTTTATCTGTCTGGGTGCCGTCATTTTTCGTGCGGGATATGCCTTCATAAGCGGCGACTACAAAGACTTTGGCATAAACCTTCAGGATATAAAGACCCTGCCGGCCCTGGTGAAGTATCACCTTTTTATAGAAAAAAATCCACCGCCCCTGAGGACAAAGCTCAACATAGGTCAGAAATTTATATATCTCTCATGGCTGGTGGCTATAATATATCTGTCCCTCACGGGAATACTCCTTTTAGATTCATATTTTACCGCATACGGCCGATTTTTCTATTTCCTTCAGCGGCTCATTCTGCCGCAGACCAATAGATTTGTGCGTTACCATCTCACGATTTATATGATTGTTACCATATTGGTCCATATTTATCTGGCCCATACCGAGGATATCGCCAGGTCGCAGGCGATCATTACCGGCTGGGTGCGGGTAAGATTAAAAAAATAAAACCAGGGCCAAAAACCCGCCCTGGTTTTGTGCGCCTTCAAGGAGATTGCTACTTGAGGTTTCCGCCATTCTTTCTGGCGTATTCTTCCGCCATGGCCTTCTCGGCCCTTTCAATGGCAAGTCTTACCAGATTACCGCAGTTTCTGGAAGACACACTGCCCCATCCCTCTTTCGCCACCGTGTCTGCCACTCCTAGTTCCTTTGCAAGCTCATACTTTAGGTCCTCGGACATGACACCCCGGTTACGGCGGGACATACGCATACCTCCTTTAATTTTTACGCACATTATTATAATGCCATTTGTTGATTTTTTTATGATGCCAAATGTCTTCAATTTTTGAAAATATGTATTGAACATTTTTGATGCGCACATAATAATGTTGTTGATTTATTTTACTATAAAGGAGTGGTGGCTGATGGTCATCACAAAGGACACCCTGCTGAAGGATATCGTGGAATTTTACCCGGAAGCCTATGAAATTCTGGCAAGATTCGGAATCAAATGTCTGGCATGTGATGGAATGATCAGCAACACCCTGGAAGAGTGTGCGGCCTTCCACAACTTGGATCTTGAAAAACTTATAAAAGAATTGAAGCAACTGGAATTGCCCAAAATCGATAAGTCATGAAAAAAGAATCCGGACGGGCCGGATTCTTTTTTGGACTGTCACGAACCATAAATGTCAGAGTTTTTACACCTATATCATTTTTAAAAAGTGAATAAGTGGGGCCCCCAGGTCATGCCTGAAGCCTTCTGGAAATACTCTCCTGCGTTTTTGTCCGCCAGAACCTTTATGTTTTCCGCTTCCGGATCCTCGGTGCCCTGTAGGTGGCATCCTTCTGCCTTCAGAGCTCTGGCGTATTCGATTACATCCTTTGTTATACGCTCTCCCGGACATATGATGGGGATGCCGGGAGGGTACGCCATCAGCATCTCGGCGCTTATCTCGCCTTCCGCATCTTCCAGGTATACATCCCGTTTTTCGCAATAAAAGGCGAACCGGGGTGAAACTACAAGCTGCTGGGACTCGGGAAGATCGGAGGTAATTTTTATGACATTTTTGCGGCTGTAGTTTTGAGCGATATCCTTCACTGCCGATACCAGGGCGCCTATGCTGTCTTCACTATCACCTATAGCTCCCACAGCGAGCACGTTGTAAAGGTCAGAAAGTTCCACCTGAATACGGTAACCGTATTTTAAAATCTTTTCCATTTCAAATCCGGAAAGTCCCAGTTCCCGGACATTTATGGCAAGTTTAGTGCGGTCATATCTAAAGCAACCGTCGGTGCCTTCCACATCCCGACCCATCACATAGATGCCGTCTATTTCGTTCAATTCTTTTCGGGCTCTTTCGCACAGTTCTATGGTTTTATCCAGCATTTCCCTGCCGTGCAGCGCCATTTGCTTGCGGGCCACATCCAGTGATGCCATCAGGGGGTAGGAGGGGCTGGTGGTCTGGGTCAGGTTCATGGCAGCTTTAACCCTCCTGTCCTCCACTAGGTCACTCTTTACAAGGAGAATCGAACTCTGGGTCATGGAACCGATGAGCTTGTGGACGCTGGCGGCGCTCATATCGGCACCGGCTTCCATAGCCGACAGCGGCAAATCAGGGTGAAATCCGAAATGAGCCCCGTGAGCCTCGTCCACTATTACCGGCTTTCCGAAGGAGTGCGCTATTTCCACGATCTCTTTCAGGTTAGATGCCACACCATAGTAAGTGGGGTTTATAACAAATACCGCCTTGGCATTGGGGTGTTCCACCAGGGCTTTCCTCACGCTTTCGGGTGTTATGCCCATGGCTATGCCCATATAGTCATCTATTATTGGTTTTATATAAACCGGCCTTGCACCGCTTAATATGAGCCCGCCTACGGCCGAACGGTGGGCGTTCCTGGGAAGAATGATCTCATCGCCGGGTCCTGCCACGGCCAGTATCATGGCCTGGATGCCTGACGTGGTTCCGTTGACCAGGAAATGGGCGTGGTCTGCACCAAAGGCTCGGGCTGCCAGTTCTTCAGCCTCGTGGATGACTCCCAGAGGATTGCAGATGGTATCCAGGTCCAGGATTCCTGCGGTGACATCGATGGCCAGGATATTGTTTCCGACAAATTCACGAAATTCCGGTATACCCCTGCCGCCTTTATGACCGGGCACATGGAAGGAAATGATCCCGTCTTCCACGTACTTTTTCAAGGCGGCAAAAAGTGGGGTTTCCTGCTGCTCTTCAATTTTCATCTTGATAGTCACACTCCCTTCGTTTTAAACAAATCAATTAAAGCATAATTAACACGAAAATTCAATAACATAACTGATAATTTTTTGTTAATTTTTTGTGAACATATGAAGAAATTTCGAGGAAAGGTTATAAACAATTTTGAAAGGCAGGAATTATTGAGGATAGCCGCTTATAAAGCCGGATAATCCCCTGATAATCGGTATTAATTGCAGACGAGAATGAAACAAACCCGATAAATCCCGGATATTACTGATAGTGCTATTATTATGCCCGATGTCGGAGGTGAGGTTGAAGGTGAGGTTAAAAAAAGTGGGTCAGGAAACCGTCTCCTGACTCACTTAAAGGCGAGCTTCAATGTGCTGTTTATTTTGCCTCTGGCCGCCTGCCACCACTCCACTATTTTAAACCGCACTTTGATGGGCACGTCTTCTGGAGAAGAAGCGGTTTTTACAGCTGCCATTTCTTCAGGGGTAAGAACCCTGCCCAATCGTGCTTTTGTTTCTTCCGACGTAAGGCCATGGGTTATATCCACAAAGCACAAAGGCGGAAAAAGCACGCACCACCAGTTAGCCCCTTCGCCTTTTCCTATGATTACTCGCAGGGCTTCATATTCTCCGGCCGGGAGGGTCACATAGCCGTACGTCTTTACCGGGAACATAAATTTGCCGAATACGGCTTTTACGGTATAGTCTTTGCCGCTTTTTATTATTTCCCTCCGGGCGATTTCCTCGATGTCTTTCAAATGTCCCTTGATAAATTCTCTGGATGCATTTATGTCGTCAATTCCCTCAAACTCCCTGTCCAGGGCCTGTATGATATCGTCCCTGACCCTGAGCTTCAGGGCCTGGTCCTCAGGAGAGTCGGTATTTGCGATGATATGCAGGCGAATGAGTTTTGACGAGATCTGTTCCACCGAAATTTTTTCGATATCTCCGGCACCGTTATACTTTTCAGAAAGGCCTCCGGCAGCTCCCGTAATGTTGAAGATGGCAGCCAGAAGCGTCAGGGCCAGTATGCCTGCCGTTGCCAGTGCTATTTTTTTGAGTCGGGCAAGTTTCCTTCCCATGAATTTCTCCCCTTTTTATCTTGAATCTTCTTTACCATTATTCCCAGATGGGGTGTCAAATAATCATTAAAATGTAATTTTTTACTCTCTTTTAGGGGGTCATTTTGAAACCCCAATATTTTGGATATCTGTCGTCACGGAAACCGAAATCTTCACATCGGAAAAAATGTCTTCCCATCTATCCTTATAGTTTTTCCATAGTCGGGGATAGTATTTGTGGAGGAATTCGCCGAGTCTGATTACATCCACCCGATAGTCATCCTGCAGTCTGGCCAGCCCTTTCAGTATTTCCGACCTTATTTTTTCTGAAACAAGTATTTCTATTATTTCTTCATTCCGAGTATCCATGCTAAGACCTTCAGATGTTTCAGACACATTGCCAGTTACATTTACCTTTAATTGAAACTCCGGCACCGGGCCATCGGCGGTCAATTGAAGACTGCGTTGAGCATTTAAAATAACAAAGGTGCATTTGCCTCTGGAATTGTCTATGGTTACACTCCCTCCCGTGATCTTCCCGAGGAAAAAGTTTACCCCCTGGGTTTCTTCTTCTGACAGCCATCCTGCCAGTTTAAAGTGTTTGATTACGGCCCCTCCTCCTATATTCACCTCGCTGGAATCGGGAGTTATTTTGCTTACCAGAGCATTGCCGTTAAAGGCATGTATCTGGTGGAGAAAATCTCCCAGATCGCCCGCTACAAATTTTCCCGAATGCGTGGCGTTGCCGTAGAGGGATTCCATATATGCCGCCGGCAGTTTTTCAACCACCGGACGAACTTCCATGACTTTTTTTGCTTCACCTACGGCGATGGCTATGCGGCTCCTCCGGTTGAACTCGGTCTGCCTCATAAAGGGGTTAATAAACGGTTCCAAGCCTTCCCTGGCCACTTCCTCTCCTATCAAAACTATTCTCATGTGCTCAAAGAACAGGTCCCGGTTCAGCCGCAAAGCCACATTCCTGGCCCCTTCGATAATGGTCTCGGCGGTGGTGCTCTCCACCACTACGGGTTTTTCCCCTCCACCTCCGCCTCCTCCACCTCCGCCCCCGCCTTCTCCTCCGGCTATGGCGCGCACAATGGGTATCAGAAACGATATATTGTACTTTCCCGGCTGCGGACCCTTATCGATGGCCACGCTACCGACGAAAAATCTTCTGTCAATATCTCTGTAGTCCCAGCATCCAGCCACGAATGCTGTCGCAAAAAGCAAGACGACAGGAAAGAAGATTTTTTGGAAAAACCTGTATGACAGGTTCATGAGGTTTTGCCTCCTTTTTTTGCGACAATGCTTATCACAAGGATTATCGCCGGGATAATAATGGCAATGACTATCCCTGCCATCCCCGAAATCTGCGTCCACCGCATAGTATCCAGAGGATTTCCCGGAATTATGGAAAACAGGTAAACCCATGGGAAAAATATCGTCACAAAGAATTTGAATTCCCTTGCGCCCATCAGATGGGCTGCCGCCAGGGTGCCAGAGTAATACATGCCGTTTATAGTGGTAAAGGATGCGATGGTCCAGAGAGCAAGGGCAAGCGCATCCAGCCTTTCGAACACGCCGCCGGGAGCCATGATGGTCCTTATAATGGACATGGCCGGCCACAGCAATATGCGAGAATCCTCCACGCCTATGGATGCGAAAACTATTACCACGATAAACAGGTACGTCAAAGTTATAAATCCAATGGAAAAAAGCAGTGTCCACATGACTCTTTCGGGACTGCGCATATAGGGCCCTATCATGAGCAGTATCTCGAAGCCAAGAAAATTGTACGCGGTATGTATAGTGCTAATGGCGAGGTCTTTTACCGGAGTGTCAAAAAAAGGCAAAAGTTCGCTGAAATCTGCGCGGGGCAGTGCCGTAAGATACATGGCAAATATCGGTATTATAAGTATGGGGAGGAGTATTTCCCCTATCCTTGCTATAGGTTCGATGCCGTGGCGTATCAAATAAACCGATGAAAGAAGCATAGTGATGATGATGAATCCCCTGGGCGTATTGATGAGCATGAATGCATTCATGACTTCGGAAAACACCCTGACCGACATGGCCGAAACGAATATAAAATAAAGGATCAATATGAATCCCAGGATATATCCCGGAAATTTCCCCAGGACTTTTTGCGAATACTCAATAAAAGTGTCTCCGGGAAACCTTTTTACCAGAGCTCCAACAATTAAACTTGAAAAATATGAAATTACCCCTGCCAACAGCACCAGCAGCCAGCCGTCGGAGCCCGCCGCATTCGCCACGTTCCGGGGAAGTGCAAGAATGCCTGTCGCCAGGATGGTAGTGATCAGCAGGGCCACAGTCTGGGGAATGGTTATTTTATCATTGTTTGTCAGCATTTTCATCCTCCATCTTTTCTGTAGTGTCATGGCGCCTGTCGTTCATTCTGTTCATATCTTTGGGCCTGGTATATCCGGGCCTGATCTCCATCGAAGGCATCGGCCCCCTCACAACAAAGTCCTTGCCTTCGGAAAATCTGAAAGACACAAAGGGCGAAAGGTAATGGGCGCCAAAACTTTTTAAAGTCACAAGATGGATAGTCAATAATAAAAGCCCCAGCATGATGCCGTAAAGGCCGGCCACGGTAGCGAGAAATATGAATATAAATGTGAGGAGTCTAAAACCTATAGCCACGCTGTAATTGGGTATGGCAAAAGATGATATGGCGTTCACGGCCACCACTATAACCATTATGGGACTTACGATGCCCGCCCGCACCGCAGCCTCGCCCACCACAAGGCCGCCCACGATGCCTATGGTCTGGCCAATGGGGCCCGGGAGCCTTACTCCCGCCTCCCTTAAAACTTCCAGGGAGATCACCATGACGATAGCTTCTACCACCGCCGAAAAAGGCACGCCCTCGCGGGTGGCGGCGATGGACAGCACCAGGTCGGTGGGAAGCATGCCTGGATGAAAGGCGGTCATGGCTATATAAAGCGCCGGAAAGGTCATGGCAAAGAACGCCGCCGCAAAGCGCAAAAGCCTTATCATCGAGGCGATGTACCATCGCTCGTAATAGTCTTCCGGAGACTGGAAAAGGCTCAAAAAGGTCCCCGGTGCCAGCAGCACAAAGGGGGTATTGTCGGTGACTATGGCCACATTGCCTTCCATGAGACACGCAGCTACCACATCAGGCCTCTCGGTGCGCCGGAGCTGCGGGAAAAAAGAAAGCCAGTCTCCTTCGATCATCTGTTCTATATATCCGCTCTCCAGCACGCCGCTGACATCTATGGTGTTTAGCCTCTTTAAGACTTCATCCACTATGTTCGGGCTGGCAATCCCCTGGATGAAAAGCACCCCCACATCGGTGCGCGTATGACGGCCCAGCTTTATGGTTTTTACCTTGAGGTTCGGGTCTTTCAGACGACGCCGGATAAGGGCGATATTTACCCGGTATGTTTCCGTAAAACCTTCCCTGGGGCCCCGGATGACGGCTTCCGTAGTTGGTTCCTGGACACCGCGTTTTTCCCATCCCCTGGTGCTGATTATCAGAGCCTTCTCAAACTTGTCCATAAACAATATGGTGTCCCCGGAGAGTATGCCCAGCACTACCTCGCCGAAATTGTCCACTTCCTTGATATCGGCGGCGGTCAACAGCCCTTCTTTCACCATGTTGAAAAAGTTCTGGCCCAGGTTATGTTCCAGCGGCGCCTGGCGCGTCATGAGCATGAGGGATTTCAATATTTCTTCCTGCACCAGGTTTTTGTCCACCAGACCGTCTATATACATGAGGGCCATTTCATGTTTTTGCGTCGTGCCCATGTAAAAGTCTCTCGTTATGACATCATCGCAGTCATAAAGATATTCGTGAACTTCTTTTTCATTCTCTTTTATATCTTTCTTGAGTTTTTTGCTCGTATCCGGCGACATGTCCCTTTCATAATAAAGGTCCCGCTTTTTTCCGGAACGGAGCCTGGAAAACACATCGGTCATCGTATCACCTTTTCATTCCCATCACAATATGTATTTAAAGATTATAAAAACTATCATCGAACCGAAAATGTAGAGCAAACCTACTATCCTGGCGACAGTCAGTTCTTTTTTCAAACCTTTGTTTTTGAGGTCAAGGCCGTCGATGACAAGAAGGTAAAGGCCGCTGATGATGAAGACCGCCATAGTTGTCAATGTAGCAGCGCTTTTAAAATAACCGTAAAATTCCTGTAAAGTTTCTGTCATCCCATTTCCTGCTTTCACTATAATGTTTTCTGGTATATTTTTTGTTATTAAAACGTTTTTTATGAAAGGACTTGCCGGCAAAACTTGCAATTCAGGCCGAAGCCAGATTAAAAATATAATTGAAAATCATATTAACCTCCCCACCGGGCGGGGATGGCACAAAAAAATGAATAAAGTATTGCCCCAAGCTGCATTTTATTTTATACTATTAAAAAACTCCATTTCCCGGCATATATAACATATTCATTTTTGGAGAGGCAGGTAATTAATTAATGGAAATACTGGTAACTCTGGATTCATTAAAAAACAGGGAAGAAGAAAAGGTGCTCCGCTTCCCACCGGACACCCTGGTGACCAGGGAAGCCCGAGTATATGCAGCGAAAAAGGGCATTGAAATCTATGTGGGAGAAGAAAAGCTCCCGGAGCCCTCGTTTTTCAACGGAGCTTCCAGTCAACGAGCGGTGATATCGGTGGTGGGCGAAGATAAAGTCGGCATCATAGCGGGAATCTCCGATGTGCTGGCAAGGTGCAATGTAAATATTCTTGACATTACCCAGACTGCCATAGAAGGCCTTTTCACCATGATCATGGTAGTGGATATCTCGAAAGCTACAGTCAGCTTCGAGGAATTAAAAGAGAAGCTTTCAGTGCGCGGAGGAGAGATTTCTGTAAGGGTGGATGCCCAGAGGGAAGAAGTTTTTCATTTCATGCACAGAATATGAGGTAGGGGCAACACCCTGAACATTCCGTTCGGCTTGTTGTTCTAAAGCTTACGATCTTATTTCAGGAGGACTGTTATGAATTTCACTCGAGACGAGATAATTGAAACAATACGCATGGTGCAGGCGGAAAACCTGGATATAAGGACCATAACTCTTGGGGTAAGCCTTCGGGATTGCGCCTCAGATAATGTCGAAGTTACGGCCCGGCGCATTTACGATAAGCTGACATCTGTAGCCTGTGAACTGGTGCCGGTAGCCCGAAAGTTGGAGACCGAATTCGGCATCCCCATCATCAACAAGAGGATTTCAGTGACCCCCATAGCACTGGTAGCGGAAAGCTGTAAGGAAAGCGACTACACCCCCATCGCCAGGGCCATGGATAGAGCGGCCGCCGAACTTGGCATAGACTTTATCGGCGGTTTTTCAGCTCTGGTGCAAAAGGGTTTCACAAAGGGGGATATTAATCTTCTCAATTCCATTCCGGAAGTCCTTTCATCCACCCAGAAGGTATGTTCCTCGGTAAACGCCGCCTCCAGCAAGGCCGGCATAAACATGGATGCGGTGAGGGCCATGGGACGCATAATAAAACAAACCGCATCCCTCACCGCCGATGAGGATGGTATCGGATGTGCCAAACTGGTGGTGTTTGCCAACGCCGTGGAAGATAATCCCTTCATGGCGGGAGCCTTCCACGGGACGGGGGAACCGGAAACAGTGGTAAATGTAGGCATCAGCGGGCCCGGGGTGGTCAACACGGTGGTGAGAAGGCTGCCTAAAGATGCGGATTTCGGGGAACTTTCGGAAGCCATAAAGCGTATGGCTTTCAAGATAACCAGGGCGGGAGAGCTCATCGGCAGGGAAGCCGCCCGGAGGCTGGGCGTCTCTTTCGGCATCATCGATCTTTCTCTGGCCCCAACGCCTGCCGTAGGGGACAGTATTGCCAGCATTCTGGAGGCCATGGGCCTGGAGCGCTGCGGAGCCCCGGGTACCACCGCAGCTCTGGCTTTATTGAACGATGCCGTGAAAAAGGGTGGCGCCATGGCCACATCTTATGTGGGTGGCCTTTCGGGAGCCTTCATACCGGTGAGCGAGGATGCGGGCATGATAAGGGCTGCATCCGACGGTGCCCTAACCCTGGAAAAGCTGGAGGCCATGACATGCGTGTGTTCGGTGGGCTTAGACATGATAGCCATACCGGGAGATACGCCGGAACAAACCATTTCGGCCATCATCGCTGATGAAATGGCCATAGGTGTTATAAACAAGAAGACCACGGCAGTGAGGATAATCCCCGCTCCGGGCAAAAAGGCCGGTGATTTCGTAGAATTCGGCGGGCTGCTGGGACGTGCCCCGGTGATACCGGTCAACCGATTTGACTCCTCTATCTTCGTAAAGCGAGGTGGCCAGATCCCTCCGCCCATCCAGAGCCTGACCAATTGAAGAGGAATAAAATTACCTCTTGCTTTTACAATAAAACATGGTAAAATTATAAACAATAAAATAAAAAAATGGCGATGATGGAGAAGAAGAGATTTTTGAGCCTCAAAGAGAGCCGGGGAAGGTGAAAGCCGGCAGGTGTAAGGATCTCGGGCCGCTCCTGAGTTGCAGGCTGAAAGTAGTATCGAGTAGGCCGTGCCGGATTTTTCCCGTTATCAAAATGAGGTGGAGCTTTCGCTCAACCAGGGTGGTACCGCGAGTAAACCTCGTCCCTTGCAGGGACGGGGTTTTTTGCATACTGGGAGTATTTCTCGCGGGTATGTCACGGGGACGGTTCTCCTGACACAACTTGTGGCACTTAATTAACAAGATGGTCCTCTTCGGGCAGGCATGTTATACTCTGATATATCTCAAAGGAACCGCCCTCTTGATATCATTGGCATATAAAAGATGGCAAACCCTTTGATATCCCCTGATAGAGCGGCTCAACTAGGGTGGTACCGCGGAATCCGTCCCTTTTGGGGGCGGATTTTTTTACTCTGAGCGGTTGTTGATAAGCCAGAATGTAGTATAAAGGGACTCTATATTTTTTAAGCTTGACATTTTTTGTAAAAGCATAAGTTTAAAAATGTTTTGGGAGGATGATGAAAATGAAGATATCAACTTTGGTTCGAAATATAAAACCTTCGGGCATAAGACGGTTTTTCGATCTAGCAGAAAAGGATCCTGACGTGATTTCACTGGGAGTGGGAGAACCGGATTTTACGACGCCCCCCGCAATACTTGAAGCTGCGAAAAAAAGCCTGGCAGAAGGCAGCACTCATTATACGTCGAACGACGGAATGTTTTTGCTGCGGCAAAAACTTTCGGAATATCTCTTGGAAAAGTTTGACCTTCATTATAATTACGACTGCGAGATGATCATAACGATAGGAGCCAGCGAAGCTATGGACATCGCCATTACCGCGCTGATTTCCCCCGGGGACGAGGTGCTCATCCCCGAACCATGTTTCGTATCTTACGCACCCTGCACAATCCTTGCCGGGGGGGTGCCCGTAATGGTCCCCACCCGGTCGGCACACGGATTTAAAGTTGTGGCAGAAGATCTCGAAAAATACGTCACTCCCCGGACCAGAGCGCTCTTGATGTCCTATCCAAACAACCCCACCGGCGCCGTCATGACCCGCCGGGAACTTGAGCCCGTGGCCGATTTTGCAAAAAAATACGACCTGGCAGTAATTACCGACGAGGTTTATGCGGAACTGACTTACGGCCGCAGGCATACAAGCATCGCTGCTCTACCCGGGATGAAAGAGCGGACGTTTTTAGTGGGAGGTTTTTCCAAAGCCTTTGCCATGACCGGCTGGCGCGTAGGCTACCTGTGCGGCCCCTGCGATGCGGTCCAGCAGGCCCGCAAAGTCCACCAGTACAGGGTCATGTGCCCTCCCACCATAAGCCAGGCGGCGGCTCTGGAAGCCCTTTGCAGCGGGGAGCTGGAGGTGAGGCGCATGGTGGCCGAATATGACAGGAGGAGAAAGGTCATGTGCCGCGGCTTGAGGGACCTGGGCTTTGAGGTGCCGGAACCAAGAGGAGCGTTTTACGTTTTCCCTTCGGTGCACCATACGGGCCTTTCCAGCGAAGAATTTGCCGAAAAGCTTCTAGAAAAGGCAAAAGTGGCGATAGTACCCGGCAGTGCCTTCGGCCCCAGCGGCGAAGGTCACGTCCGTTGCTCCTATGCCACTTCCATCGAAAAAATACATGAAGCTTTGAACCGCATAGAAACGTTTCTGGCGGATATTAAAACTTCCAGAACAAATCACATCATGCGTTAGCCGCATGCAATATATGCTGTAAAGTCAACACATCCAGGCGGCCTTTAGATTTCATCAGCAATTACAATTATAACATAATATTTTCCCTGTAGTCCTTCTGGAGGTCTTTTTGCAGAAATTCCAGAAAGCGCACCAGCATGGCCGAAGCCTCCGCCCGGGTCATGACCTTGTTCGGATTTACTCGGTTTTGGCTGTCCCCCTCGATTAAATTTATCTCCCGGGCCACATAGATGCTGTCTTTTGCCCAGTAAGGTATTTTGTCATCGTCGGAAAAAGATGTCTGATAGCCGGGATTGGGCGCCTTGTTGCCGAAGCCCAGAGCACGCACGAGTATCGTTACTGCCTGGGCCCTTGTAAGAGGGGCTCCGGGTTTGAAACTATCTTTGGTGACCCCTGTCACTATGCCCTTGTCCAGGCCTTCCTTTATATAGCTATAATCGGGATCTTGAGGGCTTACATCTTTAAAAGGTGAAACCTCTGGTGCCTGCTTGCGCCGGGTGACGGTCTTTTTTTGAGTATCCATGGATGACCTTATGTTGCAGGCTCTTATGATGCCTTTAATGAATTCCTCGCGGGTCATGGGAGCTTCGGGCACAAAAAAGGACGAACTGGTGTCGAATACATCCAGAGAATACAGTTTTTCTATGTAATCCTGGGCCCAGTGGCCTTCCACATCCCTGAATTTTGGCACTATCAGCCTTTCAACCCGGGGCACCATCTGTGCCGAAAGGCTTACCGAATCGTTATTCCTTTTGCTCCCATCGGGAATGTTGCCGTTCATCTTGGGCAGATTGTATTCATATTTTGAAACCATTTCCCTTTCGGTAGTCCTCACATACCCGCCGTTAAAGCTGGACAGGGTGGCTTCATTGTCATAATAGCTCAGGCTTTTCGTCATGCTGTCGGAAACCTGAACATTCACCGTCCCCTTCCATGAAACCGACTTTTTTTCATTATTTTGTTCATCCACCACGTATCTTTGTGAGCTTATGGAGAAGACCATGATCTGGGTCTCGGTGCTTCCCCAGAAATTCTCATAGCCCACATCACCGCCGGTGATTTCTATCACCACATTCCCCTCATTTTTGTTAATGGTGTAATATTTGCGGCCGTTGAAGTTCCCCGAGTAAAAGTCCGAGGCGGGCCTATTGTCTATAACATCGGATTTGGAGAACTGGTAATCCTCCAGATTATACTGATCCCTGCCGATGATTATTCTTTCATTATAGCTCTGCACTTCGGTCTGGGCTATGGCTTGACCCTTGTCGTTTCTGTTATTATATTGTGTAACATAGGTAACCGTCCTTCTCAACTGGTTTTTTTCCGAAAGGTCCGGAGACGTAAGGTCAAAACTATAGCTCACCGTCTTTGAATCCTGCTTTTCCCTCTCGCTGATGCTCACGGTGCCGGTGAATTTCAGAGGCTTACCCGTGACAAACACCATCTCTTCATAAGTATATTCATTGTTGACACCGCCGGAAAACCCTGCGGGGGCCGACAGGGCATATCCCTGATTCATTAAGACTGAAAATATCATGAAAAATATGAGTAATTTCTTCATTCAAAACCCCCCGTGCTACTTGACGAATAAAATTTTACAGTAAAAATCGTCCCTTATGCCATAAACTGTATCTCCGGGTCTTATATCCTCATAAGAAATAACCTTATTCTCTTTTATCACAATGCTTCTATCAATACTCATCCTCACGGGCTGAGTTTTGGGCATCCACTGGTCTTTGCGGCTGCTCCAATCCCTGGCGTCTTTTACGGTTAGGGTTATTCCAGTCAGAGGATCATCCTCCACGGATTCCACCGTGCCCACAGTAATCCTCTGCGCCAGCAGAGAATCCATTCTTTTTTTCACGGCCACCGCAACGATGCGGTCACCTTCGGTATACATATAGCCGTACCAGTCCCTCAAACCCTTATCTTTTGCATATTTGCTCGTTTCATCAACAGCATAATCCTCCGAGTAAAACTCCTTACGGCTGATTTGCCTTTTGTCTTCGAGGTCATAGAAATATGTGTCATCATCGAAATAAAGTTTTTTATCACCATCAAAGGATTCCCACTCATGTTTGTTTAGTATGAAGAAATCCGTGAGGGTCAATTGATTCTCCACGATCTCGTCAAGCCTTCCGGCTAGCAGAAAATTCTGGCTTATGCCGGAGTTGTTTATATCCTCATCATATATGTACACAATATCAGCCGTGGATTGACCGCTTGCGCCATCGGCCACTATCAGGGCGTCGGAGTCAGGATTTATGGAATACTTGTCCACAATCCTGCCATTTTTTATGAATATGGTGCCATCATTAAAGGATATATTCTGCTTGGTGGACAGTTCCAAGGCTCCGAAATACCAGTTGATATCCTCAATTTTGCCGCTAACCATAGTCTCGCTCTGATTTTTTATGACCATCCTGTAGATGCGGTCATTGCCGAAAAAATCCCTGACCGCCAGGTAAGCGGTCTTACCTCTGAAATATTTTAGGTTATTCGGCAGAACTTCATAGCCTGCGGCGGAGATATCAGCCTCATCGGAAAGCTGGAATTGTGCGACACCGTCCACATCCTTCCATGCCCCATCGGTGAGAACCTTTACATCGCTCAATGTGATTTTCCCGTAAGACCTGTCGGCAGCCTGCAGCGTGCCCTTATATATGGCTTTCACCTTTATGGAATCGCCCTGGATGCTGATCCTGCTGATTAATGTGGAGTCGTACTCGTCAAAGAAAAGCCTCACGCTATCCCCTTCATAAAGGGTGGACAATGGCACGTTGCTGCCGTTTTTCAGCACGATGGTGGCAGGAGTGGTAAAATAGGTTTCTTCCTGGCCGGTAGCGAGCTTTATAACAATCTGGTTCCTGTCTATCTTTTTGACGACTCCGCTTCGGACCTTGCCGCCGGGTGGTATGTACCCCGGACTTTCGGTAGAATATCCCTCCATAAACGTCACATTTTGACCCGACCGGAAAATATAAACCTCCATCCCTGATTTGAAATCATCCCGGGAGACGGGGATACCGTCTATCTTAAAAACGGCGGCGGGAGCGAAAGAAAGGGTGCTTACTTTTCCGTCATATTCTTCCACTGTGATTTTTTGATCGCTGATGTCCCTTATATATCCCTCAAGGGTTGAGCCGGTTTGAGCATATGAACCTGCCGGGGATAATCCGGGACTTATCATGAGAACAAAGGCTGTCAGGAAAAGAGTTATTATTTTTTTCAACATATTGTTCTACCTCCCGCTTCCCATTACCGCAAATCTTCCCAGGCTGTCGACGAGGGCGCTCACCGCAGAGCCCCCGGCGCTTTTTGCAATTTCCTGCCACGTATCCCCGTATTCATCGTACCTGCACAGTGCGATGCTGTTGAGCTTCCTCAAACCCGCCCTGGCGATGTCATATTCCAGGGTGATTTGCATGGAAGAATTCAGATATTCCATAGAGGTGGAGTCCGCTCCCAGATAAAAATCGGCCTTTAATACGTACTGCTGTGACAGCAGTATCCTGCCCTTTGCATCGGTGCTGCCTTTATAAGGAGCGACCGAAAATCTCACTCCGGCATCGCTCCTGGTCCTGTATTGATATATCTTCGATGTATTGAATGCGGCGGGATTGAATTTGATGATGAAGTCTTTTCCAGAAATAATGATATCTGCCGCATCTTTCTTTGTTATCACCTGTACCGGGATACTCACCACAGCTTTTTGGACCCCGGCAAAATCCTGGGAGGTAAGGTCTATCCTGGTTTCGGTCTTGTAATCATCCAGGCCTATGCTTACATTTTGAGTATCGCCGACAATTTGTTTTTGAGTCTTTTCATCTATACTGCCATCCTCGTCAACAGGGCCGGCGGTCCTTCCGGTCCTTACCGTGTTGCTTTCGGCCGAAGGAGGTGAAGAACCGAATTTGCCCAGAGCTTTTACTATGAACTTATATCTGGTATTGGCTTCCAGATCGCTGTACATGTAGCTGTTAAGGTCGGTGGAGCCTATAAATTCAATGTCATTGTCATCGATGACCGCGTACACCTCATATTCGCTGGCTCCGTCTACACTGTTCCAGTTTATTTTTATATAGCGGTCATATACCAGCTCCGCATGAACTTCCAGCGGAGCCGTCAGCTGTGTCAGCTCGTATGTCAGGTCTCTGTATATATCGGTGGCGCCGCCGTCGGGATTTATCACCATGACTCCGCCGGTTCCCAGCTTGCCCGGAGGCGTTTTTACCGTCAGGGTCTCGGAATCTATGAATTTTACGTCTGTACCTTCGGTGCCCGATTCCAGCACATAGGGTATGCCATCGATGTATATGATGGTCCCTGAAGCATTGCTTTCATCTTCCACTTTTTTTATAGAGGGATTGAAAAATATCCTCGCTCCTTTTTCAAAACCCGATCCTTTCAGCTTTATTTCCTGGCCGCCTTCGACGGAAATGCGGGTTATCCTGGTCGCTTCCGCGGGGTCCGCCGGGTCCACCACTGCCGATATCCTGGGGCTGCTCAGGTATGTGAAGCTGCCGGCAGTGGAAAGTTCACCGTCCGGGTTTTCCACCCTCACTTCCACTTTTCCGGGCGGGTGGGGCGGCGTAGTTACGATGATGGTCTTATAGTCCACCACTCTTACATTTTCCTGCGGGACGGTCACCTCGCCGAAAAACACCTTCAGGCCCTCCCGAAAGTCACTGCCCTCTATCTTTACAGTGGTCCCCCCGGTGGCAGGCCCATGGTCGGGGGTCACCTTCTTCACTGCGGGAGCTGTTTCACCTTTTACGAACATGATGTAGATGGGTTTGGGGGTGCACTCATCGGATGATGCGATCCCTCCATCTTCATTTATGACAATCACCCGGTGAAGTTTGCCCACGGCGCTTTCCGGCACCGCCGGCATGGTAAAGGTGAGTTTTGACGGCAGCATGTAGGTAATGTCTCCGGGCTCCAGGGCAGCAATATCCGAAATCTGTATCCTGGCGTTTTCCCGGAAGTCGCTGCCGATAATGCTTACCGTGTTGCCGCCTTTATAGGTCATGTAAAGGACTTTTACGTCCCGGTCGTTTATATTTTCCTCCTGCGGAGAATTCCCTTCCTTTGTGATATTTATGATGACGGGGGAGCTGGCAGGGTTTTTATATTCGAACTGGCCTTTTGCCATGCCGCCATCGGGATTTATGACCGTGACATCCACTCTGCCGATGGTGTAATAAGCGGGCGTCGTCACCACCAGATGACCGCTGTCCACGTATTCGACCTCTGCAGCATAGCCCCGTTCCACAAAAAGTCTCCTGTCCGCTATTTCAAGGCGGACAAGCTCGCCGCCTTTATAATATATATCTCCCGTGCCGCTGTGGGTCACCAGTTTGTCTGTGGGAAAAAACATTACGCTGCCATCATAATTTATGGGGCCGCTGGTATAGGTCAAGCCCTTTTCGCTTATCTCCAGCATCACCTGGCCGCTGGCATATTCCACCTTGAGACCGCCGGCAAGATACACGGTAGTCCTCTGATTGTCGATTCTGCCGGAGTTTTCCTGCTCCCGCGGTATATCCCTGTTGGTTATATTGCCGAAGCGCACCAGTACTTCAGGCGGGGTCTGGCCACTGTAAACATTTATACTGCTCTTTACAAATCCTGTGCCGAAGATTTCCACCCAGTCCCCGCCCTGCTTATTGCCTTCGGCAGGTACTATCCCCGTTATTGCAGGGTTTGAAGACTGGTAAGCAAATTTCACGGTGTTTGAAATTCCCGAGTCATTGTTTACCACATAAACATCGGCATCTCCTGCCGCGCCGGGTGGTGTGAGGACCTTGAGGTAGCCGTCGGAAAACTCCAGGACCTGGGCCTGCCTGTTGCCAAAATACACTTTTGGCAGGACCAAAAGGGCATTATTGCCATATTTATCCATATTCTGCTTCAATTCTTCGACAGTCTTTCCCCTGAAATCATCCCACTGACCGTTGCCGCTTATATCCTGATACAGTTCGTTTTCATCCCTGGTTTGATTTCTGTTATCATCGCTGAAAGGCTCAAAGAACCGAAAATCCCTTCCGAATATCTCCACCACTTCCTGCCCCGCAGCACTTCCCTTCTGGGGCATTATCCTGGTAATCTGGGGGTGGCTGGTGGGCACCACGTATGTAAATCCATCCTCCTTGCCGGCACTTGCCCCGTCGGGGTTTATCACCACCACTGGGACGGTAACGCGATCGGTGCCCTTTTCCTTGCTCAAATCTCCCGAGAACGGCGGGACTTTGACGGTAATCCTGCTGCCGTCCACACTCACAAAAGTATCCTCTTTCCCGATTTCCACACCGTTTATAAAGACCCTGGTTTTATTGATGCCGTCGTCTTTAAAATCGGAGCCGATGATATCGACGGTGTAGCCTCCGTCGGTGGAACCTTTGTCGGGGACAATTTGAGTAATAGCGGGCTTTGACTGGGGCTGGGTATAATAGTAAAATCCCTGTTCATTCATGCGGCTGTCTCTTTTGGTATCCGGGTTCAGCACCGTCAGATCGTACCATCCGTCACCGAGGGTCAAAATGGGCACTTTGAATATAATGGTGTTTTTATCCACCACTTTTACAGCATCACCCACGATTTTCCCATTTGCATCAACTTTAAAAGGTGTTTTCAGAATGAGGCGGACCTCCGAAGATGCTTCGGAACCTATTACGATCTGCGTGGCACCGTCACTCTGCTGCAAAGTCAGCGGGAAACTAGTGCCGCCGGTCTTGTCGGCGTAAAGCTTTCCATCTTTGACCGTTACCTTATAGGTGTTATTTACCCCGTCTGAAATCACGGGATTTCCCTGAGGGTCAAGACTTATGACATAAAATTTGTCGTTTTGCTCATCGTAAAGGACCACGCTGTGCCAGTAATCGGCTACCTTGACATATTCCCCGCCGTCAGGTCTTTGGCCGATATCAATTATCTTATCTTCTTCCGGTGACACATAATCCCTCAGGCGGATGCTTTTTGTCTCGGGGTCTATATTGTACTGATTGATATCCTGCCCCTCCAGCAGGATTCTTGTCCCTATGAGCTTATATATCTCATCGGTTTTGGCCGCAGGATCCGGTGCCAGAAAATTGTCGCCCTTCACCTGCACAAGAGTGCCGGTGTTGCCGGATTTGGGAGCAAAATCTGTTATCTTGGGATCCGTGTACGTCTTTACATAGTAGAAATCCCTTACCGCCATGCCTCCGCCGGGATTTATCACCGCAAGCTGGGTGCTTCCTTCCCTGCCGGCAGGAGCCTTGAAGGTTATGGTCCTGCCGTCCCCCGCCCTTGTAATGCCTGATACCTCCCTTCCGTCAATTAAAACTTTCACTCCATCCTGAAAATTGCTTCCCTTTATGGTTATGGTTTCACCACCATCCACCGTGACCACATCGGGATTGACGCTTTCAATTACGGGTATCTTGTTTTCATTGGGCAAAAGGAATTTTACGGTTACCGAGTCGTCGGAGGAAAGCCCCGGCTTGGAAGAATTCCTTATGGGGTTTGTCACTATTGCGGGTATGGCGGTATTTGCAAAGGCTTCCGGCACTTCAGTCCCTTTCGGAATCACCGCCACGATCCTTGTGCCTATCTCGTTTCCCGCAGTGCCATCCAGTATATTTCCGCTGCTGTCTTCCACATAGACCCGCAGGTCCGGATCAGTGTTCTTATCCAGGACGACCTTATTGGCGGCATTGCTGAACTGGATGATGGGGTAACGGGTTACAAAACCTTCCACTTCGTCATTGTATTTATTTATCAGGAAATTTTTCCCGCTGATGGCTATGAGCAGGTCCTGCCCGATCCTGTAACTGCCATCCTGGTCTTTTTCGAGGAATATCTCTTCAGGAACCACGCTGCTAACTTCGGGTTTTAAGGTGCTCGGGATAAAGGTGTAGGCCTGCGGCAGTTCCGCCCTCTCTGTAAATACAAACTGGCCTGTATCGTATTTCAGTGTTGTCTCGGTTTCTACGACCACATCCCTTACGTAATTTCCGTCATCTATGGTAATGGGAGAAACGAGGATGCTGAGCTTATCTATTTCCGGAGAAAAGCTGGAATCATTCCTGAAAGTGGCCATGTTACCTATGATTACGGTAATTTTCTTCGTAATTTCCGTAATATCCCTGCCGTTGTATGACGCCACTTTTTGACCGTTTTTCTGCCAGGTCCTCAACAAAAACGGATGGTCCTGCTGTTCATTGTAAATAAAATCGGTAACGATGACATCCGGTTCCATAGCAAGGTCATCGATATTTAAACTTCCCAGATATCTGCCGGATATTACCGCTGGAGAACCCGTATCGGGGCCAATACTGGGCTGGATAGTGTCGATTCCTGCGCTCCTGTATCCGTCAATCACAGTAAATTTTTGATCGAGGACTCTTTCTCCCGAAACATAACTCATGGGATCTGCACCGTCGGGCACTTTGTTTGTGATTACCACGTAGTATTCTCCCTTTTCCAGGTTCGGGACTTCTACGGTCAATATATCTTTCTCACCTTCAGCATTGTACTTGTATGTGGGGTTCTTGCCCCTGTTTGCTGTTGTATAAGGGTCTGTGCCATCAATTTTTTTCAGGAAAAAAACATCATAGAGATTCAGGGTATCAGCTTTAAAATATATCCTACTGCCCGCCGATCCTCTGTTGGGAAACATCTGCAGATCTTCCGATATGTCGAGGTTTTGAACAAGCCTGAACTGGTCGGTATATTTATAAAAAATATCCACGATGACCTTATTCGTATGGCTGCTGTTAAAGAATATGTCCTCGGTCTGCCAGCGGCGTTCGATAACTATATCCTGCAGTCCCAGCTCACCGGTGAGATTGTTCAATGTGACGCTGTTATCAGAGGTAAAAAGGCTGTTGTCAACTTTTGTAAAAGTAATGCCCCTGCCGTAGGTCACCGAAAATTCACCGGAGCTTCCTATCAAATTAAAATCGGAGCCGTATATTGTAACACTGCCCGTATCCTTCATCACCGTCCTGGGATTGATGCCATTTAAGGCGGGCATGCTTCCCTTGTCTCCTATATTTATCGAAGCCCCGCCCACCGTAATCTTTGTGATGCCTTTCAGGGCTTCCCAGTCGGAAGGATTGCTAAATTCAAAGTACAATGTATCATTGGTGTTTATCTTGGGATTTGTCAGCAATCGGGGTTGACCCGAGACAAAGACCTGGACGCTGGCGTTCTGGATATTCCTGCCCTCTATAGTTATATACATGGAATTTTGTATCTGGCCTGCATCAAAGGTCTTTCCGATGGTCACATTAGTTACATAAAAATTATCCGGGTCAAAAGCCGAAGCTTTCCTTGCGCTCCATGGAGCCAGAGTAAAAAGCATCACGGCGATCAGAGCCAGGGATATGAATTTGTATGCCTTTTTCCGCTTAAATGTACTCATGGGGCTTTACCTCCCTCCACCACTGCGAAAATGCCTGGATATAGGCTCGTTACGGTGACGGTCCCGTCGGGTCTGTTTAGCGTAAAGTGTTCTTCCTGCCAGCTCCTGAGAGCTTCGTCATACCGCAACACCTTGAGACCATCACCGCTGGTTTCTTTAAATGGTATTACAACTTTTATGCCGGTGACCTTAAAGTTTTCACCGCTAACCCGGATGAACTCGGATTTTAACCGGCCCATGCCCAGGTCAGATTTTAATTTCTGGGAGATGGAAGGTTCCACCCTCCCAAGTATTATCTCCACATCCCGGCTCTTTGCCTGCGGGTCCAGGGTTACGTTGTAAAGGGATATGTCCGCCCATTTTGAAAAGGTGTCCAGAATCCCTATTTTTTCTCCTGAACTTCCCCGGAACTGTATTTTTCTCACCAGCACATCCGTGCCCATGAGTTCATCCAGGTCAAGCTCAAGATGGCTTTTATCGGTATAATCCCGGTCCAGCACAAGGGTGTCTTCGCTCTTATCATAGCTGCTCCGGACATCCCCGACACGGCTTTGATTTTTAATTACATATTCTGCCTGGGTCTTAAATTCGCCCTCCCCCACCACGCTGAGCGCACCGTACATCTGGTATTCATGATCATTGTCATTGACAATTCTTATGGTATAAATTCCCGGCCCCATGCGGTTGCTTCCCGACGGAAGGTATACTTTCAGCACGGGTGTCCCGTCTTGATCTGTGTCCGCCTCCACCTTTCGAGCCTTTATATCGTTAAAATACACTCTTATATTCGAGCCGTTGAAATAGTTGCCCTTTAAAATGATGGGCATATCTTCATCGTAGTTTTCCACCAGGCTGCCACTTTCCACGCCGGTTATCACGGGGTACGCCATGGTGGTAAAACTCCACGTAATCACATCATTCCCCAAAGATTTCCCGTTCGGGCCGCCGTAGTAGACGATGCCCGCATTTATCATGACGGTGTACGTCGTCTGAGATCTCAGGGGCTTTACGGGTATGTACAGATATGCTTCTTTTGCACTGCTGTTTTTTATAAATATATAGTCCGATATGAAGGATTTTTTCAATGTCTCATCCTGGATGCTGCTTATATAATTCAGGAATTCGATGTCAATCATGGAAAGTACGTCTCTACCCTGCGAATAGACGGTGGAAGTCTTGAGCAGGTCAAGGCCGCCGGTTTCATCAAAGGTAAGGCTGCCATCGATATCGAAAAAGGTGACTTTTAGAAAGAATCTATCCACGCCGTTGATATTCCTCGGGTTGAGGTTTTTCTCGTTATACCATGCGCCGTCATCGCCCGGGTATGTGGATTTTACCGCAGGCTTCCCCCTCGGACTTATTTCGAGCCTTGCATCGTCATTTTCTACCGGATCACTTTCCCCTGTAAAATAAAGTTTCACGGCATACGTGCCGCTGCCGCCATCCCCGCTCAGGAAATTGACCACATTGCTGTCCCTCAGTTTCACTACAATTTCCGTCACGTTCACAAACTCCAGATCCTGCTTTCCTATTGTCAGAGCTGGACTGCCAGCGGCATTTCCGGCCACCGGCAAAAGTTCCACCTTTTGTACATCTTCGGTAAAGTTGTATCCCATGATGGCAAAGGATGCGCCACCGCTGTAAATATCCAGAGCATTCAGGGAAGAAGGGGATATGCTGGATATGCCGCGGCTTTCGCCGGATTTTCCCTGTACCACGAATTCCATATTTACGGCGGAAAGAAATACACCCTGCCTTGTCTCAAATACATCCCCGCTTATGCTCAATTTGTACGCTTTCCCCCACTGCAGCCGTTGTTCTGGGAAAACTTTGATCCTGGTCTTTTTCACACCACCTTCAAAATAATATTCCAGCCGGACTTTTTCTATCTTTACAAAGACATCGGTATTGTGCCCTTCCGAAAGGTCGATTCTGTCAAAAGCCGCCGCATCTCCCGCCTTAAATATGACCTCCCCGTCGGTATTTAGGACTATGGGATCGGAATTGCTGTAAGCCGGTGCGCCGTATATCCTCGAAGAACTCATCCCCACCCAGTGGACCGCAGAGCTTCCGGCAGCCGGTGCGGTCCAGAAATAAAAATCTATGTCTTTTTCAGGGTTGTATCCGTAACTGTCTTCAACGATTCTTTTATCGATAACAAGCTTGTACTGGTTGATATTCATCAAAGGATATTCGGGCTTTATCTCGAGAGTGTCGCCGTTTACTATATTTATATTGCGGACCAGCACCCTCTGGGATTCATCGGGGTTGACGCCCGGGATGCCCTGCCCGTAGACGTACTCTACCACGCTATCATAGAGCCTTCCTGAAGGGTTATAGGCAGTCTCCGTCGCCTTCGGAATCTTATATAGCCTCACCGCATCCTGCA
Source organism: Thermoanaerobacterales bacterium (assembly GCA_012840135.1). Taxonomy (GTDB): domain Bacteria; phylum Bacillota; class Thermosediminibacteria; order Thermosediminibacterales; family Tepidanaerobacteraceae; genus Biomaibacter. The sequence goes on from DUMA01000017.1 coordinate 74,850, forward strand.
GCGCTATTTTATCTTTTTCCCTGTCCCATTTTATATTTCTGTCAAAGCGGATGTAAATACTGCCATCGTTGGAGAGCCTCGTGCCCGAAAGGGATGTTATGTCATCTCCGCCATGGGGACTGGAAGAAAAAGCTATAACTTTCGGCCTTTGACCCTCTCCGGAGGTAGTAAAACTAATCACCATGTCATCATTTGTTATACTATTATAATCACGGAACCTCACGCAGCCGGCCTCAAGGCGCACAGTGTAGGGAGTGCTTCTTCTTAATGGATTGGGGTCGTCTCCTATATCAATTGTGAGCATTTTTCCATCGGAAGAAAGACTTATTTCACTTTTATCCAGCACATACTGTTCTTCACCGGACTTTACGGTTATATAATCCTTATTCAAAATTTCAACAGGAAAAAGGAATATAAATTTTACAGTGGGCTCCACTTCCACGCCTTCCTGACCGTCGGATGGATATGTGGAACTGAGCATGTTGTACGTGGTAAAGTCGAAGGCCAAATCTGCATTGTAGACTGTGCTACCGCTGTTTTTGAGCTGTACAGCGCCACTTTGAATCGCAATGGTGTAATGGAAAAAATTTTTCAGGGCGGCTCCGTTTTTAGCCTTGAGGACAAGTCTGTTGTCTTCGGTATATATATCAAAATCGTCCAGAAAAGCCGCTCCCGGCAGGACCAGAAAAGGGTCCAGCGGGACCGCCGTGATAGTCATCCGGTTTCTTAATTCCTGCGGGTTTACGTAAATATCGTCGGCAAATTCCAGAATTACGGAGGATAGGCCCTGATAAACCCTTGCACCTTTTGCAGGGGTTGTGGCCATCAGGATATCCGTCTGGTTCTGTTCACCTTTCGTCACAAAATAAAAATTTGCCGCTGGATTTGTCGCACCCTGCGAATTTTTGAAAAGACCGGAGGGGATGTAAATACTGTAGAGGGAAATGGGTCTCAGCCTGGCGGGATTTAATTGGCCGGGAATCTGCTTTAAATTAAATACGATCCTTCCCGGCACGAAAATGACATCGAACTTGCCGGTTTCATCATAACTGCCATTGGCGGTAATTTTTATTTCTCCGATGCTCCTTCCGCTGTTTAACTCAAAAGATGGATCAAATTCGATGGATATGGAACCGGCTCCGTAGTCGACACCCTTTTGGCCCTGAATTACCTCCGCACCGTCCACATACACTTTCATATCGAAATTGTTTAAAACATCGGCCCGGGCCCTGTCCATTTTCCAGGGTGTTGCCGTAAATATCAAGGACGCCACCATCAACAAGGCTAAAATTTTTTTTAACCGGTGCATGGCATTACCTCCACACAAGAATATAAAATCCTATTCGGGGCGAATAGGATTTATATAAATCCGCAGCCTGGCAGCCATAGCGGGATGCTTTAGGCCCATGGCTTTGTGCCCCCACCTTTCAGCAGGTTTACCTATTAATTCCATATCTGGTTTTTAATTTATAATTCGACATGAAAAACCAAAATCCTCTAATTTTAACACTAATTTAAATTGATTGTGTAAAAGCCTCTTTCGGTGGTTGTGACGACCTGTCACCTGACCGTTCAGCCAGACGTTCTAAAGCTCGCTCCATCGCTCCACAGGGTTACGCCAGCAATTCGGTGCCCTGCCTCAATGCCGGTCGGCATGCTTCTGTGCATGTCGACCCTGCACCAAAAGCAAATTCAAATGGCAAACAGTGTTTTTGTCCATAATATTTATCCACAAAGTTATCCACAGGTGTTAATAAGTTGATGGCTTGTCCTCAAGATGCGTCCTTCTGTCCGGAAGTTGTCCCCAATGGGGATAAGTTATCCACAGTTATCCACAGCCATCCCGAATGCCGTTATAACAAGCATTGACTGGGAAATGCTGCAGTTCCTGTATCGATAGTTGTTTAAAATTTTATGATTCGTAGGTTCTTTTTCCACTGTTCCATGTTTACAAAATGTCCCCCATCTATAATTCTATAAATATAATAACATAAAAAAGGGGTTGAGATTTTAAAAACATAATATATATCTCAACCCCTGCTCACTGGCTATTTTGAACATTTTTTTAAATATTACCTTTCCTTTACGGCCTCTTTCTGAATCGAAAGATTACCCCATCTCTTCATATTATCAATTTCTATCCCGAATTGGTCGAGAACCCTTCCTACCGTCTGGTTTATTATGTCATCAATGGTCTCAGGTTTTGTATAAAATGCTGGTACCGGAGGCAAGATGGTAACTCCGATTTGCGACAGTTTTAACATGTTTTCAAGATGCATGGGATTCAGCGGTGTCTCTCGCACCATGAGGATTAGTCTTCTCTTTTCTTTTATAGTCACATCAGCTGCCCTTATGATAAGGTCCTCGGTATAGCCATGGGCTATACCCGACAATGTCTTCATACTGCATGGGGCCACAATCATGCCGTCACATTTGAAAGACCCGCTGGATATGGGGGCGGCCATATCAGTTTCATCGTAGACATAGTCCGCCAGAGCTTCGACTTCCGAAATACTATAGTCAGTTTCGGTTTTTATGGTCTCCTTCCCCCATTTGCTTATTATTAGATGAGAAGTCACCTGATTTTTCTTCAATTCTTGTAAAATTTTAATGCCGTATATAACTCCCGATGCTCCAGTTATTGCTACTATAATATTCATTTATTTTCCCCCTTTATCAAATTGTATTTTCATATTTTAAACCTCAGACCAATCGCCGGCCAGTAATATTTAGCCATTATAGCAATTATTATAATATATGCAATTATTATGAGGAAACCGGCTTTAAATAGATCTTTCGGCTTATAATATCCGTAAGCATAAGTAGCCAGATTGGAGGAGGATTGGGAAGGGGTAAGTATGCCAAGTTCGCTGGCCAAAACGCAAATCATGCCTGTCCATTGAGGGTTTATACCAAGAGCCCTCGACATAGACGTAAATAATGGGAGTAAAGTTGCCACTACTCCGGTCATATTGGTCATGCCCAGCCTGACAAAAACAGTAATGAGAATTACCCCTGCTGCAATTACAAACTCATCGGTTATCCCCACATTCCCGGCTATATTATTCACAATAAAATCAACAGCCTTTGTTTTAGTTATACTTTGTGCCATAGCCAGGCCTGAACCGAATAATATAACCGTGCCCCATTCCAGTCTTCTGAATGTTTCTTTCCACTCCATTATGTCAATGCCCGGTACAAACATCAAAGTCCCGGCTATAAACTCCACCGGTACAAAATCATCTATCCCCTTAAACCATGCTATAAAAAGTATAATGATTATAACAATCAGTTTCCATTCTTTATTAGTTATCTTGCCCAGCTTCTGTATTTCTTCTCTCACCCAATCTAAATTGTCCGATAATCTACCTTTGAAGGGAAAAAGCTTTACGATAATTATATATATAAAAAACATCGCCATTACATTAATTGGCAAGTTCGTTTTTATCCACGAAAGATATGTCCAATTATACCCCAATTCTTTTTGAAAGTAAGCAGCAGCATAAATGGTAGCCGAGGCTCCTACCAGAATGGTACCGCTAGAAATCAGAGAAACTGCAGGGATGATAATTGAGCAGGCTTTAGCGAAATTCGTATTTTCTCCAGTCTCTATTTTCTGAACAAGTCCCATGCATATTGCTGCCAGAATTGCAGTCCTTGCAGCCACGGCCGGTACAAGAAATACAAAGATAAATGTCAAAATTTCCATAAGAAAAAGTAAAAAATGTAGGTTTCCCTTTGCCAAACTTAATACTTTCAAAGCAACCCTTCGAGCAAAACCCGTTTTTTCCATCCCTATAGTAATAATAAATATTCCTACAAGCCGCCATATAATTGAATCGCCCATTACAATAAAAACTTCTTCCGGTGACAGTATTCCCAATATAGGAATTAGACAAAATATGAGCATAGCTGTTATGGTGGAGTGTATCATCTCCGTCATCCATAAGAATATAGCGATAAACATAACATCCAGGGCCCTAACCGCCATCATATCCATGCCCATATTCCTAACTAAGAAAACATCTATTAGAAGTAGCGCAACAGTAAAAGAAATGATTTTTTTTATATTTCCTTTCATCCTACCTCCCCTACCTACAGTGTGGTTTAAATAAAAAAGAGGGGCGGGCAAAAAGCTGATTTACAGGCCCTTTGCCCTTTTTTATATATAAAACCCCTGCTCACTGGCTTTTTTAATTAATACATCGTACGTAATTCACATATGAATTAAGTTCTACAATGAATCTACTACTGAATCTAACATGTTTTCATCAATCTTATTTATCTATAAAATCATTTATATCAAATTTATCGGCTCCCATAGCGTGGCTCCGGGTAAAATGATCTCTTGCATCAGGTTCTGTAAGAGGTGGTTTTGTGGCATCTATACCCATCTTTGAGCCGCGCCGGATCTGCGGGTGGACAAAATCCGGTGTTATCAAGGGCAGTGAAGCATCCAAATGGTGGCCGTGGGTCCCCGGAATGATAAATACATCCCTTTCCGGGTTTACTCGTGTAGATAAGGACCAAATAAGCTCTTTTTCATCATGTGGATCTATATCGTCATCCACTACTATTGCTATCTTGGGATGGATATAAGGGCTGGAAAGGGCAGCTAGTGCGACATCTTTTGCTTCTCCCTGGATTTTAGGAGTAATTTGAACAACAATAATATGACTTCCTCCGGCACATGGAATAGCAACAACATCTTTAACGTCTACAAAACCGCCTACATCTTTTACCCTATTATAAATAACTACTTCCATTGGCAGCCCGTCAAGAATTTGGGATGAAGCTATTGGTTTTCCACCCTGCAAGGCATAATATATGGCATCTTTTCTCCGGGTAATGGCTGTTACAATAATATAGGGGTTTTTACCGGCACCGGCTCTGGCATATCCGGTATGCTCGGCAAATGGCCCTTCTTCTTCTCTTTCAAAGGGCGGTACATATCCTTCTATGATGATTTCTGCATCTGCAGGCACTTCAAGATCTACAGTTTCACATTTTACAGTCCTTACAGGTTCTCCTAAAAAAGTCCCAGCCATTTCAAATTCATCGACGCCAAAGGGGAATGTCCAGCAGCATGTGAGATAATATATGGCATGATGTCCTATCACCAATGCTATAGGCATGGGTTCATTTCTCTCTTCATATTTTTTATAGATCATATCCATGTGTCTACCGGGGTGCATCAATACCCCCAGTTTGTTTTTGCCTTTCAATTGGTGACGGTGCAGTGATACATTTTGGATGCCCGTCTCCGGGTCTTTTATTATCGCCATAGCACCACCCATGTAAGGTCCGGCATCAAGATTTGACATGACATGAATGGGAAGCTCATAAAGATTTACTTCATCACCGGTTTTTATGATTTCTTTCACCGGCCCAGTTTCCACCAATTGCTTTTTTGTAGGCCCTTTTTTCAAAAGTTCATTCATAGTCGGTATGAATTCCCTCGGGGTTGTACCAACAGCCAATGCAAGTCTTTTTCTGCTGGCTTCCGCATAACTTACTGCCTTCCATCCGGGATAACCTTTAAGATTTTCAAAAAAAGTTGCCTTTCCTAATTTATTCTCCCCTTGCCATGCAATACCAGCCAGGTTAGTCTTTGGGTCAACCTCTTTTTTAATATTCACTATCTCTCCCGCTTCTTCCAGTTGTCTTAAGAAAGTTCTAAGATCTTTAGCCATTAATATTCTCCTTCCATAGTTTATTATTTAATTAGTCTTACAAGATTAAATATTTAACAGGTCCCCAACTAACCTGACATAAAATCTTTATCCCAAAGGATGTTTTTCCAATATATTAACCATTTCTTTCCATCTGTTGTACTCATCTTGGCAGTATTTTGACCATTCTTCCTGTGTCATAGGCTCTCCGGCAGGTGATTTAACTTCTTTAACCCTGTTTCTGAACTCTTCGCTGCTGGCAGCCTGAACAAGTTTATCGGCCATAATTTTTACAATGTCATCCGGTGTATTTGGTGGTGCAAATAATCCAATATGGAATTCAATCACAACGTCGTATCCCTGTTCTTTGAAAGTTGGTATATCCGGAGCGATGCTGAGCCGTTCATTTTTAGATACCGCAAGTATTTTTGCCTGACCGGCATCTTGAGCCGTAATCGCTGTTACAAGACTTGCCAAAATAGCATCTACATGACCTCCTTCAAGTGCTGCTAATGCTTCACCCGAACTACCGTAAGGAACTAAATTGAATTTTACACCTGTGACTTCCGACAACATAGCATAAGTCATATGGTCAGTCGAATATGCACCGCCGCTTAATCCCAGCTTCATAGTTTTTGATTTGGCGGCCTCTACAAAATCTTTAAGGGTTTTATAGGGTGAATCGGCTCTTACTACCAAAGGTGAACAATCGTCATTTACCCATGACGCTACTGGTTTAAACTCATTAAACTTGGCTTTTAGATTGGGAAGAGTCAAATCTGTAAAAATCATAGTCGGTATCGGTGCGGCCATGAAAGTGTAACCATCTGGTTTTGCTCCCGCTACATAATTATACCCTACAGACATTCCCCCACCAGGCCTGTTTTCAACAACAACTGGCTGGCCTAAAGCATCTTGTAAAAACGGCTGTATCGTTCTTGTAGAGGTATCAACGCCGCCTCCAGGGTTATAGGGAACAACAATAGTGATCGGTTTTGTTGGGTAATTTACAGCCCCTTCAGAGCTTTGGTTTTCCTCTTTTTTATCGTTGGTTGCACCGCTATTTTGACCACATCCGGACAATGAAAAAATTAGTAACCCGACAAGTATTAAAAGTAATCCTTTTTTAAAAAATCCTTTCATGTTAAACAAGCGCCTCCTTCTTATTTTTATTTTTTAGCTGACGGTAAATGCTCTGGCCAACTGAAGCTATGACAAGGATTATGAATATCCATGATAACGGGCTTACAAAAAGACCCTTTATCGAACCACCAACTGCAAGCATTGCTCTGTTCATATTCTCTTCCATAATCGGCCCCAACACAAATCCAAGTACAACTGTCACTATAGGATAATCGAGCTTTTTCATGACATATCCAAGAATGCCTGTTAATACAACTACAACCACATCATTCACACTTACGTTAATAGAAAGTGCCCCTGCAAAACATAGAATTGTAACTATGGGTGCAACTATTCCTAAAGGCATTACTGTCACTTTTGCCGCAAAAGGCAGAACCGCTAAACCCATGATAATTATAAAAAACCCTGCTACTAAAAGCCCTATGAAAAATGTGTAAACTAAATCGGCCCTTTGCGAAAGAAGTTGTGGACCGGGCATTATCCCGTGAGCTATCATCCCCGCCAGAATTACCGCTGCGGTATCAGAACCGGGTATGCCTAATAGGAGTGTAGGTAAAAGTGAACCACCTACTGTAGAGTTGTTGCTAACTTCCGGTGCAATCACCCCCTCTACACTTCCTTTCCCAAAATCTTCTGGGTGTTTCGAAGTACGTTTGACTTCATTGTAAGCTAACCATGTAGAAATAGAGTATCCTACCCCTGGCATAACGCCTACCAGAAATCCTATTATAAAGGATTTTATGGTTGCACCTAAATATTTAAACGGTAGTATCATACCTTCCCAGACACTTCCGCTGAGCTTATTAACTTTTGATATTGATATCTCTTTACCAACCATCATACCAATAACTTCAGATACACCGAAAAACCCTATGATTATAGCCACAAGTTCAAGGCCGCTTATCAAATAAAGGCTACCAAATGTATATCTATACGTCCCTGTTACCAGTTCCTGGCCAACAAAACTCAATAACAGCCCTATACATCCACCGATAAATCCTTTGACCATGCCTGTATCAGATAGGCTTGCTATAATGGTAAGCCCTAATACGGTAATCCAGAAGTATTCAGACGATCCCAATGCCAGCATAGGCTTTAACAATACCTGGGCGCCAACTACCAATAGAATGGTGGAACCTATACTTCCAATGAAGGATGCTCCAGTACTAATGCCCAGAGCGGTTTTTGCCTGGCCGTTTTTAGCCATCATGTAACCATCCATACAGGTCGCAGCAGATCCTGCCGTTCCAGGAACATTTAAAAGGATGGCCGAAAGGCTACCACCGTAAACACATATAGTAAATATTGTGCCCATTATGATCAAGGCGACAGCAGGATCAAGATAATAGGTTATGGGGATCAAAAGGGAAATCGTCAAAGCAGCGCCCATTCCGGGCAAAGCCCCTGTTATATAACCGATTACCGAGCTTAGGATTAACCACCCTATGGTTGATGGTTGAATTAACGCGGTTAATCCCCTAATCCAAAGCGAAAAATCCACTTAAACCACTCCTTTTAGAAGCCCCAAGGGCCTTTTGGAAAGTTTGTTCCTCCAATTACATTGAAAAGATAATAAACTAAGATAGGGGTTATAATTGAAAAAACACTTGTCGTAAACCAGGACTTAACTCCTCTTAGACGCATCAAATAAACCATGGCCAACAGTGAAGAAACAATAAAACCTAAAAATTTTAATAACAATGGGTAAATAAGAATACAGATGATAGTCATCAATAATGGGTTTCTATAAAACGGAACTGTAGCATTAGCACTTATACCTGTGTCTTTATTGCTTTTTTCAAACGTCATTTGCTTCCATGAATTCCAAAATTGAACTAAACCCATTATGGTTAGTAGTAATGTCACTGGAATTGGCAGAATCCTTGCTCGAGGTGAGAATCCAAAAGCCATTACGAGGGCAACCAGTCCCAAAATTGTAACAAAGGCCGCAAAATATAGTTCGTGTTGACTCGAAACTGCTTTTGATTTTTTAGACATATCATGTTCCTCCGCCTAATTTGTATTTGAATATGTTTTAATGTGTAAAGAAATAAATTTATCACCCCTTTTTTACTAAACTTTTTCTCGCAATATAAAATAAAGGACCTATATTAACAATAATATAGGTCCCCAACTAACCTAAAATAAACTATAAATGTATTTTATTTTTTCTTTATACTTCCAAAGCTGCATTTATTAATTCGGCGGCACACATTGGAGTTATTGTACGCGGAATTTGAATCAAACTCTTCCCTCTGTTATCACCTTTTTTTACTAATCCTATTAGTTCTTCGGGAATGGCGTATACATCTACATCCATATCCTTCATAGCACTTATAGGACCTGCAGAAAATTTATAATCTAAAACTCCTGTCCTTATTATCTCACTCAAAAAATAATTAGCACATCTTAGATGCTCGGCTACTACCCCCATTTTCTGTCCTTTGGGCACTGCATTGAGCATCCTGACCCCTACTGGCAGGATGGTGAGCTCTGCTCCAATCACTTTTTTATCAGTATTTTTAAACTTTTCCTTTATAAGAGGAAATCTCATCCCATGGGCATAAGAAATATAAATATCTGCATCGGTTTTGTCAAGATCCTCAAACCAGCATACATCTACCTTTGCGATATCCTTTAAAATACCACCTACTCGGCGCTGCAGTAAATCAACCGTTCCTATATGCGTTCCAACTACCATAGCTTTAACCATAACAGCACCTCATAATTATGGTATGTTTATTTTATGTAATATAAAATTCGACATCATATTTAAAATTCCTTCTTGTTGTTAATTTTTTTATTGTTTTTTTATACTATATTTTTATAATAGCGGATATTGCTTATATCTAAATCTCATTTTGTTTTATTTCAACTCTGTATTTCATTATTTTTTATCATTCTTCCATTTACATATATGGCCGCAGCTCCTGCCAGCATCAAGGCGGCAGTGATCGGGAATATTGATTTTATTCCAATAAGGGCTGCAATTATCCCGCCAATCATCGGCCCGCTGAAATTTCCTATGGCAGTAATACCTGAAGCAACCCCGTATACGCTTCCCCGATTTTCCTCAGGACAGGATTTTGCTATCATGGCATGAGCGCTGGGCAATATTCCTGCATCAAATCCTGCCGACAAAAATCTCAGCACCGCCAGTTGTAAGATATTATTCGTAAAGACCTGGAAGAATGTAAATAACCCGGAGCCAACGATTGATATCAAAAGTATCTTCTGATGACCGATTTTATCGCCTAGTTTACCCCAGTATGGTGCCATTATAACCACAGCAACAGAAGATATGGCAAAAATGATTGAGACGGCCGTATTTAGCCTTGTTCCCCTATAGATGCTTTTTATGAATATGGGCAACATGGCATCCATGCTCTGAAGGCCGAACTGGGAAAGAAATATGGCAAGAAACATAAAGAGTATTATTGGAGACTTGTTTATGATTTTTATAGCTTCACCAAAACCGAAATCCTTTTTTTTCGATTTTCCCTTATTATCTGTCGTAATATCTTCATTTACTTTTATGACATCATTGCTGAACTTTTCTTCCTTTACCCCAAAGAGTATAAAAGGAAATCCGATTAATGTTATACATCCGGCAATTATGAAACTCCCGCGGTATCCGAAAATATCTGCAATGATACCGCCGATGGCGGGCCCGAATATGGTACCCCCGGTCCTGCCGGTCTGAAGGACCCCTATGGCGTAGCCCAGATGCTCTACCGGCGTAGTGGTTGCAATTAGAGCAGTGGCAGCGGCATTAAAACCCGAAAGAGTCCCCATCAAAAATCTGAGCCCAAGCAGCTGATAAGGATTTGTGACCCCATACATAAAAAGATATGATATGCCGATAGCAAGGATCGTCCTCAGGGACATAAGCTTTCTTCCATATTTATCGCTTAAACTTCCCCACATAGGTGAAAAAAGGGCCTGGGCCAGAAAATTCACCGAGGACAACAGCCCCGCCCAGAAAGCTATCTTCTCAGGTAGATTAACTCCCAGCTCCTGAAGAAAAAAAGGGAGATACGGTTTTATTGTGGTGGTAGATATTCTTATTAAAAATTGTGCGGCAAACAGTATTATTAGGTTCTTTTTCCACTGCTCCATGTTTACAAAATGTCCCCCATCTATAATTCTATAAATATAATAACATAAAAAAGGGGTTGAGATTTTAAAAACATAATATATATTTCAACCCCTGCTCACTGGCTATTTTGAACATTTTTTTATTTAAATATTTTAAATAGTTTTTTCTATACAGCCGCTTTCTCAATGGAAAGATTACCCCATCTTTTCATATTATTAATTTCTATCCCGAATTGGTCGAGAACCCTTCCTACCGTCTGGTTTATTACGTCATCAAGGGTCTCAGGTTTTGTATAAAATGCGGGTACCGGCGGCATGATGGTAACTCCGATTTGCGACAGTTTTAACATGTTTTCAAGATGCATGGGATTCAGCGGCGTCTCTCGCACCATGAGGATTAGTTTTCTTTTTTCTTTTATAGTCACATCGGCTGCCCTTATGATAAGGTCCTCGGTATAACCATGGGCTATACCCGACAATGTCTTCATACTGCAGGGAGCCACAATCATGCCATCACATTTGAAAGACCCGCTGGATATGGGGGCGGCCATATCATCTTCATCATAGACAAAATCTGCCAAAGATTCGACTTCTTCAACAGTATAGTTAGTTTCTGTTTTTATGGTTTCTTTTCCCCATTTACTTATCACAAGATGGGAACTTACGCCTTTTTTATTCAGCTCTTCTAAAATTCTTATACCGTATATTGCACCAGATGCTCCACTTATTGCAACAATAATGTTCAAGTTAATGCCCCTTTCATTCGAAAAACACGCCACTATATAGCTGGGCTTTCAAAAGAATGATAAACATTACGTATATTCCCGCCCAGGTGCCCAATGATACGATGATTGAAGTCGATAGCTTTTCTTTCTCTCTAAACATTAAATACAAAAACACAAAAATGGGAATTGCTATTATAAACCCTAATATATATATTGAAAGTAACAATCCTATGATCCATAAGGTAATATTTAATTCTCTTGTGATGGGCTCTTTTTTTTCTTCCTTGGTCTGTTTGTTATCCCCCTTTTTCTTTTTCTCTTCTATTTCAAAAAGTTCCATTTGCTTCATTGTATTTATTTTTTTATCTATAGCAGGAATATAATAACTTGCCAGAAGCAATGCCGATAGAAAAATGGCTGGAATACCAATTACTAACGGAGCTACACGTGCTTGTGGATTATAGCCCATTGCAACTCCTGTGAATACCAAAAAAATTATTAAAAGAAGACCTGAAAATCCTATTTCAATTTTTTTAGAATTCATGCCGTTACACCGCCCTTTTGAGTTTTTCCAGTTTTTATAAACGGCATTATTATTGTAACAATTGTTACTACTAAAAGTATGAAGGTGATGGGTCGGAACAAAAAGGCACCTTTATACAGCATTAAAGATAGTTGCAAGTTTCTTTCTGCGATATTTCCAAGAACCAATCCTATTATTAAAACAGCCCTTGAAAAGTTGTATTTTTTCATCTGGTAGCCGATTATACCAAAAATAACAGCAGCTATTACATCACCGAACTTGCCGTCAACTGCATAAGCTCCTACCAGCCCTATTACTGATACCATTGGAATAAGTAGTGCCCCTCGGATTTGTGCAATTTTAACCAATTTATTTGCAAAAATAAGCGCTATTCCTGTGCCTATTATGTTAGCCAAAGCGACTATCCATACCATTGTAAATGTCAAATCGAGTTTTGTAGTAAGCATTTCAGGCCCCGGTATTATTCCTATTATGAGGAATGCACCTAACAATATAGCCATACCAGAACTGCCGGGAATGCCAAAGCCCACTGTAGGAATTAATGCTCCTCCTTCTTTAGCATTATTGGCACTTTCGGGAGCAATGACTCCTTCCACTATCCCTGTGCCGAATTTTTCCGGGTGTTTTGATGTTTGGACAGCGTGACCATAGGCTAAAAAGCAAGCCACATCTCCACCCAGGCCCGGAATCATGCCTATTACAGTACCAATAGCGCTGCACCTCAATGTTAACCACCAGTGTCTGAATACGTCTTTTATGCCTTCGATTACTCCACCTTTTGCCTCTATGGTTTCTCCCTGTATACTCCCGCCTTTAACACCTAATTCGATCATTTCAGCCAATGCGAATAATCCGATGACCACTGGAACAAGATCTATTCCATCGTAAAGATACATCGTGCCGAAATTAAATCTCACTATTCCTGTTATTGGGTCATAACCGATTAAAGAAATTAATAAGCCCAAACATCCTGCAATTAACGATTTAAAAAGTGACCCTCCGCCAACTACTGCAATAAAAGCAACTCCCAGTAAAGCCATCATGAAAAACTCCGGAGGACCGAAGGCCAATACTATCTGTTTCATCACCGGAAGTGAAAGACCTAATATCAGGGCTCCAAAAACTCCTCCCACCGCAGAAGCCATTAAGGAATTGCCTAGTGCCCTTCCCGCCTGGCCTTTCTGAGTTAATGGGAAACCATCGAGTACAGTAGCGGCATTCATTCCACTTCCTGGTGTATTTAAAAGAACGGCCGTAATAGAGCCTCCTGTAGCCACCGGTGCATGAGCTCCTAGTAAAAAGCTAAGAGCAAGTCTAGGTTCCATGCCGAATATAAAGGGAATTAATACTGAAAGAGTAAAATTCCCACCTAGGCCTGGTACCGCTCCAAAAAATAATCCAAGTAATATCCCTGCCAGCATGTATATAGGTGCAGGCCATATAAAAACATTCAGCAGGCCATGCACCATTGCTTCTAACATAATAACCCTCCTCTGCTGCTAAAAATGACTTTTACTTTTTCAATGCCTCCTTTAAGATATCTTTTATTCCGTTTGCCTGGGACATTGTATCTTTGATCAATGGTTCTATTTCTTCTCCTTTTAAAGGATTGACGGGCCTTTTAGCTTTCTGTGCGGTTTGAACAAACTCCGGATCATTAAGGGCTTTATCTAATGCCTCCCTTAATATCTTTGCGATATCCTTCGGCATATCAGGAGGACCTACAATACATCTGTCTAATGTAAAAATGTTTGTTATGGCTTTTACCAAATCTTTGTTACTACCCTCTACCACATCTTCCGCTGATGGAACGCCTGTTAGTTCTTTAACTTTTTCGTTGGAAAGTTGAAGAATTGGTATTAAATCTTTCGAGGTTAATAAGCTTTCAACCGTGGAAAGAGTAGCTTGGGTGCCATCTACTTCACCTCTTACTGCGGCAAGGCTTGCCTCATGAGAGCCATTGTATCCCGCGATGAGATCTAATGGGACATTCAACGCTTTAAAAAGCACGATGGCTCCATAATAGTCATCGCTGCCCACTCCTGTAAAGGATATCTTTACGGGGTTTTGGGCTTTTTTAAGGGCATCGATGGATTTGTATTCACTTTTACTGTTCATGGCAAGGATATGAGGTTCGGAAGATACCCGGGCCAGCCATGTAAACTTGCCTAAATCAAACTTTACACCTTCACTTTCTGTCACTTGTGAAAAAACCATACCGGGAACATTGATAATACCGATGGTCAATCCATCAGGTTTTTCAAGATATACCTGATTAGTACCAACAATACTTCCAGCTCCGGGGACATTTTTTACCACCACTGTTACTCCTGAGATATATTTTTGAATAAATGGAGCCAACATACGGGCATAGGCGTCAAATCCTCCGCCAGCCGTATATGGCACTATAAAAGTAAGGTTCTTATTCTTGAAAAAATCTGCAGCATTTCCCGAATTCTGAGTTGAGCTTGAAGATTGTTTATTTCCACACCCCGTTAAACTTGTCATTATCAATAAAATTACAATAATCAATATTAGAAATCGGTTATATCTAAGAGAAAACATTATTTTCCCTCCTTTTTTGGCCAGGGGCGGTAAAATTCCACCCCTGGAATTTAAAATTTAAAATTACTGTGTTTCCTTAACCTCTTTTTTTATCTTTTCAGCCAGTGCCCTTAAATCTCCAAAGGAAGGTGACCATACGGCATATACATCGGGGCTTTCATCTCTGTAGAAGTATGTTAGACACTGAGGGCACATCAATGGATCATTGCGATCCCATAATAGTTTTTCTGCAGTAAATTTGGCCTTGCATTTAGGACAGGTTGACCAGAATATCTGTGGCATTTATATCGCCTCCAAATTTTAATTTAATACGTCCAGCGATCTCTTACCGGAACTTTGTCAAAAATCTCTTTTGATACGTACTTATCCCAATTGGCTTTTAATCTTTCTTTTGTTTCAGCAGGAACTGAAACTACTTTTTCGAAGGGCCTATCGACTGGTTCGGTGGCGTCTATGATCATAACAGAACCTTTCATGGGATGAACTGTTGAGGGATCATTGCGATTAGATTTTACATTTTTCAAAATCTGTACCCTGTCATCGGGTTGAACTCTCATGGAAATAGCCCAGTACACTTCTCTCAAATCGAAGGGATTAATATCTTCATCCACAACGATGACATATTTTACATGTTCTCCATAGGCCAAAGCCATATTGGCCACTCTCAAGGGTTCTCCTTCAGCCTTCTTCTTCATGGATATGATAGCCCAGGTATGGAAAAGGGAACTGGCAGCAATAACTCTAGGATATTTTGATTTGAGCCATGCCTGAAGCCCTACTGAATGTGCAATATCTTCCAGCATATGATAAGATGTCCATATAGCCTGGAAAATGGCGTCTTTTCTCATATTAATAGCTGTGATTCTACCTACCGGCTGGCGAGTCTGGCAGCCATAATAGCGGGGCCATTCGCCGAACATTCCTTCATTATCCCGTTCACCAGGCCACATTTCGCCTTCCACAACTATTTCTGCATCGGCAGGAATTAAGAACTTATCTCCCCACGTAGTAGAAGCAGTAAGCCTTAAAGGCTGACCTAGGACTCCACCCACTTGCTCATATTCATCCATAGCTATGGGTGTCCTAATGGCAGCCCCTTGATAAAATCCGGGGTGATGGCCTAAAATACATGCAAATGGCAACGGCTGGTTCAATTCCTGAGCCCTGTTATAATACTGGCCTGCATGGAGCTCATGTTCGGGAGAAATCTTAATGGTCACTCTCTGGGGGCCATGATACAGAGTTCTATGATATGCGAGGTTATACCTGCCGGTATCCGGATGCTTAAAGGCTACTATGGGTGTAAACCATCCCGGTTTTGCATCTTCAGCAAAATGCATAAGTAAAGGTAATTCTCCCACATCAGCATCCTTGCCAGTCCTCACTACCTCTTTGATGGGAGCTTCTTTCTCTGATATAATCATCGGTTTTACAGCTACTTGCGCCCTTTTGCCGAGTTCTTCTATTACATCCTTGGAACTGGTCTTATCAAGTTCAAGGCCGAAAGCTATAGCGGCTCTTCGATAACTACCTGGATCTGCAGAGGTAATGAGGCGACCTTCAAATTTCCCACCATTCAACTTTTCTACATTGTTGAATAATATCATGGGAAACTTGCCTTTATCTTTGAAAATATCAAGAAAAGTATTGACCTCATAGTTTGCAGGATAAACTCTTTCATTAATCTCTACCAATTCTTCTGGTGCCAGCTCTTTTACCTTGTTGATAAAATGTCTTAAATCGTATATTTCGGGCATTTAAAATCCTCCCTTTACAAAATTGTTTATTTAATAAATAATTTGCTTTCTTACCCCTGCTCCTCGATTATCTCTTTGGCTTCTTCGTCGATGAATCTTTCTCCGCAGAATGGGCACAGGAGTTTGCACTGTTTTTTATGTCTGAAGTCGTCCTTTGATGCATAAAATTTCTTTTCGCATTTGGGGCATACCACCCAGAATATCCTGGCCATGTCTACACCTCCTGTATCCATTCTTCTAGTTTTATCCTGTCCATTACTTCCTGAGGCACTTTTATGCGTTCGGCATAGGGGCGACTTACGGGCTTTGTGGCATCGATGAGCATCTTATCGCCTACGGCGTGTATGGTGGATGACGGGTCGAGAGACCCTCCCCTAACCTTTTTGATGATATCTACATCCTCGCTGGCCTGGACCCTCGTGGCCACAGCCCAAAGCACTTCTTTCTCGTTAAAGGGGTCGATGTCGCTGTCAACTACAATCACATGTTTTAATTCATCATGATACGGCAGTGAAGCGATGGCAGCCACTTTTCCCTCTCCATCCACTTTTTTGTCTATGGAGATATAGGCGTGGAAGCGGCAGCATCCCGAGATGGGGAAGTGTACTGCCTTTACTCCGGGCACGGATTTTTTCACTTCCTCGTATATGCCGGCTTCTTTGGGGATGCCACCCAGGATAGAGGTATCGGGATGGCCCACCAGTATGTTCATGTAGTAGGCATCTTTTCGGTAAGTTATAGCTTTCACTTTCACCACCGGTGACCAGCGCTGGGGCCCGTAGTATCCGGTGAATTCTCCGAAAGGACCTTCCGCGTCCCGGAAGTTGGGGATCACTTCGCCTTCCACCACTATCTCGGCATCGGCAGGTACCAGGAGTTTTTCTCCAAAAGCCTCGGATGGCACCAAACGCAGGGGTTCGTTCAATACCCCTCCTATTACCTCATATTCGTCGGTTTCCATGCTTACGAGAGCTTCGGAACCGAGATAAAAGCCGGGGTGGTGACCCAGCACGTGGGCTATGGGTAGGGCTTCCCCTTTTTGAGCTGCTCTCACACAGTAATTCCACAGATGTCTCGGGGACATCCAGAGTCCCAGCTCATCTTTTCCGCGTATCAGCATCCGGTGATGGGAAGAATTGTATACCCCCGTATCGGGGTCGGGTGCTATGACTGCATCAACCAGGTACGGATATCCATCCATTTCATGATGGGTTAATACCGGCAGCTCCCTCAAATCCACTTCATCGCCTACTTTTACGACTTCCTTTACCGGAGCTTCATCTTTGCTAACTATGATGGGCTTTATGAGATTTTGGCTTCTCTTGGCAAACTGAAAACTGGTCTCCATGCGCCACTGGTCTTTTGAAAGGTCCATGGCCACCGCACATTTTTGTCTTGTGGCAAACATATTTGTAACTACCTTGAAGGGGCTGAGCTCACCCTTCAAGTTTTTAACCTTCTCAAATATTAAGAGAGGAAATTTGTCCTGATTTTCAAGGTGCTGCTGTATTGCTGTGATTTCGAATTTGGGATCTACTTCTCTTTTCACTCTAACTATGTCTTCCGGCATTTGTCTTTCCAAATCCTTTAGAAAAGACCTCAGATCTTTTGACATTTCTTCACCTCTTCGTTGTTGAGAGTTTAATTAAACGAATAACAAAAAGAAATAAGACCGATTCACCTCTCTTTCAAATATTTACAATTGATTCTTTGTTGATTTATTTTTTTCAATTATTAATTACGACACAACTTGACATATTCCCTTGCTACAATTAACTGAAATTGAGGTTTTTCGGTCTTTTTTCAAGACAAATGATTTTTTTTACAAGGAAGAGGCATACATTGTAAATATGTTTACCGCGTTTTTTACGTCAACGTCGCAATCCGAAAGACTTTTCAGCATATTCTAAGACCGCCGCTTTTACTTTTGAATCCCCTTATCAAAATATAGCTCCTGACACTGGTGATCCCGTTTAGAGAATATATGGTTTCAGACAGAAACCTTTCAAGATGCTCCTTGTTCTTTAGTATTGCATGCACGTGGAGGGTGCTGGGTCCGCTCATTTGATTCACACTCTGCACATATTTTTCTTCCGCCAGGGTCTTTGCCACCGTTTGAAGGTGCCTGGGCTCCACGTCTATTTCAAAAAAGGCCGACATTTCAAGGCCCATTTTATATGGATTGATGACAATAGTAAACTTTTCAATGATGCCTTTTTCAATCAATATGTTCACTCTTTCCCTGACCGCCGAGCGGGACATGTTGAGTTTTCTTCCGAGCTCCGCATAGGATATCTTGCCATCATCCTGCAGGAGGCTTAAAATTTTCATGTCGATGTCATCAATGTCATTATTGAACATAGTCACCATCCTTTAAAATATATGAGATTTAGGCCGTATCGATATGAATGGTTTTTATTG
Organism: Thermoanaerobacterales bacterium; assembly: GCA_012840135.1. GTDB lineage: Bacteria > Bacillota > Thermosediminibacteria > Thermosediminibacterales > Tepidanaerobacteraceae > Biomaibacter. Next base: position 93,775 of record DUMA01000017.1, read on the forward strand.
CATTCATGTGTCAACATCCATAAAAGCAAAAGATTGAAATTTAAATTCTCATCAAGCAGTGTATTGCAGGGGTCGGTTTTAAAACAGGCCTGCAATTAAAAATGTTCATAAATGTTTTCACACAATATTTTGCAATAATCTTTAAATCTTTGTATATCTTCTATTGTAGCATTATCGATATGCACCCCGGCGGTAACCACCACCGTCTGCTTCAACCTCCTGCACAATTCCTCCGCCAGGGGCACGGCAAGGCCATCGTCCTTGTGACCCAGCAAGTTTAAAACCGAAGTGGTGCAGCTTATGCCGCCATCACCTTTGAGGCTGGCTCGGGGCTGGCTCACGGCTACCGAGCCGATGTGGGGCCTTTCACCGCCTCCAAGGTAAATGTTCACACCTTCTTGCGTAACAGTAACGACCGCTTCCAGATAAAACTTGCCTTCCCCAGCTTTTTCGATAAAGACATGATTCATATCATCAGCTCCTTATATGAAATCTCTTATCAATCAATAAATGATTATCTTTTACATCATTAGTAATATTCTATGGATAATGGGACTTTCCTTTATAAAATAATATAATTTAAAGACGTAAAATAAATTTAAAGGGGCTGCCCTTTCTTCTGGGACAGCCCCGAATCATTATTTCAGCACCGCACCGGTGCAGGCCGATGTTACCATTCTGGCATAGCGCGCAAGATATCCGGTTTTTATCTTTGGCTCCGGCGCCTGCCATTTTGCACGGCGCTCTACCATTTCTTCGTCGGACAGCAACACATCCAGGCGCCTGTTCTTTATGTCGATCCGTATGATGTCTCCTTCTTCCAGTAGGGCAATGGGGCCTCCCTCCATGGCTTCAGGGGAGACATGGCCGATGGAGGCGCCGCGGGTGGCCCCGGAAAACCGTCCGTCGGTGATGAGGGCCACGTCCTTATCCAGACCCATGCCCGCAATGGCGGAAGTGGGTGAAAGCATTTCCCTCATGCCGGGGCCGCCTTTGGGACCTTCGTATCGTATGACTATAACATCACCCTTATTTATCTTTTTGGAGAATATGGCGTCAACGGCCTCTTCCTCGGAATTGAATATCCTGGCAGGACCTTCGTGATAGAGCATTTCCGGCGCCACCGCCGCTTCTTTTACCACCGCGCCGTCGGGAGCCAGGTTGCCCCGGAGGATGGCAAGGCCGCCGGTTTCCCTGTACGGTTTTTCCACAGACTTAATGACTTCAGGGTTCTGAATGTATGCATCCTTTATGTTCTCACCCACGGTCTTTCCAGTGACGGTGATTATATCCAGGTGCAGCAGGTTTTTCTTTGAAAGTTCCCTCATTAGTGCCGGGATTCCGCCGGCTTCATGCAGGTCCTGCATGTGGTGATGGCCGCTGGGGCTCAATTTACAAAGATACGGGGTCCTCTGGCTTATTTTATCGAAGATGTCCAGTTCCAGTTCAATTCCGGCTTCATGGGCGATGGCCGGCAGGTGCAGTACGGTATTGGAAGAACCCGCCATGCCCATATCTACGGTGATGGCATTTTCAAAGGCTTCTCTTGTGAGTATATCCCTGGGTTTTATATCCCTCCTCACCATTTCCATTACCTGCATGCCCGCCTTTTTGGCCAGAGCGATCCTGGCGCCGTGGTAGGCAGGTATGGTACCGTTACCCGGCAGGCCTAACCCTAAGGCTTCAGTGAGGCAGTTCATGGAATTGGCGGTGAAAAGGCCGGAGCAGGAACCGCAACCGGGACATGCCTCATGTTCTATGGCTGAAAGCTCTTCCTCGGTGATTTCACCGGCGCTTAAGGATCCTATCTTCTCGATGCAGGTGGAAAAGTCCACATCCTGGCCTTTGTAACGCCCAGCGTACATGGGGCCTCCGCTCACCACCACCGCCGGGATGTTGAGCCTGGCGGCGGCCATGAGCATGCCCGGCACTATCTTGTCGCAGTTGGGTATGAGCACCAGGCCGTCAAAGCCGTGGGCTATGGCCATGGCCTCTATGGAGTCTGCGATGAGCTCGCGGCTGGCCAGTGGATATTTCATGCCGATGTGCCCCATGGCTATGCCGTCACAGATGCCGATGGCGGGAAATTCTATGGGGGTGCCGCCGGCCATGGCAACACCTATTTTTGCAGCCTGGGCAATGCGGTCAAGATGCACATGCCCTGCCACGATTTCGTTCTGGGAATTCACTATTCCGATAAGGGGACGGTTTATCTCCTCATCGGTAAATCCCATGCCGTAAAAAAGCGCCCTGGTGGGAGCCCTCATGGGACCTTTTTTGATACTATCGCTTCTCATTGGGTTTCTCCTCCTGTATTAATTTTGTATCCTGTATTTATATCGGACACCGGAAATCGGAAATGGGAATTATGGAAATTTGCAATTCGCAAATTTCTACTTAATCTGATATCCGACCCCCGTCATCTATTATGTCCCTTACGGGGTCCGGTTCGCTATGGATGCTTTCCTTGCCCCGCTGGAGGGCAATGATACCGGTTCTCACACTTTCTATAATACCATAATGTTTCATCATATTTAAGAAAGCCTTCACCTTGTCCAGGTCTCCGGTGATTTCTATTATAACTGCTTCTGGTTCGATGTCCACCACCTTTGCCCTGAAAGATTCCACTATCTGGAATATCTCGGTGCGATTGGAATCCCGGGTATTTACCTTTATCAGCGCCAGTTCCCTCTGTACCGATGCTTTTACGTCCAGTTCCACCACTTTGATGACGTCCACCAGTTTTTCCACCTGGCTTTTTATCTGTGACAGCTCTCTCTCATCCCCTTCCGCCACTATGGTGATGCGGGAGATTTTTGGGTCTTCGGTTTCCTCGCCGGTGAAGCTGGTGATATTAAACCCCCGGCGGGTAAAGAGGCCGGAAATCCTTGTAACCACTCCGTACTCATTGTGGACCAGCACCGAAAAAATGGCCTTTCTCAACAAAAACACCGCCTTTCAAATATGTTTTTAATTAAAACCTTTTTTGGTATAATAAGTCTAATAAGGTAATACGTTATAAAATATATTATTTTTATCGCGGTGTAAAAATGCGCCGATAGTTGTCCGCAAACGGTAAAAGGCACCGTACGGAGAAATCAATTCTTCAGGCCGTGAAAACAACAAAAATGACCCTTCAAAACCGGCGATATCATAGTTGTACAAATATTAAATTTTATTATAACATACATCACCAAAGTAGGAAACAACTTTTTATTATTTCTGGGAGGGAAATAAAGAATGGAGGCTAAAGTGAAAAGAATCGGTATCCTTACCGGCGGCGGGGATGCGCCGGGACTGAATGCGGTGATAAGGGCAGTGGCCAAAGTCGCCGAATCTGCCGGAGCCGAGCTTTACGGTTTTCTTGACGGCTATAGTGGTCTTATCAAGGGAAATTACCGCAAGATGGAAAAGCCGGATATTTCGGGGCTGCTGCACCGGGGTGGCACGGTGCTTGGGACCAACAACCGGGACAACCCCTTCAATTTCCCTGCACAAGAGGGGGATGAGGTGGTTTACAAAGATATGTCAGATGCCGCCCTGGAAAATTTAGAAAAACTTTGCATCGACCGCCTGGTTGTGATCGGGGGCGACGGAAGTCTTGCCATAGCCCGGGAACTTACCCTGAAGGGAGCCAGAATCATAGGAGTTCCCAAGACCATAGACAATGACATGCAGGGCACCGACCAGACCTTTGGATTTGACACCGCGGTTACCACCGCCACCGAAGCACTGGACAGACTCCACACCACCGCCGAGTCCCACCATAGGGTGATGGTGCTGGAACTCATGGGAAGGTATGCCGGGTGGATTGCTTTATACAGCGGAGTGGCCGGCGGCGCCGATGTCATACTGATTCCCGAAATTCCCTGGAAGATGGAAAAAGTGGCGGAAAAAATATTTTCCCGCCAGAAAGAGGGTAAGCCCTTCAGCATAATCGTTGTAGCCGAGGGGGCAAAAACTCCGGAAGGCGAGAAAATAGTCCGGGAGACCATAAAAGGCAGCGGGGATCCTGTGAGACTGGGAGGCATAAGTTACAGAATAGCCGACATGGTGGAAAAAACTACAGGGTTTGAAAGCAGAGCCACCATCCTGGGCCATGTGCAGAGGGGCGGCTCTCCCTCGCCCTTTGACCGGATCCTGGCCACCCGTTATGGAGAGGCTGCGGGGAAGATGGCTCTAGCCGGAGAGTACGGAAAGATGGTATCTTTGAGAAACGGCATTATAACATCGGTGGCTTTTGAGGATATACCCCGGGGGTGCAGGACCGTGCCGCCGGACCACCAGCTTATCAAGGCGGCCAGGAGCATAGGGATCAGCTTCGGAGACTGATGGGAATCCTAATGGCTTTACAGCACAAGTCTTTAGGTTTTCCGCTCACATTTTTTCAATAAAGTATCTATGGAAGCTCAGGTCATCGGTCAGCTCGGGATGGAAGGCGGTGGCCAGGAGGTTGCCCTCCCGTGCCGCCACCACCTTGCCATCGATTTCCGAGAGTATTTTGACTCCGGAACCTACTTTTTCCACATAAGGTGCTCTGATGAATACCATGGGGATGGGTTTTTCGGAAACGCCTTCCACCCGCTTTTCGGCAATGAAGCTGTCGAGCTGGCTGCCGTAGGCATTGCGCCGGACCCATATGTCCATGAGGTCAAGATGAGTGTTCTCCTGATTTACGATGTGCTTTGCCAGGAGTATCATGCCGGCGCATGTGCCCCAAACGGGCATACCTTCCTTTGCCCGGCGGATTATTTCATCTTTCAGGTTAAATTCTGTCATGAGTTTCCCTATGGTGGTGCTCTCGCCTCCCGGCAGTATGAGGGCATCAATTTTTTTGAGTTCATCCCTGGTTTTCACGGCCAAAGGGGTGGCTCCAATCCTTGAAATCATGTTCATGTGTTCCCGAACGGCCCCCTGGAGGGCCAGGACGCCAACTATCATGCTATCACCTTCATCTTACCATCCGCGCTCGGCATAACGGTCCTCAAGTTTATCGATTTCCTGGCTGGGCATTGCTTCTCCCAGGTCTTCGGAAACCTGCGCCAGGACATCGGGATCGTTGTAATAGGTTACTGCTTTTACTATAGCTTTCGCCCTCTTTTCGGGATTTGATGATTTGAATATGCCGGAACCCACGAAGACGCCGTCACATCCGAGCTGCATCAAGAGGGCGGCATCGGCGGGAGTGGCCACGCCTCCGGCGGCAAAGTTCACCACAGGGAGCTTGCCGTTTTCTGCCACATAGAGCACCAGGTCATAAGGCGCCCCCATCTCTTTGGCGGCGGTCATAAGTTCTTCTTTGGGCATGTTCTGTAGTTTCCTGATTTCGCCCATGACCGTGCGGATGTGCCTTACCGCCTCCACCACATTGCCGGTGCCGGCCTCACCCTTTGTCCTTATCATGGATGCGCCTTCACCTATGCGGCGCAGGGCTTCTCCCAGGTTTCTGGCTCCGCACACGAAGGGGACTTTGAATTTCTTCTTGTCGATGTGGAAGGATTCATCTGCCGGTGTCAGCACCTCGCTCTCGTCTATGTAGTCTATTCCGAGGGCTTCAAGGATCTGTGCCTCCACGAAGTGACCTATCCTGCATTTGGCCATGACGGGGATGGTGACTGCCGATTTTATTGCTTTTATTATCTTAGGGTCAGACATGCGGGCCACGCCGCCCTGTTTCCTGATGTCGGCCGGTACCCTTTCCAGAGCCATTACAGCCACGGCACCGGCAGCCTCGGCTATTTTTGCCTGTTCGGGCGTTGTCACATCCATGATGACCCCGCCTTTCAGCATTTCCGCAAGATTCTTGTTGAGGCTGTAACGCTCGGGGGATGCATTGGTATCCTTAAATTTTTCTTCTGACATAATGGATTCCTCCTTAAAAATCTAATATTGAAATTTTCCAGCGGTGTGGTATAATTGTATCGTTACAATTGGTAGGAGTATGTAATTTTGTATGTATATATTATGTCACTGTATTAATTGTTTGTCAATACACTTATATTTTTTACCGGGAGGAGCTCTCGATGGATAGATATGTATCGATACATTTAGACAGGAGCCTCGATAAACCCCTTTATGTGCAGGTATTCGAAGGCATCGTCCGCCTCATCGAACAAAAAACAATATTGCCCGGGGAAAAGCTGCCGCCCATACGCAAACTGGCAGCGCTTTTAAAAGTAAATACGGTTACGATAGTGAACGCATACAGATTTCTGGAAAAAGAAGGTTTCGCAGTATCGAAGGTGGGCAGCGGCACCTATGTAAGTCCATCTCTCAAACCGTCAGCGGTCGAGGATTTGAAAAAGGAACCGGTCATGAAAAAAGCCGGCAAAACAAGCGGTCATGGGCCGTATTTCAATCCGCAGGCTGATTCCGACATCCGTGCAGAGAAAGAACAGGAGGGTAATGTGCGCTATGATTTTGCCAGTGCTGCCATTTCTCCGGAGTTTTTTCCGGTGGAAGAATTCAAGGAAGTCTTGAACGAGGTGCTGGACCGGGACCGGGGGTATGCCTTCGGGTACCAGGAAAGCATGGGTTACCCCCCTTTAAGGCAGTCTATATCGGAACTTATGTTCAAAGACTACGACATAAAGCTGCCTGCGGAGGAAATTCAAATCGTATCCGGCGCCCAGCAGGGCATAGACATCATCGCCAAGGCTTTTTTGAATTATCAGGATACGGTGTATGTGGAAGTGCCGACATATACCGGTGCCATCGATGCCTTCAAATCCCGGGGGGCAAAAATCGTAGAGATTCCCCTGGATCCCGATGGCATCAATATAGACGAACTCAGGGCGCGCCTTAAAGTAAAGACCCCTGTTCTCTTTTATACCATGCCCAATTTCCACAACCCTACGGGGTATTCCTATTCGGAACAAAAAAAGAAAGAGCTGATAGCTCTTGCCCGGGAGTACGATTTTTTAATAGTAGAAGATGATCATATGAACGACCTTTACTTTGAGGAAAAGCCCTCTCCCCTCAAGGCAATGGATGATGACGGGCATGTGCTGTATATTAAAAGTTTCTCCAAGCTCTTTATGCCCGGACTTCGCCTGGCTTTCATCGCATCGAAAAAAGAATTCGGGATGAGGATAGCTGATGCCAAGTATTACTCCGACATATCTTCATCGGGCCTCACCCAGCGGGCCATGGACCTTTTCTTCAGAAAATCCCTGTGGCCCGGCCACGCAAGGCGCATGAGAACAATTTTCCGGGAGAAGTGGCAGGCCATAAGGCTAGCCATCGAGGAGCATATACCTCGGGACATAAATTGCAAAAGCCCCGGAGGAGGTCTTTTTTTCTGGCTGAACCTTCCCCAGGGCTATTATTCCATGAATCTATACAATATGGCGCTGAAACAGGGACTCCTTATAATGCCGGGAGACTTTTTCTATCCCGACCGGCGCCCCTCTACGGGTTTCAGGCTGAGCTTTGCAGAAATTGCACCCGAAGACATCAAAAGCGGAATAAAACTTCTGGCGGAAACTATAGAAAAGCTCTTTCAAGAATACAGACTGAATCCCCTGCGAAACAATAATTTCAGGCCACTTCTTTGACAAAACCTCTAAAATACCCCAAGATACTGGTCGAGCTCCCACTTGTGCACCTGAATCCTGTAAATATCCCATTCGATGAGCTTTGCCTTTACGAAGTGCTCGTACACATGGGGTCCCAGGGCTTCCTTTATGACTTCATCCTGAGAAAGACAATCCAGGGCTTCTTTAAGGCTGCCCGGCAACATCTCTATGCCCGCCTCCAGCCTTTCCACCGGTGTCATGTCATAAATATTGTTGAAGGTCTGGGGACCGGGATCCATCTTGTTCTTTATGCCGTCGAGACCTGCTTTGAGGATGACCGCCAGAGCAAGATAGGGGTTTGCCGATGGGTCCGGGCTGCGAAGTTCGATGCGGCTGGCATTGCCACGGGCTGCCGGAACCCTCACCAGAGCGCTGCGGTTTTTGCCCGACCAGGATATATAGACCGGTGCCTCATAGCCAGGTACCAGGCGCTTGTAGGAATTTATGGTGGGATTCGTTATGGCGGTAAAACCCCTGGCATGGTGCAGTATTCCACCTATAAAATATTTTGCCAACTGTGACAGGCCCGTCTCCTTATCCTTTTCATCATAAAAAACATTAACGCCGTCTTTAAAAAGCGAAAGGTGCACATGCATGCCCGATCCATTTTCACCGAAAATAGGCTTGGGCATAAACGTCGCATACAGGCCGTGCTCCGCGGCGATGGCCTTCGTCACAAATTTGAATGTAACTATATTGTCGGCGGTCCTTATGGCCCGGGTATATTTAAAATCTATCTCGTGCTGGCCCGGGGCCACCTCGTGATGGGACGTCTCCACCTCAAAACCCATCTCCTGCAGTGCCAGCACTATGTCCCTTCTGGCATTTTCCCCCAGATCCACCGGAGAAAGGTCGAAATAGCTGCCCTTGTCGTTGGTCTTCACCGTCGGGTTCCCCTCTTCATCGGTCTGAAAAAGGAAAAACTCCGGCTCCGGCCCTGCATGAAGCTCGTACCCCATCTGGCGGGCTTCCTCCACCACTTTTTTGAGAATACCCCGGGGGCAACCTTCAAAGGGTTCGTTGTTGGAATCGTAGATGTCACACATGAGCCTGGCCTCCGCGCCTTTCCTGGGTCTCCATGGCAGGATGGCAAAGGTGTCGTAATCGGGTCTCAGATACATGTCAGACTCCTGAATCCTGGTAAAGCCCTCTATGGACGAGCCGTCAAACATTATCTTTCCATCCAGCGCATCTTCCAACTGGTCCACCGTAATGGTGACATTTTTGATTATCCCCAGAATATCCGTAAACTGCAGCCTGATGAATTTTACATCCAGTTCCTGCGCCTTTTGAAGAATATCGCTTTTAGTATACTTTGGCATTTTACCCCTCCCAGAAATGTTCCTTTAATATGCTAAATGTTTCCGCAACCACGTATTATAATATAACATTTTTAACAAGAGCAGTCCAGTCAATGTAAAGTTTGAAAAAAAGAAGCGGGGATACCGCTTCATATATTAGAGGGAGTTTAAGGGTGCCGGGGCCGCTCTCAGAACCCGGCACATCTATGTTAATAGGGAGGTGTTAGCTTTTTAGTATACCTCTGCATATTCTTCAAGTTCCCATGAATGCACTTTGGTCCTGTAAGTGTCCCACTCAAGCTTCTTGGCTGTGACAAAGTGTTCATACACATGGGTGCCCAGAGCCTTCTTTATAACTTCATCCTGTTCCAGAAGTTCCAGGGCTTCCTTGAGGCTGCCGGGGAGACTCTTGATGCCTGCTTTTTCCCTGTCTTCATCGCTCATGTGGTAAATATTGTCGTACACTTGGTGTCCGGGGTCTATCTTGTTCTTAATGCCGTCCAGCCCCGCCGCCAGCATTACCGCCAGTGCCAGGTAGGGATTTGCCGAGGGGTCCGGGCTGCGGAGCTCAATGCGGGTCTTTACGCCTCCCGCCGCCGGCACTCTCACGAGAGCACTTCTGTTCTTGGCAGACCAGCATATATATACGGGAGCCTCATATCCCGGCACCAATCTCTTGTACGAGTTTACCAGGGGATTGGTGATGGCCGTAAAGCCCGGTGCATGCTTTAAAATGCCGCCTATATAATACCTGGCTATTTCGCTCAATCCCGCTTCGCCTTTTTCATCGGCAAAGGCATTCTTGCCATCTACAAACAGTGATTGATGGACGTGCATGCCGGAACCGTTGATGCCGAATATGGGCTTTGGCATGAAGGTAGCATGCAGGCCGTGCTGTTTTGCTATTATTTTAGTAACAAAGCGGAATGTAGCTATGTTATCCGCGGTCTTCAACGCATCGGAATATTTGAAATCAATTTCATGCTGGCCCGGGGCTACCTCATGATGGGCTGCCTCTACTTCAAAGCCCATTTCCTCCAGGGTAAGCACAATGTCCCTGCGGGCGTTTTCTCCCAGATCAATGGGTGAAAGGTCAAAATAGCCGCCCTTATCGTGGGTCTCAACGGTGGGCTTTCCCTTTTCATCGGTGGCAAACATGAAAAATTCCGGTTCGGGCCCGGCATACATGGTATACCCCATGGCCTTCGCTTCTTCTATGACATTCTTTAAAATCTGACGGGGGCTTCCCTGAAAGGGAGTACCGTCGGGATTGTAAATGTCGCAGATCAACCTTGCTTCCGCACCATCCCTGGGCTTCCACGGGAATATCGCAAAAGAATCCAGATCGGGCTTTAGATACATATCCGATTCCTGAATCCTGGTGAAACCCTCTATAGAAGAACCGTCGAACATGAGCTTCCCGTCCAGCACATCCTCCAGCTGGCTTATGGGAATTGCCACATTTTTCACCACTCCGAAAATGTCCACAAACTGAAGCCTGATAAATTTCACCTTGAGTTCTTTAGTAAGACTAATAATGTCATCTTTTGTGTAACCCATTTTCTCCCCTCCGCATTTCGTAAATTTTATATAAGAATAATAACAGTAAATTTATATTGCGTCAACTAAATGTCAGGTTTTTTTATTTTAAAATATTAATCTTTACATGTTGTTGACATCAAGCCTTCAATATGTTAGTATATTGTTAACATTTTAGGAGGTGGTTGTAATGGCCGTTTATCCTTCTTTAAAAGGTATCTATCCCATCGGGATAGTGGAAGAAAAAACGGGACTTACCAGCCGTCAGATCCGGTATTATGAAAATATGGGTTTGATATCTCCCATAAGGACTCAGGGAAAACAGAGAAGATACACCGAAAAGGATGTCATCAGGCTTTCTAGAATCAAGTACTTAAAGGATAACGGTTTTGACCTGAAAACTATCAGGGAAAAAATAGAGCTACTCGAAAAGAGCACGAAGGATCTGGACCTCATGATAAACTCGGGTGCCGTTCAGGGGAAGTTAACATCCCTTTATCCGGTATCCAACCGGGCGGTGCTGATGAAACTTCTGGAAAAAAATTAATCCTTGCATTGCGCAAGGATTTTTTTTTAAAAAACTTTGTGGCCTTCCAGATAAGGGCATAAATTGGAGCGAGCCCTGTCCACATGGCTTACCATGGCCTTTTCTGCTGCATCCGGGTCGTGAGCTGCAAGAGCATTGTATATGTTGCGGTGCTCTTCCAGAGAAACCGGAGCCCTGCCGGTGGACTTTATGGAAACGAGTCTTGCCCTCTGGATAAAGTGATGGAAATTGGTCAGCACCGATTCCAGAGGCCTGCTGTCACATGCCCTGAAAATGATGTCGTGAAATTGCGTGTCCAGATCGGAAACCTTGTCTATTTCGCCTTTTTCTGTGTAAAATTCCATGAGGTCCAGCACATCTTTCATTTCCTTCAGCTGTTCATCGGTTATCTTCTCCGCCGCCCATCTGGCAGCCAGACCTTCGATCATTTTTCTTATGGTGTATATATCTTCTACATCCTCTTCTGTAACTCCTTCCACCACAACGCCTTTGTTGGGGATGCTCGAAACCAGGCCCTCCAGCTCCAGCTGACGTATAGCCTCCCTTACCGGGGTGCGGCTTACGCCCAGTTCTTTGGCCACCTTCAGCTCTATCAGGCTCTCGCCGGGTTTGTACACGCCGTTTAATATGGCATTTTTAAGCTGGTGGTAAATTTTTGTCCTGAGCGAATATCCGGCATCCTGCAAGTCGGATAACATATATTAAAACCTCCCTGATAAATACGAACCATAGTTATTTCCAATAATATTTTACTATATGTTTTAAATTTTTGAAAGGGATTTTTTAAGGTCAGTGGATACGCCTCCTTTTCCAGTGATAATATATCAGGGGACGCACCTCATTATGGCAGAGGTCGGACTTCAGAGGTTAGATTAAGTTGGATTTGCCGAAAAGGCAAATCCTTCCATTCCGACCTCCGACTTCTGACTTCTGGCTTCTGATATAAGGGGAGGCGGAGGAACGTCCCCATTTAAATATATATTTTTTGCAGAGTTTTGATCATTTTATAGCGGATCGGATTGTCTGTAAACGTCTTTATGATGCTCATGGATTTGTCGAGATAATTATTGCACATCAGAATGGAGCGGCTGACGGCACCGGATTTTATACATTTTTCATACAGGGATTTTACCTGCCTCGGGGAGATAATCGGATGTTCGGATTCAAGTCTGTTTTCTTTCAAATAAATAACCATAGGCAGGGTGAATATGCCCTGGTGGAGATCACTGGCAGGTTTTTTTAATAAATGTTCATTTTTAAGAAAATCCAGAATGTCATCTCTTATCTGATATGCCTTCCCGAAATATTCACCGAACCTTACCAGGGCTTTTACTTCTTTTTCCGCCAGTCTTGCCACCCGGGCTCCGGCAAAACAGCTGAAAGCTGTAAGCGATGCGGTTTTACGGGCTATTCTTGTCAAATAATCCTTTAAACTTATGCCGGTGTCAAAGGCTTCCTCTTTCTGCTTTACTTCTCCTTCCACCATCCTGGCGATAACCGAAAGCGCCTGCTCCAGAATCGATATGTCGGAGATGTTTGACATAAGGCTCAGAGCGCGGGAATAAAAATAGTCACCCAGCAAAAGCGCCATATCGCTGCCGTAAATTGCATTTATGGTGGGCTTGCCGCGCCTCATTTCTGCTCTATCTATGATGTCATCATGGACCAGGGCCGACATGTGCAGCATTTCCACACCGGCCGCCGTAAAATACAACTCTTCAAGATCCAATTTTTTGGACCCCTTACATATGAGGCCGCAGGCCAGAGTCAGGGTCGGCCTCAAGAGCTTTCCCTGGCTTTGTGCAAAATATAAGGCCATTTCTTTAAGGGTTTTCTCCCCGGTGTCAATGCTGTCGCGGATTATGGATTTGACATACTGAAGCATGGACTCAAGATCTGTTTCTGGTGGGGAAAGAGCCAGATTTTCATTCACAGTCAAATTATACCTTCCTTTCAGCAAATTTCGTATTACTGCCGGTTGCATGCCGCTTTAGCATAAGCCGGAAGTTCTGGCATCTTCTATGTCACAGTGTTATATAAATCGTAAAGACCATACTGTTTATTATTATCAGTGCCGTTGTAAAAAGCTGCTTCCTGGTTACATCCATTACATCCTGACTCTTTGTGGAAGCTGCCGCAAGAATGCCCAGGATTGCAACAAAAGCCATCCCCAGGAATACCGGATGTATATAGTAGTATCCCGCTATGCTCAAGACCAGTGCCAGAACAAAGTACATGGCTGATGGCATCATTGCATACTGGGGGCCCCATCTTAAATAAAAATAAGCTGGGGTAGTGAGCTTCACCGGTGCCGCCGACAGATCTGCGCTTATGTCAGGTACATGGTGCTGCATGAGCCATCCCAGCACCAGTGTGCTCTGCACCACTCCCGCAAAAAATGGGAAAATATCAAATCCGCCTGTCAGGATAAAGTATGATGCCGTCGAGAGTACCGTTCCGGAAAGCCACAGGCATATCCACTCGCCCAGGAAGGGCCTGTAAGCCAGGCGAAGCGGAGGACAGGTATAAACCCAGGCCGCAAAAATACCGAAGGCAAGGGCAACCAGCACCAGGGGTCCCCGGAATATGTAAAAATAGATACCTATTCCAAGAGAAATGGAAAGGGCCAGGATGACGACTTTGCGCAGATCGGGTTGAGTAAAAAAACCGTATTTTAATACCTTTGAACCTCCCGACAAAATACCCCGGGAAACCCTGTCCGTTCCCGAGCGCCAGTCCTCTATATCATTCAGAGAATGGGCCAGCAGGCCGTTTATGGTCAGGGCTCCCGCTGCCAGAATCAAAGCGAAATGAGTAACAGCCACCCCGACCTTTAGCCATGCACAAGCCGCGTTCATCAGTACAATACTGCCGCTGAAGGTCATGACCGGCATCAACCGGAAAAGGGTCCATAAGCCCAGGAACTTCCTTGATACCAATTTAATATTTTTCATAAAACTCCTTCTTTAAACTTATTCTCCTATTGTTACCGTAAAAAACATTAAATTCCATCGCTTATTATTTCCATTCATATCCCGGAATATTAAAAAATCCTCTTACAGATGTAAGAGGATTTCCGAAATATCATTTTTCTTTACAATACTTTTCATAGACGCCGGTGAAAAGCTTAATATGGTATTCTTCATCCATGATGATACGCTTTATGACCTCTTTGACAAAAGGATCATCTATATAAGTAAGATGTAGCCTGTACTGCCTTATGGCGGCATATTCGGCATCAATATCCAGAGTTATCTGCTGGCACATGTTCCGGCCGTATTTTACGAATCCGGCATTCCAGTAGTTTGATTCTACCTCATACCTGGGATCTCCCCCAAGCTTTTTTATCAGAGTTCCCAGCATGTGCAAGTGGTGCATTTCAACCCTTGCAATGCACATCATAAGGTCCGACACTTCTTTGTTGCCTATATCCAGGTTGTGATAAACATACTGTGTGATGGCGGTCATCTCGCTGACCGTACCGGCATAATCCCTGGCAAGGATCTTCGCATAGGTAAGATTCCTCTCGGCCACTTCCATCGGCGGGTAAGGCTCCGGCCTCCTGCAATTTTCCATACCACTTCCCCCTCAAAGCCTTTTTTTATACTAGAAAATTATATGATATCACCATAAACTTTATGAGGGGAAAGGAAATAAATTAATTTACTGTTCCTCTATATAAACCCCCAGAATCTCCCCGTAATAGAGCACGTGAAAATCCCCGTCCTTATAGGACATGTCTATTATTTCTTTTGGTAGTTTTTCCGGGTCGAGGGGCTGTTTGTAAAGGATCCTGCACTCCACATGGATGTCGCAGCCTTCGATGACGGGTGTGTCCACTTTCTGCCCGGGCTTTGCCGTAAGGTTGCACTCCTTGAATTTATCGCGGTCCCGGCCGGATTTTGATCCGCAAAATGCCAGGGCCTCTTTGAACTTGCCGTTTAACGGAACGCTCACCGTAAAAGTGTCAGCTTTTTCAATAAGTTCATATGTATATCGGGAGTATCTCACCATCACCATGAATACAGGTTTGTTCCACATGCGGCCGAACGTGCCCCAGCCTATGGTCATGGTATTGAGCTTATCCTGTGCCTTTACGGTGAGGAAAGCCCCTTTAGGAATCTGCTCCAGTATGTCATCAGCCACTTCTCCTATGCGCACCTGCTTTAATCCGTCCATTTAAAAAATCCCTCCATATTAAAAATTGATTTTGATGCCTTAATCATGTAATAAAAGTGTATTACCTCATAACCAGAGTATAGCAAAAATAAAAATAAAAAGAAAGACGCAGCGGCAACTTCGCTTTATGGTGATTCCGGCCTCCACTTGTCACCTACGTTAACTTTCCATTCCTGAATCATATAATATATTGAAAAAATTAATTAAGCAAAACGTCGTTGCCGCTTTTTAGCGTAAAGCCGAAGTTTTGCAAAGGAGGTGCCTCTTGTGCAAAAAAATGAATTGAGGTCACTGTTGACTTTCGGCAATTACTTTCTCGGTGTCTTGATTTTTATTTTTTCACTGGGTTTTTTTATTAAAAATAAAGCCCTGGCTCCGTTATTCATCAGTGCCGCCATCATCATCGTGGGACCCGTCGAAAACATCCTGATGAAAAAGGTATCACCGCAAGACCAATGGATAGTAGACCAGCTCACCAGCATAGGCATGCTCATTTTTCTACTGTTGGCCGAGCTCCAGTGCCAAAAAAGATAAATTGCCAGGCGCGGAAATTTCTCCTTTAGCCATGCCCGTTTAAGGTGCAAATTTTTCCGCCGTCAATCGGGTTGAAGGCCTCGTACCGCTTCTTGCGCCCGTGTCGAGCTTTTTTCATCATATTTTTCTGTCAAATACATCATATAAGATGCGGCTATAAGCAGGACCACCAGCATCATCCATGCTTTCTGTACGGTGGTATGCATGAGCACCTTGCCCATGACCAGGGGGCTCAAAGTATGGCCCATCCCCCAAAGTATAGGAATGACAGAACTCATCCTTCCCCGGTGGGAAGCCGGGGTATGGTTGGCTATGAAAGGCGTCAGACTTATGGCGTTGATTATTTCGCCGAGAGTAAAGATATATGCACCCAGGAAGAACATCGGCATGGTGGTGACAAAACTAAACAGTCCCAGCCCCAGGGCATATAAAAGTCCTCCATAGACCATGCGCCTTATGTGTTTCACATTTTCAGCCATCTTTGTTATTACAGGCGTAAAGAGCACCACGGTGAGGCCGTTCAAGCCTGCCACCATGCCGAAGAATTTCGCACCGTCATCTTTAAAGAGCTCCATAAGCTGCATGGGCAGCATAAAGGACCACTGGGCATAGGCAAAATTGTATGTGAACACAATGATGGCTATATATATCAGGATAGGTCTTTTTAAGAGCACCAAAAATATGGACCCCTCTACTTGCCTCTCCAGTGCCCTGCTCTCGTCGGTGATCTTTTCCTTTGTCTTATGTATGGTCTCCTTTATCATAAAAGCCACCAGCATAAGTGCTATCAATGCCGTAACCGCATCACCGATAAATACCAGGGGCAGGTAATTTTTATAGAGCATGCCGCCTATGACAGGCCCCACGGCAAATCCCAAATTGTGGCCCATGTAAGAGAGGGAATAGGCGCCACTGCGGTTTTTCGGATTGGTAAGATCCGCCATGAGGGAGTCATGGGCCGGAGTTGCGATGGCCATACAAGCACCGGCCATCAATATGAGGTAACCCATTGTCATTGACGGCTTTACAAACCCACATATGATGTAGAAGATAGCCGCCAGGGTATCAAATATAATTATTATCTTTTTCCTGCCCACAGTATCCGCCAATTTCCCACCTAAAAGAGAAGCGGGCAAAAATACGACTCCCGCCAGGCTCAGGTATAACCCCGCCGTTTCACTGGAAAGCCCTACTTTTTCGGTGAGGATGATGGTTAAAAGGGGCATGACGAAGCATCCCATGGCATTTATGACCCTTGCGATGAAGATTACATATATTTCTTTAGGCAATCCCCTGTAAGGACTGAGAAGTTTTTTTAAAGTCGTCATTTTATCGTTCTCCCTCTATCAGTATATATATCTTCTTTTATCTTCCGTGCTAAGATAAAGTTTCTTTACGCCTGAGTCTACAAAATCATGCCAATCGGAATTCATAACCACACAAAAAGCCATGATTGCCCTTACTTATAAAAGGGCCTCCATGGCCTTTTAAATGTAAATTTGATAAAACATATAAAAAGCCACGAATCTTTTGCGACCCGTGACAATTTTATAATTGCTTTTGATTTAAGAAGATATTTCATCAATGGCGCTTGCCGTTAACTTAAACGCCTTAACTTACAATTCCGGTTACATTAACTTGATCGGTTGAATGTAACGCTAAGCGGGTTGCTGGTAAGTAAAATCTTGCTCGCAGGCCGCCTTATCGATATATTTATTTTTAGCATTACTTTATTTGCAGGATTGGCGAAAAGTATGCCGACTTTGATACCGCAATCCGATACTGCCGAATTATTCGCCATCAACATATTTTGCGGCCTCCGTTCTTAGCAAGATTTTATATTGTAAACTCAAAAAATTTCGTCAAGCAAAAATACTATACCACCTGTTGTAAATTTTGTCAATAACTCTTCACCAAGTTAAAAGGGCCGATGGCCCAATAGGGTCAGACTTGAATTATTCACTTATTAAATCACAGAAATCACAGTAAACCACAGGGAAAGGGCTACTGCTTTCTCACTAAAGGCGTCTCAAAATATCAAGTATATGCCGATTATTTGGCTATCGAATCAATTCCCTGTACCACAATACACATCTTTTTTGCCCACAACTATGATGAGGGCTTGCTTTAGTTCTTCTGGCTTTATCCCCTGTTTTACTTTTACGCTTTCAGCATAGCTTTTAAGCTGAGAAAGTCCTCGTTCTCTTACTTCTTCAAGTCTTTGCCGTTCTGACTCTTTGAGATATTTTAATTCCAGGATCCATTGATATTTTGTGTATGCCTTATACTGCACTTTTTTCTGGAGGAATATATCGGTATATCCTTCAGTATTCTCCTGCTCACTTAACACCATATATGTACCGTCCACTCCGAAGAGGGTCGTGAGTATCATTTTGATGCCTTTTTCGTTCATGCCTATTAGATCCCGGTTGGAAAGATTTGAGACAAGTCCCTTGAAAAACTCTATAAATGAAGTGATATCACCATTGGTCCTCATTTGCCTTATGCATGTTTTTAAAGTGTTGCTTTGTATGTCTAGTTCTTTTTGCAATATGTCATAAAACTGATTCCAGTATATGGTCCTTATTACGTAGTTGGGGATGCAAAGTTTTACCATGTCTTCAAAGGGTTCTTTTATGGTGAGCATCCCAAGGTAAAATAGTAGTGATGCGAAGTTTTCTTTTTTTGAATACATGGTAGAAAGGTTGAATCTTTCCACCAGGACGGTTGAAATTTGCCCCTGGGTCATTATTGTCTCAAGGGTTTCACTATCTTTAAAATTTAGTGCTAATTGGTTCACTCTGCTGTAGTCGGTCTTTACATTGTTGTCTATCATGCTCATGGGGTATCTTTTATATTCTGCCATATCTTTTATGAAATAAAGGCACATATCCGAGTTGTAAACATATTCCTCAGCAACGGGTGAGAACCTATAGCCGTTATAGTATTTTTTCATGTCTTCAATTGTTTCTTGAGAGTAAATATCGTAGAGTTTTAAAATTTCTTCAGTTTCATGCTGTGTAAAGCCCAACATGGCGTTTAATGTGGGCTTTAAGGTAAGGTTTTCGGTTATGTTAAATCCACTGGTCAAATCATCGATCATAATGGGACTCACACCGGTCATAAAGAGCCTTGTGAAGTTGTCCATGGTGGCGTCTTTTATTGCTTTATAAAAGGCTTTTACCAAACCTTCTCCATGCATAAGGTTTTCATAGGTCTGACGTTCGCCTCCGGTGATAAGTTCATTGGCAAAGTTGTCGTATTCATCTATAAGCACCATCACTTGTTTTTCCGCCTTTTTTGCGATTCTTCTCAAATATTCTATAGCCGTCTCCGCACTTTTTACCTCTTCAGGAAGTGTTGTTTCATGAATCAAGCCTCCATATTTATCCAAAAATTCCTGAGCGGCAGACATCACCTTGAAATTGAAACTTTGCTTGAGCTTCTCCTCGCCGGAACTGGTGTCGATCCCCGCAAAGCTTATTTTGAAAATGAGATATTGATTCCTTCTAGGAGTAGGATTCTTGCCTATGTATAAACCTCCAAACAATTCTTCAAAATCTTTTTCGGCATTTATGTCATAGTAGCTTTCCAGCATGGAAACAAAGAGGCTTTTCCCAAACCTGCGAGGCCTTATGAAGAACTGATAGGGGGCATAATCCTCAAGTATTTGTATATATTTTGTCTTGTCCACATAAAGGTAGTTTTCTTTTCTCATTATTTTGAAATTTGATATGCCATAGGGTATCTTTTTCATCAAAACCACCTCACTACCTTTTTTATCCAGTATATCATACAATGGGCAAAAAACAAACATTATCAGAGGTTTTTGATCGCTGTCAATACCCTCTGGCCCCCTGATACCCCTTCATCCCCTTGATACTTCTTAAATCTTGGACCGAAGATGTAGCTTTACATCTCCTCAAATATGGACTGTCTGTTGTTTTTTGCTTTTGATTTCCGTAATAATGCATCTTGCCGTGACGGCGCCAAGTACGATTATCCCTCCGGCAATGGCTCCCTTTCCCGGAACTTCGCCCAGCATCAGGAAGACCCAGATGGGGTTTGTGATGGGCTCTATCACAGGGATGAGCACCGCTTCCAGAGCCGATACGGACTTTATGGCGGTGGAATAAAGGATATAGGGCAGGCCCAGCTGCACCGTGCCCAAAAGTGTAATTCCAAGAAATCCTGCAGCGGAAGGCATCGACCGGAACATGAAGGGAAAACCTATGAGAGCGGTGATGATATTGCCTAAAAACACCGATGAAAGGGGAGATCCGTCCTTTTGCCGGCGCATCAACATGGCCATGGCTGCATAAGTCATTCCGCTGAGGATGGCGAGGATGTTGCCCAGGAGGCCCCGGGTATCGAAATCATCCATGAAGAAAAGCACCATGCCGCCAAATACCACAACTGTCGTTATCCAGTCCAGGGCCGTCACCCTTTCCTTTAAAAAAGCAAAGCTGAAAAGGGCTACATAAATTGGCGCCGTATACTGGAGAAGGATGGTGTTTGCAGCAGTGGTCAACTTGTTGGCTACAACAAAAAGTATGACCGTAGCCGCATAAGCCAAAGCGCATAATATCTGTTCCCTCGACCAGGAAAGGTCCTTTTTGCGCAGCACTATTCCAATAAGGACGGCACCGACGGCACTTCTTGCTCCCGCTATAGCCATGGGATTCCACTCTACCCATTTTATGAAAAATCCGCCGGTGCTCCATAAAAGGGCGGCGCATATGAGGTATATGATTGCCCTCATCCTCGACGGGCTATGATGATTTGTTTGCATAAGGTTTTGCTCCTTTTTATTGTTATCATGTCAAAATTATGAGTTGGCACCGAAATAAAATCTCTTCAAATATGGGGGGCGGCTCATATATTATATCTCGCCATGATGTATTCGTCGGCATATTTACCGTTTCTGATTACTGCGTATTTTTTCCTGCCTTCTATCTCAAAGCCGAAGGATTTGTAGAGGTTTATAGCCCTTTCGTTGTCCACAAACACGGTAAGCTCCAGCCGCATAAGTTTCAACCAGTTGTCGGCAAGGTCTATTATCTTGCTAAAAAGTGCCTTGCCTATGCCTTCCCCCTGATAGTCCTTATGCACCATGATGCCGATGCTTCCCGAATGCCTCATACGTGGATTTGGGCTTATGTTTAAGCTGATCGCTCCAATGACTTTCTTTTGCCCGTTTTCCTCCACTTCAGCCACCAGCATGTGTTGGTTTGGAGTTCTATTCGGCTTCATTTGTTTTCCATTTCTTTTAACTTTCTTTGACTAAGTCTATATCTGTTTTTATCATATCATAACTATAATAAAAAAAATAGGTTTTTACAACTCGGCAACATTTTACATCATGATACCCAACCCTGCGGGAGATAACACCATCATCGATAGAATCGAAGAATTTGAGTTTTAGTAAGCTTAAGGTGTCATCCCCCTGGCACCCTATTTATAATACTTCTTTAATGCGGCTTACAAATTCACATACATCGCTCAGCATCCGGCGCCTGTCTTTGCCCTGCTCGATAAGCCTTACTATGGCGCTGCCCACAATCACCCCTTCGCAGTAATCCCTGAATTTTTTCGCCATGTCGGGGCCGGAGATGCCGAAACCGAGAGCCCGGGGAAGGGCCGTATAGCGTGACACCTCTTCCATATAGGCCTTGATGTCCGTCTCTATTTCTTCCCGCACACCGGTCACCCCTTTTGTGGAGATGCAGTAAACAAACCCCCCGGCGCCTTCCACAATATTTTTGATGCGCTCATGGGAGGTGGGAGCCACCAGGGGTATCAAATGCATGCCGCGTGATGAGACAATATCCGCCATCTCGCGACGCTCCTCCACGGGCAGGTCGGGTATTATCAGCCCGTCCACCCCCGCATCCCGGGCCTCGCCTGTAAATCTTTCGGGGCCATATCTAAACACAGAGTTATAATATACGAGGTACACCAGAGGAATGTCACTGGTTTTCCTCACGGATCTTACTATATCCATTATGCGGGCGATTTTTATACCCGCCTTCAGGGCCCTGGCCGAAGCCCTCTGGATGACCGGCCCGTCGGCAAGGGGGTCTGAATAGGGGATTCCCAGCTCCACTATGTCGGCCCCGGCCCTTTCCATTGCAACTACCAGTTCGCCGGTGGTTTCCGGGTCGGGGTCACCGGCGGTTATAAAGGTTATAAGCGCTTTTTGCCCGGTCTTTTGCAGACTGTACAATCTTTCATCTATCCTGTTCACAGCCTCACCCCCATTAAACCGGCTATTGTTTCGACATCCTTGTCTCCCCTGCCGGAAAGGTTTACCACTATAATATCTTCCTCGGAAAGCTTCGGTGCCAGTTTCATGGCATAAGCCACGGCATGGGCGCTTTCAAGGGCGGGTATGATGCCCTCCGTCTTCGTAAGGGTTATAAAGGCATTCACCGCTTCCTCATCGGTGGCGTAAACGTATTCGGCCCTTCCGGTTTCTTTGAAAAAGGCGTGCTCCGGCCCCGCGCCGGGATAGTCCAGGCCTGCGGATATGGAGTAGACCGGCATTATCTGCCCCTCGTCGTCCTGCAGCACGTATGTCTTCATGCCGTGAAGCACTCCTATACTGCCTCTTGTGAGCTTTGCCGCATGCCGGCCGCTGTCAAGTCCCATGCCCCCCGCCTCGACTCCCACCAGCTTTACGCTTTTATCTTCATAAAAGGGGTAAAAAATTCCCATGGAATTGCTCCCGCCGCCGACGCAGGCTATGATGTAATCCGGAAGCCTGCCGGTCTTTTCCATGATCTGGGCTCTGGTCTCATCGCCTATAACCCTCTGGAAGTCCCTGACCATGGTGGGGTAGGGGTGAGGCCCCACCACCGACCCCATCACGTAAAAGGTGTCGTCCACATGGGCCACCCAGTGCCTTATGGCTTCGTTTACGGCGTCCTTTAGGGTGCCGGTTCCTTCATCCACACTGTTCACCCTGGCTCCTAAGAGCTTCATCCTGAAGACATTCAGAGCCTGCCGCCTGACATCCTCCTTTCCCATGAATATCTCGCACTCCATCCCGAACATGGCCGCCGCTGTAGCCGTGGCCACACCGTGCTGGCCGGCCCCGGTTTCAGCTATCACCCTGCGCTTGCCCATGCGCTTTGCCAAAAGGACCTGCCCCAGGACGTTGTTTATTTTATGCGCCCCGGTGTGGTTGAGGTCCTCACGCTTCAAGTAAATCCTGGCACCGCAAAGCTTTTTTGTGAGGTTTTCGGCAAAGTAAAGAGGTGTGGGCCTGCCGGCGTATTCTCTCAAATAATACCTGTACTCCTCCATGAATTTTTCGTCGGCTACGGCCGTATTAAACTCTTTCTCCAGTTCCGCAAGGGCGTTCATCACGGTTTCCGGTACATATTGCCCGCCGAATATGCCGAATCTGCCCGGCACATCTTTCATAAACTCCTCACCCTTTCCACAAATTTTTTCATCTTTTCAAAGTCTTTATATCCGCCGGTCTCAACACCGGTGCTCACATCCACGGCATAGGGCTTTACTTTCAGGATGGCATCCCCCACATTGCCGGCGTCAAGGCCGCCGGCCAGGATTACCGGCTGCCTGAGCCGGACGCCTTCCAGCAAGGCCGGGTCAAACCTCAATCCGGTTCCGCCGTAAAGCCCTTTTACCGAAGAATCCAGTAAAATTCCATCCACTTCGTAATCTTCCGCGGCTTTTAAACTATCCGCACCTTCGACCCTGATGGCCTTCCAGACTGAAACCCTCCCGTAACCTCTGGCACTTTCCGGCGGTTCGTCCCCATGAAGCTGTATCACATCCAGGCCCAATTCCTCACAGGCTTTCATTATCACATCCGGCCTCTCATTAACGAACACTCCCACCTTTTTTATGCCCTTATCAAGGGCCGCGACGAGCCTTCCGGCTTCTTCAAAGCTTATGCACCTCCTGCTTGGGGCGAAGACAAATCCCGCGTAGTCCACCTTCAACCTGTTCACATATTCGATGTCCTGCGGCCGTCTCAGGCCGCAAATCTTAACTTTCACCATGTCCACCATCCCCACCGGCCGTATCTATCATGCTTCTTTAAAGGCCGCCAGATCCCGGCATACATCCTTTGATTTCATGAGGGCCTCCCCCACCAGAATGCCGTCCACGCCTACGGATTTGAGATAACGCACATCATTCGCCGTTTTTATACCGCTTTCTGCAATTTTTATTATGCCTTCCGGAATCCTGCCGATGAGCCTCTCGCAGGTCTTGAGATCTACACTGAAATCTTTCAGGTTCCTGTTGTTTATGCCGATGATGCGGGCCCCGGAGTCCAGGGCCGCATCCAGCTCCTTTTCGTCATGGACCTCCACAAGGCAGTCAAGCCCCAGGGACCGTGCTTTTTTATAAAAATACCCGGTTTTTTCGCCGAGGACCGCCACGATGAGCAAAAGGGCGTCGGCTCCCAAGGCTTTCGCCTGGTAAATCTGGTATTCGTGGATGATAAAATCCTTTCTCAGTACGGGGCGGGAGGTTATATCTCTGACTATTTTCAGGAAGCTGTCGTCACCCAGAAAAAACTTTTTTTCCGTCAGCACCGATATGGCGTCCGCGCCGCCCCTTTCGTAGCAAGCCGCCGTGAAGGCCGGGTCAAGGTCCGGCTTTATGACCCCTCTAGAAGGGGAAGCCTTTTTTATCTCGGCGATGATTTTAATCCCTTTTTTTGCCGTCAAAGCTTTCTCCAGGCTCCTGGGGAGGCCCATATCCTTGATTTCATCCTCCAGGACTGACAAAGGCTTTTTTTCCATTTCATCTTTTAACTGCCGTTTTTTGCAGGCAATGATTTCATCCAGAATCATACGGCCGCCCTGCTTTCTCTTATAAACTCATTCAATTTTTCAAAGGCGGCCCCCGAGTCTATCAGATTCTGAGCCATCTGTACGCCTTCCTTGAGGTCCTCCGCAACTTCGCCCACATATAGGGCCGCAGCGCTGTTCAACACCACCACATCCCTCTGCGGGCCCTTTTTGCCCTGCAGCACATCCAAAATTACCCCTGCATTGTAGCTGCTGTCCCCTCCGGCTATTTCCTCAGGTTTTGCCAGGGGAATGCCGAAGTCCCTGGGGTTTATGGTATAATTTTTAATCATGCCGTCTTTTACTTCACTCACTATGGTCTCCCTGGTGGTGGTTATTTCATCGAGGCCGTCGCGCCCGTGGACCACCATGGCCCTTTTGACTCCGAGTTTCAGCAGCACCCGGGCCAGGGGCCTTGTGAGGATTCCGTCGTACACGCCCAGGACCTGGCCCCGGACGGAGGCCGGGTTGGTCAGCGGCCCCAGGATATTGAAGACGGTCCTGGTACCCAGCTCTTTCCGGGGACCGGCCACGTTTTTCATGGCGGAGTGATAAAGGGGGGCGAACAGGAATGTAATTCCCACTTTTTCAATACACCTTCCGGCATCTTCCGGCTCTAAATCTATCTTTGCCCCCAGGGCTTCAAGGACATCGGCGCTGCCGCTCTTGCTGGATACGGCTTTATTGCCGTGTTTTGCAACCTTCACTCCCCCGGCGGCGGCCACAAACGCCACGGCGGTGGATATATTGAAGGTTTTGCCGCCGTCTCCGCCCGTGCCGCATGTATCTATGGCGAAACCCTCGACATCCACCTTCCTGGCCCTGGACCTCATGGACCGGGCAAATCCCGTGATTTCCTCCACTTTTTCCCCTTTCATCCTCATCCCAACCAGAAAACCGCCTATCTGAGACGGTGCGGCCTTGCCGTCCATGATATGGTCCATGGCCTCCCGGGCTTCGTTCTCGCTTAGATCCTCTCTCATGATGACTTTTTTTATAATCTCATGAAACATATTCATCACCCTCCAGAAAATTTTTTAAAATGGATCTCCCCTCTTCCGTGAGTATTGACTCGGGATGAAATTGAACCCCGTAAACCGGAAATTTTTTATGGCGAATGCCCATTATGACACCTCCGGCGGTCACTGCCGTCACCTCCAGTTCATCGGGCAGGGTACCGCCCTTTATGACCAGCGAGTGGTACCTCATGGCCGTAATGGGATTTTTTATTCCTCTAAAGATCCCCCGGCCGTTGTGGGACACCCGTGATGTCTTGCCGTGGAAGATTTTTTCAGCGCCGGCGACCTCTGCCCCATAGGCCACGCCTATGGCCTGGTGCCCCAGGCATATGCCGAGGATCGGAATCCTGCCTTCGTTTTTCCTGATAAGATCCACGCATATGCCGGCATCTTCCGGCCTACCGGGTCCCGGAGAAAGGATTATCCTGCGGGCCCCCGAATTCATCACACCCTCCACGTCAATCTCATCGTTTCTGACCACCTCCGCTTCGGGGTAAAGCTCCCCCGCATACTGATACAGGTTGTATGTAAAGGAATCATAGTTGTCTATTATCAGAATCACCCCAGCACCTCCTTTAAAGCCGCCGCTTTATTTAAAACCTCCCGGTATTCTTTTTCGGGCACCGAGTCGCAAACTATGCCCGCTCCAGACTGGATGTAAGCCATGCCGTCCTTGAAAATGACGGTCCTTATGGCGATGCAGAAATCCATGTTTCCCCTGAAGCCAAAATAGCCCACCGCCCCGGCATATATCCCGCGCCTTTTTTCCTCCAGCTCATCGATTATTTCCATGGCCCGTATCTTGGGAGCTCCGGATACGGTCCCGGCCGGCAGGCAGGCCAGGAGGGCGTCGATACAAGTTTTACCCTGCTTTAACCTGCCGCTCACCGTGGACACGATATGCATGACGTGAGAGTACATATCGACTTCCATGAAGCGTTCCACTTTCACGCTGCCGAACTCGCTCACCTTCCCCAGATCATTTCTGCCCAGATCTACGAGCATGACGTGTTCGGCTCTCTCTTTTTCATCGGCCAGGAGTTCTTTTTTTAACTTTTCGTCTTCCTCCGGCATCTTTCCTCTGGGCCTGGTGCCCGCGATGGGATTTGTGGTGACGATGCCGTCTTTTACGGCCACCAGGCTTTCGGGAGAAGAGCCCACCAGCTGGAAATCCCCGAAGTCCATATAAAAAAGATACGGCGACGGGTTGAGGGCCCTGAGCCTCCTGTAAGCTTCAAACGGGTCTACTTTTGCAGGGGCCGTCATTCGCTCGGACAGCACCACCTGAAATATGTCGCCGGCTTTGATGTATTCAACGGCCTTTCTCACTTTGTCGCAGAAGGAATTTTCGTTGCAACTTGCCCGAAATTCGGGAATCGAATTTTGGACCGTCGCCAGGGGATGCAAATCCTTTTTCCTCAAGACGGTGTTTTTTAATTCGTGAAGCCTTTCGACAATGTGTTCGTATTCGGTGTCTTCATCGGGTGTGGCATTGTACACCACGTAAAGGTTGTGATAAAAATGGTCGTATATTATAACTACCCTGTAAAACATCAGGAAACATTCCGGCAGATGCAGTTCATCGGGATTGTCATCGGGAAGTTTTTCATAGAGCCTTATCACATCATAACCCACATACCCCACGGCGCCGCCCGTGAAGGCGGGCAAATCTGCGGGAAGCCCGGCCGGTGCGCTGTCGTAGCCGTATCTTTTAAAATAATCTCCCACGATATCCAGCACCCTGCCGTTTTCGGTCTTCACCCCGCCCTTTGAAACTGTCACAACCCTGTCTCCGTAACTTTTAACGGCCATATGCGGGCTTGCTCCGAGAAAGGAGTATCTTCCCCAGTTTTTCCCGCATTCGGCGCTCTCCAGCAGGAACTTATGCCGGCCGTCCAGATTGTAAAAAAGCTCAATGGGAGTAAATTCATCGGCATTTACCTTTAACACGACCGGAACCACACGGTCCTTCTTCATTGACTCAAACCCGCTTTTATCGGGAAACACCATACACAACCACCCCTTTTTTTTGCGATAAAAAAAACACCCCGCCCTTTTGGGGCGAAGTGTGTCGCGGTGCCACCCAATTTTGACCTTGCGTAAAAGATGGTATCAAAAAAGGCACTTCTTCCTTAGGAAAAAGTGCCGTCTGCAAGCTGAGCCACCTAAAGCAAAGCCTTCTCGTTCCAGGTACGGAATGAAAAACATTCGATACCCTGTCCTTTTAACGGCGGACTTTCCGTCTTCTGCTACTTCAAAGTTCGCATAGCTTCTCCCGGGCCCATTCAACGGCAACCGCGGCACCGGTCTTCCACCGCCACCGGCTCGCTTCGGCCTGAATCGCCGCCTACTCTTCCCGTTCATCGAATTTTCTTTCTTTACTTGTTGTTTTTTATAATACACCCAAAGCTTTGATATGTCAATAGCCATTTTACCTTTGTCAATCTTCTTCAATCATAACTTTTAGATTCACTTTTTATCATTTTAGAAAATAGTTCATCTATCATATTCAGTTCATTGGAAATGATTGTTCGCACTTTTTTTCTAAGATCGCCCACACTTTTTTTGTCCACGTCTTGAATGCTTTTGAGCCATTTTAATACTTTTCCATTGCATTCCAAGCCAAGGTCAGATAATTGTTTGTGGAGTTGATCCGATTCATTGAATTTGGGAATAGGTGCCACATCGAATATCTTTTTATGGACATTGGGATGATTTTTTTGGGACTTTTTTCTCAACGGTCCCAGGAGGTCATCAATTATAGACGAATTTAAGCATGCGCACAGATAATATGCTTCTCTAACATCGTCCGTCTCATAATAATAAAATGCACTTTCAACAATAAAACCGTTAATGGAAACCCCAAATAGATGGGTTGCCTGGCGCAATATTTCATCCGTTTCGACAACACAGGCAACACTGACACGCTGAAAATTGGGATAAATTACTTTGTATTTCTTTAATGGATTCTGTGCGGTTAATTTTTTTTGGTAGTCGATCCATTCAAATATGGTCGTATTATTTTTTGTTTTTTTTGATCGCAGCTTAGACCAATTGAAATCGGCCTGTTTTATCCATTCCGCCAGCTTAAAACATCCCTTTTCATTCGCAGAATCAATATCGACAATTTGATAGCCATTGTTCACGGGTTCTATGGGAAGAACTATCATCTGTATATTTCTGTATGCAAAGGGAATTACATCATCACCGAGTAAAGTGCAGTAAAGAAAAGGCGACTCGATATTTCCCCTTATCTCTATATCTTTATAGTCTCGAACAGGGCCGCTTTTACTCGGCGTAAAAGTAATTACCGGCGGACAGTTTAAATCAAAGCCCAAGGGAGACCGGTTTAACTTTACAAACCAAAATGAACGCGGCACAATTGTCGCTCCTTGTTTGAATCTCGACCTGTAATAACTGACTGCATTTTCCGTGGTGCCCCTGCCGGAGGCCCAGAATGACCTTTTTCCTCGTATATGGAGATAATAACCTGTCCTGGTTACTTTCAGTTGTTTTTCGGCTTCCGGTAAACCTGCATTTTTACATTCCAGATTGCCCTGTAATATAATTCCATCAACCGGATAATTCATCGCAGAATCCTTGCTTTTTCTTGCCATAACTACGCAAGAAGGAACATTAAACAGCGGTGTTACATTTTCACAATCCCAAATTTCCTCCCACAACAAATTATCCTGATAATCAGCTTTTAGCTTAAATATACGCCTTCGCAAACCGTCATGCTGGTCGGCATAAAATATACTCTTGGGGAAAACAAAAGCAATCACGCCGCCACTTTTCAGGTATAGATCCGCTGTGCGAACCAGAAACAGAGCGGCCATTTCAAGATGGGTAACAAGCTCGCTGCGACCCAACAGCAATTCATATTCGTGTAGAATTTGTTTTTTCAGAAAATCCTGATATGGCTTGTTTAAAAATCGAAGGGCGATCCACGGCGGATTTCCGACAACGCAATCAAACTTGTTTCTCCAAAACAGGGGTTTAAAAATGTTTTTCAGCATATATGCCCAGATACTGTCCCGTTCTGCATTCAAAAATTCCATTAATGTTCCGGATAACTCATATAATGATTCAACAATAGATTGATCATTTACATGCGGAAATTTCCGTGCTGAAAGCAGGTTTTTGAATGATTCCATAGAAAGGGATCCGTTATTCTGCTTGTTCTTTTCGGCAAACTCCCCGGCTAGATTAACCGCCCGGTCGTAGTCATAAATGTGCTGCAGAAGAGTCTCGGGAATTTTCACTTTACGATTTTCAAGCTGTACGCAGTAATATGTCGATTCCCTTTCAACATCGCTCTCGGGAAGTAAAATTGTATCGGCCAGATAGACGGGTATAGCGACATTCCCTGCGCTCCTCTTTTTCAACAATTCTCCCAGAGCCATTATATAATTGGTCTTTGCAATCATTACCGCCAGTGGATGTACATCAGCGCCTGTAACCGACTTTAAGATATGGGTTAGAGTATCACTGCTATTTCCCAAACGTTCACGTTTTTCCTGAATTGCCAGGTACAGAAAGGTTCCGGAACCGCACGAAGGGTCAAACATATCACATCGAGGATTGTCATCCAGAATTTTTTTAATAATCTTATGCGCCAGCCAGTCCGGAGTGTAATATTCTCCAAGATCGTGACGGGTTTCCGGGTCCACCAGTTCTTGATACAACATTTTTAAAACATCTCCGGAAGCTCTGGTCAGGTCATAATTCGTTAAAAGACTAAAAAATTGATTTGCTATTTTTACCGTCACATTCCGGGCTTCTTTGCGTATAAGCCATGCAAAAAAATCCTCTTCAATAAAATTTTCAATTCCCTGGTTTTTGAAAAACTGACCGCTCAGAATCTCGTAAATATGGTCTGCATCGTCAGTTAAAGACGCATGTTCCGCGAGTCTCATCCATGCCATAAGTTTTGCCAGTGTTGCCAAATAGGTATGGCGAACAAACAATTCATCTCCCGTAACCTTATTGCCATATACGATGCTCAAATACTTCTCCCAATTTTCATATATCACTTTATACATGCTATGGCATTTTAATTTGTTCCACAGGGCCAGGAGGTTATTAATTATAACGTGAAATGCATGACTTTGTACGCCGAAATCTTTTTTAAAGTTCACGCTATCCGGATGGAGCCTGCATTGCCGAAAAAAATAGCGATCAAGGAAAAAGTAAATTTCTGCAGGATTTAGGTCATTCCAGTTGACCCTTTCATTTAAATTTAGCTCGATGTTATCAGGCGTGATGTCCCCTGCCGGTTCTAAAAGCGAGGGGGAATAGGTGTAAAAACGTTCACCGTCTGTTGCAATGCATATATACGGTGTTCTTTCATCACTATGTTCCTGGAGCCATAATATGGCCAAATACTTTCGTAATTGTTCTTTCGCCTGCGACAATTTTTTAGGAATACTTGATTCGAATTCAATTATTATATTGCCATAAAGATTGTCTACTTCACCCTTCAGAACATGGTCTTTTTCTTTTACTTTAATGAAACTTTCAATTCCGCCCACATATGATTCGATAAATGTTGACTTATATCCAAAAAGTTCCTGCAGCAATAATGTGAACATCATGGACCGCGCGGTTTCTTTATGACAGTTATTTATATTGCTCAAGTAAGTTTTAATTTTGTCGGAAATATCGAAACCGAATTTTGAATGCCCAGGATGAACATTTTTTGTGAAAGGTTGTTTATCTTTCAACGCAAATCCCCTTTCACCTGGCTTCCTGAATAATAATTACAAAACATGATATGCTGCATTTTTCAAAACCATGAAACATTATGTTAACTTTTATTGTGAATTCGTGTAATTTGGCATTAAAAAAGTCATGGAGTTTCCATGGCAAAACATGGAATTCCATGACTGTTTAATTCCGCAGGCGCAGGGCTTATGCGGCATTTAAAAAATCACCCTGCCCGTCTGCCGCCCCGGCCCTTATTTACCTGTCGAAAAAGACGCTAAAGCCGTGAAATCTGAGCGCCCGTGGCGTGTTTTTAAACAAGCATTTTTTAAAACGACTCCGCTTCTTCACTTCCCACCCGACTTCCTTTTTTAAAATCCCTTCCGGCGGAAACGGCGCACCTCAAGGTGACAGCGGCCAGCACAATCAGACCCCCAGCGATGGCCCATTTGCCGGGGGGTTCGCCCAGCATCAAAAATACCCAGACAGGATTTGCGATGGGCTCGATAACCGGAATCAACACCGCTTCCAGAGCCGACACGGATTTTATGGCTGTGGGGCTATGGCGAGGGGGTTCCACCTGACCCACTTGATGAAAAATCCGCCGGTGCTCCACAGCAGGGCGGCACATATAAGGTATATGATTGCTCTCATTCTTGGCGGATTTTGGTGTTCCCAAAAGCCCATGTTTACTCCCTTCAATCTAAATAACCATGTCTGTCATAATTTTCCGTAACTCCATACATCAGCCATTTATCACAGTTAAATCACTCATACAGCTTTAATTCTTTTATGACATCGGCAATATTATAAAAATCCATGTCGTCGTGCAACAACAATAAATCATTTTCTATGGCCGTTTGGGCAATCAAAAGGTCAATAGTACTTCGCACCGTTATCCCTGCTTTCCTGCATCTAAAATACATTTTCGCTGCCTCTTCATAAGACTTTTTCCCGTGGCGCAACTCATAAAATCTTTGTGTATCAAGATACTCTTTTAATTTATTAAAATCCTTCTCTGACGCGGTGCCCTGCAGCAACTCCTGATAAATAAAATTATTGATACCAAAAGGGATATTGTTAGAAAGGATATACTGGAATTTTTCCGTGGAATTATTGTTGACTCCTTTAAAATATGAAATGAGGACCGAGGTATCTACAAGGACCACTTAAACACCTTCCCTCATTTTTTTGTGATCATAATCTTCTCTAAAAGCTATCTTACCTTTCAGCTCCATCAAGTTTTTCCGTTTATGATTCTCTATAAATTCTTTTAATGCAGTATTTACGAGTTCTTTTTTTGTTTTGACCTTTAAATATTTAAAAGCCTCATGGAGCAATTTTTCATCAATGTCGATATTTGTGCGCATAGCCATACACCTCCGTATGTGTATTTTAATATACACATAGTCAATATGCAATATTACAACTTATGCCTTGCCATGATGTATTCGTCCGCATATTCACCGTTTCTGATGAAAGATATAAGTTCATTATAGGTCTTTTCATCATTTTCGCCTTATCGATTTATGTACTGAATTTTTTATGAGCGATGCTCTATAAAAAATAATATTGAGATAATTAATACCGATATGGCCCATCTTCAAAAATCCTCCCGGGAGTATTTGAAACAATTTTTTCTCATAAACAAGTTGTCAGGAGACCCTTTCCGGAAGGATGGCAAATATATCATCGTTCAGGAACTTTCCCGGAATTTCGAAGTAAATGTTGCTCTTTATGATACCCACGGCATTTTTTATATGAGGGCATATCAAACCTGCCTTTTATAATACTGAACAATCAAGAAAGCGAGATTTTAAAAAAAAGCAGCCGGCAGGACCTGGAGATGGCGTTTGTAATAGATACGCAAACCGGCAAGACCCATGCTCTGGACTTTAAAAAACTATTCATCCTCGAAAACTTCATGCTGCAGGATGTCAAAGTCTATGAGGCAAAGTGTATGTGGCTGCCCACAGCAAAAAGGATGGATATGGAATTTATGAATTAAGCTTTGACCATCAAAAAAAGGCCATCGTCCAATTCCCGTCTAAAAAGCAATCCAGTGATACTCTAACCGGATTCGACCTCATCAATGGCGGTAAAACCGTCATATTCAACGGAACATATGATGGTGAACCGGGGATATTCTTCTATGATGTAGATAAAAAGACTCTCACGAAAGTGGTGTCCGGTGGCGTAGATAAAGAAGGGCAATGGGCTCCCTTTTACAGCCTTTCCCCCGATGGCACCAAAATCGTCTTCGGCAACATCGCAAGGGATAAAGACACGGTTAAGAATGATGTCTATGTGGCTGATGTCACCGGCGGCGGGCTCTCCCAGGCTATCCGCATCATGGAAAACGTCAAGATGCCTGCGGTCATCTCCCTGATGGCCCACTGGAGCGATGATTCCGGCAAATTATACATCAAGATGCCCGCCTCTACAGGTGACACCAACCTCATCGACAAAATCCAGGAATTCGTGTTTTAGCAATAATATTCTTTCCCGGCCTGCATTATCCATGGGGGAGATGTTGCCAGCAACCCTTTCCCCATGGCAAAAATATGTTAATTAGAATAAACCCAGCTTTTGGAGTAAACTCCCGGGGTATACCCACAATTTTACTCCTTTTTCTCACATGAAAGATATGTAAAATGCAAATCCCCCATTGGGTCATTTACGGTAAACTCAATTATCCACTCACATGCCGGGTCCAGAATAGATCCGGGATTATTAAACACAAGTCGGTCGCATGCGCCCCAAAAATCGAGTCCATAATATTCTTTTTTCTTCATCTCTTCCCATACGGCCTGGGCATTTTTCGACTGCTCCGACCGGCGTGTATTTGGATCTCCGTCAAGTTCGTAAAAAAGATAACCTGTTATATGTGCTTTCCATATTTCTTCTCTTTCTTTTGTTTTACCTTTTTCAAGCTTTGTAAGCTCATAGATAAATGAACCTTCGTTGCTCCAGCCATTGGGTGAATACTTGCCGTCTTTGTATGTAAGGTAAGTTGAGGATTTATGTGTGTAGGTGATATCCTCAAAATATTTTTTCACTATTTCATCAAATTGCTCCTCGGTAATAGACATTTCATTTGGAGCTTTGTTTGCTTTTTCATAAATAAATTTTGTAAGGGCATTCCATTCCGGGCTTCTACCCCGAGCAAAAGTCGGAAGAGAGCGCAATTCATCGGAGTTTTTTCGAAAGTAATCATTTATAAATATTTTGGTAAATGCTGAAATATCTGTCTCGCCATTTGTTATCTGATGAACATAAAAATCATGCTGGTACTTATATTTCCAACTATTAAATGTAAGCTTTGCCTCCTCATTCTCATTGTTTTCAGGTCGCTCTGCAATTAAAGTTTGTTTTTTATCTTCATCGCTTCGGGAGCCATTGGAAATCGCAGTTTCACTTTCCTTTTCATTGACCCGGGACGTCTCGGGTTTTATTGGTTTCTCCTCAGTTTTTTCATTTTGCAACGGTGCATTATGCCGGCAACCTGCTATGATGCCACAGACAACGAGTAATATGATTATCGGCATTATAAATCGATTCCTCATAAAATCCCCTTCGATCATATTTTTTACTCCCAAACTTCTGATTTTTCTTATATGATGATTTCTCTTTATCTCATGGAAAAATATTGTTGCGGTCATCCCGACTACTATCACATTATAGACCGTACCGGCATGGTAAGACCTCCTTTTCTCGCAATCCAATTCTCCTTTGTTCGGGAATATGGCCGACGAAGAGTGGAGACCCTGCCGATCTTTTATTCGGCTCATACAAGTACAATATAAGGTAGGGTATGGATAAGTTGTGGTATCATCAGAAATAGCTCTATCGCCAAAGTGCTATTTGATGGTAAGGAGGCAACGATTGTACAAGCTAAAGGTCTTCGGATTTGTTATATTACAGGCAAAGGAGACCCTGACTTGGTTTGGGAACTCCTTGATGCGCAGGGTCAAACTATCATAAGCTACGGCAAGTAACTCCATTATTCCGTCGTTAAAAAAGAAATCCCATATAGTGGATATATATTTTAGACTATTACCAGAAAGGATGGAAAAGTGCATTTTTTAAATCCTATAATAAAGTAGACACTATCTGCAATACGCAAAAATTAGACAGCTACTTTTCTGCTGCCCGGCAATTTCAGATTAGCTCATAAATTTTCTTTCTGACAGCATCCATAACATATTTCTTCACGGCGCCAAACTTGCTTATTCAAGCGTTTTTTATGGAAGTCAAATCACTGAAAGGAATAGGAATTAATAATATATCGCCCTGCCTATACATTGTTCCATACCTCATCATCAATATCATTGTCCCAAAAATCTATACTGCTCTCACTGGCAGATAATAAATCTTTGAATACTTGATTATCCTGCTTATTTTTTAAAAATAAAATAAAATCTATAACTTCTCGTATTTGACTTTCTGGAATTTCATCAATTAATTTTAATAAAATACTCTTACCAGTGCCCACTTTCCTGCCGACCTGTGCCAGGTCGTTTCCGTTTAAACGTGCCGCAAAGACGATCTCCTGGGCAGCATTGATCAGTTTTTCTTCCTGTTCGGTCATATGTATAACCCCTTTCTATTTAAAGATGATGAAATTATAGCATCAAAAAAAGGAACTGAAAATATCAGTCCCGCGCTTTCAGCATACCGTTTACAAGAAGAATCAGTTTATTAGCATAAATCCCATCAACAATCTCCAAACCTGTCATTTTCTTATTATCAAACAGTCTAAACTCCTTTGTCGCCAAAGCATCTACATACCTGCGGGCTTCCTCAAGAGGCATGCCGTTTTTCATCAAGATATAGAACGCCCCTATTACACTAATCGCCTTGATTTCATGGTATTTTTCGGAATATCTGGATACAATGAAATTTCTTGCCCTGCGATCATCAGACATGAAAATGGTTACCCGTTCCATATTGGAGAGGCTGAAAACAGCCGCCAACAGGGCTGTCTTGATTTCCCCAAGATTGGTTGAACGGCCTCCACCCTTGCAGTTTTGCTTTAGCTTTTCCTCCACAGCGGCAAGCTTTGCACAAAATTGTTCAATATTGCCCCCATCAAAAAGCAATGCTTCCAATTGTTTATAGTAATGCTCGTAATAGTCCGTGCCAAACATCTCGCAACACTCTTTAAGATTGCCTAAAAAATTCCTTGCAGGCATAGGATAATGCTTGTCCAATAGTTCAAGCAAATCCCTGTCGTCCACCATTTTTATTTGATGCTCTTTAATAAGCTTGTCCAGCAAATCTGCTGCCTCCTGTGGCCACTCCACTTCTTCATGTACTTGATGGTGTATGTAAAACTTTTCACCCAGGGTTAAAATCCTTTCAAATAAGGTGGATTGCTCAGGAGAAGGGGAGACAGCTGACTTAATTATAAAATCCGTATCAAGTACGGAAATACCTAATTACTCAACTTTCTCACCCAACCCCTTAAAGATCTCTTCCATACTTTTCTGGATATAAGCCAGATCTTTTGCAGCTTTTGCTTCTGGAACAAGTTCCTGGGCATCATTGTCCATAATCAATGCTTTTAAGTTCCCGTATTTTACTGTCCTGGTACGTTCCTGCCACCGCAATCCGATTTCGTGTTTCTTTATTTCAAACAATACGCCTTCCCTTTCGTCTCGGTCTGGAACCTGCAGCCATTTATCCACCTCTTTTTCTTTCAAAATCCCCGTTTCGTACAGCCGTAATATCATTGTTTTATAAGGAACGGCAAATACATCCATCAAACGAATAATATCTAGCAAATTTAAATTAGCAGGATCTATCTGTAAAATCTCAATCTGTTCCTTCAACAAAGTCCTGGGGACAAGCAATAGGGCGGCGAAAAGATTAGCTGCCCGTTCCTCCTGTCTACCGTTTAGATCGTCCTGTTTGACCAGGTGGCTATAACCGCTTTCCAACTGGTCGCGGTTGAACAAGAGGTGATAAAGCTCATGGGCAGCAGTAAAAATTTGCTTTTCCAGCGGAAGGTTGGTATTTACATAAATAAACATTTTCCCTTTGTAATTGCAGATAAAGCCACAGATTTCATCGTCAGGAATGGGGAAAAGAAGTAAAGTCACTTGCCGATCGTAGTTTTCAATAATATTAAAAATATCGTCCTGGATAATGACCCCACTGCCGACATACCTATTGGCAAAGCCAATTACCTTATCTTCGATATTATTAAATTGCTCCTTATCATTTTTAAAAATGCATTCTTTTATAAGCTCATGCATATTACGCATCCCATTCCTTCATCAGTTTGCTTTTGTTTTCCTGAACCTGACTGTGGAATAAAACCATGTCCATGATTTTCTGGGTATGCAACAGTCCCATTTGCGCCTCTTTTGTACTAACCTGGCCCATAAAAAGTTTTATCGGCTCAATGTTTTCATTAACTGCACTCTCTTTCACCAATTCCTCCATGGATACATTTAAGGCATCGGAAATCTCTTTTAATTCCTGCGCGGTTACATTCTTTCTTCCATGAACTATTTTATTAACCTCCTGTCTTGTCCAGCCAAGTTTTTCCGCCAAAGCTGCCTGCGTCAAAGATTTTTTGTTAAGTATGGTAAGGATGTTTTGTCCGATGATTTCGTTGGTTGTAAGCATTTCAAGCACCTCCTCCTGCTAATATTATATGCTCTTTTTTATGTTTTAGTCAACGTATTGGTTACAATTATTTTAATTTTATTCGATTTAGTTCCTTATTTTGTTACAATGCATAACGAGTAAACGAAATTGTTGCTACAAGCGTTTTCACAAACATATTGTAAAAACATTCCGCGTTTATAAGAACAATAACCAGTTGCTTAAACTATCTGACATTGGCATAAGCAAATAAGATAAAATCCTGGAAAAAATAAAGCAAATAAGTAATGAAATAGAACAACTGACGGAGGAAAAAGAAAAGCTTGCCGCTCAGATTGAAAATATCAGAAACAATACCCTAAATATCCAAAAAATCGCTGACATGCTGCAAAATTTTGATGCTGCATTTGACAGTGCTCCTTTTGAAAAGCAAAAGGAATTACTGCACACCCTGATCAAAGAAATCCGCATAAAGAAAAGCGACAAGCCAGATGAAAGGCTTGCTGAGGAAATCATACTGCATTTTCAGAGCTTGATTTAATGCAGTTCAGTATGTATGCAGATGAACAAAAAGCGTTTGAGGTTAACGGTGATACGGCTCCCCCCGTATTATCTTGAACCACCGGTAGAGCTGCTCTACGAATATGAGGCGCATGAGCTGGTGGGGAAAGGTGAAGGTCGAAAAGGACAGCTTCAGGTGGCCCCGGGCCTTTACTTCATCGGAAAGGCCCAGGGTGCCGCCGATGACGAATGTGATGTGTGAGATTCCGGAAACCATGAGGTCGCTCATCTTTTGAGCCATCTGTTTAGAGGAATACCGCTCGCCTTCGACGCAAAGGGGAATGACAAAGCTTGAAGGGGTCAGCTTTTCCAGGATTCGCTCCCCTTCCTTTTTCAAAACCCGCTGCTTTTCAGCATCACTCAAGGTTTCCGGAACTTTTTCCTCAGCCACTTCTATGATGTCTAAATGGCAGAAAGGCTTGAGCCGCTTTTTATACTCCTTTATGCCGTCTTGAAGGTATTTTTCTTTCAGTTTTCCTACAGCCAGTATGACGATATTCAATAATGAATCTCCTTTAAATGTTTGTCTCATATCGTTTCTTTATTACTTTATTAAGAATAAATTTTAACCGTTCCAGATTTATCGATTGCAATATTTTGAGATAAGGTATATATTTTATCTACTCTTATGCATGAATTAACTTTCAAATTTCCTTCTTCAACGTCTTGTTATGAGGTTTGAAGTAGTATAGTCGTCAACGGATAACACAAGAACCGGAAGTCTTTTTATTACATTCATATCATTTAATGAATCGGAGTCAACAGATTTTGCCGGTATCATTTAAAACATGTCTGCAAATAACAAGCAATGTGTTATAAACCGAGCTTTCTTACCCCCACCCTGCAGTCGTAAAAGGCTGCGCTCTCGCCCATATCCGTGGTGACCGGGGATGTGAGGAAATTGGCGCAGGCGCCGCTTGCTATATTCCAGCCCGACTCCACCGCCACCACATCCCGCCGCATCCGGGGCTCCAGGGTAAGTCTTGCCCGGATGGCGCCGCGCTCGTTGTATATCTCCACCGGTTCACCCTCCTCAAGGCCCAGGGCCGCAGCCTCTTCGGGGTGCATCAGAGCCACGGGGTGGGGATGCAGGGCCTTTATCTTCGAAAGATGCTGAAACTGGGAATGGATGCGGAATCGGGAGTGGGGGGTTATAAAATAATAAGGCAGGTCTTTCAATCCGTAATCAAACGCCGGGGATTCCCCCCGATGACCGATTTTTTTATCCGCCGCACCGCCCGCCTCCCGGGTATCATGGCCGCCTTTAATTCTCTCGTGAGCCGGCGGTATGTAGGCCGCCACCGGGGATTGGCCGTCCGACGCCGCCTTCTTCGAATAAAATTCAAACTTGCCGGAAGGGGTCATAAATTTTTTGTCAGACCATGCCACCGGCGGAATTTTCGGGTTTTTTACCGGGCCCTTTTTGAGGTCATCGAGGCTTACGCCGAACTGCTGCTTTATGGGCTCCGCCGCCCATTCTAAGTGGTTTTCCCGGGATCTTTCCCGAAAATCCTCCAGGCCCAGCCTTTTCGCCAGCTCCAGGAATATCTCATGGTCGGGCCTGCATTCGCCCACGGGTTCGATGATTTTGGGACAGTAAAAAATCCAGGGGCTCCAGGAGTTGAGTTTCAGGTTCTCCTCTTCGAAGAAGCTCGTACAGGGTAGCACCACATCGGCTTCTTTAGCGGTGTCGGTCATAAAGAGGTCTATAACAACCAGAGTCTCAATGGAGTCTAAAGCCCTTTTCATGACCGAAGTGTCGGGGTTCATGTTCATGGGGTTTGAACGGGTGATAAAGGCCACTTTTATGGGGGGATTTTGGGCGGCCAGAATCTCCCGGGCAAGGTTCGTCCTGTCAAAATACCGCCGCACTTCGGCCAGTTCCGGCCCCGCCACACGGGCTCCTGCCGGCCAGTGCGCCTGGTGGCCGTAAGACACTCCCGCTCCGGGCTTTCCGATGTTTCCCGTCACCGCCGCAAGAGCATCGATGGCCCTTACGGCATTTCCCCCGCCCCTGTACCTCTGCAGGCCGTAGCCAAGCAGAGTGGTGACGGGGGTCTCCCTGCCGTAAAACAGCGCCAGAGATTTCATCTGTTCCTCTTCTATACCGGTAATTTCCAGCACCTTTTCAGGTGTAAAATCCTCCACAGCCCGGCAGAACTCTTCAAAGCCGTAGGTATATTTTTGTATAAACTCTTTATCGATGAGACCCTGTTTTATAAGATACCGGGCGGCGCCGAGAGCCAGGGCTCCATCGGTGCCGGGCCGGGGCCTCAGTACAAGGTCCGCTTGCCCGTCAAGACCGGTTTTAAGGGGATTTATAACAGCAAGCTTCCCTCCCCGGGAAAGGGATTTTTTTATAAAGGGTACCGCATGGGAATTGGTGTCCCCCGCATTCCTTCCCCAGAGCACGATCCCCTTGGCATTTACCAGGTCCTCCACATCGTTTTGCATAAGTCCCCCGAAGTCGTAGGTCTGGGCGGCTATGCCCCCGCCCCAGCACAATGACCCTGAAACTCTGGTGCTTCCCCCCAGGGCGTTGAAAAATCTCACGTCCATGTTTTTGAGCAGGGCTTCCGAGCCGCTGTCGTAGTTGTGAAATACGGAGAGGGGCCCGTATTTATCGAGGGCTTCGCGGATTTTCAGGACTATATAATCCAGCGCTTCATCCCATGAAACCCTTAGGAAATTCCCCCGCCTTTTAATCACGGGGTGCTTCAGTCTCTCCGGGTGATAAACGTATTCCACGTAAGAATTGCCTTTGGGGCAGAGAAATCCCGCCGTGGGCGGATGGGCGGGGTCGCCCTGAACTTTTACGATTTTGCCCTTTTCCACATAGACCAGCATGCTGCAGCTGTCCAGACAATCTCTGGAGCACGCGGTGCGGTAAACCTCCATATTCTCCCCTCCCGATTCTTGTGTCAAGTGTGTCATGAGGACGGTTCTTATAAGAGAAAAAAATTATTTGTGTCAAGAGAACCGTCACCGTGACACATAATTCTTCAGCAATATAGTCTTCTCCTGCCGTACTCCTCTGCGCAATATTTCAACGGTGTATTTCCTGTCTATATCAAGATTATACATTACCTGCCTCAATTTTGCCATAGAGTCTACCCTGACTCCGGCAAATTTTGTTATTACATCGCCTTTTTTTATGCCCGCCATATCCGCCGGACTATTTTTTTCCACATCCGCCACATATATGCCGCTGTCCACATTTACCCTCACGTTCATGAGCTTTGCCATGTCCCTGTCAATGCCGTCGATGCCCAGGTAGGGTTTGTCGAACCTTCCCTTTTCCAGGATGCTGTTCACTATCGGTTTTGCAATATTAATGGGGATGGAAAAACCTATGGCCTCGGCCTGGGATGCTTTTATAGTATTTATTCCGATGATCTCACCCCTGCCGTTTACCAGAGGGCCGCCGCTGTTGCCGGGATTTATGGAAGCATCGGTCTGGATGAGGTCCTGCATCAGCACTTCTCCCCGGCGGTCCCTTACCATCACCATGCGGTTGAGAGCGCTGATGATTCCCGCAGTAACGGTCCTCTGCAGTGTGAGCCCCAGGGGATTTCCG
This sequence comes from Thermoanaerobacterales bacterium, assembly GCA_012840135.1. Lineage (GTDB taxonomy): Bacteria > Bacillota > Thermosediminibacteria > Thermosediminibacterales > Tepidanaerobacteraceae > Biomaibacter. Next base: position 135,761 of record DUMA01000017.1, read on the forward strand.
ATAGCCACCGCCAGGTCTCCCACCACCACCCGGTCGGAATCCCCCAACCTTGCGGCCACAAGGTTCGGGGCATTTATTTTAATCACGGCCAGGTCCAGGGCGGAGTCGGTATAAAGCCTCTTTGCCTTATACTTCCTTCCGTCATAAAGGAAGACCGTTATTTCATCAGCATCGCCCACCACGTGGTCATTGGTGATTATATATCCGGCGGGATTGACGATGACTCCCGATCCCACGGCTTCAGTCCTGATGGGCCGGTAAAAAAAGTCATAATCGACGCTGACCGTGGCTATGCCCACCACCGCCGGGGTTACCTCCCTGGCAATGGTGGGAATGGGCTGTTCCTGGTTCTGGACCACTTTCGGCGTTTGTGGGATGGCTTTATCCGCAGCGGGCTGCCTGCCGTACAGCATGGAAGCTGTAATAATGGCAGCCGCCAGCGCTCCTATTAGAGAACAGACGACAGATATCATTATGATCTTCTTAAAATCCAGTAAAAACTTTTTTGAATCCTGTTCATTTTGCATCTTTGACACCTGCCATTTCTGAAAACTTTTTATCAGTACAATTGTCACCTTTTTTATCTTTTTTATCCGGAGAGAATATTATTAAATGCTCCCACAAAAATTCGTAAAGCATCTGTCTAGAGGAAAAATTTTGCTTTCCTGTGTTTTTTGAAAAAGATAATTCAGATATAATAAGTTTTTTAGATGGTTGTGACTGCCTGCGATTTACCTTCAGCTAAACATTCAAACATTCTTAATATTAGAAGCAACATTTTAGAAATTATAAGAAATAAATGTTGTATAACGTAAATCAAAACTATATAATAAAATCAATAAATGGGCATGATAGGTAAGAAATATTAAAACTATTTATAAAATAATGTTAGAAGGTGATTTTATGGATATGGATGAGTATTTCAGATGGCATAATCAGGCCGAACATACACTGAAATCATCTTATAGAGATTTCAAAGAAGGGGATTATTCCTGGGCTTGTTTTAAGGCGCAGCAAGCTGCCGAATTTGCCATGAAAGCATTGTTAAAAGCTTTTGGCATCTCTGCAGCTGGTCATTCTCTTGTCAAGTTATCAAATGAACTGGATAAGGCTGGCATAGAAAAGCCTCGGGATTATATGAAATGGGCACGAAAGCTTGATAGAGACTATATTCAACCTCGTTACCCCGACGCATATCCCCAGGGTAGCCCTTATGAGTATTATGATGAAGAAGACGCAAGACTTTCTATTGAATATGCCCAAAAAATACTGGCCTTCGTGGAGGGGTATATAAATGAATTTGGCAATGGAGATAAGAAAGGAAAAAAAGAATAATTTAATATATAAGGCAACATGTTTTGCAGGTGATATTAGTAAAGTTTTAAAACCTATGTGCGCCGTTGTGATTGGATCGGTAGCAAGAGGGGACTTTAATGATGCAAGTGATATTGACGTAGTATTAATCTCGGAAAAAATGCCTGATGTGTATAAAAAGAGACTTGAACTTCTCTATGATTATGTCTTTGATGCTATAGAACCAAAAGGGTATAACCTCGAAGAATTTATATTGATGTATAAAAAACGAAATCCAATAGCTATTGAAGCTGTAGAAAAAGGCATTATAGTCTATGATGAAGGTGTTTGGAATAAAGTCTTGGATGGGATAAGTTGCACCGGTAATTAAACTTCCATCATCTCCACCAAAAAAAGGGCTTTAAAAAGCCCTTCAAGAAGTAACTGCTATACCGGCAAATAGATTGTAACGCAAATTCCAACGCGTCAGATGCTACCGGCATTTTTTCACACCGGCTCAATCCTACCTTAATGCTCCTCGCCTTCCGGCATTTCTTTTTCAGTAACGGTTATCAATTCATATTCCTTGCTGCCCATGCCCAGTTCATAGGCGGCGTCGATGTGAAGCTGGGCGTTCTTGCCGGTCACGGCTTTTAATATATTATCACCCTTTTTTACATTTTTATCCCCCGCTTTGGACTGGGGCAGAGGTTCGGCGCCGTTTATCATATCCAGAGCGGCCTGGTCTATGGCCACGATATCGTGGGAAACCAGGACCCCCTGGTCCTGTACCAGCGGAGTGTCGGCCATGGGCATGCAGTCACATTCGGGCTGCACTTCGGTGATGAAGTTTATGTACAGTATCCTTCCCTTTTCGAAGGTTGATACCACTGCATAGGCCGATTCCGCAAGACCTCTCTGAAATCCCTCCTCGGTGATGGGCACCACCAGAGCCTTAACCTCGCACACCCTGGAGCAGCGGGCGCATTTCACACATATGGACTTGTCTATGACGATGCTGTCGTCGATGAGTTTTATGGCACCGTGAGGACATACATCAACACACTGGCCGCAGCGGACGCACTTTGCCTCCAGCCATTCCAGATGCTTGTTCTCTTCAAAGTGAATCCTTCCCCGTTCAGCCTCACCATGATGGTCTTTGCAGCTTACGCCTCCCATGCCAAGGTTTTTGATGGCACCGCCGAAGCCCGCGCCTATATGGCCTTTGCAGTGGGAAACAACTATCATGGCCGGAGCGTAATATATGGCCGAGGCTACGCCAATTTCCTTTAGAATCGGACCGCTTTTGACCTTTATCTGATCCCTGCCGAATATACCGTCCGCAAGAATCACCGGTGCACCTACTGAAAGATGGTTTATGCCTTCCATGTTGGCCACATCCAGATATTCAAGGCCGGGAATCCTCACAGTATCTGTCACAAAGGGCCTGCCACCCACCTCTTTCACCCTGTCTATCACTTTTCTGAGAAAAATGGGGCGGACAATGCGATGGGCGCCATAGGACCCAAAATGGGTCTTTACCGCCACATAATCTTTTTTTTCAATAAATGCCTTGAAGTCTATCATCTGCAGTATCTGTTCAAATTTTGCGACAAAGCTGTACTTGTAATAATAGCTGTTTGCTCTGGCATCAGCAAAATAGATCTTGCTTTTCATAATGAAATCCTCCTTCAAATATGATGTTATATTATATATGAGGTGGTAAATGAAAGCCCTTGCGACTAGTATAAAGTTCCCTTTACAACCGCATTTTATGTAATTTTGTCCGGCAATCATGCAGCCTGTTTGATGGAGAGTGCACATCACATACAACTTCGGCGCTCTCTTCTAGCTTTGAAAAGTCAATACCCATGTCTTAAAAATGCTGGTAATAATTCCCATTAAATTCGCACTTTGTTTTATTCTACATTTATTGCAAAAACCCTTTTTTATAAAAATTCTATATTATGACATTATATGGTCGGCCTTCACATGTTACTTTCACCGACTTTCTACACTAGACCATGCTTGATTTTCAGAGAATCTCCGCCGTATGATAAATCTTGCTTCTAGGGTTACAAGCAAAGCAGGATTCATTTTATCAGAAAATTAAAATAATGTTTTTAAAGAAATCTGCCATAATCCCCTTTCTCCGGAGATTCATTTATTTTATAAATTTAAGAAGGGCTTTTAATGAAAAAAGCCGCCGGTTGCGGCTCTTTGACTTACATTTTTCTATTTCCCGGGAAATATTTCGATATTATTTTTCAAGAAACGGTACGGTCGTAGAAGCGTGGGGTATAATATAAGCTTTAAAGTCATCCCCAAGTTTGTTCCTGGCGATCCCTACGGCTTCCTCCAGGCTCGACACCGGAATCATACCCATATCCCGCACCTTCTTTTCTTCCATTTTCGACACCAGCGCCACATCAAAATGCTCCATGCCCAGGGTCAGAATATATCCCACCGCTTTGGCTATAGTGAACTCTTCCCAGAGGGCCTCTTCTCGCTGCCGCCTGGTTTTGAAATCGGTTATAAGGTGATAAAATCCTTCATGGCCAACACCTTCGGGACACTCGGCCAGGAGAATCGCCACACCGCCCTCCCTTATCACGTACATGGCGTTTTCAATGGCTTTGGTAGCCTGGTACAGGTCGATATCCTTTGGATATCCGCCGCAGGAAAGGATGAGGACATCGGCAGGCTCCTTTATACTGACACTAAAGGCTTCTCTGGCAAAGCGGCAACCTTCCTCGAAGGCCGATTTATAATCACCGGCCACAACCTTTACCATCTGCCCGTCATCGTTCAGAATCACATTCACAAGAAAGTCCGGCTTTACCATGTCCGCAATCTCTGCCATGTCGGCTGCCATGGGGTTTTCTCGGATTTGCCCCAGCCCTACCCGCGGGTCTATGCCTCCGCCTTTTTCAACCGGGTTCAGCATTAACTTGTGGTTTTTCTGAATGGTATTAAAACCGCAAACCCCCGGGCATATGCTCTTTCTTCCGCCGCCAAACCCGGCCATAGAATGGTATATGATGCCGCCCGTGAGGATCACCCTGTCCGCCTCCGCCACCATTTTATTAATATATACCGGTGTGCCCCTAGAAGTGTTTCCAAGGAACGTGAGGCTGCTTTCATCCCGGGAATCATGGTCTACTACTTTTATGCGGGAAACTATATGCCTTCCGAATAAATACTCATGTTCTTCCACAGTGTGGCCCCTATGGGTGCCCGTCGCCACCACGATAACCATATCTCCGTCGGCAATGCCGCACCTGTTCAATTCCGAAACAACAAGCGGCACCACCACCTGACTTTTCACGCTGCGGGTAATATCGCTTGCAATTATAGCTACCTTTTCACCCGGCCGCACGATCTTATCCAGCGTGGGGGAGTGGATGGGATTACTCATGGCGCAGATTACAGCCTGTTTTTCGTCGGGCACGGGTTCTACCTTCTTACCCTCCAGCACATCCATCACATTTTTCTCGTCAAGGTAGAGTAATTGTTCACTTTTACCGTATTTTAAATTGAATCTAATCATGCTTCCTCCAGCTCTCATATTTAATTTAATTTAGTTTAATTCAAAATCTGTTAAAAATCAACTCCATTCCGGCCGAATTTTGAATATCGAACTTCAAATTTCGAATCTACTGCTCCAATTCTCCGGTATATGCATTTACATAGAACACATCGCCGTTCTTGAGACCTATCTTCCAAACGGGAGCCGCCTGCCACCGCTCCGCATCATAAAACTTCGAGTAAAAGCCCTGTTTTATCTCGGTGATGACCATGGAATCTGCATCTTTCTTTTCGCTGGCCACCCTCATTATGGCTGTAAAAGGCGAGATGACCGTCTTTTTTTTGCCCCTGTAGCCGTAAATATTCAACCAGCTCTGGTAGTAGTTCTTTACTCCCGAAGGAGATACCAGGATATCGATATAACTGTTAGCTACAAAAAAACCGTCAAAGTTTCTGACATATTCAATCAAATAGCTTTTTGTCTCCGGGTCATAGGTAATGCTGTTCAAAACAGCTTCTTGAGGAAGTCCGCCGCGGCTTTTCATGAAATCAAAAGCCTCAGCTTCCGCTTCCTGGCTGGAAAGGCTTCCGGTACCTTTATCCTCTTTATTGAAATAAGTTATTATTCCGTTGTCCATTATGATGAGCTGCTGGTTCCCCACCGTATAACTATTGCCGCCCTGGATTTTCTCGATCCGGGGTTTGGCACCTTTTCCGAAAAAGTTTTCAAGTATCTTTTGCCGGTCAACCTTTTTATATCCTACCTCCAAAAAGGCCTGAGGCAGACTCTTCTCCGGTATTCCTACCGCAAGCCTGATACCTTTTTTGGACAGTTGGTCCTCTATCTCCTTCTGCTGGCTTTGAGTCAGTATGAATTCTCCCACCGGTCTCTCCATCACCCACAGATTTACAGCCAGTATTATATTCAGCGCTATAAAAGAAGAAATAAGGATTATTGCAGCTCTTCGCCAGTCCAAATAAAATCACTCCGATAAACTAGGTATTATTATATCGCTGCCTTTAGACCTTACCACCCATACGGGTACATATTCGCCCTTCTCCATGACATACGCAGGATAAATATCGTCCATGCTCTTTATGTCTTTTATGGAAACGGCTATGTCCATTGCCTTTACGGGAGAAATCATTTCGCTTACCTTGCCGGGTTTGTCGGCCATCACTATATTTCTATAATAACTTTTTACCTGATTTCCTTCCACCGTAATCGACAGGTACTCCTTATCGCTGACAACGGGGTATCCATTAATTCTTATGCCGAATCTAAAATCAAAAGATGTCCCGCCGACCCCCTGGTCTGAAATACCATAGGATGACAGGAAAGCACCCTGAGGCCAGCCGCCGTGGATGCTTATGAAATCCGCGGCAGTCTTGAGGGCATCATAAAAGGAGACACTCTTTTTTTGAGCCTTCACTCCGGGAAAGCTGTACTCAAGCGCACCGTCATGGTAGATGCGAAGGGCTCTCTGGCCATCGGTATATATTACCGCTCCATCCCTTTCTTCAATTTTCCTTGCCACTGAAAAATCATCGAAAAATTTTGCAGCCAGCCGATCGCCTATCACTTTCTCGTGTTTTATGCCGTAGTGAGGCAGGTCATAAGGCAGAAGGGGCACATATATCCCTCTGGATATTTTGAGATTCACATTGCCTGGCGGAATGGCGGCAAAGAGCGGCGGGTTGGCTTCCGAAAGCTCCTTTAGGAGGTTTGATAGTTCTTCCGGTGCCCTGCTCTTATCTATCCTGTAATACCGGCCATCGCTGCTTTTCAGGTACGCCCACAAGTCTCCATCTTCTACCAGGGTATACGAGCTCATCGATAAATTGTCCAAATCTGCTTCATTGCCTTCTATATTAAAAATCCGTTTAACAAAAGAAACCGGCAGCGGGCTAGGGAATATGACTTCCATGCCCGGCTTTTGTTCAAAAAAATCGGCCTTTACATCTGAAGGCACCGGCTTTCCGCCGATCCACATTGTAGATAGGGCTCTTTTCGAATAGTTCCACGCTTTATCATAAAAGGGTGAAGATGGTGATAAAAGGGTGTGAGAAGCATTGCCAAGATGGACCAGAATTTTGTTCGGACTTACTACTGCATCCAGATCTACCCTTTTTTCTTCCAGGGCATCATTCCCGGTCGACTGTTCCCCGGGAATTCTGGACCATATGGCAAAAGAAAGGAAAAGGCTAATGCCCACCATCAATATAAGAATCCATCCCAGGACAGAATCCTTTGTCATGGCGGCACCGCCTTTTATTTTAAAATGAGGAAGGTTCTTATGGTCTGTATGAGAGAGTCAAGCTCCGGCCATTCAGCCCCGCTATCCATCTTATACACTCTCCGGGACACCGTTTCTTTAGTTCCCGAGGGAAATTCAGCCCTCACGGTAATGATATTTTCCTTTCCAGAAAGGGGCACCTGGGTCAGGAAAATGCCTGCCGCGCCTACGGAAAGCCTTGCTTTCGAACGTCCGTTGACAAGAACCGAAACACTGGCGTCCGGAAGGGTTTCCCCGGAAACCACAACGGAATCGTAGGTTGTCATCAGGTTATCCTTCGGCTCGTTTAAAATTATAAATGAGTCATAAGTTGCGGCTTTAGCCGAGGGAGAAAAATATATTAAAATCGCAATGGCTATAACAAAAAATAACAATCTTTTCATTTGAATCTCCCTTTTCTCCAGAAGTCCTTTGAAAAAAATGCCCCTTTTTCTATTATTTAGTTTAAATGAAAAATATTACAAATATGTTACAGGGCTATTAAAAATGAGTTACATATTTTTAACCGCACTTTCTTCTACTGCCGGCAGGAGTATTGTCACCCTGGTGCCGCGGCCCAGTTCACTGTCTATGGCAATACTGCCGTCATGAGCTTCTACTATTTCCTTTGCTATGGAAAGGCCCAGACCCGTTCCTCCCAATTCCCGGGAACGAGTTTTATCCACCCGGTAAAACCTCTCAAACAAACGGGGAAGATCCTCTTTTGGGATGCCTATACCCGTATCGCCGAAGATTATTCTTACCCTGCCATCCATAGATTCCAGCTTTATAAAAATCTTTCCACCCTCCGGCGTATATTTTATGGCATTACTCAGGATATTTTGAAACACCTGTTCTATCTTGTCTCTGTCGGCAAAAATGTCCGGTGAAGGCTGGAGTATATCCGTCTCCAGTTCAAGGTTTTTCTTTCTGATGCTTACAGTCATTTTAGAGATAACATCTTTTAAAAGAGCCGATGGCGAAACCGGTTTTTTGTCCCACCTGGTCTCTTTATTGTCAAGGCGGGAAAGTTCCAAAAGGTCGTTTACCAGCCTTGTCATGCGCTCGGCCTCATTGTTGATGACACCCATAAACTGGCGCGCCACAGAAGGTTCTTCCATGGCACCGTCCAGAAGGGTTTCGGCGTAACTTTTTATGGTAGTGAGAGGGGTTCTCAGCTCATGTGAAACATTGGCCACGAATTCTTTTCGCATGTTTTCAAGGCTGAATTGTTTGGTTATATCCTGCAGGACCAGTATCAGGCCGATGATGCGGCTTTCGCGCTTCAGGGGGGCTATGATGGATTTGATCACCACTTTGTCCTTTTTTACCAGCACTTCCCGCGCTCTGGAATCTTCTCCGAGAAAATCCTCCGGATTTATTTTAAAAAGATCTTTTAAGGCCGATTCAAAGTTTTTACCCGTGGGATCTTCTTCCAGCGACAGCATCTGCCTTGCGGCAGGATTTATGTGTATTATTTCGCCCCTGCTGTTTAATGCGATAACACCGTCGGCCATGTTGGTGAGAATGGCTTCCATCTTCTCCTTTTCATCGGAAATCTCTTCCATGGTCTCTTTTAAACGCGTCGTCAGAAAGTTGAACATACCCGTCAGCTTTCCTATTTCATCATTGGATCTGACCTGTATTTTCCGGTCGAAATTACCCTGGGCCAGCAGTGCGGCGTTTCTTGTAACTTCCTGTATGGGGCCGGTGATGGTTTTTGAAAGGGCATATCCCAGCACGCCGGTGACCAGCAGAGCTATCAGAGTTGCTATAAACAGGACGGTTTTTGTATCACCGATGGTTTTGTAGATGTTTTCCATGGATGAAATGAGATATATGATTCCCACTACCCGGGTTCCGCTTTTTACGGGATAGGCCAGGTACATGTATCGGATCTTGCTCCTTGGGTCTTCCCGGATGTCCCTAGCTTCCCTTCCGAAAGTGGCCTGAGTAATTTCGGGAGTCAGCAGTTTCTGGCCCTTCTGAAACTTTGTTTCATCGTTGGATGTTATGATTCCAGCAATTTCATCAAGGATCACGATGTAATTGACCTCGGTGCCAGCCTGCTGCCCGAGCTTTACAAGGTCTTCCATACCCTGCTCATTTGGAACGGGATAAAGATACCTCTCCGCCAGGCCGGATAAAAGCTGCGCCTTTATGTCAAGATCTTCCGATAGTTTGTTCACATGATATTTTTCAATGGACTGGACCAGATATACTCCCACCACCTCCATGGCCAGAAGAATGAGGAGTATATATATGGAGACTAGTTTCCACTGGATGCTTCTTAACACCTGACAGCCTCCTATTGCTTCAGAAAATAGTAGCCGATGCCCCGCTTCGTCAGTATGTAAGTGGGATTTGCCGCATCGTCTTCCACCTTTTCCCGAAGCCTTCTGACGGTTACATCTACGGTGCGGATATCGCCATAATACTCGTAACCCCAAACCTCCTCCAGCAGTTTTTCTCTTGAAAACACCTGTCCCGCCTGGGTCGCCAGGAATTTTATAAGTTCAAATTCCCTGAAGGTTAGGTCCAGAGGAACTCCATTTTTCTTTAGCTGATAGCTCTTCAAGTCCAGTTCCAGGTCTTTTACCTTTATGACATTCTGTTCTCCGGCGGGGTCGGCCATCACGGTCCTCCTGAGATTGGCCTTTATTCTGGCCATGAGTTCCCTCATGCTGAAAGGTTTTGTCACATAGTCATCGGCTCCCAGTTCCAGGCCCAACACCTTGTCTACTTCTTCTCCCTTGGCTGTGAGCATGATTATGGGGCATGTCATATTTTCCCTGAGCTTTTTGCACACCGAAAAACCATCTATTTTAGGAAGCATGATATCCAGCAACACCAGATCGGGGTTGCTGCTCTCTGCTATCTTTATGGCTTCTTCGCCGTCGTAGGCCGCCAGAACATTATATCCTTCTTTGGTGAGATTATATTTTAATATATCCACAATGGGCTTTTCATCGTCTACCACTAGAATTTTCTCATTCAAAATGATCACCCCTATTAATAATATTCGTCACAAGATGAGTTTTTCCTTCAAGGGGCGCTTTTCCTGCCCTCTGAAAGAAAATCTCATCTGCCGAAGCTCCACCTTTCAACATAGAAAGGATATTTTTGATTTCCCCGATGCCCCCCTTTCCCGCCATGAGTTTTGTCATGTCAAGGGCGTCCAAATAAGCTCTGGGTACATCGGGCAGCTCATCAAACTTTTCAATGATATCATTAATAGAGTATGATTCATTTTCATCGACGTCAAAATCCTGGGCCAGCGTATATCCCGTGACCCTTTCTTCTTCGTACTGGGCTACTCCTTCGGTAAACCACCTGGAATAATTGCCTCCTGTGACCCTGTCCACCACGAGATGTGTATATTCATGCACCATGGGGCCTTTTTTAAAGAACGTGTCCTCCAGATTCTCGGTATTATCAATCCACGCTGCAGGAGCCTGAATATATATAAAGCCCCGGTAGTATACGCCCTGGGTGCTCTCGTCCGCCGGCCAGTGGAAGGCCTGCTGGAGGCTCTCGCTGTCAGGATAGATCACAATGGGAATCCTGTCTTTCGGGAAAAAGTCAAAGTCACGACCCACTTTTTCATAGGTCTTTTCAGCAACTTTTGCTACTGCCTCCACTTGATCCCTATCTTCTGGCATATACAGTATATTAAAATGCGGCGTAACCAGAGAATCAAAACCTTTTAGTTTAAATCCGTAAATATCTAATTCTTTATAAAAATAAACTCCTGCAGCCGACAGTAGAAACACTAAAACTGCGGTCACCAGGAGAATGGTCTTCCTCGTCATTTTTCCCCCTCCCCCTTATAATTATATAAAATATAAGGAGGGATTTCACTGGAAAATAATATTAAGGAAAAAAAGCGGCAAGGTGCCGCCTTTCAAAGGGGGGATCGTTTTGTTGTTGCTGACTGCTTTCGGTTATTATTATAATTGATTATTATTAAGAAATTGTAACGGCAATGTTACAAATATGTTACAAAATTTTGGTTTTATCGACATCACTTTGAAGCGGTGCCAATAAGAACCAGTACAACTCCAGTAAGAATTACAACCAGTTTTGCAAAAGACACATTGCCCGCCACGGCGCATATGCCCAGGAAACTTACTCCGGCAAAGACCACAGGACCTACCAGCCCCAGCAGTGCATTTATCCGGAGGGCCGTCTCCACTTCTCTTGAATGTAAAAACAAAAGGGCGGCACAGAATTCTATCATGGATGAAATAAACCTCATGGCTGCCATGGAAACAAGATACGGATTCATGCAAAAATCCCCCTTTTTTATCGTGATTCCGATGCTTCCCGCCGGAGATGGGTCCGGTACATCACAACAACCATGAATACGGATTTAATCTTCCGGACATTTTAAATATATGCTCGAAAAGGAGATGTAATGTTTGAAAAAGGGGTTAAAAATCCAGGTGGCACTTCTCTGCCTGGTGCCTTTCATCATGGTGCTGGGCAATTCCATGCTCATTCCCGTTCTTCCGCAAATAAAAAAGGCCGCTCAGATAAATCAATTTCAGGCAGGTCTATTGATTACCGCTTTTTCACTGCCTGCGGGGCTCACCATCCCCTTTGCCGGCGTGCTTTCGGATCAGATAGGCCGCAGGAAGGTTATGGCACCGGCACTGGTGCTCTACGGCCTGGGCGGCATTGTAGCGGGCATTTCAGCCATGGCCTTGGAATCGGCTTTCTGGGGAATTCTGGCCGGGAGGATCATCCAGGGCATCGGAGCCGGTGGAACGTACCAACTGGCCATGGCCATAGCAGGAGATACCTTCCAATCCCGAGAGCGGGTGTATGCCCTGGGACTCCTGGAAGCCTCCAACGGCCTGGGAAAGGTGGCAAGTCCTGTGCTGGGCACTGCTTTTGCCCTGGTCTCTTGGTTTTTCCCATTTTTCGCTTACGGATTTTTGGCCATCCCAACAGGCTTGATTCTCTTTCTTTTTGTGAAAGAAAAGGTGGATTTTAAGAGTCAGGTCCTTTCGGATTACTTTACAGCGGTAAGGCACATTTTCAGGCAGAAAGCTTCGGGGCTTTTATCCAGCTTTTTTGCCGGCATGGCTGCCCTTTTTTCCCTTTTCGGCATCCTTTCTCTCTACTCGGATATCCTGGAAGAAAGATTTGCAATATTCGGATTGAAAAAGGGCCTCATCATGGCCGGTCCGGTGTTCATCATGGCAACCCTGTCTTTCCTGCTTGGAATAATCCTGCCAAAAAGAAAAAATAAAGGCCTTAAGGCCTTTATCTCTGGAGGGCTTGCTATTATCGCGGCCGCTCAGGTTCTTTTCATATTTGCCCGCAGCTTGTGGGCCACGATCCTGGCCCTCTGCCTCCTGGGTGCAGGCGTGGGGTTAGTGATGACACCCGTCAATACCCTCGTCACCGGGTCCTGCAGCACCAAAAGGCGAGGCATCGTTACATGTCTATACGGTAGCCTGCGCTTTTTCGGTGTGGCCGTAGGTCCTCCCCTCTACGGCCTTTCTGAAGGCTTCGGCACAATACCGGTGGTACTTTTAGCCGGGAGCGCCTCCGCGCTGGCTCTGATACTGTCGTTGGCACTGATAGACCAGAATAAAATTCTGGCTCCCGACTATAATCAAAAAGCCAGCGTGGCCTCCGGTGCCGATGCGCTCTTTAAATCGGAATCTGGTTTGAAAGCTCCTTCCAGAAGACCGCTTATTTTCAGAAAAAAGCTGCGGTAGGACGGATGGCTGCGTTCCCGTGGCCTGGGCAGCGGATTTGTTACATCGGCTTTCAGCCTGGCGGGAGAAAAGGCCAGGATGCGGTCTGAGAGATCAATGGCTTCCTCGATATCATGGGTTACAAAGATTACGGTCACTCCAGTCTTCTCCCAGACCTTTAAAACCATATGGTGCATGGCCCGGCGGCTGAAGGCGTCCAGGCTGCCGAAGGGTTCATCCATCAGGAGAATCTTCGGCTTTACCGACAGCGCCCGGGCTATGGAAGCCCGCTGCTTCATACCGCCGGAGAGCTGATAGGGATAATACCCGCCGTAGCCCGAAAGTCCCACCAGATCCAGGTAATGTTCGGCCTCCTCGGCGGGACTCATGCCCTTTGTCACCTTCCCCACAGACTTCATGGCAAATACTATGTTTTCCTCCACTGTGAGCCAGGGGAAAAGCTGGTCAAGGCCCTGAAATATCATAAAGCGATCGGGGCCCGGTTTTGTAACCTTCTCCCCTTCGAGCATCACCTGGCCGCAGTTCATCTTCTCAAAGCCTGCAATACACCTGAGGATCGTTGACTTGCCGCAGCCCGAGGGCCCGATGATGCTCACGAATTTCCCTTCCTCCACGGAAAAGCTGACCTTTTCCACCCCAATTACCTTTTTCCCGCCTGACTCATATATCTTGGTTATACCCGAGACATTCAAAATGGTGCTCACTCAAAAGCCCCCTTAATCCAGTATGGTTTTCCATTTTTTGACTGTCCTTTTTTCGATGCCGGCAAATATGAGGTATTCCACCGCAATGCCTATCAATATTATAACCACCATACCGGCAAACACCCCTGAAGTTTCCATCATAAACCTTTTCTTGTATAAAAACCACCCAAGGCCTCCGTCTCCACCGGCTGCACCGAAAACCAGCTCTGCCGCCACCGAAGCCTGCCATGCCCGAGCCCAGCCCGTGCGAAGCCCTCCCAGAATATGTGGAAAGGATGCCGGAAGCATCACCCAGAGGGCAAGTCTTACCCCCGACAGCCCCAGATTCTTTCCCACTTCAAGCTGATTGGCGGGTATTGAACGAAAACCGGTATAAAAATGGTTGACGAGGGGCCATACCGCAGAAAAAATTATGACAAAAAGGATGGCCTTTATGCCTATGCCGAACCAGAGAATGGCTGCGGGCAGGATGGCAATGCCGGGCAGCGGGTGCATTATGGCCATAAAATCGGTAACAATTTCCGAAAAAATTTTGCCGTTCAGGGCTGCAATAGTGCCTATCGCAGCCAGTATTACTGCAGCCGTCAGGCCCGTTGCAATCAGCTTCAATGAAAATACAGTTTTCCCCAGTATTTCCCATTTCTCGGCCCACAGGGCTTTCCCTATGCTCGTCATGCCTGGGAACAAGAGCTCAGGGTATTGAAAGACGTCCCTCACCAATTCCCATGTCAGGGCAAGCATAACGAAAAATGCCACCTTGGGCAGCAACTGCCTCAACTTTATCACCCCTATTTGGACTGCTGAATTTCTTCCAGTATCGAAGGTTTTCCTTCCTTTCTGCCGATCTGGGCCAGCACATTCTCCCATGCTATGTCCGATAATTTTTCCGGCACTTTGGATATATAGCCTGCCTTTTTCATGAATCCGGCAAACCCCATGAGGCCATAGGGAGCGGTGGTGTAGTTCATGCCATCGGCTCTTAGGTATTCCAGCAGCTTTTCCTTGCTCAGGTTGAAGTCCGGAGCTAAGAGTTCCGCAGTTTCTTCCTTGTGCTCATTGACCCAGTTCATGGCATCGTTTAATCCCATTACAAAGGCCGCATATCCTCCCGGATGTTTATCATGATATTCTTTGGTGACCAGGGCCACGTTGAAGTCAAAATCTCCCCCGAAGGCTTCAAATCCGTCCAGCACCACATGGTATCCTGGCTGAGAAAGCTCCTCAAAAAGATACGGCGGTGTGGTAAAGTGGGCCACAATATCCTTTCTTGCCAGCATGGCCTGACAGCCATCAGGATGGGGCAGGGCTACAAGGTTGTTATCGAGGGCCTTGGGATTGCCCGTTTCTTTCTCCAGGGCCATGGCCAGCAGGATGTGTTGAATGCTCCCCGGAGAGGGCAGTGCAATTCTGTGTTCAGGTTTAAAATCCTTCAGGGTTTTAATGCCGGGGTCGTAGGTCACCAGAGATACGGGTGAAATCACGTATCCTGCAGCTATTTTGGCGGGGAGTCCCTTGTCCCAGCCTATCAGGTACGGCGGTATGCCCATGAAGGCAGCATCCAGTTCATTGGCGGCCATGGCTTCCCTCACCGTTCCCCCGGAACCAAGAGTGGTCCACTCTACCTTGAGGCCGTATTTTGAAAAGAAATCCTTTTTTTCTGCCACCATCAGCGGGGCGTAAACCAGACCAAACTGCCTTGCCACCCTGATCACCTGTGAAGTTTCGCCTGCAGGAGCAGCTTTGATGCTATCGCTTTTTGCAGAACACCCCGAAAGACAGGCGGCTGCCAGAAGGCAGAAAATCAGCACAGGTGCCACGATGTTTTTTCCGATCGAAAACATTTTATCCCCTCCCAAAAAAATCATCTATATCATAATATTTATTGGGACATAAAGCGGTGAATATTTTTGATTTTTTAAAATAACATTATAGAGAGCGGATTGCCGTAGAATTTTTTTCCGCCTGCTAGCCTCGATACTGATTTAAATCCCGAATCTTACCTCTTAAATACACTGGAGGCGTTGAGTTTGAGATCCTACCCGCTGCTATTTTTAATCCTTGTGCTGGGTTTTTTGAGCAATAACAGGCTCATATACATATCCGCAGGAGTGCTCATGATTTTTTCCCTGCTGGGTATCCTGCCTGGTTCCAACGCATCCCAAAACATAATCCTAGATACGGGTGTAATCCTGCTGGTCATAGGGGTGCTCCTGCCTCTGGCAGCCGGAAACATATGCGCCCGCGATGTCTACAGAAGCATCTTCACCCTGGAAGGCCTCGTATCCTTTCTGGTGGGCATAGCATCGGCAGTGATGGCCAGAGACGGCATCAATCTCATGAAGGGTTTCCCCGGCGTCATGATAGGGCTGCTCATGGGTTCCATCGTGGGGACGGCTTTCTTCAGAGGAATCCCTACGGGCCCCCTGGTGGCGGCAGGCCTGGCAGCCTTTATAATAAACCTTATTAAAAAAATATAGGAGGAAGGTGTTATCCTTCCTCCTGCCAGCCTTTTATAAAAAAATGTTCTTGAAGATGGATTTTCTGGTTATTTATTTAAATAGCTGAGCGGATTCTGAGGATTGCCGTTCAGCCTCACCTCAAAATGCACATGGGGGCCCGTAGTCCTTCCGGTGGTTCCGACGGTGGCAATCTGCTGGCCCTTTTCCACCTTTTCTCCCACTGAAACCAAAATCGAGCTGGCATGAGCGTAATAGGTTTCAAAACCGCCGCCGTGGTTTATTATCACAAGGTTTCCGTAGCTGCCCCTGCGGCCTGCAAAAGTCACAGTCCCGCTGTTGGAAGCCCTGATGGGGGTGCCTTTATCACAGGCCACATCTATACCGGTGTGGAACTCCCTGCCCCTTCGCCCGAAGGGTGATGTTATTTCACCTACCGATGGCCACAGGAACCTGCCGCTGCCCCTGAAAGCCACCTCGGCCTTAGTGCCCCGGGCTACGATGCGGGTTACCGGCTGCTTTACCACTTTTTCGCCAAGAAGTACCTGGTCAACTTTTACGCCGTTCTTATATACAACTTCGGCGGCCACTTCTTTCGTACCGTTTTCACCGGGCTGTTTAACCTTCTGGTCCCACTTCCACAGAGTATTGTCTTTTACGATCTGTGTTTCATAGGCTATGGGCTCCTGGTATGTAACCTTCTTTGTAACTACTACATCAAGAAGGGGTTTGATGGATTTTAGATTTATAACTTCTCCCAGAGCCAGCCTGTTTTCGGATTTTAATTGAGGATTGGCCTTTATGAGGTCATCCAGCGGTATATTTTTCTCTTTAGCTATGCTCCACAGGGTATCTCCCTGTTTGACCTTGTATGTGGTAATCTCCAGGGTGCCTTTCAGAATCAGGTTTTTTGCTGCTTCGGCAGTAATTATATCGGTCGGGCTGGCAAACTTTTCAACAAGTTTTACGCTATTGGGCACCTCTATTTTCATCAGTTCCCCCGGTAACATTTTTACATAATAATCCTTTACCCCTTGAAGCACCGCATCGGCAGTAGCCTTATCCTTCACCAGCGCTACCTGATGCCCATCGATGTCTATGGCAACGGCTTTTACCTGCACCGAAAGCACCTGGTTCAGTTTATCTACTAGTTCCTGTTCCGTATCTACTTTTTGACCCAGGGCTCTGACGGGCGTAACCTGGATATCCTGAATAAACTCTATGTCCGCACCCAGCTTATCCCTATATTTTAATCGAAGGTCATCCTTTATCTTATCGATAATTTTTCTGTTCCGTGCATTCCCTATGGTCCTACCATCCACACTGATCGCATAAACGCTCCGGCTCATTATGTAAGTTAAAATCGAAAGTGCGACCAGTATGCTGCAAAGGGCGGCTGCCATGATCTTTTTCTTATTATCCGCCCTAATACAAAAATAAAAACCCCCCAGTTCGGGTAACTTCATCCCCCCACTCCTTTCTTAAAAATTTTTTATCTTTCTATCTGAATAATTTAAGACTACATTTATATGTTTTGAAAAGTCAATGTAACATTTTTGTAACATATTTGTAATATATTATATTCGCTATCGATGCAGATTTTCCTCCCTAATTTTTAATTTATTTTGGTCACTTTTTTCTATCAGCACCATAAAAAGCCCGGCGAACATTACAAGTATACCTATGATGGAGTTTTTGCTGGGAACTTCTCCAAGTATCAGAAGGCCAAGGACGACACCTCCTGTAACCTCCTGGGTGGAAATCAAGTTGGCATAGGTGGGATGAATATATCTTATCCCGGCATTGTAAAGGGTATGCCCCAGGGTGGTGGGCAAAAGCCCCAGCAGCAACAGTGCGCCCCACTGCTTGAACGTACCCGGCAGTGCAAAATGCGGCAGAGCCCAGAAAAGCAAAAATATTGCCGAAAGGAAATACACCCAGAATACGTATTTCAGCAGAGGGTAATTGTTCCTTTCCTTCCGCCCGGCTACCGAATAAAGGGCCAGGCACAATGCTGAGATCAGAGCCATGATATCGCCTAAAATCATGCTCCTGGTCAATACCGGCTCAAATCCAGCTAAGATAATAATTCCCAATATTACTATAATTATACCAATATATTTATAAGCAGGTATTTTTTCCTTCAACAGCACTGCGGTAAGTACGGTTATCATTATGGGTGCCGTATAAACGAGGCTCAGGGAGTGAGCTATGGTTGTGTACATCACGGAGCCTATATAAAACAGAAAGTGAAAGGATGTAATCAAGCCGTATATGAGAAATTTCGACACATCCTGCCTCTCCAGGGAAAGGCTCACACCTGCCGCCCGGGAGGCGATCAAGATGAAAAGCGCTCCGAAAAACATCCTGAAAAAAGCTATTTCGCCTACCGGCAAACCCCCGGCCAGCCTCGTGAGCACCGGGCTTGTCCCGAAAAAAACGGTGCCGGCACAGGCAAGCAGTATTCCCCTTTTATAACTGTCCACTGCAATCTCTCCTTTCCAGGCCGCATCTTCCATAACCCGCATTCCATAGGGATGGCGGATTTATGCGGCATTTTCTACGGGCTGGGTGCTTTTTAGCATTTTATTGTATATGTAGTCGGTCCAGTCGGCGCCGGTGGCCCTGTTCACTGCATTTATAAAATCTACGGTGGTGGCGTTTTTGTAAATGTTCTGTCTGAAATATAAGTGCAGCGCCTCCCGGAATCTATCCTTTCCAACAGCGTTCTCCAGCTGCCTCAACATGATGGCTCCCCGGGAATAAACCACGGCATCATATTCCCCCCAGCTGTTAAATTCCCACAAAGGCCTCAACACCGGACCCGGTGTACTGCTAAGGCTTCTTTCATAAAATCTATACGGGTTTAATATGAAATCTTCATAAATCCTCTGACCGCTCTTTCGACCGTATATATTTTCGTAATAAAGCACCGTGGAAAATTCCGTCAGAGCCTCATCCAGCCAGGGCTCCCTTATCTCATTGTTGCCCACCAGACCGTACCACCACTGGTGGGCGGTCTCATGCACCACCACGTACTCCAGCAGGTCCCCTTCGTTATAGAACTGGCGCCCTATCATAACCAGATTGGGATACTCCATGCCCCCTATGTAGAAATCCGAAGACGCCACCGCATATTCTTTATAGGGGTAAGGACCAAAATACTGACTGTAAAACTTTATGGCCTTTGCGGCGTACTCCAGAGCCTTTTTGCCGTAAGCCGCATCCTCTTTCATATAAAAAGAAGTTATTTTGATACCGTCCACCTCTTGTGACGCCGTCCTGTACCTTTCGCTGGCAACCCAGGCAAAATCCCTGACCAGCCCGGTTTTAAAAGTCCATATGTTAAAACCACCTTCCTGTTTTTTATCCTTTACGCTACCGCTGGCCGCTATGGTATATGCCGCAGGTGCCTTTATCTTCACTTCATAAAGCCCCGCGTCACTGTAAAAGGGATCTCCTATGGCATAATAAGGGTCCCTGTTCCAGCCGTTATCATCATACACCGCCAGGATGGGATACCAGTTGGCAATATTGAACGTATTTTTCCCGTATCCGAAGCGCCCGTAAGACGGCGGGATAACCTCGGTAAACTCCATGGTGAGCTTTGTCTGCCGCCCGGGCTTTAAAGGCTTATCCAGCACGACTTTCAACAGGGTGTCTTCCGCTTCATATGCCAGCGGCCCCGTTTCCCCCCTGACACTTTTTATATTTATGTATCCCGGAGCAAAACCTTCGGGATATGCGGACGCAAACTCGGCCCTCGGAAAGGGGGCCGCATCCGATGTCTTAAAGGCATTTGGATAAAGATGAAAATAAAGCTCCGAAAGTTCCACCTTTTCCGTATTTTTTACAGTTACCTCCTGGATGCCTTCCACCTTCTTTTCATCGGGATTGAAGGTCACATCGATGGCGTATCTGGGACAGTTTCTTGCAATACGCCTGGCCGTACTTTCCGCAAAATCGGAAGGCTTTATAAAAAAGCCGTAAAATGCCATCGACAGCAAAACGATGATCAGCGCGGCAATCCACCACTTCTTTAAATTCATTTGAATCCGCCTTTCACAAAAAATCAGGGGCCGGCATTTCAAGGTCCAGCAATATATGCCCCGCTCTTTAATTTTATTTATGCGGGGCTATTTTTATTCGCTCATATAATTAGGAACTGATATTTTATTCTGTAAGATTATTTCTTCCATAAAACAAAAATTCCTGCATACATATAAAAAATATTTGCCCGGCCAGTGCCGGGATTTTGCGCAATTATTCGCACAGATTGTATTTCATTCTGTAGCCGAAAAAATTGTTTTTATAGGCCCACTCACACATCATATCAAGGATAGGTATCACTTCCCTGCCTTTTTCAGTAATGGAATACTCGACCCTTACGGGAACCTCGGGATATACTTTTCGCTGGACCAGCTGATACATTTCCAGCTCCCTCAACTGTTTCGTCAGGATCCTGTGGGTAATATCGGGAATCAAATGCTGGAGCTCACCAAACCTGAGAGTGCCGGATTCTCCCAGAAACCATAATATCAGAGGTTTCCACTTGCCGCCTATTACATTAAAGGCCACTTCTATCTCACACGTGGCTTCTTTTATTTTACCGCTCTTTTCAGTCATAAGCTCCACACCCCCACAGTATATAGTATCACATGTGTTACCATCTATCAATAAAGTGCATTCTTGTTAAAGTACAAGGTAAGCACTATACTATATATATGAGAAATTTCACCAGCAGGATATACATTTTCATTCATCCTGGAATAAATACTAATATGAGTCGCCTTTTTGCAGGGTGAACGATTTTCAGCATTAAAAACCATCGCCGGCGGGGATGCTGAAAAAGACCAAAAAAATAAAATTGCGGGAGGTATTTAAATGAAATTTAATTACCACATGCCGACAAAGATTCTTTTCGGCCCCGGAAAGTTAAATGATCTTTCAAAGGAAGAGCTCCCAGGAAAAAAGGCTTTGATAGTCATCTCTTCAGGCAAGTCCATGAAAAATAACGGTTACCTGGACCGCCTGGTGGAAATTCTGGACCACCGGGGTATAGAGCATGTCCTGTTTGACAAAATACTGCCAAACCCCATTAAATCCCACGTCATGGAAGGGGCAGCCCTGGCCAAAAATGAGGGTTGCGATTTTGTAATTGGTCTTGGCGGCGGCAGCAGCATCGACTCGGCAAAGAGCATCGCCATCATGGCCAAAAACCCAGGGGATTACTGGGATTATGTGAGCGGCGGAACAGGCAAGGGAATGCCAGTAAAAAACGGTGCACTGCCCATAGTCGCCATTACAACGACAGCCGGGACGGGCACCGAAGCCGATCCATGGACGGTCATCACCAAGGAAGAAACCAACGAAAAAATAGGATTCGGCAACTCCTATACCTTCCCGACGCTTTCTGTAGTGGATCCCGAGCTCATGCTGACCGTACCCAAAAACCTTACGGCTTACCAGGGATTTGACGCACTATTTCATTCCACCGAAGGCTATATAGCAAGTATTGCCACTCCCGTCAGCGATATATATGCCCTCAAAAGCATCGAGTTGATAGCAAAGTATCTGCCATTGTGCGTAAAGGATGGAAATGATATAGAGGCACGCACCCAGGTAGCCCTGGCCAACACCCTTTCGGGTTTTGTAGAATCTACTTCCAGCTGTACATCAGAGCATTCCATGGAACATGCCCTCAGCGCTTTTCATCCAGAGCTTCCTCACGGTGCCGGTCTCATAATGCTGTCGGAAGCCTATTACACATTCTTTGCATCCAAGGTGCCGGACAGGTTTACAGCCATGGCGAAGGCCATGGGTGTAGATGTAGAATCACTCCCGCCCGAAGAGCGACCCATGTCTTTCGTAAAGGCATTAATCAAACTCCAGGAAGACTGCGGCGTGCGGGATCTCAAAATGTCCGACTACGGCATCAAAAAAGAAGATATTCCCCTCCTTGCAGAAAATGCACGCAAAACCATGGGCGGATTATTTGAAGTAGACCCCTACCGTCTATCCCTGGAAGAGACTATTCAAATAATGACCGAAGCGTACAAATAATGCACTAAAAAAGGGTTCCGATATGTAGATAAAATGTCGGAACCCTTGATTTTTCTGGAGCGGAAAACGGGATTCGAACCCGCGACCCTCGGCTTGGGAAGCCGATGCTCTACCGCTGAGCTACTTCCGCTCGGCGTTCTTATTATACCCCACTCTTACGAGTTTTGCAAGGGCATCCGCGCGGCCGGGTGTCGCTTTCTCGCCAAGCGTAGGAAAATAAAGTATTTGCTTCCAAGCGCTTTTCCGGTATAATAGAGCCAAA
>DUMA01000043.1 GCA_012840135.1 Thermoanaerobacterales bacterium
CAAAATACCTCCAAGAACTCCCATGTATATTTCAAGTACGGGCTGGCCGGGCTTTTCCATCTGCCCCAAGAGCAGTACTTGCAGTTGTAGTTGTTCTTTTCCCAGATGACCTCGCCCTTCCAGATCATCTTTTGCTGGATGAAAAAGTTGCTTATTATATGATGGGTGGGTATGTAGTCCGAATACAGCGGCTGGACATTCACCACAAAACGCCCGCCGTATTTAAGCACACGGATACACTCCTTGAAAATTTTAAACAACATATCATAATACTGGTTCCAGTGACTGGTATCATTATGGTTCTCATAGTCAAGACCGAAATTATACGGAGGCGACGTTACAATAATATCTATACAGTTGTCGGGCAAAGTCTTCAAATAATCCAGGCTGTCGGCACAGACAATTTTGTTCACGCTGTCTTCAGGCAGCAGGTTGTTTTTCCTGGAAAAGTCGTTGTCGTTGGCATAATAGTGCTTGCTGCGGCTTTTTTCTTTTACTTTCCGGCTTCTAACCTTCCGCTCGGCATTGTATCCTACAAACATGCGCTTGCTTCCCTTTAGACCATAACTACCTATAGAATCAACAGCATTGAATACGGCCTTTGCAAACCCTTCGCTGTTGTTTTTTTCACCCAAAAGAACCTCTCTAAAACGCACAACGTCAAGCTGGTTCAAGTACAGCTGGAACACTCCGTCGTCAATAATAGCTTTCACATCGGAAGGTGGAAAGGAACCATTTATTATTTCAACAATCCGCGCAACGTCCCCCGGAGGAAAATCACCTGTCTGTATACTGACTAGCTTATACTCTTTAGCTGCCAAGTTTACCCCTCCAAATATTCTTTCTTACAATAAGTACCTTAGCTTTATTGTACTGCTGTTTGGAAACCATTATATCATGTTTCCATGTTGTTGTCAGGACACCCAAGATTCATTTCCGCCGGTTGGCCCGGCAAGCGGCAGCCCGCTGCACCGTTCCCAGGCGCAGGACATATGATGTTTATATAACGAAATATGAAGGGGGGATTAATATGTATAATTGCTGCAACTCGTATTACAACGGCGCGCCGGTTTATAACCCTTATGGCTATCCCTACCCGTACTGGGCTAATGCACCGATATATAATCCCGACCCCTGGAAAAGTTATATTCCGCTGCGGGACTATGGGCCAAACCCTTATGTCGTTAATATCCGCGACGCTGCTTTGCAGAACAATAATTTCCGTCTCGCCCTATGGACGGGGAATCATCTTCAGCTTACTTTAATGAGCATCAATGCCGGAGAAGACATAGGACTTGAGATGCATCGCGACGTGGACCAGTTTATACGCATAGAACAGGGCCAGGGCATTGTTATGATGGGGGACAAAAGGGACAATCTTAATTTCAGAAGGAGGGTACATGACGGCTATGTAATTTTTATACCCGCCGGTAAGTGGCACAATCTAGTCAACACCGGCCGTGTACCGATAAAGCTGTATTCCATCTATGCGCCGCCGGAGCACCCCCGCGGGACGGTCCACAGGACCAAAAGAGACGCCGAAAAGCACCACGGCTAATTCGGATAGACAGGGATATAGACAAAGGGATAGACAAGGGGACGGTTCTCGCATCTTATCAAAGGCATAGAATAAGACAGTAGAACCGTCCCCTTGTTTCGTGCCATACACATTTTGAAATATTTTCAAGGATGGTCCATTACTGCTGCTGGCACTTAACGTTTAATTCCGTAAGTATGCAGGTTTGCATTTTCTTGTTTCAAGTGGTGTTACATCTTCCATCCTAGATTCCAAGGTTACAACACGATTTCGTCCCTTAGCTTTTGCCTTGTACAGGGCATTATCCGCCATTTTTAAGATATCTTCAATATCGTTGATATCATCAGCGTTACCACCGATTGCCGCCACTCCAATGCTTACCGTAAAACTAATTTCCTGCTTCCCGTAAATCACTTTTCTCTTGGCCACAGTTTCCCGTAACTGTTCCGCTACCTTTTTCGCTTCTTCCAGAGAAGCGTTCTTTAAAACCACAGCAAATTCTTCTCCCCCTATGCGCCCAGCAATATCGGTTTTTCGAAAACCGGTCTTAATAATGCTTCCCATTTCACGAATCATTTCATCTCCTGCCGCATGTCCAAAGGTATCGTTGATGTCCTTAAAATTATCCAAATCCATAATTAACAATGACAGTTCCTCATTATTTCTTTTGGCCCGGGCAAACTCCCTTCGGGCTAAATTCATAAATTCTGCCCGATTATAGAGACCGCTCAAAGAATCCGTGGTAGCCAAAAACTTTAGTTTCTCCTGAATTTTCCTTTCTTCTGTAACATCACGGATGGATTTAAGCATTCTCG
>DUMA01000018.1 GCA_012840135.1 Thermoanaerobacterales bacterium
CAAAAATTATGGTCCAAACCTGCTGAAAAATAGCAGGGTATTGGAAAATAAATGAATAAAGATTAGGTTATCAAGGTCCAATGAAAAAAGGATAAGATTTAAAATCGCGTTTTTCAATGGTAACTAATTACTCTGATGATATCATCCGTTGGACTGTGGCACCGGAACTTCCAGGAGCTCTGGAGATGGGCAGAGAACTTAAAGGCCGAGGCATATTGCCATCTATAGGCCATAGCAATGCCATATATGAAGAGGTCCAAAAAGCCTTTGAAAACGGATATACTCATATAACTCATCTTTACTCCGGCATGTCTATGGTCCGCCGCATTAATGCTTATCGATATGCAGGGGTTGTAGAAAGCGCTTTTTTAATAGATGAAATGACTGTAGAGATCATAGCAGATGGGAAGCATCTGCCTCAGAGCTTGCTCCAATTGATATATAAGATAAAAGGTCCCGACAGCATATGTCTTATAACCGACTCTATGAGAGCAGCAGGGATGCCCGATGGGGAATACATCCTCGGTTCCTTGGAGGGCGGCCAAAAAGCCATTGTGGAGGATGGCGTGGCAAAACTTCCGGATAGAAGCGCCTTTGCGGGGAGTGTGGCTACTACCGACAGGCTTGTCAGGACCATGTTCAAAATAGCAGGAGTTCCTTTACTAGATGCGGTTAAGATGATGACTGCAACACCTGCCCGAATTATCGGCGCAGATGACCGTAAAGGAACTCTCGCTCCGGGTAAAGATGCTGATGTAGTGATTTTTGATGAAGATATTAATATAAAAGAGGTTATAGTGAAAGGTAGTTTGAGATATAAAAACTAATCAATCGTATTTAAAAAAATTTATGTTATGCCAAATAGTATTTTATAAGATAATAAGGAGGATAATTATGAAAAGAAAGATTGCGTTCCTACTCATCATTGTGGTGCTTGCATCTTTGGTAATCAGTGCATGCGGTTCCACAAAAACTAATCAACCTGCATCACCTAAAGCTCCTGCGAACACATCAACAACAAATTCTCCATCAACAGAGAAAAAGTTTACACTCAAGTTAGCCGGAATAAAGACAGAAAATGATCCTGCTACCTTAGCCATGGAGCGTTTTGCAGAAATAGTTAACAGCAATACCTCTGCCAATATTACCGTAAAAACTTTCCCTAATAGCGTTCTTGGCTCTGTTAACGACATGCTGAGTGGTATGCCAAACGGTATAACAGATATGTTTTATAACACTTTATCATGTTATAGCTGGCTTGAAGGTGCCAAAAAGTTTAATGCTGTTGCAGCGCCTTTCATTTGGAATAGCCACGATGAACTGCAGGCATTTTTGGATTCCGATATTGCTAAAGGATGGTTTGAAGAGGCTGCTGCATCTACAGGAGTGCGAGTACTCGCTGCTGCGGGAGAACTTCCACCTAGACAATTGACAGCAAATCGACCTATTAGATCTGCAGCGGACTTCGAGGGCCTGAAAATTAGAACAGCTGAATCGGCACTGGTCCAGCAGACAATGAAAAAATTGGGTGCTACACCTGTTGTTATACCATTTGCCGACTTATATATGGCTTTAAGGCAGGGAACAGTCGACGCGCAGGAAAACAATTTTATCACAGTTAAAAATAACAGTCTCTATGAAGTACAGAAATACTTTATGAAGACTGATTATATCAGGGATGTTTCCGCAATATTTATAAGTGAAAATATATGGAAACAATTATCTCCCAACCAGCAGGCCGTTCTACAGGAAGCTGCCCGTAAGGCTGTAAATTATGAAGCTGAACTGATTGCTGCATCTATGGATGAAACTATGAAGTTCTTAAATGAACATATGACTTATGTTGAGATTGATGTAAAATCAATTCGGGATAAACTGGGAGCAAATTTTTATAAGGAAATCGATGATGCTGGAGGACTTTGGCCTACAGGCACTATAGACAAAATACTGGAATTTAAAGCTAATTATAACAAGTAGAACCAGCTTTTGCTTAATATGGAAGGGGTTATACCCCTCAGAATATGAGGGGTATAACTTACTAAGGAGGATGGATTTAATGGCAATACTTATCATTTTTATTGTTATGTTCGTCTTTATGTTTCTTGGTATGGATATTTTTATATCCATGGCAATTGCCGGAAGTACGTATTTGCTTACCACCGGTAATGGTCCGTTAACCATGATATCAAATAACATGATAAACGGTTTGGCTAATATACCATTATTGGCAATTCCATTTTTTATTCTTGTAGGGGAATTGATGAATATATCAGGTATGACTGACCGACTCTTGGACTTTTCACTTTTCTTTATCGGAAAATTTAAAGGAGGTCTTGCTCACGCCTGCATAGTTGTCAATGTCATTTTTTCTTTAGTTTCCGGTTCAGGGCCTGCCGATGCCGCAGCGATTTCCCCAGTACTGCTGCCAAAAATGAAGGAAGAAGGTTATCCTGAAGATTTCTCAGCAGCCTGTAATGCTGCAGGTGCCGTGTTGGGTCCAATTATTCCGCCGGGTATACCAATGGTGTTTTTAGCGCTGATTACAAATTTGTCCATCGGCCGATTATTTTTAGGTGCTATGATTCCAGGTTTATTAATGGCCCTATTAATGGGAGTTGTCGTAATCATAAAAGTGCGAAAGATGAATTTGAAACCCCACAAAGGCACTATGACATGGAAGGGATTTTGGAAAGTCCTTCGGGAGTCCTGGCTCTCCCTGATCGCACCTGCAATTATTTTCGTTGGTGTGTTCTCGGGAATGGCTACCGTTACTGAGGTTGCAATACTTGCTACGGCATACGTACTGATTATAGGCATCTTTGTTTATAAAAAAATAACATTCAAGGGTATGTTCAAGGCTTTTAAAAATACTGCTTTGTTTTCTGCAGCTATCATGGCTCTTTTTGCAGTAGCTGGCATTTTTTCTTACATGATTGCAGTCGAGGGACTGGGAACTCAGCTTATTCAACTGATAAATCAGTATGACATGTCACCTGCTATGTTTTTACTGTTTTGCAATATCTTATTTTTAATTCTTGGCATGATTATGGATGCAACCCCCGCCATGCTGATCTTTGGACCTTTGCTTCTGCCTATCGCCACTCAGTTGGGCATAGACCCTACGCATTTTGGTACAGTTATGATCTGCAATCTTATGATAGGTTTGATTACACCGCCCGTAGGCGCACTGTTATTCTTAGAAACAAAAATTTCAGGCCTTCCTTTTGAACGTGTAACCAAGGCAGCAATTCCCTTCGTTGGAGCATTACTGATTGCACAAGTTCTTACAACATACATTCCGGACATAGTAACATTTCTTCCGGATTTAGTGTTTGGAGGGTGATGTGATGAAAAAAATATTGGATAAAATAGCAGATTTACTGGCTAATATCTCAAGTGCCTTGTTTATTATCATCTTTGCAATAAATATGTTAGAAATAATCAGCAGAACTTTTATTAATTATTCTTTGTTATGGGTATCTGATGTGACTGTCATTTGTGTAGTATGGATGATTTGTTTGTCTATGGCTGTAGCTGTTTACCACAAAGAACATTTGATAATGGATTTTTTGGTAAATAAGATGCCGAAAAAAGTACAACGGATATTGACTATTGCCATTAATATCATTTGTATTGCTTTCTTCTTTATGCTTTTCTACACAGGTCTACAAACTGCTGCAACTAAGAAGGCACTCATTTACCCATCTATTATGTGGTCACAATTATGGTCCTATTCGGCTTTGCCTGTATTTGCAATTTTATCTGCAATATTTATGATACCACGGCTAATCAGCTCGTTTAAAGGCAATACGGCAACTGAAGCCAAATAAGGATGGTGATAAGGTTATTATGAAGTTATATGTTAATCAGGTTGACATAAGCCCGATTAAATTCGAGGAATATGAATACATACCGTTACTGACAGAAGAAAACGGTTGCCAGGCGGGATGCAGGACCGGGCTTTTAATGTATACCCAATTGGAATACAAACAGGGCGGTATTCATGAAGATCAAGAGGTTTTTTACGTATTAGAGGGAACCGGCAGTGCCCTGGTGGGGGAAAGTGAATTTAAACTTTATCCCGGGATATGTTTTATCGTTCCGCCAGGTTTGTACCATTCAATTAAGAGGGATAAGGAATGTGATTATGTTAAAATGTTCTTTTTCCACGCTGCTGTTTGATTTTCCATTACTAATTACAATGGGCGATTTTAATTGAAAATATAATAATACAAATCGAAAGGAGTAATAAAATGAATAGGGAAGTTCAAGAATATAAGAAAATAATATCATCTATATTTGATGAAATAATTTCGGAGGAAGAGTCGGTCAAAAAAGCTGCTGCTGTTATTGGCGATTCAATTATGAGGGATCAGGTCATTCATGTTATAGGACCAGGTGGACATTCTAATATGGCAGTAGAGGAAATGTTTTCCCGCGCAGGTGGATTTGCCTGCATCAACGCCATATTAGATCCCGGAACGAATCTTAGCCATGGCGGATTCCGCTCTATGAAGGTTGAGAGAATTCCTGGCTATGCTGCTGCCGTTCTTAATTCTTATGGTGTCGGCAAAACTCCTAATGAAGTCCTTATTATCATAAATGCCTATGGTATCAATGCCATGACAATTGACTGTGCCCTTGAAGCGAAAAAACTTGGGGTAACAACTATAGCCATTACTTCAAGGTCCTTTGCAGACAGGATTCCTAAGGATCATCCTTCACGTCATCCCTCAGGTGCAAATCTGTATCAATCCGTCGACATCTTTATCAATAACCATCTGCCGTACGGTGATGCTATCATTTCTATCGATGGCTGTGAACAGAATGTCGGCCCCACATCCACATTTTGCAACTGTTTTGCTGCAAATTACCTCGTAATGGAAACCTGCAAGTATCTGGTATCTAAAGGGTACACACCTCCTGTTTTTAGAAGCGGGAATATGCCCGGCGGTGATGAATATAACAAGCATCTTGTTGAGAAGTATTCTGGAAAGGCAATCCTATTATTCTAAGATAAGCGCTTGTGTTGTATAAAATTAGCTTGATATTAATGGGAAAGGCACAGGAATTGTATCTGCATATCTTAACAATCCCTGTGCCGATTTAACTTTCTGAGTTATTAAATGGCATCAAAAAACATGTATTTCTATTGAAAAAACAAACCCCCAAAAGCCACAAAAAACCTGCATCTTCATCTCCGAAAAAATGGACATTTATGATATAATATAGCAAGAAGTAGAGGGATGAACCTTCAAAAAGCCCTTGAGAAAAAACTAATAAAAGCCAGGAAAATAAGGATAGAGAAAATGGGAGGGCAAAAGGGGGCTGTTCCTTTGATATCGAAAAAAGATGCCATGAATTGCAAAAAACAATTGAGAAAAATCTTTATTGAAAACAGGTTAAAACTTGATGAAAAGGATATAATGGAAAAAAGCGCAAAGATTATGTCAAAACTTTTTTCCATTAAAGAATACAGGCAGGCAAAGACCATCATGTTTTATGTCGATGCCAGAAATGAGGTAAAAACCAAATATGCCATTAAAAAAGCCCTGGCCGAAGGCAAGAGGGTGCTGGTGCCGAAGGTGAAGAAGGGAAGCGGCCTTCTAGCGGTAGAAATCGGAAGCCTTGAAGAGCTTTCACCGGGCACCTTCGGCATACTGGAGCCGGAGGGGGAGGAAGGTATACCTCCCGAGGAAATAGATCTAGTGGTGGTTCCGGGGGTGGCCTTTGACAGAAGGGGCAACCGAATAGGCTACGGAGCTGGGTTCTATGATGGTTTTTTGCCGAAGCTTGGGCCTGGCGTTAAAAAAGTAGCCGTGGCCTTTGAGATGCAGATGGCCGAAAGCCTGCCCGCAGAAGAACACGATATAAAAATAGATATGATTATAACCGAAAATGGCATATACGATTTTCGATGCAATACTAAATGAAATGCCCGACTGTCTTCAGAAAAATAGACTGCCGGCGAGCATTACCGGCCCGCATGTATTATCCATGGGACTGGCTCTTGATGATGCGGCTTGCTGCCGCGGAAGGCGCGGGAGCCTTTCCAAGCGGAATAATGCATGCGGGTTTTTATTTAACAGTCTTTTTTGGGGTAGTTTTTTTACAATACATTATGGAAAAGCTTTAAATTTTATGGGATAATATAAAATGGACTTGATTTTTATGGTCGGAAACGGAGGTCATTTAATGCAGCAAGTCAAGGAAAATGTCATCATTCTGGATTTTGGGGGTCAGTACAGCCAGCTGATTGCCAGGCGAGTGCGGGAAGCCCACGTGTACTGTGAAATATTGTCTTACAAAACACCCCTGGAAAAAATCCTGGCAAAAAAGCCGAAGGCCATCATATTTTCCGGTGGTCCCGCCAGCGTGTATTCTGAAAATGCGCCGGTGTGCGACAGGCGACTTTTCGACTCGGGTATCCCGATTCTGGGCATATGCTACGGCATGCAGCTTATGTGCCACCTGCTGGGAGGGAAGGTTGAGCCTGCAAGAGCCCGGGAGTACGGTCGTGCGGATCTTTTTGTGGATGAAGAGGGGGGATTGTTTTGCGATCTGGAGACGAAGATGACCGTTTGGATGAGCCACAGCGATTCGATTCTGGCTCTGCCCGAGGGATTTAAAACTCTGGCCCATACAGCAAACACGCCCCATGCCGCCATAGGCAACGGCGCAAATCTTTTCGGGGTGCAGTTTCATCCCGAGGTGGTGCACACCCCCCGGGGGAAAGAGATATTGAACAATTTTCTCTTCGGCATTGCGGGTTTGAGCGGCACCTGGTCCATGACGGCTTTCGTGGAGGAACAGATAAAAATAATCAGGGAAACGGTAGGGGACAAAAAGGCCCTTTGCGCCTTAAGCGGCGGGGTGGATTCCTCGGTAGCGGCATTGATAACCCACAAAGCCATCGGCGACAACCTCACCTGCATTTTCGTAGACCATGGCCTGCTCAGGAAAAATGAAGCTCGAAGCGTGGAGAAAACCTTCAGGGACAGGTTCCACATTAATTTAATAGCCGTGAATGCAGCCGAGCGTTTCCTCGAAAAGCTTAAAGGAGTGACGGACCCTGAGAAAAAGAGGAAAATCATAGGAGAGGAATTTATAAGGGTTTTTGAGAGTGAAGCTGCAAAACTTGGAAAGATAGATTATCTCGTCCAGGGGACACTGTACCCGGACGTCATAGAGAGCGGTACCGAGACTGCTGCGGTCATAAAAAGCCATCACAACGTGGGGGGCTTGCCGGAAGACGTGGAATTTGAACTCATAGAGCCCCTGAGAGATTTGTTCAAGGATGAGGTGAGAAGGATTGGCGCCCAGCTGGGCCTTCCCGAAGAAATAGTTTACCGCCAGCCCTTCCCGGGGCCCGGCCTTGCCATCAGAGTGCTGGGTGAGGTGACTCCTGAAAAACTGGATATTTTGAGGGAAGCCGATGCCATAGTATACGAAGAGATAAAAAAAGCCGGCCTCTACAGGGAACTGTGGCAGGCATTTGCGGTGCTGCCGGATATAAGAAGCGTCGGCGTCATGGGAGATGAACGCACTTATGCCTATACGGTGGCCGTCAGGGCGGTAGTGAGCGAAGACGGCATGACAGCAGACTGGGCGAGGCTTCCCGCAGAAGTACTGGACAACATATCCACCCGCATAGTCAATGAAGTCCCCGGGGTAAACCGCATAGTCTATGACATAACTTCGAAGCCGCCGTCTACGATCGAATGGGAATAATAACAATAAAAGCCGTCAAATTGCACCCGGGTCAAAACCCGGGCTTTTCTACGGGAATTTACACAAACTTTACATAAACTTAACAATTTTATAACATGATTTGTATGTATACTTGCTATGATTTTATTGGAATAATTTAAAGAAGGAGACATATTTATGGCTAACCCGAAGCTCATGAATAAAATTGGCAGGAATTTTACATTATTATGTGCCAGCCTTCTTATTGTGACGACTATTTCGATAATTATATTCATTGCCTCAAAGGGTTTGTCCACTTTTATTAAAGACGGGGTGTCCATTGCGGATTTTTTATTTGAGAAGGTGTGGCGGCCCGATGCGCCCAAATCCGAGGGAGGACCGCTGGTAGGGGCACTACCTTTCATAGCAGGGTCCGTGGCGGTATCCCTGCTGGCGCTTGTTCTGTGCACCCCTTTCGGTCTTGGTGTAGCTATTTTCATGTCGGAAATTTCTCCCCGTTGGGGCCGCAAAGTCCTTCAGCCTGTAATTGAGCTTTTTGTGGGCATACCATCTGTTGTTTACGGGTGGATAGGTCTCAGCGTGCTGGTGCCTTTTATCAGAAACCATATAGGAGGCCTTGGATTCAGCCTCCTGGCGGGATCTATAGTTCTGGCCATCATGATATTTCCCACCATAGCCAGTGTCTCCACCGACAGCCTTCAAGCCATGTCCAACGATATCAGGGAAGCATCCCTGGCTCTTGGGGCCACCCGCTGGCAGACCATAAGGATGGTGCTTATTCCTGCAGCTCTTCCGGGGATTTTGACGGGTGTCGTCCTGGGCCTTGCTAGAGCTTTTGGAGAAGCTTTGGCGGTACAGATGGTCATAGGAAATGCCATCAGGATGCCCGATTCCCTGTTAAAACCGATGCATACCATGACAAGCATAATAACGATGGAAATGAGCAATACGGTGATGGGGACCGTGTGGAACGATGCCCTCTGGTCTATTGCACTGTTATTGATGTTCATATCCTTTTTGTTTATCATGCTCATCAGGATCATTGAAACCAGGAGGGCTGTAAAATGATGAATGCCAGAACTTCCGATAAAATAGCCACCATTATCTTTTATTCCATTGCGATTTTTATTTCTTTGCTCTTAATAGCACTTATAGGTTTTATTCTGTACCATGGCCTTAGAGTAATCAACTGGCATTTTCTGACAAGCCCTCCCAGCGCTTTCAGAGCTGGAGGCGGAGTAGGGCCCCAAATCTTCAATTCCTTTCTTTTACTGATACTTACCATGATATTTACCATTCCGTTGGGCCTCGGAGCAGGCATCTACCTTTCTGAATTCTCTAGAGAAAGCAGATGGACAAGAATTATCAGGATCTGCACAGAAACTCTGGCATCCCTTCCTTCCATAGTCATAGGACTTTTCGGTCTATTATTTTTCGTTACGGTTTTGAAATGGGGTTTTTCTCTATTATCAGGAGCGCTGGCCCTGACTGTGCTCAATCTTCCAGTCATGACGAGGATATCGGAAGATGCCCTGAGAAGTGTCAAAAGGGAATTGAGGGAAGCGAGCCTTGCACTGGGAGCTACTCAGTGGCAGACCATAGTGCATGTAGTGCTGGTGGCGGCCATTCCGGGACTGGTGACGGGAATCATCCTGACTGCAGGCCGCGTGTTCGGTGAAGCTGCGGCACTGCTCTATACTGCGGGCATAACCACACCACGCCTGCAATTTAACAACTGGAATCCCCTTAACATGAACTCCCCGTTGTATATATTCCGGCCGGCCGAAACTCTGGCCGTGCATATCTGGAAGGTCAACAGCGAAGGTCTTGCTCCCGATGCAAGACAGATAGCCGACGGAGCCTCGGCCATACTGATTATCATGGTGCTGTTTTTCAATATTGTTTCAAGATGGTTCGGTCGATGGCTTTACGGAAGAATGACGGGAAAACACGGCAAAGCGTAATAAAGTGTAATTCGGTGGGAGGGCTTAATTCATGTTGAGATTTTTGACAGCGGGAGAATCGCACGGCAAGGCCC
The DNA here is from genome assembly GCA_012840135.1 of Thermoanaerobacterales bacterium. GTDB lineage: Bacteria > Bacillota > Thermosediminibacteria > Thermosediminibacterales > Tepidanaerobacteraceae > Biomaibacter. The sequence goes on from DUMA01000018.1 coordinate 9,749, forward strand.
TGGTGGCCATAATCGAAGGTCTGCCGGCAAATCTTGAGATAAATGAAGAAGATATAAACAGGCAGCTTTTCAGGCGCCAGCAAGGTTACGGCCGCGGCGGAAGAATGAAGATAGAAAAGGATGAAGTGGAAATTCTGAGCGGCGTCCGAAAGGGTAAAACCATAGGAAGCCCTCTTGCGCTCATGATAAAAAACCTGGACTATGACAACTGGAAGGACCGGGAAGTGCTCCCGGTAACAAAGCCCAGGCCCGGCCACGGAGACCTGACAGGTGCCATTAAGTACAATCAGAAGGATATAAGAAATGTGCTGGAAAGAGCCAGCGCCAGGGAGACTGCCGCCAGGGTGGCGGTAGGGGCTGTGGCAGCCCAGCTTCTTGCAAACTTTGGCATTAAAATAATGAGCCATGTGATATCGATAGGCGATGTAAGTTTAAAATCCTGCGACTATTCTATTGAAGATTTAACCGATGCTGATAAGTCGCCGGTGCGCTGCATAGATGAAGCAGTGTCGACACGGATGATGAAAGCTATAGATGAAGCGAGGGCTCAGGGTGACTCTCTGGGTGGGGTTTTTGAAGTTGTGGCTACAAATGTCCCTGTAGGCCTGGGAAGCCATGTCCACTGGGACAGGAAGCTTGACGGCCTTATAGCCTGGGCTTTTATGAGCATCCAGGCCATCAAAGGCGTGGAGATAGGCCTGGGATTTGAGGCGGCGCGCAAAAAGGGTTCCGAGGTGCATGATGAGATCTTTTACGAGAAGACTCTCGGGTTTTATCGAAAGACCAACAATGCGGGAGGGCTGGAGGCGGGCCTCTCCAACGGTTGCCCCATAGTGGTGAGGGCTGCCATGAAACCCATTCCCACACTGTACAAACCCCTCAGAAGCGTCGATATTATAACAAAAGAACCCTTTGCCGCCAGCATCGAGCGGTCGGATGTATGCGCCGTGCCAGCAGCCAGCATAGTGGGAGAAGCCGCCCTGGCCTGGGTCCTGGCCGGAGCCATGGTAGAGAAGTTCGGTGGAGACAGCATTGAGGAAATGCGAAAGAATTTTCACGAATATAATGCAACTATTAATCAAGAAAGAAAGAGATGAAAGCATGGAGTGTATTACTGTAAATTTGGGCAAAAGGTCTTATCCGATTTTTATAGAGCGTGGAATTTTGGGCAAAATTGGTAAAATTGTAAGAGAGCATTTTTCCGGCCGGAAGATCCTGGTCATAACGGATAGCAATGTGGTGGATTTATATGCCCGGCAGCTTGCGGCAGGATTGGAAGATGAAGGATTTCAAACTTTTGTCGATGTGGTCCCTGCCGGCGAATCCAGCAAATCCCTCGGCCGGGCCGAAGACCTCTATAACGCAGCCCTGGACTACAGACTCGACAGGAAGTCCGCCATCCTGGCGCTGGGAGGCGGAGTAGTGGGGGACCTGGCGGGATTTGTAGCGGCTACATATATGAGAGGAATAGGGTTCATACAGGTTCCCACCACACTCCTTGCCCAGGTGGATAGCAGTGTGGGAGGTAAGGTGGCAGTGAACCTTCCCCGGGCCAAAAATATAGTGGGAGCCTTCTACCAGCCCAAAATGGTGATTATTGATCCCGATACTCTCCTGAGCCTCCCGGAAAGGGAGTTTGCCGAGGGGCTGGCGGAAGTTATCAAATATGGCATTATAAGGGATGAGGATTTTTTCCGCTGGCTGGAACAATATACAGAAAATCTAAGGCAAAATACAACCGGCCTTGTTCACTCCATAAAGAGGTCCTGTGAAATAAAGGCAGAAATCGTCTCGGAAGATGAAGTCGAAAATGGGCTTCGAATGATTTTGAATTTTGGTCACACCGTGGGACATGCTCTGGAAACGGTTTTCGGCTATGGTACCCTCCTTCATGGCGAGGCAGTAGCTCTGGGTATGGTTTTTGAAGCAAAAATAGCCCTCCACCGAGGGCTTATTGATGAAAGGACCTTTTTGCGCATCGAAGGCCTGGTCAAGTCCGCAGTGCCGAAAGGTTTACCGCACCGCCCCGATCCGGACAGCCTTATCGAAAGTATGAGCCTCGATAAAAAGAATTTAAATGAAAAGATAACTTTTATACTGCCTGAAAGGTTGGGCAGGGTCGGCGTTTATTCCGATATAACAGCAGAGGAAATTCTGCAGGCTGTTACACCATAGATGCCGTTAAAGTGCTTTAGCCATTCCGCTTTCTAGAAGCTTTCTGCGCTCTTCAGCCTTTTCAAGGATGCCTTTCTGACTGACAATATGGCGTTCGTGATAACCTTTTCCGATTATACCAACTTCGTCATAAGCGGTCAGCTCAAAAGTCAATTTATTTCCGTCAATGGCCTTCAGCACTGATTTTACAGTTACGGTCATCCCCTGACAGGTGGGCTTTTCATGGGTTATATCTATTACTTTTCCTACGGTAATGAAACCTTCCAGCAATAGAGGATCAACGGCTTTGACCGACGCCTCGATCATCATGGCTACCAGAGCAGGTGTTGCGAGAAGGGTTTTCAGGGCACCGCTGCCTATGGCAAGAGCGGTGTCTTCTTTTTCTATTGTCTTTTGAACAACCCCGGTTAACCCTATTTTCAATCTGGGAAAGTCCATTAACAAAACCCCCTTTCATCATTGTACTTATATTATAATACAAAATATATAAAAATTAAAGAAATGACAAAAAATTCACATATAGGCGATTATATCCAAATAAATGATGTACAATTCAATATTTAAAGTATATTAAAATAAAATTATTAAGAAGGAAAGTTTTAATATGCGTAGAATATATATTTAGTATAGCACATTAAACACAAAAATGATATCTGATTTAAATCTGAGCATTTACTAGAAAACATCGGGAGGTATTTTTATGAGCAGGAAAATTACATTATCCGTAATCAAGGCTGATATTGGAGGCTTTGTGGGCCACAGTAGCGTCCATCCGGAACTTTTGCAGGAGGCGGAGAAAGCTCTGGAGCAAAAGGGACAGGGACTACTGGAAGATTTTAAAGTGACCTGTGTGGGCGATGACATCAATCTTGTGATGACTCACCGGAAAGGTGTGGACAATGAGCAGATTCACAGGCTGGCATGGGAGACATTCCTTTCATGCACTCAGGTTGCCAGGAAATTGAAGCTTTACGGAGCGGGTCAGGACTTGCTGTCAGATTCATTCTCAGGAAATATCAGGGGCATGGGTCCGGGAGTGGCGGAGATGGAATTTGAAGAGCGCCCCAGCGAACCCGTGATAGTTTTCATGGCCGACAAGACCGAGCCCGGGGCATGGAATCTACCGCTTTACAAGATGTTTGCCGACCCCTTCAACACCATCGGCCTGGTCATAGACCCCAAGATGCACGACGGTTTTAAATTCGAGGTTTTGGATCTAATCGAAAACAAGAAAGTGACCTTTTCCTGTCCGGAAGAATTATACGACATGCTGGTTTTTCTGGGAGCGGCCAACAGGTATGCCGTACGTGCCGTATACCGCAAAAATGGGGAAATAGCGGCGGTGTCTTCTACCCAGAGAATGAACCTGATGGCAGGCAGGTATGTGGGAAAGGACGATCCGGTGCTTATAGTGCGCTGCCAGAACGGCCTGCCGGCGGTGGGAGAGGCGCTGGAACCTTTTTCCAATCCCCACCTTGTGGCAGGATGGATGCGCGGATCCCACTTCGGCCCTATCATTCCCGTCTCTCAGAAAGAATCCACCCCTACGCGCTTTGATGGGCCGCCAAGAGTCATTGCACTGGGGTTCCAGCTGGCAGAAGGAAAGCTCGTCGGCCCCCAGGACCTCTTCGCTGATGTGGCTTATGACAGGGCAAGGCAAAAGGCTTTGGAAATAGCCGATTACATGAGAAGTCTTGGGCCCTTTGAACCCCACAGGCTGCCCCTGGATGAGATGGAGTACACATCCATGCCTCAGGTCATGGAAAAGTTAAAAGACAGGTTTGTTCAATAATGACGGAAAGATTGAAGGCAGGATCTTTTTCTCCTGCCTTTTCCTATTAGAAAAATTCGGGCAAAATAAACTTAAAAAATGCTTTATAAAATATTTTTGAAATCTTACACAATAAGCAGGAATTTTATGTTTTTTGTAGAAATAATATAATATTCAAACCGGGTTACCCAGTATACTGACAAACTATTTAGTATACTGAGTACCCGAAAATCACAGGACGGTCCTGGCAAAGAAACCTTATCATTCACAAAATATTTCAGCAAGGCAAGGAGTTTCTATGCAAGGACCAAAAACTTGTAATACTCTGAAAGGGGGTAAGATGTGGGGGAAGAGAAAGCAAGATATTGAGGTAAACTTATTTTTATCTTTAGGATCTCGGGTTCCAACATCTTCGCAAAGTGGAAAGAAAGTTTTGGGAAGTTTTAGTTCCGGGTAGACAGGATCAGGTTATGGGGAGAAACGGCTGGAAAAGCCTCGTCCACGTGACGACTAAATTTTAATCAGAAAGGAGAAATGGCATGGAAAAGAGAGAATCCTTTGCAACCAGGTTCGGTTTCATAGCTGCAGCCATGGGCCAGGCTATTGGTACGGGCAATGTCTGGCGTTTTCCCAGGGTCGCAACAGGTAACGGCGGCGGACCTTTTATGATCGCATATATTGTGGCACTGCTGGTTTGGAGTATACCGCTTCTTATAGCGGAAGTTGTAATAGGGCGCCGTACCAGGAAGGGGACCGTGGGTGCCTTTAGGGATTTCATGGGTGAAAAGTACACCTGGATGGGCGGATTTGTGGCTTTTGTATGTTTCGCTCTGGGAGCATACTATTCGGTCACCATGGGATGGACTCTTAGATACTTTGTTTACGGTCTTACAGGAGTTTTAAAACCCGGTATTGATACCCAATCATTGTGGGACGGATTTATAGCAACACCCTGGCAGGGAGTGCTTTTCCACCTCATATCTGTAGCTCTTGCGGCCTTTGTAGTATTCAGAGGAGTTCAGGGCGGCATAGAGAAAGCTTCGAAGTTCATGATACCTACACTCTTTGTGCTTTTGATAATCGGTATGGTGAGAGCTCTCACGCTCCCCAATGCTGTAGGTGGACTTCAATATCTTTTCAACCCTGATTTCAGCAAGCTTTTGAGCGGCAAAGTCTGGCTGGAGGCGTTTACGCAATCGGCGTGGTCTACCGGCGCAGGCTGGGGCTTTATGATCACCTATGCGGTATATACCAAGGAAAAAGAGGATGTTGCGGCCAACAGCTTCATTACCGGTTTTGCAGATACTTCTGCGGCACTAATAGCCGCCATGGCCGTAATCCCCACCATATTTGCCCTAGCACCCAATAATGTAGATGATGCCATCGGTTCGGGCAACACTGGCCTCACCTTTGTATGGCTCGCAAAGCTATTCCCTGAGATGCCCGGCGGTCAGCTGGTAGCGACGCTGTTCTTCCTGGCCATGGCTTTTGCAGCATTGACATCTCTCTATGCCATGTATGAAGTGGTCATAAGGAACTTCATGGACGCCGGATGGAGCAGAAAGACCGCAGCAACCCTGGTCGTAACAGCAAGCTTCCTGGCGGGTTTACCTTCTGCAATAAATGTGGAATTCTTAAACAACCAGGATCAGGTCTGGGGCGTAGCTCTATTAGTCAGCGGTTTACTGGTGTCATTGGCTATAGCAAAATATGGATTTGAGAAGGCAAGACTGGAAGACATAAACCCCGTGTCGGATATACATGTGGGCAGATGGTGGAACTACTGCGTACGCCTGTTCCCCGCCATGTTTGCCGTAATCTGCGGATGGTGGGTGTATCAGGAATTCACCTGGTATCCCGATACCTGGTGGAATCCGTTTGAGACATACAGTCCGGCCACTATGTTCATGCAGTGGATAATTGCAATACTCATATTCTATGCATACAATAACGTTCTGGCAAAATCTGCAGGTCCCTCGAACAAGATATCTGCCTGAATGGGTAAAGAAGGGAGAGATGTTTTATGGCTCCGGGAAGTTTGATAATGATGATAATAGTTCTGGGCATAGCATGGGGTGGAACATTATATTTTTTGAACATGGCTATGCAAAAAGAGAGAAAATAATTGCTCAAATAAGATTAATAACTAAAACTGCGAAGATTTTCGCAGTTTTTTTTCACCTTTAAATATTTATGTAATATGGTAAAATAGTGTATATAATAGATGAGTAAAAGAGGTAGAACTTTATTGAAATTGAGAAGGATAAATGTTTTAAAAACCGATAGTGGTATCAACTCCCAAAGAGAATTGCTGGCAAGATGCAATCAAGCCATAGACTTAACCGGTGTAAGGGGAGTAAGGTTTTGCGGGGAATTGAAGGATTTTATAAACCTGGAAAAACATCTTCATGATCTTAAACCGGGTATATCTTTTTTAGGTACCGGAGATTTTCACCATTTAACAATATATTTTCTGGATAAACTACCCATAACACCACAACTTTTACTCTTTGATCATCATTCGGACATGATTGAACCTTTGCCAGGTACCATAAGCTGCGGCTCATGGGTGAGAGTAGCTCTCCTGCAAAAGAAAATAAAAAGATGTATTATAGTGGGGCTAAACCCTAAAGATGAAGCCATTTCAGATAAGGGCTTTTACGGGAAGGTGGCCTTTTTCCCGGAAAATATTCCCCATGAAAAAAAACTGTCACAGGTAATAAAACAAGTTTTGGATAGCCCTGAGCCATTATATATCAGTATCGACAAGGATGTACTTTCACCCGGAGAATCTTTTACTAACTGGGATCAGGGTTCCATGACACTGAATGAACTCGTCGACTTTTTGAAAATCATATCCCAAACCAAGACTATCGTAGGGGTCGATATATGTGGAGAATGGCCGGCTCCGGTACATGAAATTTTATATACGGCGCAAGATAGGGAAAAAATTAAAATAAATCAGGAAGCCAATCTCAAAATTTTGGATGGACTCTATAAGTGACCAATTAAAAAAATATTATTAAAAAGGAGATGATTTTATTGGAATTTAGAGCCGATGTCGGCGTCTTCGGAGGATCTGGATTTTATTCCTTTCTGGATGATGTCAGGGAGATAACTGTGGAGACCCCCTATGGTCCCCCCAGCGATAAGATAGCCCTGGCAAAAATAGGCGATAAGACGGTGGCCTTTTTGCCAAGGCACGGCAAAGGCCATACTCTTCCGCCCCACATGATAAACTACCGGGCAAACGTATATGCCATGAAACAACTGGGGGTAAAAAGGATACTGGGCCCCTGCGCCTCCGGTAGCCTCCAGCCCCATGTAAAACCGGGAGATTTTGTGATCTGCGACCAGTTTGTAAACCGCACCTGGGGCCGAAAAGACACCTTTTACGATGGGCCCATAACCACCCACATAGGTGGTGCCGAACCCTATTGTCCCGAGCTCAGGAAGATAGCCATCGAGGCGGCGAAGGAGAAGGGTCTGCCGGTGCATGAAAGGGGCACCGTAGTGGTTGTCCAGGGGCCGCGGTTTTCAACGAAGGCTGAGAGCCGGGAATTTTCGAGCCATGGCTGGGAAGTCATAAACATGACCCAGTACCCCGAAGTGGTTTTAGCCCGGGAGATGGAAATCTGCTATGCAAATATCACTCTCATTACCGACTACGACGTAGGGCTGGAAGAAAATCCTGATATAGAGCCAGTAAGTCATGAAATGGTTTTGCGTGTGTTTAATGAAAACATAGGCAAGCTGAAAGACCTCCTCTATGATATAATAAGGCGTATTCCTGATAAAAGGAGCTGCCGGTGCGGCGAAGAGCTGAAGAGCGCGAGGATGACATAAAAGATTCTTTGCAGGCGCTGTTTCAACATCGATCAATACACGGGAAAGGTGATTATTATATGTTGCTGAAGTTAAAACAGATGGTGGTAGAATACGGAGAAAAGATCGTAAAAGAAGGTCTGGTGGTAGCCACCTGGGGGAACCTGAGCGCCAGAGAAGAGGATGAGGAAATATTTGTCATCACCCCCAGCGGCATGAACTACCACATCCTTGAACCGGAAGACATAGCTGCGGTAGATTTTGCCGGAAAACCCATCGGCACCGGGCGCAAACCTTCCGTAGAAACGCCCATGCATGCGGCCATTTACAGGGCGAGGCCCGATGTAAAGGCCATAATTCACACCCACAGCATCAACGCCAGCGCCTGCGCGGCAGCCCGGGTGGAGATACCATGCATAATGGAAGATATGGCATCCATGGTGGGCGGGCCGGTGAAGGTAGCCGAATACGCGCCGACGGGTACCGAGCAACTGGCCGGAAATGTTCTTGCCGCCCTTGGAGACAGGAATGCAGTGCTGCTTGCCAACCACGGCGTGGTGACCGTCGGCAGGTGCCTGGAGGAAGCCTTTAAGCTCAGCATGATGGTGGAGAAGACTGCGGAGATATTCATAAAATCCAGGATATTGGGCCAGCCTTTTTCCCTGAGCGGGGAGGAAACATGCTATTTAAAAGACTTTTACAGAAGATGCTACGGTCAGAATATGGAGAAATAAAGGTAGCATTGCATAAAAGATACAAATGTAATATAATAGACAAAGCGGCATTTCGATAAAAAGAAAGGAGCGACCCATGCAAAAAAGGACCCCTAAAAAAGCATGTAAAGTCGATTACCGGCTTTTATATAAAAGAAAAATAGTAGATTTTTTGGAATCCTTAAAGGACAAAGAATACACCATCTGGCAGATGAACGAATCGATGAAAAAACTTTTCAGCATGGGAGAACAGGTAGTACAGATATGCCTTGCCAAACTGAGAGAAAATGACGAAGGACTGGCTCCTGTGGTCTGCTACGCTCTGGAGTATGCCGATAATTACGATGTGGTGGCCCCGTTGATGGATATCCTGATCATGCCGGATATTTCTGACAAGGTAAAAGCAAGAATACTTACTGTGTTGTCCCATTACGGCGTGGATGCGGGCGAGCTACCCCTGGACATGATAATGAAGGATTTCGACAGGGTTGCGTCAGAATCTCTTGCGGAGATGCTGGAAGACATAAGCAAGGATTATTTTATGATTCTGTATATCCTCGACGACATGGAAGAGTTCCCTCCGGATATGAAACTATCATATGTCAAAGACATCGGCGACCTGAAGGATGAGAGGGCTGTGGGGCTGCTGGAAATCATTGCTACGATGGATGACGTTCCCTTAGCCCAGGAAGCCATAAAAGCTCTTGGAAAGATAAAAAGCGGCAAATCTCTTTTTGCCCTCAGCAAACTGGTCAATACTGTAAATGATGACCGCACCCGGAAAATCGTTGAGAGAGAGATTCAGAGGTTAAAATTTAGCGGCGTGCAGATGGAAATAGCCCATCCCCCTGTGGCACTTGACAAACCTGTGAAAATTATCGTTTCCTCTGTAGATGGCCTTGGGAACCGAGCACTTTGGATCGCCTGGAAAAATCCTATAAAAGCCCGAAAGCTCGCTTCCATGAACCTGCTGCTCAATGCCGATACGGGCATTAAAGACTGCTGGGGCGTGCCGCAGATAAGCACTAGGGAATTTAACTCCTCGGTCAAAGACCTTGCCAAGACCACCCTCATCGCAGAATGCAATATGGAATATGCGGTTGCACTGATAAAGGATGCGCTTTTCCTCAACCAGGAAAAGGGCATTGAAATACCGTACCAGTTTTTTTTCTGGAAGCATCTTCTGGAGCAGAATTATAACCTGAAACCTAAATCATACAAACCGTCCTTTGAGAAATACGACCTGGAAGAGATAGCAAGCAACAATGAATACTTCAAAAGTACCTTTGACCTGTTCAATTACAGGCTTTTTGACGACTGGTTTATAGCGGAGCCCAGGGTATACGATTACGCCGAGGAAAACAAGTCGAAAAAAGGCTATACAATAAAAAAAATGACGGCTCAGAGAGCGGAAAAGCTGTTTTCAAAGTTTACCCAGGAATTGATCGAGCCCCAGGTCCATGTGATTAAAAGAATGATGGAGCTGTCGGCTGATTTTCTCGACAGATCCGGCCAAAAAGAGCTGGCAAAGGTAGCTTTATCTGCGCTGCTCCATATGAATATAAGACCCCTTTACTACCATCCATTCATACAGAGGATGATAATCGAGAGTATCAGAGTAGCCCTGAACAATATGAAAAACGGTTTCGACATGAGGGTGAATCCCGATGCCTTTGAATGATTAAACGGGGACGTTCCTCCGCCTGCCCCAGTATCGGAAGTCAGATATCGGAAGTCGGAAGTCAGAATAGAAGGATTTGTCATTTCGGCAAATCCAAATTAATCTGACCTCTACATTCGACCTTTGCTATAAAGAGGTGCGTCCCCTGATTATAAAGGGGACGTTCCTCCGCCTGCCCCAGAGGAATGCCTCAGAAAAGGAGGTGCGTCCCCTTACCTTAGAAAAGGAGGTATAGAATGGGAAAAGATTTCCTATTTACTTCAGAATCAGTTACCGAAGGCCATCCAGACAAGATATGCGATCAGGTGTCGGATGCCATACTGGATGCCATATTCGAAAAGGACCCTTACGCACGGGTGGCGTGCGAGACCGCCGTAACTACCGGACTGGTAATGGTTATGGGAGAGATAACCACTGACTGTTATGTGGACATACCCAAAATCGCCCGGGAAACCATAAGGGAAATAGGATACACGCGGGCGAAATACGGCTTTGATTGTGATACATGTGCCGTGCTCACTTCTATTGATGAACAGTCCCCGGATATCGCCATGGGTGTAAACAATGCCTATGAGCTGCGGGAAGGCCAGGAAGCCCACGATGATCTGGACAGGATCGGGGCCGGCGACCAGGGCATGATGTTCGGCTTTGCGGTGGACGAGACCCCCGAGCTCATGCCGATGCCCATTTCCCTGGCCCACAAGCTTGCCAGAAGGCTTTCGGAAGTCCGGAAATCAAAATTGCTTACGTACCTGAGGCCCGATGGGAAAACCCAGGTAACGGTCCAGTATGTGGATTCAAAGCCCGTGAGGGTGGACAAGATTGTGGTTTCCGCCCAGCACAAATCATCGGTGGAACTTCCGACTCTCAAAGCCGATATCATAGAGCATGTGATAAAAAAGGTCATTCCGGAACATCTCATGGACAGCGCCACCAAAATATATGTGAATCCCACCGGCAGGTTCGTGGTGGGAGGGCCCCATGGGGATTCGGGGCTCACGGGCCGCAAGATAATAGTGGACACTTACGGCGGCTATGCCAGACACGGTGGAGGCGCCTTTTCCGGCAAGGACCCCACAAAGGTGGACCGTTCCGCAGCATATGCAGCAAGATATGTGGCGAAAAATATTGTAGCCGCAGGCCTGGCAAAAAAATGCGAAGTCCAGGTGGCATATGCCATAGGGGTTTCACACCCGGTATCCATCATGGTTGATACTTTCGGTACCGGAGTCATATCCGACGAAAAAATCCAGAAACTTATTGTAGAAAACTTTGACCTGCGACCCGGAGCCATTATTCGAGACCTGGACCTGAGGAGGCCCATATACAAGCAGGTAGCGGCTTACGGCCACTTCGGGAGGCCGGACCTCGACCTTTCCTGGGAAAAAACAGATAAAGCAGAACTCTTGAGGAGACAAGCAAGCAGCCTGTAAATGGCTGCTATTTCTGTAAAAAAGAAGGAAATACTCGGCTGCTGTCGAATATTATCCAAAAAGGAGGTGGTCGCATCTGAAAAAAAACCGGCTGGACATATCATACCTCAACCAGGTGATTGATTCCACCATAGAAGCGGTGGAAAAAGGCCAGAAGGAGATTTTCAACATAGCTGAACACTCAAAGCGCGAGTGTCAGCGCCTTGAAAAAGAATTGCTTCATGTAAAGCAACTGGCAAAAGAGACCATAGAAAGGGTCGATGCTCTTGAAAAACAGGAAAAAGCTGCAAAGTTCAAACTCATGATGGTGAGCCGGGATTTTAAAAAATACAGTGAAGATGATATAAAGAATGCTTACGAAGAAGCCAGGGATATACAGATAAAGCTGTCTCTTGAAAAGGAAAGGGAGCTGCAACTCAGAGAAAAGAGAAACGATATTGAAAGAAACTACAAGAGCATGATGACCATCCTGGAGCAGGCCGAGCATCTCACCATGCAGGTGGGAGTCGCCCTGAGCTTCCTTAAGGGCAACCTGGAAGATATCTCCGGGCAGCTTACCGATGCGGCCCAGAAGCGCAACTTTGCATCCCAGATCATAAAAGCCCAGGAAGAAGAACGAAGGCGGGTGGCCCGGGATATTCACGATGGCCCGGCTCAGACCATGGCCAATATCATAATCCAGGCCGAGATATGTGAAAAGCTTTTTGAAAAGGATCTGGACAGGGCCAAAGAGGAGCTAAAGGAGCTGAAAGAGATTGTGAGGGGGTCCCTCAAGGAACTTCGCAAGATCATATTCGATTTAAGACCTTCGGCTCTGGATGACCTGGGCCTCGAGGCCGTGGTGAGGCGATCGTGCTCCGAATTCCAGGAAGACACAGGGGTACATACCGATTTTAGAATATTCGGCGACAGAATGAGAATGGACCCCAGCATAGAAGTGACGCTGTTCAGGATAATTCAGGAAGCCCTTTCAAATATAAAGAAGCATGCCAATGCGAATAATGCTGTTATAAAACTTGAAATCGGCGGTGGCCTGGTGAACCTCGTGATAGCTGACGATGGCAGCGGATTTGATTTAAACGCCCGGACGGCCGGATCAGAAATGCAGGACCACTTCGGACTTTTGAGCATAAAAGAGCGCACGGAACTTTTAAACGGTACGATCCACATAGAGACAGCTCCGGGTGCAGGCACAAAAATCTTTATAACAATCCCCGTAAAGGGAAGAAGGGAGGGAGATTGATGGGCAAGATATCGGTGGTACTGGTAGACGACCATGTGCTGGTCCGCAAAGGGTTAAGAAAAATACTGGAGATGGAGGAAGACATCGAAGTAATTGGTGAGGCTTCAGACGGTATTTCTGCCATTGAAGAGATAAAGGCAAAAAAGCCCCGCGTGGTTCTGCTGGATATTAACATGCCACAGATGAACGGCATAGAAGTTACAAAAGCATTAAAGAAGGAACGGCTGGATACGAAGATAATAATACTTACCATCTATGATGACCGGGAATACCTTCTGGAACTCATCAAGATGGGAATATCGGGCTACATACTCAAAGATATAGATCCCCAGGGCCTGATAGATGCCGTAAGATCCGTCAGCCGCGGGGAAACCTATATTCAGCCCAACCTTACCCGGGCTCTGATCGCCGAATACAACCGAATGACCCAGCCCATAACCGGCGCGGGCAAACCGCTTACTGCCAGGGAAAAGGAGGTTCTCGCTTTTATAGCTGAAGGCCTCAGCAACAGCGAGATTTCGTCCAGACTGGCCATCAGCGAAAAAACGGTGAAAAACCACGTGAGCAGCATTTTAAGAAAATTAAATCTTCAGGACAGGACCCAGGTGGCAGTTTTTGCACTCAAAAACAAACTGGTATAGTAACGGTATGGCCCCCTTCCGAATAATATGTATACATGAGAGTTCCGGGAGGGGGAAGAATCATGCCTTTCGACATTGTAATCATTTTTATGACGGTATTTGCCATGTTCGGAGTATTATATGTTTTTCAAGTATTTTTCCTGTTTTATTTCCGCAAAAATGCCGGTATAAGGCACGAAACGGTGATTGTAGTCAAAAATGCCCAGGATAAAATAGAAGGTATCGTAAGAGGATTTTACCGGCATCATAACGGCAGAGCGGAGGAACTCTGGATAGTAGATGGCGGTTCTTCAGACCAGACCATAGAGATCCTTGAGAGGCTTTCACTGACATTTCCGGGGTTAAAGGTGTTGATGCTTCCGGAGCTGCCGCCGAAGGCGTGCATGCAGGAGACGTTAAAATATATTGATAAACCTGCGATACTATTTCTGGATCTTACGACACATGCGGGAAATATTGATGACTTTTTAAGACAAAAAGTGTCGAAATAGGTCTAAAATACTATGTAAATTAGGACAACCGAGTGATATCAATTTTTTCCAATACATTTTATAATTATATTTGTAAAAGCCCTATTTCTTCTCAAAGTTTTACCCCTTAGTTCTTTTTATGCCCCCCTTTCTTTCGTGGTGTTGACCCTGAAATAAACTGAGGGTCTTTTTTTTTATATTCCCAAAAGGAAATATACTATTTGTGTAGAATATATATAAAAATAAACTTGTGGGGGCATATATATGCTTTCGGTAAAAAAATATACCTGGCTGGTGGCAGGGCTTGGTATCGGGTTATTTCTTATATTTACCGGAATTTGCGGTTTTAAAATGCGGGAATCATGGGAGAATTTTCTGATATTCTTAATACTTATGGTAATATCAGAACTTCATGTAATACACATTAATCACAGTTTTTTAACCATGGAATTCGGTTTCGTTTATGCATCTGTTTTGATTTTCGGTCCAATTCCCGCTGCTGCCATGAAGTTTTTGAGCACTTTTATTACCCAGTGCTACCTGCGCAGAAAGTATGAGTTCAGGGAGAGATTGGGCATCATATTTTTCAATATAGGGCAGTACATGATAAGTTTTTTTGGAGCTCTCGGTGCCTATTATATTGCATCTAAAGTCTTTGCAGGCTATGGTACGGTTCATACTGCTGTCGCCCGGGGCGCGGGAATAATTGCATATTTTTTTATGAATAACCTTATGGTGGAAGGCTATATTTACCTTGACAAGCACAAGAAACTCTTTATAAAATTGGGGCAATCTTTAATAAATGATGCCACGACATATCTAATAGCGGTGCCCGCCGGCATTATCATGGCCGAAACCTACGAACATTTCGGCTTTTACTCGATATTTTTCGTGTTTCTTCCGTACATGATAATAGTATATGTTTACAGGTTTTACATGAACCTTATAGCCACCAACCGGGAACTGAGAGCCCTTTACGATGTGGCTGCCACCATGACGTCCACCCTGGACATAGACGAAGTGCTGGAAATAGTTCTTGTATCCATAGAAAATCTTGCCCCCTGGGATACCGCATGCCTTTTCGTTTACCAGCACGGAGCCCTGGTGCCCGCAGTGTACGACGGCTTCAGCGACAGCAAGTTTAAAGATGTGAAAATAAAGCCGGGCGAAGGGATTACCGGTTCCTGTCTGTTGAAGGGGAAGGGTGAAATTGTAAACAACTGTCAGAACGACCTCAGATTTTTACGTTTGCCGGGCTTGCCCAAAGATACCAGGTCTATGATGGCCGTTCCCCTGATAAGCGGCAGTGAACTGATAGGAGCCATTGCTCTAACCAGTTCGAAAAACTTTGTTTATACGCAGAAACACCTTACCCTGATGAGCATTCTAGCGAGCCAGGCGGCGGTGGCCATTTCCAATGCAAGACTTTTCGACAGGACGACACAGATGGCCATCACTGACGGTCTTACTAAACTTTATAATTACCGGTACATCTATGATGAACTGGAGCGGCAGGTCAACAGAGTAAAATATAACGGCGGGGTTTTCAGCCTCATCATAATAGATATTGATCACTTTAAAGCCTTTAATGACATGTATGGCCACCAGATAGGTGATGAGATACTCCAGAATCTGGCAGTAGTCTTAAAAAACAACGTGCGGGCAAAGGATTCGGTGGGGCGCTACGGCGGTGAAGAATTTGCCATCATACTGCCGGACATATCGTCGGTGGAAGCTGCAGGCATTGCCGAAAGAATAAGGCAGGCTGTGGAAAAAACGGAGCTTGCCAGGACAGCATCGGGCAAGGGCCTGTATATAACCATAAGCGCGGGCGTCGCGTCCTATCCCGATGATGCTCTTTCGGTAGACGATCTGGTGAGAAAGGCGGACAACGCGCTGCTGTTCGGGGCAAAACAGGACGGCAGAAACAAGGTGGTCCAGTTTAAGAAATACTGAAAAATAGCCGGGCTTAAACCTTGCCCGGGCTTTTTAAAACTTCAAAAATTACATCCCATACGGGTGATTCCTCAAATCCTTTTCTCCAGGCGGCCGCCCCCGCGAGATCATATTTTCTTACGAGGGAAGTCTTGAGCTTAATGGACATTTCATCTTCCAGCCAAATTTTGTAAACCGAATCTCCCTTGGTATAATAGGCGAAATTCTGGCCGGATGCCTCATCCCAGGACATGCGGGCTTTGTTTTTTTTCAGGGTTTCCCGGGCCTGGGCCATGGAAAGGGCCTTGGATTTTACCACCGGTGTTCCGTCAGGTCCCGGAGTTTCTTCCCATTCCCTGGTATAAAAAGGTAGGCCGAGGATCACTTTTTCGGGCGGAACATCTTCCAGCAGTGTCTTTATTCCACGCTCCACCCAGCCTATGGAAGCCACCGAACCGCTTTCCGGACTGCCGGCCCAGTGCTCGTCATAGGCCATCAAGACGAGATAATCGACGATTTTTCCCAGTTCTTTGCGATCATAGCACAAAGACCAGTTGGCGCTCTGGGATTTAACGGTGATATCCTGGGATACGGTAATGCCGGCTTCATGCATCACAGGTACAAGCTCCCGCATGAACTGAACCAGAAGGTTTTTATCCTCCAGGTTGATATTTTCAAAATCTACGTTTATGCCGTCCAGGTGAAACAGCTCGGCGTACATCAGGATCTGCCTGATGATGTTTTCCCGAGCTTCGGAACTTTTTAAAAAATCGTGGGTTATATTGGGGTCGAAACTGTTATCAATCAAAGCCCATACCGCCAGGTTGTTCTTGTGGGCCCACTCTACATATGAAATGTCTGCCTTGCTCTCGATGGTGCCCCTGCCATCGATTATGGAAAACCATGTAGGGGAAATTATATCGAGCCCTTTGGGGGCATTTTCCCGGTGCACATCTGGAGTGGCACTGTGAATGTAATCCCACACCATGTTGAGCTTTCCACGCCCGGGATTTTGTACAAACTTTTCCGGAGCTTTTTCCACCTTGAAACTCATTTCAAAAACCTCCAGTTTTTTCCCGGGCACAAAGCCCACTACCCCATCTTTCGTCCTCACCTGGTACCAACCTTTTTCATAACCGTACACAGTAAGCTCCTGGCTCTGTTTCACATTCTTCACCGTCGGCGAAAACCATGATGGGGAAAGTTTCACTGCAACCTCCCGCCCCAGGGTCCTGCCCATTTTTCTGACGGCCACCTTTCTGTCGATAATGACCCTGTCATAATCCGGCAGCACCCTGACATCTATCCCGTATAGTTCTTCCAAAAGCCTTATGGGTATGTACGGTTCACCCAGGACTTTCACCGGAAAGGAAATCTCCACGGGTTTTGTGTTTATCATGGCCGTCAGGCTGTCGGTCTTCAGGCGGACCGTCTTGTTGTATGTGGTGATGGTGACCTTGTTTTCCACGGGGTCCCAGAAAATATATGGATCAAGATTCTCCTTAATAATATTATATGAAATCAGGACATTTCCGTTTTCAATTATAAATGGCTGGAGATTTTCGAAAACCTTGTTTTCTATCACCAGCACGGGCTTTCCCCCGGCATATACCGAAACCGAATTAAGGCTCCTAAAAAGCAGTGTATAAAATAAAGCTGCAAAAATAAGGACCAGGACAAGAAAAATTTTTCTTAAAATATGTATCCCTCCAAAGATGCCAGGCACTATTTATTCACTTATTCAAAATTCATTAAATCCTTTCACTAGAATTTATTTGCTAAAACACTATTTTATTCGACAAAAGTCCACCTTTTCCTCTTTTTTGGAATCTGGCAAAATTCGGAGGCCGGAAGCTGGAAGCGGGAGGTCAGACAAAGAAAAGAAGGGGACGGCATGCTCGAAGTTAGACGTTCGTAATTCGAATAGAGGGAATTGCCATAAAGGACAATTCCAACTTAATCAAACCTCGAACTTCGAATCCCGAACCTCGAAAATTAGAGGCCTGTGTTGCACTGTACCTCAAAAAATGCTACAATGAACGCAGGATTTTTGCACCCTTTTAGAGCTAATTTTACGTCAGGAGTGGCCTGCATGGTGGAAATAGAAGGCACCGTAGAGAGGATTTCCTATCACAATGAGGAAAATTGCTTTACAGTAGCCAGAATTTCTATTAAAGAGAACAACGACATAGTGACGGCCGTCGGGTATTTTCCATCATTGGAAGTGGGGGAAGTGCTGAAGCTCAGGGGAAACTGGGTGATGCACAAAGATTACGGGTACCAGCTCAAAGTGGAGCATTATGAAACGGTGATGCCTGCCAGTTTAAAAGATATTGAGAATTATCTTGCTTCAGGTGTAATCCGCGGTATAGGTGCTGTTACGGCCAAAAAAATAGTCGAAAAGTTCGGCGAAAGATCCCTGGAGGTTTTGGGGGAGTCTCCCGATAAGCTTCTCACACTGGAGGGCATCGGTGAGAAAAGGAAAGAAATGATAGCCGAGTCTTTCAGGGAACAGCAGGAGACCCGGGCGATAATGCTGTTCTTGCAGCAATACGGTATAGGGCCGGGCGTCGCTGTAAAAGTATATAAAAAGTACAGGGAAAAGTCTATAGAAGTTCTGAAAGAAAACCCTTACAGGCTGGCGGACGAGGTCTACGGCATAGGTTTTAAGACCGCCGATAAGATTGCCCTCAAGATGGGAATGGCCGAAAATTCTACGGAGAGACTCTCCTCAGGCCTGAAATATACCCTTCTGAATGCCGCGGAAGACGGTCATGTATTTCTGCCGAAACAGGAACTCATACATAGAGCCAAGGATCTTCTGGAAATAGAAGACGAATCTTTATTGGAACAATCTCTACGGGCACTGGCGGAAAAAGAAGATGTGGTGATAGAAAAAACCTGGGGCAGGGAGGAAATTTACCTTTCGGGCTTTTATCTCTCGGAAAAATCTGTGGCCCGGCGCCTCTTTTTGCTTTCTGCAATGGCTGATAAACCCCTTAGGATTTCGGACGCACACATAGACAACATAGAGAAAAAGTGCTCTATAAAGCTTGCAAAAAGGCAGCGGGAAGCCCTGGAAGCGGCCGCAGCTTCAGGCGTCCTGGTCATCACGGGAGGCCCGGGGACCGGCAAGACTACCACGGTGAAAAGCCTTATAGAGTTTTTCAGAAGCCAGAAACTAAAAGTAGCTCTTGCAGCTCCTACGGGTCGGGCCGCCAAACGCATGGCGGAGGCTACCGGTTATGAAGCCAAAACCATACACCGGCTTCTGGAATACAAGGCTTATGAAGAGGGAAGCATGGCTTTTGGCAAAAACCAGGATGAACCTCTGGATGAAGATGTAATAATCGTCGATGAGACCTCCATGGTGGACATCATCCTGATGCACCACCTGCTTTCGGCATTGAAACCCGGCGCAAGGCTCATTCTGGTGGGCGATAAAGACCAGCTTCCTTCCGTAGGTCCCGGCAGCGTGCTTAGGGAAATTATAGCCAGCGGTAGAATACCTGTTGTGGTGCTGGACGAGATTTTCCGCCAGGCCAGGGAAAGCATGATAGTGGTAAACGCCCACAGAATAAACCAGGGTTTCTTCCCCTATCTCAACGTAAAAGGCAAGGATTTTTTCTTTGAACAGGTGATCCCGCCGGAAGAGATTTTGAATACCGTTCTGGCCCTGGTTAAAACCAGACTGCCGGGATACGCCGGCCTTGATCCCATGGAAGATATTCAGGTCATAACCCCCATGAAAAAAGGAATAGTTGGAGTAATGAATCTCAATGAAAAACTGCAGCAGCTTTTAAATCCTCCTGACCCGGGTAAAAAGGAATGGCGCTTCCGTTCCCTTACCTTCCGGGAAGGTGACAGGGTCATGCAAATAAAAAACAATTATGACAAGGAAGTGTTCAACGGAGATTTGGGTAGGATAATAAAAATTGATGAAGAGGGCAGAGTGCTGGTGGCCTTTGACGAACCCGGACAGGATCGGGAAGTGGTTTATCAGTCCCAGGACCTGGAAGAGCTCAGCCTGGCTTATGCCCTTTCGGTCCACAAGAGCCAGGGCAGCGAGTTTCCAGCAGTGGTAATGCCTATCACCACCCAGCACTATGTGATGTTGCAGAGAAACCTGCTCTATACGGCCATAACCCGGGCAAAAAAGCTGCTGGTGCTGGTGGGCACCAAACAAGCTCTCAGCATTGCCATACATAACAACAGAGCCATGGCGCGTTACAGCCGCCTGGCCGACAGGATTGCGGAGGAATTCGACGGCGCAAGGCTGGTATAAAAGAATAGAATAAGATATAAGATCGGTTTCCTGATATATGAAAAAGACAAGTCAACGGATCGTCCCCAGGCACACTTCGATGTGTCAAGAGAACCGTCCCTATGACAAACCCATGACACACCGGGTGTGTCAAAAGAACCATCCCCGTGACACACCGTGACACATATATTTTTTAAATGGAGGTTTTAGGATGCCAACCGAACAGGATTTGGAACAAAAGTTAGAACAACTGAAATCTGTGGTAAAAGAATTAGCCGGTGTTCTTGTGGCATTTTCCGGCGGCGTGGATAGTACCTTTTTATTGAAGGTTTGCCTGGATGTGCTGGGAAAGGATAGGGTCCTGGCGGTTACGGCCCGCTCCGCCACTTATCCCGAAAGGGAATTGAATGATGCCGTAAAGCTCGCCGATATGCTGGGAGCCCGGCATATAATAATTGAGTCCGAAGAACTGGATATACCCGGATTTTCTGACAATCCCCCCGAAAGGTGTTATTACTGCAAAAGGGAGCTCTTCGGGAAGCTGACGGCCATAGCCAGGGAGGAGAAATTGAGTTACGTGGTGGATGGTTCCAATTTTGACGATACAGGGGATTTCAGGCCTGGGATGAGAGCTGTAAAAGAATTGGGAGTGAGAAGTCCTCTGAAGGAAGCGGGCATCACAAAGGACGAAATACGGACCCTCTCGCGGCGGATGGGACTTCCCACATGGGACAAGCCGTCTTTTGCATGCCTTTCGTCAAGATTCCCTTATGGTGAAAAAATTACCCGGAAGAAATTAGACAGGGTGGCACGAGCTGAGGAGGTATTGAGGGATATGGGGTTTTCCCAGTACAGGGTGAGAAGCCATGGCGACATAGCCCGTATCGAGGTCAAGCCCGAAGAGATGGCCAGGTTCTTTGAAAGGGGTTTGCGGGAGCATGTGGCGACCATGCTTAAAGAAGCGGGGTTTTCGTATGTAACATTGGATCTTTTAGGATACAGGACCGGCAGCATGAATGAGGTGCTAAAAGAGGAGGAAAAGGCAATTTGGAAAAACTGAGAGACTTGCTGGAGAATGTGAAGAAAGGTGAAATATCCATAGATGAGGCAATGGAGCACCTTAAAGGCTTGCCCTTCGAGGACCTGGGATTTGCCAGAATCGACCACCACCGGGCTTTAAGGCGCGGCGTGCCTGAAGTTATTTTCTGCCAGGGAAAAACCCTGCCCCGCATAGTTGAAATCGTACGTCATATGCTTGAAAAAAGCGCCGTCGTAATGGGTACCAGGGCAGATAGAACTGTCTTTGAAGAAGTGCAAAAAATAGCGCCGGATGCAAGATATCATGATGAAGCCAGGATATTTGTCATCGAGAAAGAAAAGCTGCCTCGAAACAGCGGGACCATAGCGGTGGTTTCCGCCGGTACATCGGATATCCCCGTGGCCGAAGAGGCCGCCGTCACCGCCGAAGTCTTCGGGAATCAGGTGGAAAGGCTCTATGACGTTGGGGTGGCGGGCATACACCGTCTGTTTATGAACATGGAAGTGCTGCACAGAGCCCGGGTGATCATAGTGGTGGCGGGCATGGAAGGAGCCCTGGCCAGCGTGGTGGCGGGCCTTGTGGACAAACCCGTTATCGCCGTGCCCACCAGCGTGGGCTATGGAGCCAATTTTCACGGGCTTTCGGCCCTCCTCACCATGCTGAATTCCTGTGCCGGAGGCATCACCGTGGTCAATATCGACAACGGCTTCGGAGCAGGATTCGCCGCCCATCAGATAAACAGACTGGGGGAAGGGGAGAGTAAAGCGGAGGTCAATAAATAATGCAATTATGGAATAAAGAAGTTGAAAGAAAATTTTTTGAGGAATCTCTGAGAATTGCCACACCTGAACAATTATTCTATGTTACGGAAAATAATGAGTATGTGGCTTATTGGCCAAAGGGATATAAAGGGAAGAAAAGTACCCTGCAGAGCAGAAATTCTTTTATAGGAACCTTTACAGAAAAATGGGTATCGGATTTAATGAACAAAATCGTTTCGGGAAAAGGCCTGTTTGCTATTACAGGGGTCGTATGTCCTGAAATAGAGTTAACAGAGAACTCACCAGCTGATGTAGCAATAACAGCAAAAAAAGGGAAAAATCAAAAAGCAGAAGATATATTTATGATCATCGAAGTTAAAATGTCAATTGTATGGAATTGGAAATACGTAAATGATGCTATAGATGGTAATAAATTAGTGTGTATAGGTGATTTTCATACACACCAGGGAAATCCTGGCCTTCTGCGTTCTGATTCGATGCTAAAAGCCATTGGTAAAAGTATTAATATAAGAGTTTCAAGTGAAGAAGCTACAAAAATACCAATTATTGTTATAACCAATACTCCTATAACAAATAGCTACCAAGAAAAAGTTGATAATATTAAAAAAGCTGGTGTTATTCAGGGATTTTTATCAGTTAACCCTAAACCATCGGATGAAGAAAATAACTCTTTAAAGCAAACTAAAGAAAAAGGATATTATAGATTCGACTGTTTTGATGAATTCAGAGATTACATAAATTCCATTCTTTATAGCGAGATTAATTTCTTTTCAGGCATGAAAAGTAAGGCAGAAATCGGTAAGATTATTGAAATAGCAAATAGAGAAACTTCTTATGAAAAAAAGGGTGAAGCTTTTTTAAGACTAATCCGGAGGTGAGAAAATGCCGGAATCTATGTATAAGCGATATGGCACAAAAACCAGTTCTTTTGGCACTCCAGGTCGAATCAATCATGACTCATCTGAATTTTATAATAGCAAACTTTATGCAGATATCAAAGTGCCTGAGCCGACAAGGTACAAAGAGAATCCTATTCCACCTGATGTAATTGATAAGATTTATTGCAAATCCAGTGAAAATATGAATGAATTACCTGACAACAGTATTCATTTGATGATAACTTCGCCACCATATAATGTAAAAAAGGAATACGATGAAGATTTATCTTTAGAAGAATACAGGGGATTATTAAAAAGAGTTTTCCAAGAAGTTTACAAAAAACTAGTCACAGGTGGAAGAGCATGTATAAATATAGCAAATCTTGGCAGAAAACCTTATATCCCCTTACATAGTTATATAATTGAGGATATGTTAGAAATAGGATTTTTAATGAGGGGAGAAATTATATGGAATAAGGCTTCAAGTGCAAGCCCTTCCACTGCTTGGGGAACATGGCTTTCAGCTGCCAACCCTGTATTAAGAGATATACATGAATATATTCTGGTATTCTCCAAAGAATCTTTTGCCAGAAAAAGGGGAAGTAAAGGAAGTAAGGAGAGCACAATAAGTAAAGAACAGTTTTTGGAATGGACCAAGAGTGTATGGACGTTTCCTGCAGTGTCTGCAAAAAGCATTGGCCATCCGGCACCTTTTCCCGAGGAATTGCCTTTTAGATTGATTCAATTGTATTCATTTAAAGGAGATGTAATTTTAGATCCGTTTTGCGGGAGTGGCACTACATGCCTTGCAGCACTGAAATGTCAAAGGCACTATGTAGGGTATGATATAGAAGAAAAATACGTCAATCTATCATATAGCAGAATAAATGCATATTTAAAAGAAGAGATGGTTGAACAGCAAAAAATAGATTATTTTGGGAAAGGATAAAAAGTAAATTTTAAGGAGGGAAGGGTCGTTTCCAGACGATACCTGAAACAGTATGAAAACATTGTATCTCGATTGCTTTTCAGGCATCAGCGGGGACATGTTTCTGGGTGCCATGCTAGACCTGGGCCTTGATGAAAAAATTTTTTTGGACGAACTGCACAAACTGCCCCTGGAAGGTTACGAAGTGGAAATAAAGAAATCAGAAAACGGCGGTGTTGTCGGGACCGATGTCTGCGTAAAAGCCCACGAACACCATCCTCATCGAGGGTTGAAGCACATATATGAAATAATCGACAGTAGCGGCCTCAAACCCGAGGTAAAGCAAAAGAGCAAGGATGCTTTTTTAAGGCTTGCTACAGCCGAAGGTAAAATCCACGGTAAATCCCCGGAACAAATCCACTTCCATGAGGTGGGGGCCGTGGATTCCATAGTGGACATAGTGGGTGCGTTCATCCTGATGGATATGCTCAAGCCGGATAGAGTCTATGCTTCTTCGGTCAATGTGGGTTCCGGCACAGTAAAATGCGCCCATGGAATCCTGCCCGTTCCCGCACCGGCCACGATGGAGCTGCTGCAGGGAGTGCCGGTATATTCCAGGGGCGAGGAAGGCGAACTTACCACTCCCACGGGAGCTTTGCTACTTTCGACCTTTGTAGACGAATTCGGCTCCATACCGGCCGGATCTATCCAAAAGACCGGCTACGGTCTGGGCAAAGCCCGGCGAAACTCTCCCAACGTGCTCAGGGCTGTGCTGATAGAGCAGGTGGAGGTTCATGGGGACGATAGCGCTGCGCCGTCGCTACCGGGCGGCCTCTGCTGCCGAGACGGTTTTGACCATGACCGGGTGGCCGTGCTGGAAGCCAACATCGATGACATGAATCCCCAGCTTTACGATGAAGTCATGGAATGCCTTTTTGAAAAGGGCGCCCTGGACGTGTATCTCACTCCTATAATCATGAAAAAAACCCGCCCGGCGGTGAAGCTCACCTGTATATGCCCGGAAGACAAAAAAGGTTTGCTTATAAAGGCCATGTTAGAAAATACCACCACCCTGGGAGTACGGGAGATAGAAATGGACCGCACCAAACTTTTCAGGGAAATAAAAAAGGTAAACACATCCCTGGGGGAGATCCATGTCAAGATTTCTAAAAGAGGAAATAAAGTTATAAGGATGAGTCCAGAATATGAAGATTTGAAAAGGCTGGCCAGGCAAAAGGAAAGACCTTTGGCTGAAGTATGGGGGGAAGTCTTAAAAGAAATAGAACCGGATGACCAAAGATAGCAACTAAAGTTTTGTCTATTTATTACAGGTTTCATTTGCCCAAACCATTGTAAAAGACATCTTACAATGGTATACTAGTCTAAGAAATCAAGTTCGATAGGAGTGTTTTTTAATGTCGGAAAAAGTTCGGGTGAGATTTGCTCCGAGCCCCACGGGAAGCTTACATATAGGCGGGGCCAGGACTGCGCTTTTTAATCTTCTTTTTGCACGGCACAACAACGGGACTTTTGTTTTAAGGATAGAAGACACCGATACCGAGCGTTCCACAGAAGAATCGGCCCGGCAGATAGTAAGATCCCTCAGGTGGTTGGGCCTGGAATGGGATGAGGGGCCCGAAAAGGGCGGAGACCTCGGTCCATACTTTCAATCCCAGCGCCTGGAACTTTATAAAAAAGAAGCCAAAAGACTTCTGGAGGAGGGCAAGGCTTATTACTGCTACTGTACGCCGGAGGAGCTGGCAGAGCGCCGGGAGGCTGCGTTGAAGGCGGGTAAGGCTCCCCGTTATGAAGGCTGCTGCCGGGAGCTGACGGAGGAGCAGAAAAAGAAATTCGAAGCCGAAGGCCGCAAACCTACTGTAAGAATAAAAGTGCCTCAGGAAGGCCAGACCGTAGTGGACGACTTCATCCGAGGGCAGGTCGTATTTGAAAACTCGGTGCTGGACGATTTCATCATATTCAAGTCGAACGGCATACCCACCTACAACTTTGCCTGTGTGGTGGACGACCATGCCATGGGCATAACGCACATCATAAGGGCGGAGGAACATCTTTCCAATACGCCCAAGCAAATACAGGTGTATAAGGCCCTGGGCTATGATATCCCGCAATTTGCTCATGTCCCCATGATACTGGCCCCCGACCGCAGCAAGCTGAGCAAGCGCCACGGGGCCACATCGGTGGAGGAATTCAGGGACCAGGGATATCTGGCCGAGGCCATCGTAAACTACCTGACTTTGCTCGGGTGGTCTCCGGAGGGCAATGAGGAAATCTTCGACCTGGAAAAAGCCGTGAAGGAATTTTCTCTGGAGAGGGTCAACAAAACCGCAGCCATATATGATGTAAAAAAACTAACGTGGATAAACGGCCATTACTTGAGGGAACTGGACCTTGATTATATAACAAATCAGGTAATTCCCTTCATGATAAAAAAAGGTATCATCACCGAAGAAGAATCTAATAAAAAATATGAATATATCAAGCAGACGGTGGCCATTTCCAGAGACAGGTCCAAAACTCTGGATGAACTGGCCGATTCTATAGCCTTCTTCTTTAAAGATGTGACTGAATACGAGGAAAAAGGCGTGAAAAAGCATTTTTGTAAAGAAAATGCCGCCGAACTCCTGGTCAAAGGAGCCGAAGCACTGGAAACACTGGACGAGTTCACCCACGAGTCTACCGAACATGCCTTCAGGAGCCTTACCGAAAGCATGGGACTCAAAGCCGCGGAGCTCATCCACCCCACGCGCCTTGCCATCACCGGCAGGACTGTAGGTCCCGGGCTCTTCGAGATAATAGTGCTCCTGGGCAAAGGGGAAACCGTAAAACGCATGAAAAAGGCGGCGGAGTGGATAAGAAAGCACTAATTTCGCCTGTGGTGCTTCCCGTTTCGCACCTCGATGAAGCCCCGGGCCTTAATTTATTCCCAATATAGCTGCCGTCCGCAAGGTTCGGATTTAGGAGCGGCCCCCCGCCTTATGTCATGGCTCCGCCGTGCGCCGCGTGCCGCCCTGATCGGCTTTTATGGAAGTATACATTATTAAGCTGGAGGAGAGATGTTGGGGCATGGTAAAATTTCCTGCGCGGGAAGAAGCTTTTGCGCTTTTGAAAAAGTACAACCAGAATGAAAGCCTCATCAAACATGCGCTGGCAGTGGAAGCTGTGATGCGCCACTTCGCTGAGGTGTTTGGGGAAGATGTGGAAAAATGGGGTATTATAGGCCTGGTGCATGACCTGGATTACGAAAAGTACCCCGAACAGCACTGCAAGAAAGTGAGGGATATACTCACCGAAGAAGGATGGCCTGAAGAATACATAAAGGCCGTCCAGAGCCACGGCTGGAAAATATGCGTCGATATAGAACCCACCGAAAGAATGGAGAAGGTACTGTATACCATCGATGAACTGACGGGCCTTATCACCGCTACCGCTCTGGTGCGCCCGGATAAGAGCATCATGGGGACCACCGTAAAGTCCGTCAAAAAGAAATGGAAGCAGAAAGGTTTTGCCGCCGGAGTAAATCGTGAAGTCATAGAAGAAGGCGCCAGGATGCTCGGTATGGATCTGGACTGGATCATCGAGGAGACCATCAAAGGTATGCAGAAGGTGGCCGGTGAAATAGGCCTGAAAGGAGAATAATCTGAATTAAAAAGCAGGTTGAAGTGTGTTAAACCCCGGCTGTTCATCAGCCGGGGGGAATATGCAGGCGCGTTCTGTTCTGAAAGCGGCGCCCGCCGCCGGTTCCGCCCGTACCTGGGACTGGCTGTGCAGTGCGTGTATTTATATTTGTAGGGCCGTCAGAACTCCCTGCTTTCATATATTTTTATGGAAATCGCCAGGGAGATCATTATAATGATCAAGGTGAAGCCTGCTGCTGCCAAACCTATTGAGTTCCAATTGGAATGCTGTGTTAAATTCATAAAGTGGTTGATTGTATCCAGACCGGAATGCCTTTTTATATAATCCGCCAGAAAACCGGGAGCAAAGAACAATCCAAAAAATATGGCCATATCAAAATACCTTGCATTGATTCCGAACTTATAAGCCAGAGGCGTGTGAAATGAAGCCAGGATGCCTATCATGAAAAATGCTGTTACGAAATCCTGCGGCTTTACATAAGCAAGATCGGGAAATCCCGGGACTGTTTTAAGAATCATGCCTACCAACGACATTATCAATATGCCGATAAATATCACGGCGATGTAAAATAAATACCTTGCCATCACCACCTGTCTCCTTGTTACCGGCAGGCTGTTTATTATTAAATCGCTCTTGTTCTTTTCATCCAGGTTGACGGTATACATGAGGTAAATATAACTTATGGCTACAGAGCCCATGATATATACGAAATCTTTGAAGACATCCCCCCGAAAGACTATGAAGAAAAACACACTGTATATGATGGATATCAGGGGTGTTTTTTTCTGTACAAGAAAATCCTTTAATACCAGGTTAAGCATTATTATTCCCCCTTACCGTGTATAACATGATATCATCTAAAGTGGGCCTTTCGAAAACCACATTGCTTCCCAGGACCCTTTTGGCTTTTTTCACATCCCTGATCAGAGCCTCAAAACCAAACTCGTTCTCTCTTATTCCGATAAACTCCTTCCTGATATCGGCGTTCAGCAGTTCTCTACCGCCCTTTACTATACCGTAACTTTCCATTACGGCGTCTTTGGTGTCGCTGAACACAACTTCTCCTTTGTTAATAAAAGTAATGTAATCGGCTATCTTTTCCAGATCTTTGGTGATGTGGGTGGAGAAGAGCACCCCCATGTTTTCGTCCTGCATGAGGTCGGAGAGGATTTCGAGTATTTCCGCCCTGAATACCGGGTCCAGGCCTGATGTGGGTTCATCCATTAGTATGAGCTCGGCGTGGTGCGACAGGGCCATGGCAATGGAAAACTTCATTTTCATCCCCTTTGAGAGGTCCTTAATCTTTTTCCGGGGAGGGAGTTCAAATCTCTTTAAATATTTTTGAAAGACAGCTTCATCCCAGTTTGTGTAAAACCTTGCGATGATATATTTCATCTCCTGTACAGTCAGGTCGTCATAATAGTGGTTTTCATCATATACGAAGCCTATCCTCTGTTTTATCTCCCTTTCGTTTCTGATACTGTCGAGCCCCTCAAAAAAGATCACCTTTCCGCCGTCCTTTTTTATCAAATTCATTATCAGCTTAATGGTGGTGGTCTTGCCGGATCCGTTAGGGCCGATGAACCCCATGATATAGCCCCGCTCAAGGCTGAAGCTGATATCCTTCAATGCAAAGTCTTTAAATTTTTTCTTCAGGTTTTCAACCTTCAGTATAGTGTTCATTTTTCACCCTCCCTATAAATAAGTTCCAGCATTTCCTGAAGCTCTGCAAGGCTTAAACCCAATAGCCGCGCGTCTTCCACTGC
Source organism: Thermoanaerobacterales bacterium (assembly GCA_012840135.1). Lineage (GTDB taxonomy): Bacteria > Bacillota > Thermosediminibacteria > Thermosediminibacterales > Tepidanaerobacteraceae > Biomaibacter. The sequence continues at coordinate 38,950 of DUMA01000018.1, forward strand.
TTTCTCCAGTTTTTCCTCAAGCATCTTGAGCCGCTTTTCCCGCAGAAGTTCTTTGTTCTCACCCGATACGAAGCTTCCCTTCCCCCCGACGGTTTCTATGAGGCCTTCTTTCTCCAGCTCCTCATAGGCCCTTTTGGTGGTGATGACACTGATCTGGAGTTCTCTGGCAAGACTCCTGATGGAAGGGAGCATATCTCCTGCCGACAGCTCTCCTGTCAGTATCTGATTTTTGATCTGCCTGGCTATCTGTTCATATATGGGTTCTTTGGATGCATAGGAGATGATGATCTGCATAGGCACCCCCCTTCTGTATATAAAGTATTAACCGTATATAAACAGTATATACAGTTTATGGTTTGATGTCAACAGTTTTACTTTATAAATTCTTTATAAATGCGGGTTAGTTTAATTTATGGAAATAAAAATTACTTTCCATACCGGAGCAAAGAATAAAGTCGTTTAAGTGCGGGCCCATCCGGCTTACCGCTCCACTGAAATAACGATACAGAAAAGGTAATAAAGGCTGAAGCGTCCTTCCTGCGCCAGCGGTTATAGAGGTGATACGGTACAAATGGTATTTTTGTCCTCTGCCGGTGCCAGTTGGCGGTATGGGGTTTAAATTGATATTTCCTATGACGATTCCATCGGCCTCGGCGGCGTCGGCGTTCTCATAGCTTCTCTGATGGCCACGAGCCTTGGGAATACGGTGTGGCCTTTGGTGCCGTGGGCGTGGCCGGTGCGCTTGTGCATGCTGCCGGGGGTTTATTTGCCCGGGGTGAAACTTCCGCCGCCGTTAGAATCTTCAGGGTTTTTCCTTAATCAAAGCCTGAAAGGTATAATTCCCGCTGCAGTATTCTTTACGGTTATGCTTTTGGGAGGATTAGGCAAAGTTTGCCAAAGCCGACCCCCACACCGAATATATTTCTACGGTATGGGGTATCGGCTACCGGTAGGAGAAAATAAGATGATGGAAAAAAAGCCTCTAAAAGCTCAATTTATTATCAGTTTCATACTCATACTGGCGTTCAGCGTCGCCGCCACCATCGCCACATATTTTTTGGGCTTTGTATTGTATGGGAAAATCGAATACAAAAACATGTATCCGGCCAATTATTACGAGAAAAAAATCCCCGACATAGAGGATCATATAAGGAAGAGGGGGGTGTATATTTTCAGCCGCGCGGGGCAGGCGGCTCTTGAAAAAATCATTCCTGCTGAAGGCATCTCCTACCAGGTGATGGATAGTTCCGGCCGCCGGATCTACGGCACAGATAAAGAGTTAATCGTAGAGGACCAGAGCCAGCTCTACAGAAAGATAAACACCACTTTCAGCTTAAAAAGAAAGTACGTCCGGTTGGTGCCGGTAATAGATCCCCAGGGGAAAATAGCCGGTGCCGTATCCCTTTCCTACGCTCTGGCTCCTACTTACCGCAGCTTAACGGATAAAATGTGGATTTCCATTATATTTTTTGCGGTCATATTTTCCCCGTTTTTTTATGTAATCCTTTTCACCTGGGTGTTCGCAAGGATCTTCGCCAAGAATATCGCAAAACCTTTAAATCTGCTGATAGAGGCGTCGGTGAAAATAGGGGAGAAAAACCTGGATTTCGTCATCGACTATGATGCTCCCAATGAACTGGGCAGGCTCTGTAAAGCATTTAATGAAATGAAGAATGAGCTGGAAAAGTCGCTGGTCCTCCAGTGGAGGATGGAACAGCAGAGGCGGGAGATGCAGGAGACGCTGGCCCATGACCTTAAAACGCCGCTTTCCATCATCCAGGGATATGCGGAGGCCCTTAAGGCGGAGCCTGCATAGCCTTTGACATAGCAGTTTGTAAGTGATAAATAGAGTAGGGAATACATGTCGTGTTCGATGAAATCAGAAAAATTTATCAATCCAGACGGAGTGAATAACAGCCCAGGTCACAGTCCCGGGCTTCCTGACTTATAAGTAAGAAGGTAAAATGGGATATTATTTTCCAGCACTCTTTAAATATATGGTCCCGCCAAGCTCACTTTTTAACATCTACATGTGTATGGTGCAAAGCCCTCTCAATTTTTCAGGCGGAGTAGCTTCCTTCTATAAGTTTTTGCTCCGCCGGGGAAACTTCAGGCATCAATATTTTCAATGAGTTCTTTTGTCTGTTTTCGAACTTCCTTCGGATTTACACCCCAGTTTGATCTTCAATACTTTTTTCGACTGTTCAGTCTAAATCTCTTTTACGTCCGACATTTTATACATCCTCCTGATGCTGACTGTGATTTCTCAGCTCGAACCGCTCCTCGAGGGCAAATGCCGATTTACCAGACGGCGAAAATCCTGCATGAAACCTTCACGCAATGCCCTGCACCAATTTTATCCAACGGTACGGTAGGTTAGCTGATGCAGCCTTTATAATATCACCACGCCCTGATGTAAAAAGTATAACATCTCTCACATATAAGCATGATTTTATCAAAATATAGTTTACAAACTATCTGAAAATTGATATCATATTAAGGACGAGTGAAGGGAGGGCATCCTATACCGAACCGGGCTTTCGACTGGTTGAACCAGGCTATAAAGGATTTGAAGCATGCGGAGGAATCCCGGTGCAGTGGACATCATGAATGGGCGTGTTTTGCCGCCCAGCAGGCGGGAGAAAAAGCCAGAAGATATCGCCAGGGCGTGCCTCTTTCTTACAGCCGATGAGAACAGCTTCATTACCGGGATAAACCTTGTAATCGACGGCGGCATGACCCGAAAGATGATCTACGAGCCATAGAAAACACATTTGACCTTGCAGATACATTTTCGCGGACCCGGATGGAGATTTGCTCCCAAACCCCCATCCCCACCGGAAGGCGAGGGTTAGCCTTTGACGGGCCCTAGAAATTGTCACTTCAGCGGTAGCGCTAGCATAAGGGTTCGGGCCTCTGTATAAAGTGGATTATATTTCCCTCGATGTCTTTGAAGAATACGGTTTTTACGCCCTTTGCATTTGTGCTCAATTCTGTCAGGATTTCTACGTTATTCTTTAAAAGATTTTCATATTCCTTTTCTATATTGTCTGTACCGAAAGCCAGATGCCTTATACCCTGGTATTTGTTATTTACACTCTCACTTGAAACTTCCGCAGGATATATTTCGATTAAACCGCCATCCGGTAACATTAGAAAAAAGGTGGGTTTTTCTTTTTTGTTGTCATACACCACTTTGAGATTAAAAAGCCTGACATACCAGTCTTTTAACGCCACCGTGTCTTTTGCGCAAATTCCCACATGTTCCAGGTTTAACATATGAATCCTCTCCTTTCATGAAAGTTTTGGCAGGTTCATATTATGAGACGACGTCTCACTATAATATACATTCGCTATAAAATTTTAAAATCCTTCCTATTCCCAATATTTTATTTCAAGCTCAGAGGACAGCGAGACCGTGGGGGAAGTTGTGTTTAGTAGAAACCGCCTGTTTTGACAATTATTGCAATTTACCTTATTGAATGATAATATAAAATTAAGAATACGAAAGTTTTAAAATTAGGTGGTGGCAGGGTGATTTTTGAAGATATAGATAAGTTAAAATGTAGACTGGATAGTTTGAGGCCTATTCATCCAGAGATAATGGAAATAATAGATAAAAAATTTAAGATCGATTGGACATACAATTCGAATGCTATTGAAGGCAGCTCTCTTTCACTTCAAGAAACATCATTTTTTTTGCAGTATGGACTTACTTCTAAGGGAAAGCCGTTAAAAGACTACCTGGAAGCACAAAATCATGCAGAGGCTATTGACTGGTTAAGGGACATCATTAAAGAGAAAAAGCCTATTACCGAAGGCCTAATAAAAGAGCTTCATGCCCTTCTCTTTAAAGGTATAGACTATATCTGGGTAGGTCCCCCAGATATTAGGGTGAAAAAAAAGATATCACCAGGGAAATATAAGACCGAGCCTAATTATGTTATCACACTAGAGGGTGAAATTCACTATTATTGTGAGCCTATTAGAGTTCCGGAAGAAATGGAAAAGCTGGTGAAAATGATAAACAACTCCCTGTATCATCCTGTAGAATTAAGTGCCAGAGCCCATTACAAGCTGGTTGCAATCCATCCTTTTGATGATGGCAATGGAAGAGTAGCAAGGTTGCTCATGAATTTGATCTTAATGAAATATGGTTATGTTCCCGTAGTTATAAAGCAGGAAAATCGAGAGGATTATTATAAAGCTTTGATGAAAGCCGATGCGGGAGAAATGGACGACTTTATTCAGTTAGTAGCCGCGGAAGAAAGAAATAGTCTCAGGCTAATATTGGAAATTATAGAAAAACATATGGAGAAACGAGGCCAGATATGAAATCTGATATTTCTTGATAACAGGTGTCTTTTGTTGTATAATAATATTGAACAAAAATTTATATGGGGGCGTTTGGTTTCGACGGGGGCGGCAGGGATAAAAGCTGCAGGTCGAGCTTTCCGACTCGTAAATCCGGAAGCGTAAAATAAACGCCAAAGACGAATTAGCACTCGCTGCCTAATTAAACGCAGCGCGCCCTCCCCGGCGGTGCCCGGCGGCCGGGAAAAGGGTGTCATAAATCCGGGATCTTCCCGTAGTGCGGCTCTGGCACTATAGGAGAAAATTAAAGAGCTGGCCGAACTTTTATCCTGCTCCCGGGAGAAAAGACGGCGAGAAACAAAACGGGAGATAAGCCTGTAGACGCTTTTATCGATGTGCCTTCGGACAGGGGTTCGATTCATAAAGAGTCGCCCCGTATGGTGACATACGGGTGAAAACTCGGCTTTATCGGTGAAACCTTCATCACTGCTTGTAATAGTGATATGGTGACACCGAGGGGTATGAGGCGCAAGCTTACAGCCCTGTATCGACTTATAGGTTCCCTAATAATCATAGGGAGTACTAGGATAGAAGCATCAAGCAAAAATAAGCTTCTATAACACGCCGGGTGGCTTTGCAGTAAGCCAAAGATATAGTCAGCACCGGTATGAAAATACCGGACTATGTGTCCCCTCGCCTCCACCAAAAGAAAATTACACCCGCGAGGGTGTTTTTGTTTAATGCAAGGGGGTCTTCCGGATGATAAAGGAACCGAGAATCCAGATATTCGATTTGATCATGTCTTTGTCCAGAGCTCTTGACCTGGTAAGCCCGGCGGTGGTCAATCATCACATGCGGGTGGCCTACATAGCTTTTTGTATAGGCAAACAATTAAATCTACCGGCGGCGGAGCTTCGCAGACTGGTGCTGGCAGGGGCGCTGCATGATATCGGAGCTTTTTCCCTCAAAGAAAGAATAGCCACTCTGCAGTTTGAACTTGAAAACCCTTACCAGCACGCGGAAGCCGGCTTTTTGCTTCTCAAAGATTACGGGCCTTTTTCTGGTGCCGCCGATCTCGTGCGATTCCACCATGTGCCGTGGGCTGAAGGGGCCGGGCGCGAATTTAATGGAGAAAAAGTCCCGAAGGGCAGCCATATTTTGCATCTGGCAGACCGTGTAGCCGTGCTCATAGGCAAACATCAGGAAGTTTTGGGGGAAGCCGCAAGAATCTGCGAGATGGTAAATGGGCAGTCCGGGAAAATGTTCATGCCGGAACTGGTGGATGCCTTCAGGGAACTGGCTGCCAGGGAAAGTTTCTGGCTTGATGCCGCATCTCCATCGCCGGAATCGGTTCTACCCCTCAGACTGGCATTGCCCACCATCGAACTGGATATGGAGGAACTGCTGCATATTTCCACGCTGTTTTCTCACGTCATCGATTTCAGAAGCCGGTTTACCGCCACCCATTCCAGCGGTGTTGCGGCCAGCGCGGAGTTGATAGCAGGGTTTATAGGTTTTTCGGAAAGAGAGTGCCGCATGATGCGGATTGCCGGCTACCTGCACGATCTGGGAAAGCTGGCAGTGCCTGCGGAGATACTGGAAAAGCCGTCGGAGCTGACAAAGCCCGAGTTCGATATAATTCGCAGCCATACATACTACACTTACCGTATCCTCGAGCCCATAGTCGACCTATATGAAATAAATACCTGGGCCTCCTTTCACCACGAACGCCTGGACGGCAGCGGTTACCCATTTCACCACAAAGGTCGGGACCTGCCTCTGGGGTCCCGCATCATGGCGGTGGCGGACGTGTTCACCGCCATAACAGAAGACCGGCCCTACAGAAAGGGAATGCCTGAAGAAAAGGCTCTGCAGGTTCTCCAGCGCATGGCGGAAGATTCGGCATTGGATTCAAATATTGTATCCCTGCTGAGACTTCACTTTGATGAAATTAATGCATGCCGGATGGAGGCCCAGAAGGCTTCGGAAAAAGAATATAAAAATTTTTTGCAGCCGGTGGACTGATACCGGCCGGAATTTAAAATAAAAAACCTTATACCTGCCGGATGCAGGTATAAGGTCATTGTATTTTATCCCTTTAGGAGTGCCTGTTGGCTTGAAGTATTCGCTCTAATTTTTTTTAAAGCAGGATCAGTCGATATCGATTTTGCGTCCCTGTGGTTTGGAGGGCGTCAGTTTGGGCAGTATTATCTGCAGCACGCCGTTGTTGAAGCTGGCCTTTATGGCATCGCCGTTGACGTTCTCCGGCACGGGGATGGTCCTGGAAAAGCTGCCGCGGCGGCGTTCCCGGTGGATATAGTTTTCGCCCTTTTCTTCGGTGGTCTCGTCCTGCTGGGCGGAAATCGTGAGCATATTGTTTTCAAAGCGGATCTCTATATTGTTCTTGTCATATCCCGGCAGGTCCGCCTCCACGATATACTCTTTTTCAGTTTCCCTCATGTCGGCTCTTACCGGCTGCATGTTGAAGAAATTGTCAAAGAAGTCTTCGAAATCAAAGCCGAAATCGAAAAACCCGGGAAGCAGTCCTCCTCTACGCCTCCATGGAACTAAACCTCTACCCCGCATAAAATTACCTCCTTTTACAAATATTACTTTTTGTTACCATTATTATAGCACGAAGGTCAGGGAAGGTCAATATATTTATTAAATTTTTTTTAACTTCCGGAAGGTTTTGCGGGCCCCGTATAGAAATAAATATATTTGACTACAATTATTTTGTATCATTTAGAAATAAAAAATTCAGGGCGCAATTTTTTAATAAAACGAATATAGATTATAAAAATAAAAGTATCGAGGTGTTAAATGGAAATCGGCGTTGATATTGTGGAGATCGACAGGATAAGAAGGGCCTGCCGGAGAAAAAGGTTTCTGGAAAGATTTTTTACACTGCAGGAACTATCGGGCCTTGATAAAGAAAAATCCGCCACTTTTTTTCAGCGCGTGGCCGGCAAATTTGCGGCCAAAGAAGCCGTGGCAAAGGCTCTGGGGACCGGTTTTAGATTTTTTCGGTGGCAGGAAATACAGATACTCAACGACCGAAACGGCAAGCCCTATGCCGTTCTTTCGGGAAAGGCCGAAGAAATATTAAAATCCGGAGGGTTTGAGAAAATACTTGTGACCATATCTCACTGCAGGGATTATGCCGTAGCCTTTGCGACAGTCCTGGGAGGTGAATGCTGTGAAGGTTGTAAGCCCTTCAGCCATTAGGGAACTGGACAGGAAGGCCATTGAGGACATGAAGGTTCCCGGAATCGTGCTCATGGAAAATGCCGGCCGGGAAGTGGCCCTGGCGGTAAAACGCTTGTTGGATGAGGAACCCGTGAAAAAATCAAGAAAAGTGGCACTCTTTTGCGGCAAGGGCAACAACGGCGGCGACGGATTCGTGGCTGCCCGCCACCTGACCAATATGGGTTTTGAGCCGGTGGTCTTTCTTGCAGCAGAACCGGAGGAGATAAAAGGAGATGCCGCCGTAAATTACCGCATAATTATGAATATGGGTATTTCCACCGCAATCATCAGGAATGGTAAAGACCTGGACGAAGCCCGAAAATACTGCCGGGATGCCGCAGTTCTGGTTGATGCCCTCTTCGGCACCGGCTTGAAAGGAGAAGTACGGGGCGTGGGCAGGCAGATGATCGAACTTATGAACAGCCTGGATGTCCCGGTGATTTCGGTAGATATACCTTCTGGCATTTCAGGGGAAACCGGGAAAGTGCTGGGGGTCGCTGTCAAGGCAAAGCGAACCGTGACTATGGCCCTTCCAAAAACGGGTCTGGTGCTTTACCCCGGTGCCGCCTATGCTGGAAAGATTGTCGTGGCTGACATAGGGATGCCCGTCAGCATATTAAAGAGTGCCGAAGCTTGCGCGGAACTGCTGGATATGAACTCGGTTGCCGGCCTTTTTAAACCTTATCCCCCCGATGCCCATAAGGGAACTTTCGGCAGGGTCTTTATCCTGGCGGGTTCGGCCGGCATGACGGGAGCAGCAGCCCTCTGCGGCATGGCGGCGGCAAGAAGCGGAGCGGGCCTCGTGACCCTGGGAATTCCGGCGAGCCTAAATGACATCATGGAAGTTAAGGTTACCGAAGTCATGACCCTTCCTCTGCCCGAGACACCCGAAAGAAGCATTTCCGTCAAAGCTTTAGAAAAAGCCCTGGAATTTGCCTCCGGCTGCGATGCCGTGGCCGTCGGACCCGGCCTTTCGCGGCAGGATGAGGCCCGGGATTTTATAAGGCAATTCGTAGCGGCTTGCCCGGTACCAATGGTGATAGATGCCGACGGTCTCAACGCCCTGGCAGAAGAACCTGAAATCCTGGCAGGACTTAAAGTGCCGGCTGTAATTACTCCGCACCCCGGCGAGATGGCGAGGCTACTTTCCACCGATGCCGGTGCCGTCCAGGAGGAGCGGATGGGGACGGTCCGCAAAGCCGCAAACAGATTCCGGTGCGTCGCCCTGTTAAAAGGTGCCCGGACCCTGATAGCCACACCCGAAGGGGATTTATGGATAAACCCCACCGGCAATCCCGGCATGGCCACCGGCGGCAGCGGCGATGTGCTCACTGGCATGATAGCGGCTTTTATGGCCCGGGGCATGAAACCTCAAGACGCCGCCTTGGCCGGAGCTTACCTCCACGGCATGGCAGGGGATCTCGCTGCAGCTGTGAGGGGCGAACTTTCCATGATAGCAGGGGACCTCATAGATTTTCTGCCGGAGACGTTTTTGAAGTTGGAGGTTGGAGGTTCGAATACGCAGCCGATTGATGGTTAATATTATGTGTCTGATTATAAATTGAAAAGCTTTCTCACCGAAAAATTTGAAAGGAGCATACCCCATGGATCTTTTGCACCTCCGGCCCACCAGGGCCGAGATAAATCTGGACCACCTGGAGCACAATCTCAGGGAGATACGGCGGGCTACAGCACCCGGAGCTAAAATCTGCGCCGTGGTTAAGGCCGACGGTTACGGCCACGGGGCTCTGGAAGTGGCCCGGACAGCCCTGGACTGCGGGGCTTCCTACCTCGCCGTGGCATTCCTGGACGAAGCACTGCAGCTGAGAGAAGAGGGCATAAAAGCTCCCATCCTTATTTTGGGTTTTACACCCGAAGGACAATTTGATAAAATAATAGAGCATGACATCACACAGACCGTATACGATGTATCATCGGCCCAAAAACTTTCTCTGGAAGCCAGAAAGCAGGGTAAGAAGGCGAAGGTCCACATCAAGCTGGATACCGGCATGAGCCGCATAGGATTTCAGGCAGAACCTTCCTGCATCGATGAAATCAAAAAAATTTTTTTCCTGGAAAACATTGAAGTGGAAGGCATGTTTACACACTTTTCCAAAGCCGATGAGAGGGATAAGACCTTCACCCTGGAACAGTTCAAAAAATACATGGCGGTGGCCGAAGCTCTCGAAAGGGAAGGATTAAAGATTCCTTTAAAGCATGTTGCCAACAGCGCAGCCATAATGGAACTGCCCGATATGCACCTTGACATGGTGCGCCCGGGTATAATCCTTTACGGACTTTACCCTTCCGATGAGGTAGACAGGAGCAAAATTGACCTCAAGCCTGTGATGTCCCTGAAGACCAGAGTTTCCCACGTAAAGACCCTGGGCCCCGGCAGGGCGATCAGCTACGGCGGCACTTTCATCACAAAAAGACAGAGCATTATCGCCACATTGCCCGTGGGGTATGCCGACGGCTACTCCAGGCTGCTTTCATCCAGAGCATCGGTGGTGATAAGGGGTCAGAGGGCTCCGGTGGTGGGCAGGATATGCATGGACCAGTGCATGGTGGATGTCACCGACATAAAAGGCACCGTGGAACCCGGGGAAAATGTATTGCTTTTCGGCGGTGCTGGCGAAGGAGCGGTTTCCACCGATGAAATCGCAAAGCACATAGGCACCATCAACTACGAAGTGGTCTGCGCCGTATCCAGGCGCGTTCCAAGAGTTTATGTAAGAGATGGCAGGATTGTAAAAATCAAAAATCTTTTGGCAGCAAAGGTATAATTTTCTTGTTTGATTGACATAATTATATTGACTTTTATATAATAAAATATATACGTGCGTGCGTTTCCGAAATTTGTTAGGGGGTGCCCGGTGTGGCCGACTTGAAGAGGATAATTGTAAGTCTGCCAAACAATTTACTGGAAGAAGTAGACGGTATCGTGGCTCTGGAAAACAAAAACCGCAGCGAATTTATCCGGGATGCCATGCGATTATATATAAAAGAAAGGGAAAAAATAAGAGTGAGAGAACAGTTAAAAACAGGTTACATGCAAATGGCCGAAATCAATGTAAAACTGTCCGAAATGGGATTGCACGAGGATTTGAAGGACTTTGTACTCTACGAAACAAGACTTTCGGGGTGTGAATAATGTGCTTGTAAGGCGAGGGGATGTATACTATGCGGACCTTAACCCTGTGATCGGTTCGGAGCAGGGTGGAGTAAGGCCTGTCCTGGTGGTACAGAATGACGTGGGGAATAAGTACAGCCCCACTGTTATTATTGCAGCCATAACTTCCCAGATCGACAAAGCCAAACTGCCCACCCATGTGGAACTTGCACATGAGGACTTCGGTCTGGAAAAGGATTCAGTCATTTTGCTGGAACAGTTGAGGACCATAGACAAGAGGAGACTCAAAGAAAAAATAACATTTCTCGACCAGGATATCATGGTTAAAGTGGACGAAGCCCTGAAAATAAGCCTTGGCCTTGCCGAATTCTAAAAACGGGGAGGTGACATGATGGAGCCGCTGACTATCATGGCATTGCGCCTGGACCACAGAGTTGATATAGCGCCGAAGGTGCAGGAAGTGCTGACAAGGTACGGCGACAAGATCCTATGCCGGATGGGGTTGCCGGACCCGGCCAAAGAAGATGGGATAATAACCCTCTACATGAACACATCGGTCCAGGAAACCGAAGAGTTTTCAAAAGAGCTGACGACCATCGGCGGAGTGAGCGTTTCTCATATGAGAATATAGATTACATACAAAACTTCGGGTAATGCCGAAGTTTTTTTACTTTAAATATATACAAATCTAGATAATTTTAACAAAAAAGAAGGATTACTCGAATTAATTTAGAATATATATTAATATGTATTCATTTTCGATAAACTTTTGCAAAAATCTGCTTCATTCGACCGATTCGCAGCAGCTTTTTGCAATACATTTGGAGGAGCAATATGGAGGATAAGTCTCGTTTCTTTTCAGAGCTGATTTCGGCCCTTTCCTTGATGATGGATCTGGACGAGAACCGGAAACTGTTTCACGCGTGGAGGGTGGCCATCCTGGCCGAAAGACTAGCACAAAAAATACTTCCGGAATACCGGACCCAGATTTTTTATGCCGGGCTTCTTCACGATATAGGAGCCATATCGCTGCCGGAACACGTAGTTCATTACACCGATATCAAAGAGCACTTTACAAATCAGATTCTATTTAAACATCCCGAAAAAAGCGCCCATATCGTGAGGCAGATAAGCCCGCTTTTTATAGCAGCCGACATGATAATGGACCACCATGAGCAGTGGGACGGCAGCGGTTATCCAAGAGGGCTTGCCGGAAACAACATCAATCTGGGAGGGCAGATTCTCCGGATAGCCGATACCTTCGACATCCTCGCCCGGGTCAAACCTCCCCTCAGTCTGAACGGCATGAAGACATCGCTTGCCGCCCGAAGGGGTACTGAGTTCTCCGACCTGATCTACGAGCTGATGGTTACCACCCTTGAAGAAGGCGACTTTTTCAACGAGATCATGGATGAGAAAGCCGTGGCCGACAAAATATTTACCATCATAAATGGCCTGCCCTCAATCGATTTGAACTCATGCAGGACCGACACCGAGGAGATCATAATGGTCTTCGCCAAGGTAATCGACGCCAAGCACAGTTATACTGCGGGCCACTCGGAGCGCGTGGCTGAGTATACATACATGTTAGCAAAAGCCTTAGGCCTGCCCGAGGCTGAAGCCCAGAGGCTAAAAGTGGCAGGATATCTCCATGATGCGGGGAAGGTGGCCGTTCCGCGATACATCCTGGACAAACCGGGCCCCCTTACCATCGATGAATTCAAGCTCATGAAAAGACATCCCGTCTACACTATGGAAATCCTGAGCATGGTAAACTCCTTAAAGGACCTGGTGGTCATATCCGGAGGCCACCATGAGCGCTATGACGGGGCCGGCTATCCGGACGGCCTGTCGGGAGAGGCAATACCCTTTGGAGCGAGGATCATGGCTGTGGCCGATGCGTACGATGCCATGACCTCCCGAAGACCTTACCAGAAACAGAGAAACTCCATCGAGACAAAAGAAGTGATCGAAAAAAATTCCGGCAGCCAGTTCGACCCGAGGGTGGCAAAAGTTGCCATAAAGGTTCTACCATAGTTCGATATTCGAAAGTTGCAATTCGGCAGAGCCGAATTCGTCGCGCAGACCCATATTAACAACTGTGGAGGTCTTGCATATGTACCCGCTCATCGGAATTACCACATCTTACGATAGCGAAAATAAAAAGGCTTCCCTGAACCGGGGGTATTTCCGGGCGGTACAGCAGGCCGGCGGCATTCCCGTGCCCGTCTTGCCCCTTGATGATAAAAAAGTCCTTTTGAGGCTTCTGGAACGGCTGGATGGCATCATCTTTTCCGGCGGCCCCGATGTGGACCCTTCCTATTTTAATGAGGAACCCCACCCGCGCACGGGAGATATATGCCCCGAGAGAGACGAAGCTGAGGTGTTCCTCGCCCGGGAAAGCATGCGGCTTTCAAAACCCATGCTGGGCATATGCCGCGGCATCCAGCTTATAAACATCGCCCTGGGGGGAAGCATATACCAGGATATCGACTCTCAGATAAAAAAACCTTTAAAGCACCGGCAGGACGCCCCGCACTGGCACGCCAGCCATGAAGTGGAAATCACATGCGAAAACTCCTGGCTTTCTGAGATATTCGGCACAGATCGCATCCGGGTCAACAGCTTTCACCACCAGTCGGTAAAAGACATCGCTCCGGACCTCAGAGTCACCGCTGCGGCCCGGGATGGCGTCATCGAAGCCGTCGAAGCAAAGGACAGAGGCATATTTTGCGTGGGAGTCCAGTGGCACCCCGAAGAGATGTGGTACAAAGATCCCCTGCAGTTCAGACTCTTCGAGCATTTTATAAAAGTTTGTTTAAAAAATTGAGAAAGATAACGTCCCATAACTGACTCAACTCGCTCAAAAACCGTCCCTGACTTGCGGTATAAGTAAAGGAGGTCTTATTTTGAAAATATTTATTTCTGCAGACATGGAGGGCATTTCCGGGGTTGTTTCTATGGACCAGATCAATCCCGGCGCCAGGGACTACGAGAGAGCCCGGCGCATGATGACAAGAGAGGTCAATGCGGTGATTGAAGCCGCACTGGAATACGGCGCCACGGAAATCGTGGTCAACGATTCGCACGACAACATGGACAATATCCTGATAGAAGAATTAAACCCCAGAGCCGCCCTCATCAGCGGCAATCCCAAGCCTCTGAGCATGATGCAGGGCATCGATGAAACTTTCGACGGAGTGTTTTTTGTAGGATATCACGCCAGAGCCGGCACACCTCAGGCAGTGGTGGACCATACATATGCCTTCAGGGTAATCAGCGCAAAAATCAACGGCAGGCCCATGAGCGAGGCCGGCCTTAATGGCAGGCTGGCCGGCCATTTTGGGGTGCCGGTGGTGTTTTTGTCCGGCGACCAGAGTGCAGTGGCCTGTGCCAGGATGGAATTGAGGGATCACGTAGGGGTGGTGGTGAAGGAGGCCGTAGGCCGCACCGCAGCCGTAATACACCCCTTTGAAGTGGTTAAGGAGCGGCTCCGGGCTGGGGTGGCCGAGGCCATGAAAAACATAAAAAACATTGAACCCACAGTGGAAAAGGGCTCCGTGGAACTGGAAGTGAGCTTTTCCATTTCGGGCATGGCCGACATGGCACTGCTCATCCCCGGTGCTGCAAAAAAAGACGGCCGCACCGTCATATACACCGCCCGCGACTACATGGAAGCCTTTAAGGTTTTCAGAGCCATGCTGGCCCTGTCATCCGGCATAAGATAATAAGAAAATCAAAAGGCGCCCACAATAAATGCCGCATTTTGCCTTAAACCTTCAGCCGGTTTGATTTTAATAAGGAGTGAAAATCATGATTGCTGTTGTTAACGGCCGTATATATACGATGGCAAAAAGCATCCTGCAAAAAGGAACTGTCATAATCGACGGAGGGAAGATATGCGAAATAGGGGAAGATATTGATATACCAGAAGGTGCGCAAATCATCGATGCCTCCGGCAAATACGTTTTCCCCGGATTTATCGATGCCCACAGCCATATAGGCATCTTCGAAGAGGCGGTGGGGGAAATAGGGGAAGACGGCAATGAGTGGACCGATCCGGTCACACCTCATCTTCGGGCTCTGGATGCCGTAAACCCCGCCGACAAAGCCTTCGATGATGCCGTAAAGGGCGGTATCACCTGCGCTTTCACCGGTCCCGGCAGCGCCAATGTCATAGGCGGCCAGTCCATCGCCATTAAAACCTGGGGCAGGGTGATAGACCGCATGGTGGTGAAGGCTCCGGCAGGACTGAAGGTAGCCTTCGGCGAAAACCCCAAGAGGGTTTACGGAGAACAGAAAAAAATGCCCTCCACCAGGATGGGCACCGCCGCCCTCCTCAGGGAAACCCTTATAAAGGCTTTGAACTACAAGAAGAAAGTGGAAAAAGACAGCCGGGACCCGGACAAAATAGTGGAAAGAGACCTGAAAATGGAAGTATTGTGCGATGTGCTGGATAAGAAGCTGCCTCTGCGGGCTCACGCCCACCGGGCCGATGACATACTGACCGCCGTACGCATAGCCCGGGAGTTCGGTGTGGATATAGTTATAGAACACTGTACCGAAGGCCATCTCATAGCCGACGAACTGGCCGGGGCAGGCGTTCCGGCAGTAGTGGGACCTTCCCTTACATCCCGTTCCAAAGTGGAGCTGAAGGACTTGAGTTTCAAGACCCCCGGCATCCTGGCAAGCAGGGGTGTGAAGGTAGCCATAATGACAGACCACCCGGTGATACCCATCCAGTACCTGCCGGTATGTGCCGCCCTGGCCGTAAGGGAAGGCATGAAGGAAGAAGATGCGCTGAAGGCTATCACCATCAATGCTGCGGAAATAATAGGCATTGCCGACAGGGTGGGGAGCCTGGAAAAAGGCAAGGACGCCGATATAGTGATCTGGGACGGACATCCCCTGGAAATAAAATCAAAGCCGGCGTGCGTCTTGATAAACGGCCAGATCGCCTATAAGAGGTGTTGAAGATAATTTTTTTTCAAATCAAAAAAACTCTTGCCTACATGAGATAACTGTGGTAATATAAACTTAAGTTAATACTTGGTCTTTTTTTGAAAACCTTCAGGGCAGGGTGAAATTCCCGACCGGCGGTAAGCCTTCAGGCGAGCCCGCGAGCTTTTTATAAGCCGATCCGGTATAAGCCGGAGCCGACAGTAAAGTCTGGATGGAAGAAGGTGTATTATTGTTGCATTTTTTGCCCTGGAGATTTTTCCGGGGCTTTAATTTTTGCCAGAATGAGTCAGGAGACGGTTCTTTGACTCACTTGAGTCATGTTCAAGTCAGAAGAAAGCTCCCCGGCTCACAATGGTTAAAGTTTGTTTTAACATATTTATATTTATATGAGGAGGCATTTTTATGACAGCAGTCAACCAAAAAACCATGAGAAGCGAGTTGTTTCAAACCAAAACCCTCACAAAGACGGCGGTGCTGGGGGTCCTGGCCTTTATAATCATGGCCCTGGAATTCCCCCTGCCGATGTTTGCAGCATTTTTGAAGATCGACTTCAGCGACGTGCCGGCGCTGCTGGCCGGGTTTGCCATGGGCCCCTGGGCGGGCATCATGGTGGAAGTCATTAAAAACTTCCTGCACCTTTTCAAAAGCCAGACCGCCTTTATAGGAGAAGGAGCCAATCTTTTGACGGGTATTCTCCTGGTGGCGCCCGCATCGTGGATCTATTCCATGCACAAGAGCAAAAAAAGCGCCATTACAGGTCTTCTGGTGGGAACCATCGTAATGGCGGTAGGCATGTCCATAGCCAATTATTATGTCATAGTGCCGCTGTACCAGAAACTCCTGAACTTCCCCACCGAGGCGGTGGTGGCCATGGGTTCCAAGGTAAATCCGCATGTGATGGACCTTAAAACCCTGGTGGTGTACAGCATATTGCCCTTCAACATAGTAAAAGGCATCATCCTTACCGTAGTGACCGCACTGATTTACAAGAGAGTGTCCCCCCTTCTTCACCGGTAAATATACGGGCAGCGTCGAATATCACGCTGCCTTTTTTATTTTGAGATGGTTTAAGCGAACTTGTATCGGGTACAAAAGCAAAGGTATGCGAATTGCTGCCGGGGATCAAATCCGCCGGCGCATTATGGATATGGGCGTGGTGCCCGGTACGGGTATTTCGTGGAGGATGTGGTACCTCAGAGAACATGGCCCCAGCGGCTTAAGAAATCAGACCAGCCTTGTATTTTGTCGGAAGATATAATACAATATATTAAACGGATATGCGTGCAGGGCTTAAAAATATTTTTCATATTCGGGGATAACATGAAAAGAATTTTTGAAACTTCGAACAGAATTCAAACTGAAAAGCTCGGCGAAGCCCTGGGGAAGCGTCTGAAAGCCGGAGACTTCCTCGCCCTGACGGGCGATCTGGGAGCGGGGAAGACCGCTTTCACCAGAGGTGTAGCCCGGGGTTTGGGGATTTTAGAAGATATCACCAGCCCCACATTTACCATCATCAACCAATACGAAGCTCCGGTACCCCTGGCCCATATGGATGCCTACCGCCTCAATTCCCCGGAGGAGTTGGAA
This sequence comes from Thermoanaerobacterales bacterium, assembly GCA_012840135.1. Taxonomy (GTDB): domain Bacteria; phylum Bacillota; class Thermosediminibacteria; order Thermosediminibacterales; family Tepidanaerobacteraceae; genus Biomaibacter. Next base: position 56,195 of record DUMA01000018.1, read on the forward strand.
AACGCTGGATTTTACGATTACCTGGAAGACTTTGTGGTGGTGCTGGAATGGGCCGACCGTGTGGAAGAATTGCTCCCCGCCGATGTTTTGTGGATATATTTTACCGTGCTGGACGAGAACCGCCGCAGCATAGAATTCCTATCTCAAACCCCGCACCATGATACCATACTTGAGGAGCTGGATTTTTGATGATTATTCTCGGGATAGACACTTCTTCCATGGTGGCCACTGCTGCAGTGATGAGCCAGGAAAAGCTGCTGGCAGAGTACATCGTGAACAACAAAAAAAACCACTCCGAAAAGATGATGCAGGTGATAGACAGGGTGCTGCAGGACTCCGGCATATCCCCTGAAGACCTGGATGCCGTGGCGGTAGCCAAAGGTCCCGGCTCCTTTACCGGCATCCGCATCGGCATGGCATGCGCCGAAGGCATCGCCCATGCCCTGGGGAAGCCCATGATAGGTGTCAATACCCTGGACGGACTTTCATACAACTTGATGGGAGAAAGTTCCTTCATATGTCCCGTGGTGGACGCCCAGAGGCAGGAATTGTATGCGTCCCTTTACCGCTGGGAAGACGTCCGGTTAAACAGACTGTGGGAATATGAAGTTGTAAAAGCCGCAATTCTTGTGGAAAGACTTTCGGCCCTTGCGGAAAAAGTTGTGGTCCTGGGGGATGGGGTGCCGGTTCTGAAAAAAGCGCTGGGCGAGAAGGAACTTCCGGTGCAGCCGGCACGGGGACTAATAACCTTTGCCCATCCCGCCTTTGCCATGCCGCGGGCTTCATCCATTGCGGCCATTGCCCTGGAAGAATACGCCCGGGGCAGGATGGACACGTGTTATACCGTAAAGCCCTTTTATATAAGGAGATCTCATGCCGAAGAAAAATGGGAGGAAAAACATGCAGGAGCGCGCACCAGCCGATGTAACGATTGAAATAATGAAAATGCAGGACCTGGACGATGTGCTTGAAATAGAACAGCAGTGCTTCACCACTCCCTGGTCCCGATATGCTTTTACCTGTGAACTGAAAGACAACCAGTTTTCCCACTATATCATTGCAAAGGTCGGCGGGAAGATCGTGGGTTACGGGGGCATGTGGATAGTGCTCAATGAAGCCCACGTGACCAATGTGGGCGTTTTGCCCGAATACCGGGGAGAAGGCATAGGAGAACTCATCATGAGAACCCTCATGGCCATTGCGAAAGAGCACGGCGCCGACAAGATGACCCTGGAAGTCCGAAAAAGCAACTATGTGGCCCAGAACCTCTATTCAAAGCTGGGTTTCGAACCCTGCGGCATCCGCCGGGGATACTATATCGACAACAAAGAAGACGCAGTAATAATGTGGGTGGACCTGCAGTAGCCCGTTTCAATCTGACGTCCCCCGGTCAATGTATGGAAAAATAAGTATTTATCCACATATCCACAGACTTATCCACAGGAAAACCTCAAAAAGGATACTTTGTCCCGAAGTTTTCCACAATATCCCCAGAAAAAAAATCCACTTATCCACAAATTAAAATAGGTTTAAAGTCGCATAAGCATTTAGGTCCATGTCCGATAAATGACCGTCCTTATACCTATAATAACCCGCACAGGCTATCATGGCTGCATTGTCGGTGCACAACACCATGGGAGGAAAATGGACTTTGAAGTCCTTACCGGATCGTTTCACCAGTTCCTCCCTCAGCTTGCTGTTGGCTGCAACACCCCCCGCCAGGGCGATGGTCTCCACCTTCTTCAAGCGGGCGGCCTCCAGTGTATTTTCCACCAGAGCATCCACCACGGCCTTTTGAAAACTGGCCGCCACATCTTCCACCACCACCGGAAGGTTCTTTTGTTTTCTCTGGTTCAGGTAATTGAGCACCGCCGATTTTATGCCGCTGAAACTGAAACTCAGGTCCTCACCCCTGACGTGAGCCACCGGAAATGAAATGGCATTTTCATCGCCGGATCTTGCTGCTCTGTCGATAAGCGGTCCGCCGGGATACCCCAGCCCCAGGGCCCGGGCTGTCTTGTCAAAGGCCTCCCCGGCGGCGTCATCCACCGTCCTCCCCAGTACTTCATATTTGCCGTAATCCTCGACATACACAATATGGGAGTGGCCTCCCGAAACTACCAGGCAGAGAAAAGGGGGCTCCAGCCCGCTATCCAGAAAGTTGGCGAAGATGTGCCCTTCTATGTGGTTTACTCCGACAATGGGCTTTTTCAAAGTATATGCCAGCCCCTTGGCATAGGAGACCCCCACCAGAAGAGCACCCACCAGCCCCGGCCCGCAGGTTACCGCCACCAGATCCAGGTCGCAAAACCCTACCCCTGCATCCTCCAGAGCTTTCTGGACCACATGACATATGGCCTCCAGATGCTTCCGGGACGCTATCTCGGGCACCACCCCGCCGAATTTTTCATGCCACTTAATCTGGGAAAAAATAACATTGGAGAGCACCTTCCGCCCTCCTTGAACCACCGCCGCCGAAGTCTCATCGCATGATGTCTCAATGCCCAGTGTAAAAAAATCTTCGGTCAATCCGATTCCACTCCTTATATCAGTATAAAAAGGGTCGGAAAGTCGCAAGACCTTTCCTCGACCTGTCTTTTCCACCAACCTACCCCAGGTTTTCGTAGAGCTCTTCCAGTTCGGCTGTCACCGCTCTGTAGCGGGAGTTTACTTCTTTTGCCCTTTCAGGATTGCCGTAGACCTCCGGCTGACAGAGCAGGTGCTCCAGCTCCTCCATCTCCCTTTCCAGGGCCAGTATATCCTGCTCTATCCGCTTTATCCTCATCTCTTCCTGTTTCTGTTCCTCCCGCCTTTTCTTCTCCTGAATCCTGGCCTTGCGCTCCCGGGTCTTGTTTTCGACAATCTGTGGTTCTTCGGGTTTTTCAATCTCCCGCTTCTTTTCAAGATAGTAGTTGAAATCCCCATCAAAATCCCTGATGCCATCAGGTGTGAATTCCCATATGCGGGTGGCTATTTTGGAAAGAAAATACCTGTCGTGGGAAACGGCAATGATAGTGCCGTTAAATTCCAGGAGGGCCTGTTCAAGTTTCTCCTTTGATATTATATCCAGATGATTCGTAGGTTCATCCAGCAAAAGCAGGTTGGCTCCCTGCAGGATGGCCTTTGCCAGTGCAACCCTGCTCTTTTCGCCACCGCTCAGCACCCCTACGGGCTTTTCCGCATCCTCCCCGGAAAACAGCATGCTGCCGAGAAAAGAGCGGATCTGGGTCATGGAAAGCCCCGGCGCTGCACTCCATATTTCAGAAAGCACCGTGGAATCCGGCGACAGGTCTTCCTGCTCCTGGGCAAAAAACACCGGCTGGACCTTATGGCCAAAATACACGCTTCCATTGCCGGGCTCCAGTTCTCCCGCCAGAATTTTCAACAGCGTGGACTTTCCGATGCCGTTGGGCCCGACGATTCCTATGCGCTCTCCCCGGAAAACCTTGAGGTTCACGCCGCACAGGATGGGCCTTTTACCGTAAGAAAATCCCAGATCAACAATGCTTAACACTTCCCGGCCGCTGGTCTGCTGTGCATTGAACCTGACCTTCATGATAGGTTTTGCCGCCTTTTCCGCCATGGATTTTGGCATGAGCTCCTCCAGCATCCTGCGGCGGGTCTCGGCCTGAACGTAATTCCTGTGGGATATGAAGTTCTGGATGCTCTTTTTCAGGCGATCGATCTCCTTCTGCCTCAGGATTTCATGCTTCTTTTCTATGGATAGATTGGTCTCCTTCTTCCTTATAAACTCCGAATAATTTCCGGAATATGCTGTCAGGCGGCAGTTTTCCAGCTCAAAGATTCTGGTGGCCATCCTGTCCAGAAAATACCTGTCATGGGATACCACCAGCACCGCTCCTGGATAATCCTTTAAAAATCCTTCCAACCACTGCAGTGATTCCATGTCAAGATAATTGGTAGGCTCGTCCAGCAGCAGGAGATCCGGGGACTCCAGAAGCAGCCTCGCCAGGGCCAGGCGCGTCTTCTGGCCGCCGCTTAAAGTGGAAAGCGGCATGGCAGGGTCATCAAAACCAAGGCCGTTCAACACCCCGCGGATGCGGCTCTGAATCTCGTAGCCTCCGCTGCTTTTAAAGGCTTCCAACATGATGGAATATCTTTCCATCAACCGCTGAAGGGCGTCCTCATCGCTGTAGATTTCCGGCAGAGACATCTGTTTTTCCAGTTCCCGAAGCTGCCTCTCCTGTTCCCACTGGGCTTCAAATACGGATTCCAGAGCATCGCCCACGGTCTCAAAACCCTCCGACTTTATATCCTGGGCCATGTAACCCGTGGCGATTCCTTTGGAAAACGATATGGTGCCCGTGTCGTATGGCATCCGGCCGGCAAGAATCTTCAGGAGAGTGGACTTGCCGGCTCCGTTTAAACCCACCAGCCCTATCTTATCCCTTTCCTCTATTAAAAAACTCACATTTTCGAGTATAGTATCAGTCCCAAAACTTTTTCCCAGGTTCGATACGGAAAGTATGGTCATAGCATCACCCGTCAAACAATACTACATGTATATGTTAGCACAGCCGCCGGTATAAAACAAGGTGGTTTGCAGCCGAGGGCTATTGTCCCGCTCGTCCGAAAACAATAAAAAAATTTACATACCAAAAGGAATTTTAAAAAAAATATCGAATTATAATATAAAGTGGGCAACCCAGTAGCCCGGATATGGAGGCTATAAAATGGATTTCCAGAAAGTGAAGAATATAAGACTTTACGAGACCATCATCGACCAGATAAAACAAATGGTGGACCAGGGGGAGCTGCAGCCTGGAGACAAGTTTCCTTCGGAAAGGGAACTTATGGAAAAACTTGGGGTGAGCAGGGCGGTCCTGAGGGAAGCCTTCAGGGTTTTGGAGTCCCGCGGCCTGGTGGAGAGCAAGCCCGGCGGCGGTCGATATCTGAGAAAGGCCAGCGGCTTTCAGCTGAACGGGATTACATCCATGGATCTTGAGAGGTTCGCATTGATGGATGTAGTGGAAGCCAGAGGAATCGTTGAAGTTAAAGTGGCCATGCTGGCTGCAGAACGGGCCAGCGACCAGGAAATCGAAAATCTCCTGGCTCTTGATGAGGAATTCCACGGGAGCAAGAGAAATCTTGAGGAATACAGGGAAAAGGATCGGGACCTGGCTTTTCACATGGCTCTGGCCGAGATGTCCCATAATTTTATGCTCAGGGAAATGGTGAGTTTTATGCTCACCCTCACAAAGGATTTGCGGGAAAAAGCAATACTGGAATACGATGATTGGATTAAGCTGTGCGAACAGCACAGTGATATAGTAAGAGCCATAGTGGCAAGAAACCGCGATGATGCGGCCCATAAAATGTTTCTACATATGGAAACCCTGCGCCAGGATATACTGAAGGATAAGCTGAAGATAAGCTGAAGCGATGTTCAAATACCTGGATTGGAGTTGCGGTCAAGGTTTCCTGCAAAAATGTGACAATGTTCACAAATCAACCGGCGCAAGGGGGAATATTCCGGTAAAGGAGGGATGCTTTATCTATAAAAATTTACAGAAAGGAGCGATATATTACCAAATATCAAACAATTGTATATTCCATGAAATTTACAAGGAGGGACAAAAATGCGAATAGTAAAACACCCCATTCTTTCTTTTGAAAGAGGCAGGGAAGTGGAATTTACTTTCGATGGCAGGAAGATGAAAGGATATGAAGGAGAACCCATAGCCGCAGCCCTTCACGACAACGGCGTGAGGGTTTTGAGCTACAGCAAGCACCTCCATAGAGCCAGAGGATTTTACTGTGCCATTGGCAACTGCTCATCCTGCCTCATGACGGTAAACGGCGAGCCCAACGTCAGGGTTTGCACAGAAAAGCTCCGGGAAGGCATGGTTGTAGAAACGCAAAAGGGAAGAGGTGATATCAAATGAAGAAAACCGAGATAGCGGTAATTGGCGGAGGGCCTGCAGGTCTTATGGCTTCTCTGGCCGCTGCCGAAATGGGAGCCAGGGTAACCCTCATTGACAGGAATTCAAGGCTGGGAGGCCAGCTGGTGAAACAGACCCATATGTTCTTCGGTTCGGAGAAGGAATATGCTTCTATAAGAGGTATAGACATAGGAAAAATCCTCTCCGCTGAAGTGCTCAAAAACCCCAGGATTGAAACCATGCTGGATTCCACGGTCATAGGGTATTATCCCGATGACGGAGTTCTGGGTGTGGAAGTTGAGGAAAAAACCTTCGTGAAGATAAAACCAGAAAAGGTTATAGTGGCCACGGGGGCCTCGGAGAAATTCCTGCCCTTTGAAAATAACGACCTGCCCGGCATATACGGGGCCGGAGCGGTACAGACCCTCATGAACGAACATGGCGTAATTCCCGGGGACAACGTCCTTATGGTGGGGGCAGGAAACATCGGCCTTATTGTGAGTTATCAATTAATGCAGGCGGGAGTCAATGTAAAGGCCATCATCGATGCTGCTCCCAACATCGGAGGATACTGGGTCCATGCCTCTAAAGTGGCCCGCCTGGGTGTGCCCATAATGACATCCTATACCGTAAAGGCAGCCTATGCCAATGAACTTACCGGAGCCCTGGAAAGAGCCGTTATCTGGCAGGTGGACAACAAATGGCAGCCCATACCGGGGACCGAAAAGGTGTTAAAAGTAGATGTAATATGCATTTCCGTGGGACTTTCCCCGCTGGCGGAGATATTGTGGCAGGCGGGATGCAAGATGAAATATGTACCGCAGCTGGGAGGTCACGTGGCCCTCAGAAATGAAAACATGGAAACCACCGTACCCGGTGTGTATGTGGCCGGCGATGTGGCGGGCGTGGAAGAGGCCAGCAGCGCCATGATAGAAGGCAGGCTGGCAGGCCTCAATGCCGCCAAGAGCCTGGGATATGACAACGGCACCTTTAATGAAAAAAGGCGGGAAGCCCTGGAACAACTTGAAAGCCTGCGCTCGGGTCCTGTGGGTGAAAAGATTAGACAGGGTCTGGCTCAACTGGTATCATAATTAGTATCAAGGAGGGAAAAAGGATGCTCTGCACAAAAGGAATTCCCACCGCCGAAGACCTGGCCACAAGAATTCCGCCGGAAGAGAGGCGGAAAAAAGGCCCGGTGGTGATGATAGAGTGTTTTCAGAAGATACCGTGCAACCCTTGCTATACGGCCTGCAAACATGGAGCAATTCAAAAATTTGAGGATATCAATGACCTTCCGTCCGTGAATTTCGACAACTGCAATGGATGCGGCCTTTGCATAAGCAAGTGCCCGGGTCTTGCCATATTTGTCATAGACGAGACCTATTCCGAAACCCAGGCCACCGTTTCGCTTCCATTCGAGTTTTTTCCACTTCCCCGGGAGGGGGAAGAAGTGGATTTATTAGATCGCAGCGGAACAAAAGTAGGCAGGGGCAAAGTGTTGAAAGTTAGAAACGGAAAATATGAAGACAGGACTCCGGTCATCACCGTGATAGTTCCGAAAGAACTTTCCATGGTTGTAAGGAACATTAAGGTAGGGGGCGATGTGTCATGACGAAAAGCAAAACCATCATATGCCGTTGTGAGGATGTGACCCTGGAAGATATAGAAGCCGTCATCGCAAAAGGTTATACCTCCATGGATGAGATAAAACGCATCACCCGGTGCGGCATGGGGCAGTGCCAGGGCCGCACCTGCAGGACTCTGCTGCTGGCGGAGCTGGCAAAAGCCACCAATACTCATCCCAATGATATAAAGATAACCACTTTCCGGCCCCCGGTGAAAAATGTAAAAATGTCGGTGATACTGGGAGGGATAGAAGATGAAGAAAACAGCTGAGGTGGTTATAATAGGCGGCGGGATCTCCGGCCTGTCTATAGCCTTTAATCTGGCATCCATGGGCATGAGAGATGTCGTTGTCCTGGAAAAAAGTTACCTGTTCAGCGGCTCCACCGGGCGCTGCGGTGCGGGAGTAAGGCAGCAGTGGGGCACCGAGATGAACTGCGCCCTGGGCAAGGCCACCTGCGAAATATTCGAGAACCTCAATGAAATACTGGACTTTGAAGATGACATCGAATTCAAGCAGGGCGGATACCTGATGATGGCCATCACCGAAAAGGAAGTGGAACAATTCAAGAAGAATATAGAGCTTCAGCACAGCATGGGCATACCATCGGTGATGCTGACCCCGCAGGAAGCCCTGGACATCGTTCCTGAACTAAACATAGAAGGGATACTGGCCTGCACCTTCTGCCAGAAGGATGGTCATGCAAATCCCTTCAAGACCATGCAGGCCTACGCCGAAGCCGCCAAAAGGCATGGAGCTGAAATATACACCTATACCGAAGCCACCGGCATCGATGTGGTGGAAGGCAGGGTGAGAGGTGTTCAGACAAATAAAGGATATATTTCCACCGACAAGGTAGTTATAGCGGCCGGAGCCTGGTCAAAACAGGTGGGAGAAATGGCGGGCTGTGATGTGCCGGTGAGGCCAGAACGCCACCAGATCCTGGTGACCGAACCCGTAAATCCCATCCTGGGGCCAATGCTCATGTCCTTTGCCGGAAATATCTACCTGCAGCAGGAGCCCGGAGGAGAATTCATCATGGGCTTCGGCAAGGACGAGCCACCGGAGCATAAGGTCACATCCACCTGGGAATTCGTGGAGACAATGTGTCAGAAAGCCACCCGCTACCTGCCATACATGAAAAACGTGCGCATAGTGCGCCAGTGGGCGGGCCTTTACGAGATGTCTCCGGATGCCCAGCCCATCCTGGGCAAGGCCGAAGAAGTGGAAGGCATTTATCTTGCCACGGGATTTTCCGGCCACGGCTTCATGTTCGGCCCCATCACCGGACAGCTCATGGCCGAGTACATCCTGGGGCTTCCCACCACCCTGCCCATCGACAAGCTGGACGTGGGAAGATTCAAGAGAGGAGAACTCATATTCGAACCCTCCGTCGTCTGATTCATGCGGCGGTACTGTGTGACACATTCTTGCCGGCACCTTTGAAAGGTCGCCGGCTTACAAAAAAAGTTAACTGCAATAAACCGGGGCAAAGACCCCGGTTTTTTTCAAAAAAAAGAGCCCGCAGTGACCTGCGCTGCAGCTGCCATGAATCTCTACATAGCCCACTGCAACCTTTCGGCTGCAATAGACCATTACGAAACCCACAGCAACCTGTGCTCGACCATCCTGAGTACCTTAGAAACCTGATGCAATCTCTCGACTGCATCAGATCTCCAATTATACAATATAAGTATTATAAAAATACTCCATATTGTAAAATCTGCGGAACCCAGGATGATCTTAGCTCGAATGCTATGCATCCCTTTTGACCCCGTGACAGCAGTTCCGGCTGCCACGAAGCCTTACAAGACGCATAACACTCTGCCCGCCGGCCTGTGCCGAGCCCCAGGACCCGGCACAGACCTTTGGCCGACCGCCGGAAAACCCGGATGAAGGATCTACCGGCAGTCTTGGCTCGGCCACTGCGAACCCTCACTATTATGTTGCCCCGCGACATCAAAAATATGCACCCCTTTTTCAAAAAAATTTTCCCGTGTCACGGGGACGGTTTCATTGACACATTCGGCTCGGGTGTCAAAGGGACGGTTCCATTGACACACTCCGGAAGTTACCGAATTAAAACCTTATCAAAATAATTTAAATTTTGTTTGATGATGATATAATAAAAGATGAACGTGGCGGCTACTGCATAAAAAGCTGTGGCAGCGCCGCACAAAAAGCAGAGGTGCCTGATGCACGAAAAGCTGTGGCAGCGCCGCTTTTAACCATATAACCGGAGGTGGGTACTTATGGCCAAGTGGAACGACAAAATCAAGGAGTACATAGCCTTCGATCCTTTGAAATATCCGGAATTTCGAAAAAGGACCATCGGCACCGGAAGCATAGGCGGGAAGGCTAAAGGCTTGCTTTATTCCAGCATGGTGTTAAAACAGAAAGATGATGATATCTTAAAAAACGTGATCATTCCCGAAAGTTATTTCATCGCTTCCAGCATGTACGACGATTATCTTGCCCAAAATGAGATAGACCTCATAATCGAAGAATCTCCCAACGACATAGATAAGATCCGCCAGGCCATTTTCGACGGAGAATTTTCAAAAGAAGCCCGGGGGCAGTTTGAGAATATCCTCCGTGAACTTACATGTCCCCTGGCCATAAGGTCATCTTCCATGCTGGAAGACAGCGTGCGCTTCTCCTTTGCCGGAAAGTACTTCACCACCTTTATCCCCAACGCCGGCACCATGGAAGAAAGGCTCTCCCAGCTCATCTCAGCCATAAAGCAGATCTATGCCAGCACCTACGGCAAAAACGCCGTAGTATACAGAAAAAAGCATGCCCTTTCCGAAGAAAGGATGGCGGTGATCATCCAGGAGCTTTTCGGAAAAAGGCGTGGCGGCGGTTTTTATCCAGAAGTGGCGGGAGTGGGATTTTCAGAAAACTACAGACGGTTCACCGAGAGGATAAGAAAAGAAGACGGAGTGGTGAGGGTGGTATTCGGCCTCGGCACCAAGAGCACTTCCAGAGGATATGCCAGGACCTTTTCCCTTACGAACCTGAGCCTGCGGCCTGAAGGCAACAATGCCCAGGAGATCGCCAAATACTCTCAGGAGACCTTTGACATGCTGAACATGGAGACGGGCCATCTGGAATCCTACAATATAAATGAGAGGCTGGATATTATAAAATACCACAGCGATTTCTACCGCCTTGCATCGCTTTATTCATCTGCAGAAAACATGCTGAAAGACCTTTCGCCCGTTTTTGCCGGGCCCGTTCCCGGTGAAAAAATCATATTCACCTTTGACAGATTTCCATCATACAGGCCGCAATTTTTTGAGCTCATGAAGTATCTCTTTGAAGTGCTGGAAGATGCCATGGGCATAGCGGTGGATGTGGAATGGGCTTACGAGCCCGAAGACCCCAGTTTTGCACTGCTCCAGGTGAGGCCCCTGTCAAGCTGGGAGGAATACAGGAAAATAAAGATACCCGATGACATAAAGACAGAAGATATTCTCCTTTCGGGTGACCACATGCTCACCAACGGCGTGCTGAGAGGCATAAGATACCTGGTATATGTGGACCACGACGAGTTTTACTCAAGCCCGGACAAATACGCCATCGCCCGGGAAGTGGGCAAGGTGAACGACGTGCTTGCCGGAGAAAAATACATACTGGTGGGCCCCGGGCGCTGGGGTTCCAGCAACCCGGCACTGGGCGTTCCTGTGAACTACAACGAAATCGCAAACTGCGGCATGCTGGTGGAAGTCGGCATCCAGCGCAAAAACTTCACGCCGGAGCTTTCCTACGGCACCCACTTCTTCGCAGACCTGGACGTGGACGGCATCCTCTACATGCCCGTGTTTGACAATCGAGAGACCAACATCATAAACTTCGACTGGTTCAAAAACGCTCCCAGAAAGGCCACAGGCCACAAGGCCGTATGGGTTTATGAAGGCAAGTTCGATGCGTTTTTGGACGGAGACCGCATGAAAGGAGTTGTGATCAAAAAATGAGTCAGGGGGCTTCTCTGACTCATCCCCTGACTCATGGAATCGTTCCCTAACTTACTGGCTCAACACTGGAAAAGTAAGCAACCTCGCCGTCACAGCCTGCCCGTGTTAAATTATAACTTTTATTTCTCCAGCTTCAGCATTCTCACCAGCACCACCGCAGCCTGAGCGCGGGTGACGCTGCCCTGGGGATCAAACTTGCCGTCGATGCCCTGAATAAGCTTGAGTCCCATGGCTATGGCCGCATGACCCTTATAGGCTGGCGCTATGGCTGACGCATCCTTTGCGGGAATGGTGTAAATGCCGCTGATGGAAGCCACTTTTTCAAATCCCAGAGACCTCACCATAAAAGCCGCCATTTTTTCCCTGGTCAGAGGCTTTTGAGCGTCCACCTCACCCTGCTTCACAATGCCCATCTTGATGGCCGCATCGATATATTTCTGTATGTCATCCTCGGAATCTTTGCCTGCCTTTATACCAGATTTCAAAGCCACCTCATCAATGGCCGGGCTGCTGTAGCCTGTAGCCGCCATTAAAAGTTTTATAAAATCTCCCTGGCTGATATTTTCATCGGGGCGGAACTTATCATCCCCGGACTGAATTATGCCCAGATCCACCAGAAGCTGTATATCCTTTTCCGCCCAGTGGCCGCCGATGTCGGTGAAAGCCGTCTCGGGCTGCTTTTGGATGGGCTTTCCGCTATAGTCCAGAGGCACGAAGTCAAAGGCGTCAAAAGTATAGGTGTTGGAAGGTTTGAGTTTGTAAACCAGATAAAACTTGCTTTCTTCCTCCTGGGGCCGGTAAACCCTGGCATAGGAAAGCTCAAGGCCTATGTCCTTCAGGAATCGGGCTTCGGCCTCATCCTTCGACAGCACTCCTTCGGCCCCGGGGAAATCCTTGTCCTGCCAGCTCATGTTATAACCTACTACCTGGCCGGTGGCCGAGTCAACGGTGACTGAAAATCCGTTGGCCAGATACGGTATGCCATTTACCTGCCTCGTATAATTGAAATATTGGTCACGGATTTTTTCGGGATAGTTGATTTCACCTTTTGGCTCTTCCAGCTTCACACTGCCGAATTTCTCCGGCTGAAGCTTTTTCAGAAAATCTTCCGCAATCTTCTGCGCCGCCGCCCTGTCGTATTTCTGGTTGAAATTCGTATTATAGCGGCTCTCGTCCCATATATTAAAACTGAGCAGTTCTGAGGTCACCGCATTCACCCGGGCATTTATGGAACCGTATTCGCCGGGATTTTGGGCCTTTTTGTTCCAGTTGATATTCCAAACCTTCTGGTCGGGGTTGTCGTAATCCTCATAAAGATTGGCGTAATTTTGTTCGTAACCCTCGGGGATGGTCAAATACTTCTGCACCACCTTCACCGCAGCATCCTTTGTGATGCAGTTTTTGGTGGATTCCACTTCCTTTAATTCCTGGGGGGTGAGTTCCGCACTTCTAGACTTTTGGGCTTCCCCAGCGCCGCCATAGTCAAAATACGGATAATCGTAACCCGCATCATTCAAAAACTTGCCCGTGACGGCATCAATGAGCACCCTGTAAGGGCCGTCTATCGTGTAGACAAGCTTCACATCATCCTTTTTGGTCCCATAGTCAAAATACCTCTGATATACCAGCTTCAATCCTGCGTTTTCCTTGAAAATCTTCTCCGCTTCCTGCATTGAAATGATCTTATCCGCCGCCGGCATCTTGTCGTACGACCAGTTGAAATTGTAACTGCGTACCCTGCCTGAATTGGCATCCACATTTATATTGAATCCGTCGCCTTCAACGGGGATACCGTTTAAAATCCTTACAAAATTAAAGTTATAATCCTGCTGGTACGCTATCACCTTCAAAGGCCTGTATTCCGGCGCCCGGTTTTCCCGGTATGCGGTTTGGGCAAATTCCTCGGGCTGGTGCTTTCGAGCGTATTCTTCGGCAATCTTCCTGGCATCATCTTCGGAAAACTTCGGAATAAGGGAAGGCTTCTGAGCGACATCATACCCTTCGTACATGTTGAGGTTCAAAATATAACCCGTATCCGCATCCACGGTAGCGTACAGGCTGCCGTAGGGCTCCCTGGACTTCGACCAGCTCAGGCTCCAGGTCTTGCGGGACTTATCCTCGTTGTAGTTGATATCGAACCTGTCGTAACCGCTGGTGTCAAACATACTTTTTATCTTCTCAATGGCCTTTTCCTGAGGAAAAGCCGTATCCCCCTGGGCGTAAGCACCGGGGATAAAAACCGAAATGGTAAAAACAATACTCAATGCCAGCGCTGTTAAGTATCTTAGCCTCTTCATTGCAAAAATGCCTCCCTTAACGATTATAAGTGAGTCAGGGGACGTGACTCATGCGACTTCATGCGATCCCATCTCTGCCCCCGGTAAATGATAAAATGATATTTATACACCTCCCTCCCCAAGGCTCATTCTTCATTCTATAATATTTAGACGAAAAATATGATTAAAAGTTCCATGCTTTTTCCCGGGAAATATAAATAAAGGGTTTTTTAAAATTCATGTAGAATATTAAAAATAATTCATAGACTGGAGGATAAATTATGAAGGTGATCAAAAGTGTTAGAATGCTGCGGGAATTATTATCCTGATATGAAAGGATGAGTAAAATGTCCGATAATATGAAATTAAAAGTTTCCCTTCTACAGATGGATGTGGCGTACGGAGACCCGGAGCAAAACCGCTGCCGGGCCGAAGATATGATAAAGGAAGCATTGAAAGACAGGAAAAAACCCGATGTGCTGGTCCTGCCCGAGATGTGGACCACAGGATACGACCTGAAAAGGATAGGGGATATCGCCGACCGGGAGGGCAATCCCACCATCCCGTGGCTTCGGGAAGTGGCGGCCAAAAACCGGTTGAATATCGTGGCGGGCTCCATAGCCGACGGGAGGACGAGCCAAAACAAAAAAGAAGGAGTGTTTAACTCCTCCTATGTCATCAACAGGGAAGGAGAGATAGTGGCCCGATACGACAAGGTCCACCGCTTCCGCCTTATGGAAGAAGACAGGTACCTTTCACCCGGCAAGGAAGCGGTGACCTTCGAACTCGACGGCATCCCCTGCGGTGTAATCATATGCTATGATTTGCGGTTTCCCGAATTCGTCCGAAAGCTGGCCCTCATGGGGGCGAAAATACTGTTTGTCCCGGCCCAGTGGCCCAGGCCCCGGGAGATTCACTGGAAGCTTTTGAACATCGTGCGGGCTATAGAAAACCAGTTTTTTGTGGTGGCGGTAAATCGGGCGGGCAAGGACAAAAGCGGCGATTTCCCGGGCATATCCCTGGTGGTGGACCCATGGGGAGAAGTGCTGCTGGAAGGAAGCGATAAGGAGGAAGTGCTTACCGCCACACTGGACCTTTCCCGCATAGACCACGCCCGCCGGAAGATTACCGTATTCGAAGACCGCCGCCCGGAACTGTATTAGACATATGTAAAAGTCGGGATAAAACCCGACTTTAAAATTTGTGATTGTTGAGAGATAGTTAAAAAAGTGGATTTAAAAAGGCCAACATGTACAACTTGAACTATAAACAAAAATTATTTATAATATAAACTAGAAAATTGAGCAAAGCAGGGATTAGACATGGGTGTCAATTTAGAAAAATTAAATAGGTCAACAGCTAAAAGATTATTCGGAGAGATAATCAACAAGGCCGAACGCGGTGAGGAAATAATAGTTATAGACGCTTTAAGAAACAAAGGCGACGAGAAAAACGCGGTGTCAATCATAAGCACCCAATACCTTGATAATTTATTTTCAAGGATAGCTCCTTTTAAACTAATATGGGAATATGACCAAATTTTAAAAGGCTATACCGTAACTATAGAAGGCCTTTCCACGGTTTATGGCGAGGGCAATACCAAAGAGGAAGCTATAGAAGATCTTATCGATGCGCTTCTTGAATATACGGAACTTTATTACAGCAACATTGAATGGTTCACCTCTGAAAACTCTGCCACAAATTTCGATTTCCCTTTTTTACGCCGAATCGCCCGCTGCAATGGCGATAGAGAAAAAATAAAGCAATTATTTGTGGAAGAAAAATGCCAATAAGATATACTCAGGGTGAAATCAGGCAACTTCTGAACAAAATGGGATTTGTTAAGGCGCGAAAAAAGGGAACCATATATATGGGAATCGGATATGATGGGCAAAAGAGGACTGTCAAGTTTGATTACCATAAAGATAGTGACTACCTTAAGATAGGCACATTAAAACAAATATCTATTTCACTGGGGTTTATATCTCTGGAAGAGATGAAGAAGTTTATAGATAATGGTTATAAAAAAAGGTTTGAAAATTAAAAAGCGGCCCGACAGCCGCCAAATCAGGTGATATTTTTGTCATTCTTGCGCTGCAGAAGTACCTTTACCAGAAGTTCCAGCAAATATACCCTGAGCAAATCATCGTGAAGCTGCGTATCTTCCTGCAGCAGGCCGTTTTCCAGCAAAAATCGCAAATCTTCGCTGCCTTCCCGCAGCAACCCGTCTCCCTGCTTCGAAGCAGGGTAAAAGGTATCATATTTTGCCGTTGTTTCGGCATTTTTTGCTTTTACGGCATCGTACCCTGCCGCTCCGCACCCTGCTACCGAAGGCGCTTCCACGTTCCCGTGAAAATGCCTGTGCATGTAAAGATTTTCTACAAGACGGGCATTTTTCATGTACTCCAGGACGGTGGCCCTGCTTGCCAGTATATCGACTGTTTTGCCGCATCTTAATACAATGCGGGAAGCCCTCCCGCCTGCATCTTCCACCCCATGAACCTCCCTGAAATTCACATACCCGAAAGTCCCGTCATTTTCCCCCAGAGGCTTTTTACGAATTTTAACCGGTATGAGTATCATATTCGCCCCAAAAGGTACGGGAACGGCATGCCTTTTATTTATAGCCCTGCCGTACGATTCTCTAATGGCTGGAAGGTCAATGCCGTATATCCTGGCGAAATACTTTAATACAGTCCTGCAGGTCCTCTTGTCCGTCATCTCCGTGCCGTCGCATGCAACAAGCCTCGTGACGTTTCCGCTTTCATAGATCGGAAGGATGGCCGCCACGCCCAGTTCCAGAAAATCATCCAACACCAATTCTGACACCTCCTTGTATAAGCGAGAACAATGTGGTCATCCTTATAAAGTAATTGTTCTAAAGATTTGCATCGAAAATGGGACAACGCCTGATTTATATACATGACGATAAACCAAAACATATGTTCGTAAATCCTGGCAAATTTTATTATATTCAAACATATGTTTTGTGTCAAGCCCCTTTAAAAGGGATCAAGTTTCCTCGCAGATGAAGTCAAAGGAGGTCTATATAAGCTCCTCGATCGTAACTGTCGAAGGTCAAGGTTTTTCATAAATGGAATCAAAGGGCGGTTTTCAAACTCACTTCGGAAATGAGTCAAAGAACCGTCCGCTGACTCATCCCCTGACTCTCTACAGGGAGAATCGGTCTCCGGGGCAGCTGGTGGCGGCGCCGGCCACATCCCGGTGCTTTATGATGCGGCTCTGGGGGATCTGATAAATGTCCATGAGATAAAACAACAACTTTTTCAGAGCGGCGATCTGCGCCCCGGTGGGTTTCGTATGACCCTTTTGCCCGTAAGGATTGTCGATGGAATCGAAGTTTCCCGTAAGGGCAATCCCAATGGACTTAAAGTTCATACCCTGGGCGCTGCAGTGGGCCCCCTGCACAAAATCCGGCCGCCCCTTTTCCACGCTGCCGTCGGCCCGGATAAGGTAATGATATCCGATGCGCACCACCACTCCTCCTTCGACGCGCTCGAATCCCCTCTCGACATAATCTTCCACCAGCGATGGCGGCTCCGCCACAATCACTCCGAACCCTCTGCCGGCATGATAACGATCGATCTCCAGTGCCGAAACATCATGCCCCGCGGTGTGATGCAGGATTATAAACCTCGGATAAAGCCTTTCCAATCAAATCCACCTCCTGAACTCACCTCAAATTTTTAAGGCCCATCCCTGAAATTGTGCCATGGAACCAAAACCGGTCATCATACCCCGGCTTCCAGCTTTGAAATCACCTTTGCCAGCTCATTGATGCTGTTCGTCAGACTTTCCATCTTGGCCTCCACCCGCACCAGCAGATAGATGGAGACCACTATGGGAAAGCCCACGTTGGCCACCTGAGCTACGATTTCCTGCATGATATATCCCTCCTTATCCCACCGAATAAAGACGACAACTCTCCTGCATCCGAAAATTAAGGGAATGCAGGAATCCGGTGATGCCGGATTCCCGCTCATCAGACCTTCTCACTTACCGCTTTAAATCTTCAGCTTAGCTTTCGGGCAGAATATCCACCACATCCCTGGTCACCAGCCTGGCGCTTACTGCCTTCACGATATCCCCGCCGGTAGTATTGAATATGTTTTTCGCCAGTATGGCATCCATGGCGGCCTGGACCTCCGCTGCAGTCAGGTTATCCTTGGGATCGGCCACGGAAATCCGGGCGTTTTTCCCGGCAGCATTCTGGAAGATCATCTCCAGATTTTTTTCCATGCATTATCACCTCCTATTTTTAAGGATCAGGGCAATGCTTCCTTCCGGAACCCTTTATTTCCGGCAAACCCGGGCCGCTAAAGCCCGGTATGCCGCAGGATAGAGAGTCTCACCACCTACCTTTAAACCTGCTCTACAAGCTCCGATTCCGTCACCCGGCGGATGGAATTTACCGGATGGGCCTGGAGCCCCGCCAGTTGTTTTGCCACATCCATCAGGTCCTGATCTGTGGCGTCGGTCTTCACTCTGGTGTAAGACCTGGTCTTAAACACCGGCTTGTTGTTTTCGTCGACTCCAGTCTGAACTATGATCTGAAGACTGGAATCCACGGGAGTCACTATAACAGCCATGCTTTTCACCTCCTTCCCTTTCGTCAGCCCCGGCCTGAAAAAACCTCCGTCCTGGGGGATGCGACGCCTGCAGGAACTTTTCTCCCCTTTACCGGCCAGCGGCCCTGGAAATCACTTCCCGGCCGCCCGCCGTTTTTTCAGGCTCGAGTGGCCTACGTTTACACTTAGACCGCCTGCCGCAATTCCCTCAGGCTCAGGCGGCCTTCATTTCACCTCCCGGCCGCCTGTCTTACCGGGGCCGTCCGATTACGCTTTGATTATACGACGGCGCCAAAAAAAACAAAAAAGCCGGATCACTGCAATCCGGCACACCACCTGCCGCAAAAAAAGACCGGGTCGCTCCAGCTTGGCAAAAAAGGACGCCCATCCGGCCCGAATGGAACCTGAAAATACACTGCCCGAAGCCACCGGGCGCATTTTTTGCAAAGAAAATGATCCCATTCAGTGCAGGTCCATCAGTATTATATTAGAATTGTTGAGAAAATTATCTGCAAATGATACAATGATTTCAGTAGAAGTGTATATGATTGATTCATTTGAAATAAGATTCATTAGTTCATTACCCGGGAAAAGAGAAAGGAGTTTTCATATGAAGCATATTAACGTTATGGGTAACCGGGATCTAATAGAATACTTCAAAAAAGACCCCAACATTTTGCTGGCTGCAGTCTTCGGCTCCTTTGTAGAAAACAACTTTCTTGAAAAAATCAGCGATATAGATATAGCCATATTGTTTGAAAATAATATAACTTTAATGGATGAAGCCCGCATCATGGATGATTTATCCGGGATACTTAAATTTGAAGACATAGATTTGCTAAATCTAAACAAAGCCAATTTCCTTTTAAGGTACAATGCGGTCATAAAAGGCAGGATAATTTATGAAAAGGATAGAAAAATCACGGAAGACTTTTTAGAGTCGGTTCTATACTCTTACAGGCTTCATTATTACCGATACAATAGCATGCAGAAAGAGTTTATACAAAATTTAAACGAAGATTGGAAGGATGAATTTTGAAGATAAAAGTAACCCCCGAGGACTTCATAGTGAGGGAACTCATAGATATAAAATACACTTCCGGCGGCAGGTACCGCATCTACCGGCTAAAAAAGCGCCACTGGAACACCATGGACGCCCTGCTCTACATCGCGCGGGAAAACCATATCCCCCTGGCCATCATAGGCTCCGGCGGCAGGAAGGACAGGCACGCCGTCACATATCAATACATCTCCGTGCCCCGCGAGCATGAACTGAAGTTCGAACAGCCCAATGTGGAGCTCACCTTCGAAGGCTTTGCCGACGATTTTGTATCTCCGGCCATCCTCCGGGGCAACTACTTCGAGCTCACCCTGCGCAGGATAAAACCCGAAGAAAGAGGCGCTGTCGAGCAGCGCCTGCAGGAAATAAACACATACGGCTTTCCCAACTACTTTGACGACCAGCGCTTCGGCAGCATTGAAAACCCAGGAGAAATCCTGGCCGAGCGGGTAATAAAAAAACAGTACAACGGCGCCCTGAAGCTGTTCTTCACCACCGCCCACCCCGAGGACAAAAAAGAAGAAAAAGAGCGCAAGAAAAAGATAGAAGAGCTCTGGGGAAACTTTGCGGAGATCCTGCCCCTCTGCCGCACGAAAGCCGAAAGGGATATAATGGAGATTCTTTCCACCGGAAAAAGCAAGCAGCATCTCATAGATGCCGTAAACTCCATACCGAAGGAAACCCTCAGCATGCACTTTTCCGCCTACCAGAGCTTTCTGTGGAACATGGCGCTTCGGCGCATCATTTTATCCCATACGGATGAAACCTTCGAAGTCAAGGGGAAGATCATGGATTACTATTTTTACAGACAACTTCCCCCCGAAAACCTGAAAATCCTTAAAAAAACTGCCATACCCACAGTGTCGTACAAGATTCCTCCATCATCCCCGGAGGTAAACCGGGCTATAAGCGAAGTGCTTTCCGAGCGGGAGGTTAAGCCTTCGGACTTCAATCTGAAGAAGATAAGGAAATCCTTCTTCAAATCCTTCATGCGAAATGCCGTTGTCTTTCCGGAAAACCTGTACACCGGCCCCTTTGAGGATGACGACATTTATCCGGGTTTTCTCAAGTTCAGGCTCAAGTTCGCCCTGCCTCCGGGCTCCTTCGCCACCATGCTGGTAAAAGCTTTGGAAAATATATAGATAATTATTGAATGAGTGGTTCAAGAAAAACTTTGAATAAAATCTTTTGGGGAAATGGCCTTATGGGTTATCTTCCGGAATTTTTCATCTCTGGTTATTATAAAGTCACCTTTTATTTTCTTCAAACACTGCATCTGCAAAGCATCTTCCAGGTCTTCAAACTCTGAAAAGGACATTGCTTTTTCAATGTCATGTTTTGTTATACTTACAACCTTCATGATATTGAACAATGCCTTTATTGCTTTTATTCTGCCTTCATGAGTTAGTTTTTTGCTGATGAAATAATATATATCTGTTATGGAAAATGCAGCTATATAAGCATTTATCTTCTTTTCATCTGCCATTTTTAATATATTATACGCATCTACATCAAAAGGGCTTCTTTTTAACAAAGCGTCAAGGATAATATTTGTATCAACCAATATCTCCATATTTTTCTTTTATCCTTTCGTCTCTGATTTGATCTGCATCCTTTTTTTCAGAATCAGCTAAAAGACCATATAAAAAATCTGCATTAGGAGTTCCTTGTTTTCTTATTGGTATAAGTTTAGCTACTTCTTTACCATTTCTTGTTATAATAATCTCTTCTTTATTTACGATTTCTAAATATTTACCTGCTCTCGTTTTAAATTCTGTAGCATTAACGATCATTATAAACACCTCCTTTTAATCAATTTAATTATAGCATCATTAATTAAAATATACAATATTACATTAATTATTCATTACTTTGCCATCGATGGGCGAGGTAGAAGCCACAAAAAATTTTTTGCAATGATTCCTGCATGTAGAATAAGTATCAAAGCCTGCGCTTTTTGCTTTAATTTAAAATAACTGCCAAAGGAGATCCCAATATCATTGCCGTTTTTTATACAGTGTGATATCATTAAAAACAGAAAATACCGAATATAGGAGTGAAGGTAGTATGCCATTACCGCAGGAAAATAAAAAATATACCTACGCCGATTACCTGACCTGGCCTGAAGATGAAAGATGGGAAATAATAGATGGCGTGCCCTACATGCAGGCAGCCCCTTCATGGCAACACCAAACGATTTCTGTGGAACTTACAAGGCAATTCGCCAATTTTCTCCAGGAAAAACCGTGCAGAGTTTTTACAGCGCCGTTCGATTTAAGGCTGCCTGAAGAAAATGAAAGCGACGATGAAACCACAAACGTCCTGCAGCCCGATATTGTGGTGATTTGCGATAATAAAGGCCTCAAAGGCACCGGTTTTTACGGAATCCCCGAGCTCATCATTGAAATTTCATCACCTTCCACATCGAGAAAAGATAAGGTATTAAAGTTTAATAAATATGAAAAAGCAGGTGTCAAAGAATATTGGATAGTAGAGCCCGAGGGGAAATTTATAAGCGTATTCACCCTGCAGGAAAATAAAAGATACGGCAGGCCTGAAACCTACACGGAAAAAGACAAAGTAAAAGTCTCGGTTTTCCCAGATATCATAATCGATCTGGCACTGGTCTTCGCCTCCATATGATGGCAAAGACCTAAAACAGGCCCTGCTCATATTCATCGGCAAGGATGAATATGAGATTGTGGAAAAATGAGGTAGATGAGGAGTGAGAAAATGGAATGCAGCGACCTCTTGAAGCTGATTAAAAAGGGAGAGGATTCCAAAACTCAATTCAAAGAAAAAATCGACAGCATAGACGCACTGGCCGCTGAGATATGTGCATTTGCAAACACCGAAGGAGGTCAAATCATCATTGGAGTCACAGATAAAGGTGAACTTGCCGGAGTAGACAATATCCATAGATTGAATCAAACCATTTCCAACGCCGCATCTGGCAAATTGGAACCTCCTTTAAGCGTCACCACGGAAAATATACTATGCAATGACAAATTGGTTGTCATTATTAATGTTCCCCGGGGTGAGAACAAGCCTTATGCGGCCAACAGGACCGACTACTGGATAAAAGTCGGAGCGGACAAAAGGAGGGCTACCCGGGAGGAATTAAGGCGGCTCATGCAGGCATCAGGAACCATATATGCCGATGAAATGATTATTCCAACCACCTCCATCGATGATATCGACATGTTTGTATTCAGGGACTTTTATGAAAAAGAATATGGGATGTCATTGGATCAAAGTGGCCTTCCCCTTGAAAAGTTGCTCACAAACCTTAAGCTGTTAAAAGAAGGCAATCTCACCCTGGCCGGACTTCTCATCTTCGGCGCTAAACCTTCCAGGATAAGACCCCAGTACATTATAAAGGCAGTGGCATTTCCGGGCACTGATATAAGTGGAAATGAATACCTCGACAGCGAAGACATCGACGGCATATTATTCCACCAATATAAAGATGCCATGGCCTTTTTGAAAAGAAACCTGAAAAAAGTCCAGCGGGGCCAAAATGTAAATCTTCCGGGCATACTGGAGATTCCCGAGATAGCCCTGGAGGAGGCTGTCGTCAATGCCCTGGTCCACAGGGATTATTTTATAGACAGCAGCATACGCATATTCGTTTTTGACGACAGGGTGGAAATCATAAGCCCCGGCAAACTACCCAACACTGCTACAATAGAAAACATAAAGCAAGGCATCCAGATTGCAAGAAACCCGATACTATTATCCTTTGTACCGAAACTAAAAATCCCTTATCACGGCATCGGCTCCGGCATTCGCCGGATGATATCCGAATGCAGGAAAGCCGGTATAAAAGAACCCGAATTCATAGAAGATGTAAACCTGCAGGAGTTTAAAGTAATTTTTTACAGATAGCCTGCGTCAATATTCATTCATCCTTGAATCGCTGGCTGATATCGACAGATTCTTAAATAAATAACGATATGACCGTGGACGGTATGCTGCGCAAAAGCGCGGCTTTTTTTATGCGCGCTGCACCTCGGGCTCCTGCTCGGTATTTATGACGGCCTCGGGTGTCTGCTATAATTTCAGTATCCTCCAGATCCGGATGTGAGAAAACATGGTGATCACCTTAGTCAGAATCATCGACGGCTATGTTCGATTAATTGCCATATTTATCACAATGTGATATCATTGTAATCAGAAAATATTGCACGGGAGGGTTAACTGTGCAGGAGGCCAGGCGCCCAATGAAAATTCCATACGGCATATCCAACTTCAAAAGCCTCAGGGAACAAGGGTATCTTTACGTAGATAAAACACCATACATAGAAAAACTAGAAAACTTAAACAGCAAATACATATTCTTCATCAGGCCCCGCCGCTTCGGCAAAAGCCTGTTTTTGTCTACTCTGGAACACTATTATGATGTAAATGCCGAAGAAGATTTCCAGAAACTCTTTGGCGACTTATACATAGGAAAAAATCCTACTCCCTTGAAAAACACTTACCTCATTTTAAAACTCAATTTTTCCGGCTTAAATACCGAGAATAAAGAATCATTATATGGATCGTTTAAATCAAGTTTAATTAACTCTATTGCAAGTTTTTTAAGTAAATATTCATGGGTCCTGGGCGATAAGACCGAACTTAAAAATGCCCTTTTCAATACATACGATATACGTTCTCTCATAGATGTATTTATAGAAGAAATAAGAAGACATAGCAAAAAAATATACCTCATCATCGACGAATACGACCACTTTGCCAACGACATCATTGCCATGGGGGATAACGATTTTTATAAGGAAATAATAAGGGCATCAGGTTTTGTGAGAGACTTTTACGAAACCGTAAAGATAGGCACGGAAAACGTGATAGACAGGATATTCATCACCGGCATATCCCCCATCATGCTGGATGACCTTACCAGCGGCTTCAACATCGCCATGAACATCACCATGGATAAGAACCTGAATGAAATGCTGGGATTTACCGAGAAGGAATTGCAGAAAATTCTCGATATGCTAAACATAAATCCGGCCGACATTCAGATAAAGCTTAAAGACTACTATAACGGATATTTATTTAATTTAGATGCTTCTGAGAGAATGTATAATCCCGATATGATATTCTATTTTTTAGACCAATATACAAGATATAATAAGGAGCCCAGAATATTGATAGATGACAACGTAAAAACCGATTATGGTCGTCTAAACCGGCTTGCAACCAATGAAAAAAATAAAAAAGTCCTGGAGAAGATCTTGAGGGATGAAAGTATTGTCTCCGACATAGTTACGAAATTTTCTTTTGACAGGATGTATGATGATGAATATTTCATTTCATTACTTTTTTATATGGGAATGTTGACCATAAAAGAGAGCAAATACAACATGGTGGAACTGGCCATACCCAATTATGTAATAAAAACCATTTTTTGGGAATATTTTGAGCGAAAACTGAAAGAAGAATACCATTTGGAATATCAGAAGTCAGAACTGGCAGAGTCCATATGGACTATGGCATTTCAGGGGAAAATAGAACCATTTTTAGATTTTATTAGTAATAATGTTTTGAAGGCGCTTTCAAACAGGGATATAATAAATTTTGACGAGAAATACATCAAAGTAATACTTTTTTCATATTTAATCACCAGCGGGCTGTATAAACCGGTTAGCGAAAAAGAAGTCGAATCCGGCTATATAGACATATATCTGGAGCGGGACATGCGCAACCCGGACGTAAAGTACGAATGGCTGCTCGAACTGAAGTATATAAAAAAGAGTGAAGAAAGAAGGCCGGACTTTGCACAATACATTGAAAAAATAAAGGCAGAAGGTCAGGAGCAGCTGGGGCGCTATAAAACAAGCCGCCGCCTGGAAAACAAAAAAGACCTCAAACAGGCCCTGCTCATATTCATCGGCAAGGATAAATATGAGATTGTGGAAAAATGAGGTAGAACCCAAATTCATAGAAGATGAAACAAAATTATCGCACAAAAAAGAAGGAAATCGCCTCCCAATGTAGAATAAAAATAAAATCGGGCATGAATCGACATATAATGCAAGTATCATAAATAATCCGGCCTGGCATACTGCCGTCTGGCCGGCACAGCGGGAGGCTTTCCGGGGATACACCCCCGAATTTGCAATGAGAAAAAAATGGTTCGTGCTTTTTACAAAAAGCGGCGAGGAGAATAAGCTCAAGGAAGCCATCGAGCACATCTTCCCGCCGGATGAAATAAAACCCCTGATACCCCGAAGAAGGCTCATGGAAAAGCGGCAGGGGAAAAAAATCGAAGTGGTGCGCACCCTATTCCCCGGATACGTATTCATAAATACAACCATGACCGAAGAAACCTACAACAACATTAAAAAAATGCCGGTGGGCTCAAAACTGCTCATGGCAGACCTGGAACCGGCCGAAGTGCCCGTGGAAGAAATGAGGCCCATCCTGAAGCTCACCGGAGCATCGGATATCATAGGATACTCCACCGGCATCAGAGTAGGCACAAAAGTCAAAATCATCGACGGCCCGCTGAAGGACTTCGAAGGGCTCATCATAGACGTGGACAGCAGAAAAGGTAGAGCCAAAGTCCTGCTCGACATTTTGAACGAGACGAAGAAAGTGGACCTGGGCCTGGTGGTACTGCAAACCTTGGACAAAGCGGCAAACTCCTGAGGCGTTCCGGCGCCCTTGCAAGCCGAAAATACATATTTTGTGATTTGCAAAAAGGCATGCAAATCATATGGCAGAATTCTGTCCGCCATTATGGCAAAATATCTCATAGGAGGAAAATCATGGAAGAAGAAATAAGTTTGAGGGAACTGATTGAAATACTATTGCGCGGCAAATGGATCATCGCCGCCATAACCATAATCGCCATGCTCGTCAGCGGCATATTGAGCTTTTTTGTTATACCGCCTACATATGAAGCCAGGACCACCCTCATGGTGTCGCCCCTGACGCCAAAAACTCCGCCTTCGGGCGAAAACAGCGCATACGATACTTTGTTGAGCTATCTTTCACAATATCCGCAGATGACCCTGGAAACATACCGTGTCCAGGTGACCAATCCCCATATATTGAATCAGGTCATACAGGAACTCAACCTCGACCCGAAAAAATACAATATAAATTCCCTGAAAGAAACCATTGATGTGGAAGCCGTAAAGGATACCAACCTCATCCGCATAACCATAAAAGATAAAAACCCCGAAATGGCTGCAAAGATAGCCAACACCTTAGCGCCGAAATTTGTTGATTTCCTTTCAAATACCATAAAAGAGCAGATGGGCAAATCCGCCGCATTCTTAAAAACCCAGATGCAGGAAGAGCAGAAAAACCTGCAGGCTGCCACTGAAGAACTAAAAAAATTCATGGCCCAGCCCCAGAGCGTAAACGAACTCCAGCAGGATATAGATGCTAAACTTAAACTTATCACTGATTTTAAAACGCAGCTGGTGCAGCTCGATGTGGATGAAAAGGCCACCAGGGCCTCCCTTGAAAGCGCCCGGGCACGCCTGGCAAAAGAACCCAAATTCCTGGACCTTCAAAAATCAATCGTCGATGATCCCGTCATGGCGGGTATTGCCGCGGGAAAATCGGACGGCAGCATATCGGATGTGGCAGGCCTTACCATGAAGAGCCAGGAGATAAACGAGAGCTATACCGTGTTGAATGATAAAGTGGCGGAACTGGAAGTGACCCTGTCCGGCATTATTTCACAAAAAGCCGCTATTGAGGCCAGTATACAAAAGACACAGACCGAACTGGAAGGACTCCAGGCTCTGCTTGCCGAAAAACAGACCGAGTACAACCGCCTCCAGCAGCAGTATACCGTCGCCCAGGACACATACAACACTTTCCTGCAGAAATACCAGGAAGCCCGCATCACCACGTCCAGCAAGATCGGCGATGCCAACATCATGGTTGTGTCGCCGGCCATAGTACCCGATAGGCCTGTGGCTCCCAAAAAAGCGCTGAACGTGGCCATAGCCATGGTGCTGGGGCTTATGGTGGGTGTGTTTACGGTGTTTTTCCTGGACTACTGGCAAAAGTCGGGCGAGTCTCAAGCCATATTTACCAGGCCATGCAGCTAAAATTATGAAAAAACAGGTGAAATAGATGGGAAGAAAGCAAAAACTAAAGGAACAGAGAAAAAATGACGAAAGAAGGAATGAATCCCTTAAACAGGGCATACATACCGAAAGAGGGACAATCTTTTATCTCATATATATAGGCCTTATCATCCTTCTCCTCTATCCCCCTTATTTCAGGGGCATGTTCTTCGACAAAGAATTCCTCCCCACCCATATGTACACCGGGCTTTTGTTCCTGGCATGGGTGATATATAAAGGATTTGTCTTGCGGGAGCAGCAGTTCACCAAGGCCCCCATGGACTATGCCACCCTGGCCCTGGTGGGAGCCTACTTTATCTCCCTTTTTGTGGCCGTCAACATACGCTCGGCGGTGGGAGAACTGTTGAAATACATAAATTACTTAATGGCCTTTTATCTGGTATCGGATTTTGCCCGCACTAAGAAGGATATCAAAATAATCCTTTGGGCCATGGTGCTCTCAGCCTTCGGCGTGGCCTTCATCGGCATAGGGGCCGCAGCTGGCACCTTTACATACAACGGGGCTTTCGTGGGCGGCAGGATAAACTCCACCATCCAGTACCCGAACACTCTGGCGGCGTACCTCACCGCCGCCTTCATGATATCCACATCCCTGTGGGCCACCGCCGGATGGCGCTGGCAGAGGGGGGTACTGTCTTTTATAAATTACACCCTGTTCCTGTGTTTCCTCTTCACTCTGTCCCGGGCCGCCTGGCTCATGTTCCCGGCATTTTTCCTGATACTCATTATCGGCATGCCCGCCGAATACCGCATGAAAGCCCTGGGATACTCCATAGAAACCTTTGCCGTAGCCATACTGGCATCCCCCGGCTTCGGAGCAGCCATATCCGCCGCAAACAAAAACAGCGCATGGATGTGGTACGCAGCAGGTGCCGCCATAGCCGTCATCCTATTCTTTGCGGTGGAGAAAATCAGTGAGCGCTTTGCCCTCCGCATAAAGCCGAAGGTGATCATTACAGCACTTATAATATTTGTTATCCTGGCAGGCACCGGCGGCTATATAGCCTTTACCACCGAAGCGCCCCTGACCCTTTCCCACGGGGAAAACGAATCTGAAAGCTGGAAAACAGCGTGGTATCCAATAAAAAACGTCAAACCCGATACGGAATATATCATCAAGGTCACTATCTCTTCAAAGCCCGGAGCAAAGGAAGAACAATGGGGTGCTGCCTTACTTGTCAACAGCCTGGATGAAAATAAAAATTCAGTGAGGATTTTAAATGAATACATAAAGGAAGATGTAGACGGACAGGTAAAGGAGTTTACCTTTACCACCAGGCCCGATACGAAAAGCCTTTCCATTGGCTTTTCCAACCGTTTCCCCGGCACCGCTGCAACTTTTTCCAATGTACAATTTTACGAATCCGGGGATAAGTCCACAACTCAAAAAATAACCCTTGCATATAAATATATTCCGCAGGCCATCAGCCGGAGGATATCCAGTATAAATACCGGTGACACCAGTGTATCGGGAAGACTCAGCTTTTACCGGGATGCCTTGAAAATCATAAAATCCCATCCCATCCTTGGCACCGGTGGCGGCGGATGGAAATCCGTATATTTTGCCTATCAATCTTACCGTTACTTCACCACGGAAGTTCACAGCTTTTTCCTGCAGCTCTGGGTGGAGACCGGTACCATCGGACTGCTGGTGCTCGTAAGCCTGTGGGCTTTTGCCCTAATTTCAGGGTTTAAAGTAATGAGGTCCGATGCAAATTTGGAGATAAAGGGCCTTACGTGGGGAGCGCTTACGGGAGCCATAGCCCTGGGAGGCCACAGCGCCATGGACTTTAATTTGTCTCTGGGCGCAGTAGCCCTGTATCTCTGGGAACTCTTCGGCATCATAAAATCATCGTCATATATGGCAGAACCTCAAAAGAGCGCAGCGGATGAAACCAAAAAGGAAAAAATATCCTCGACCGTTGCCTGGCCGGTATGGGCTTATGCAGCAATATCCTGCATATTGATTGTACCATCCTTCTTCCTCTATCAGGGCTATACCTACGGCCAGCAGGCTGTGAGATATATCCAGCAGCAGGATGTCATGAAGGCAAGAGACGCTTTCGAAAAAGCATCAAAATATGATCCATTGACAGCTTCGTTCAAGGCGGATCTTGCCCAACTGGAAGATGTCATAGGAAGACAGACAAAAAACGATGAACTTATTAAAAAAGCCGAACAGGATAGGATGACCGCTATAAATCTCGACCGTTACAACGCAAAGCTCCAAACGCAGCTTGGGGCCTATTACCTGCAAAACGGCAAACTGCCGGAGGGTCTTTCGGCTCTTGAAAAAGCTTCGGATCTCAACCCATACAACATAGAAATATGGGAAAACCTGGCCGATGCCTATGAAAAAGTAGCAGAAGTATATATAAGGATGGGAAAGAAAGATGAGGCTCTAGACCTCACTCAAAAATCTAGGAGCATCTTCGATAAAATCTCCGACCTCAACATGAAATCTCCGAAAAATGCGCCGGAAAAATTGGAGATTACCAATAATCTGATGCTTTATGTATATAAAGCAGGGCTTCTGGCTGAAAACGTCGACGACAAAAATTACTATAAGAAACTAAAGAACCTGGTCTTTGCGTCAGATTTTACCGTAGATGCAGACCATGACGGCATACCGGATTTATGGCGTACTTCCAACTCGGAAAAAGGTTTGCTCAAAGTCGATATCATAAAAAAGGATTACGCTCGGTTAACCAATGAAGGCCAGGGCCCATCCTATATATTCACAAAACAGGATATTTCCCTGAAACCTCAAAACCTTTATACTATAAATCTCTTGGTCAGTGGCGACATGCCGAAAGATAAACTGGTTTTCAACGTATTCACAAGGGAAGGCAAGAATCCCCAGTACCAATGGAAAGAAATAAATCCAACCGGGCAGCTTTCAAAAATAACGGCCACATTTCTCACCACAAAGGACCTCAAAGAAGGCAAACAATGGCTGAGGCTGGATATCCAGGGAGTCCCTCAGAAGCAGATTAACATAAAAAGCCTGGAGATATGGGTGGAGTAAAAGATATTAATGACTAAATGTTTTTTTATGAGGAGCGAATAACGTGAAAATACCATTTTTAGATCTAAAAGCCCAGTATGAAACCATAAAAAATGAAATAGACTCCGCCGTATCGGAAGTCATACAAAGCGGCCACTTTATAATGGGCCCCAACGTAAAACAATTTGAAAATGAGATGGCCTCCTATCTCGACGTAAAACACGCAATAGCAGTGGCAAACGGAACCGACGCCCTGATCCTGAGCCTTGATGCATTAAATATAATTCCCGGCGATGAAGTCATAACCTCGCCTTTCACCTTCTTTGCCTCGGCGGAATCCATATCCCGGGTAGGAGCAGTGCCGGTCTTTGCCGATATCGATCCGAAGACTTTTAATATAGACCCAGGCCTGGTTGAAAAAAAGATTACCGGAAAGACGAAGGCAATCATACCCGTGCACATATTTGGCCAGCCTGCCGATATGGACGCCATGATGCAGATAGCTGAAAAGCATGATTTATACATCATTGAAGACGCATGCCAGGCCATCGGTGCGCAATATAAAGGAAAAAAAGCTGGAACCATCGGCAACACCGGCTGCTTTTCCTTCTTCCCCACCAAAAATCTCGGTGGCTACGGAGACGGCGGCATGGTGATCACCGACGATGATGGAGTCGCCGAAAAGATAAAGCTATTGAGGGTGCATGGCAGCAGCAAAAAATATTACCATTCCTTACTCGGCTACAACAGCCGCCTTGACGAAATCCAGGCGGCGGTCCTTCGGGTGAAATTAAAATATATCGACGCATGGAACGCGGCCCGGAGGGAAAAAGCAAATTTATACAATAAACTGCTGAAAGACACGCCCGTTATAACTCCATACGAAGCGCCTGGGAGCCACCACGTGTATCACCTTTACACAATCCTTGCACCAGAAAGGGACGAACTGCAGAAATACCTCCAGGAAAAAGGAATATCGACAGGCGTATATTATCCTTTACCCCTTCATCTGCAGGAAGTTTACAAATACCTTGGATATAAAAAAGGAGACCTGCCGGTAGCCGAAAGCATAAGCGAAAAAGCTCTGTCTCTCCCCCTGGACCCGGAAGTCAGCGAAGAACAGATAGAGTATGTGGCTTCGGAAATAATCAATTTTTATAAGGGAAGATGATTAATGCATGAAAGAAAACGTCATAAATCCGATAGCTGAGGAACTTATTCGGAAGATAAAAGACAAAACCGCAAAAATAGGCGTCATCGGGCTGGGATACGTCGGCCTGCCCCTGGCCGTGGAAAAGGCCAAGGCCGGGTACAGAGTGACCGGCTTTGACGTACAGGAAAAAAAGGTTTCCATGGTGAACCGGGGCATAAACTACATAGGCGACGTGCTGGACGGGGATTTAAAGGATGTGGTGGAATCCGGCCACCTGAGAGCCTCCTCCGACTACGGCGAAATAGGCAGGCTCGATGCAGTGGCCGTATGCGTTCCTACCCCCATAGATAAATACAAACAGCCCGACCTGCGCTATGTGGAAAACTCCACCCGGGAAATAGCCAAAAGGCTCCACAGAGGGATGCTGGTGGTACTGGAAAGCACCACCTATCCCGGCACCACGGAGGAAGTGCTCAAACCCATCCTGGAGTCCACGGGCCTTGTATGCGGCGTGGACTTCTTCCTGGCCTATTCTCCCGAAAGGGTGGACCCCGGCAACAAAGTTTATAAGACCAAAAACACCCCCAAAGTGGTGGGCGGAGTTACCGCCGCCTGCACCAAAGTGGCTGCGGAGCTCTACAGAAATGTGCTCCAGGGCGAAGTGTTCGAGGTATCCAGCCCCAAAGTGGCGGAAATGGAAAAAATATATGAAAACGTCTTTCGCCATGTAAACATAGCTCTGGCCAACGAGACGGCCATATTGTGCCGCAGGATGGGGATAGACGTATGGGAAGTCATCGAAGCTGCTAAAACCAAGCCTTATGGCTTCATGCCCTTCTATCCCGGCCCCGGCATCGGCGGCCACTGCATTCCCGTAGACCCGTACTATCTGGTGTGGAAAGCCCGGGAATACGATTACCACACGAGGTTCATAGAACTGGCCGGGGAAATAAACGATTACATGCCATCATACACCGTGGAAAGAGCTGCGGAGATACTGAACTCCTCCGGCAGGCCCCTGAAAGGCGCGAAGGTCTTAATCCTGGGCGTGACCTATAAAAAAGACATAGACGACATGAGGGAGACCCCTGTCCTCAAGATAATCGGATTGCTGGAAAAAAGCGGCGTACAGGTTTCCTACAGCGACCCTTACGTGCCTGAATTCGTACAGAATGAAAAGACTTATAAATCCGTAGAAATAAATCCCGAAACCCTCCAGAGCTCTAATTTAGTTATAATAGCCACCGACCACGAAAAAATCGATTACAACCTTATATATAAATACTCCCCTTTAATCCTCGACACCCGCAACGCCCTGAAAAATATTCGGGACCCCAGAATATTCAGGCTGTAGGTGAACACCATGGAAAAACTCAAAATAGGCATTATAGGATGCGGCAGCATCATACCCAAACACCTCAGGGCCGTCGCCGAAAATTCCGATAAAATGGAACTTGTGGCACTGTGCGACACCGTCTCCGGAAAGATGGACGCGACGGTAAATGAATACATAAAATTAAGCGGCGCGAACTGGCATCGTATCCGGAAATACACGGACTATCAAAAACTGCTGGAAGATCCGGATGTCCAAGTGGTGACCGTCGCCACCGTAAGCGGCATAAGGCCCAGGATAGCCCTCGACGCCCTGGATGCCGGAAAGCACGTGATCCTGGAAAAGCCCATGGCCCTTTCCGTAAAGGAGGCCGGTGAGATAATAAAAAAATCCGAAGAAAAGAACCTGAAAGTGTCGGTATGCCACCAGCTGCGATTCCTGCCGCACATGATGAAGCTCAGAGAAGCCGTGGCCTCGGGTGCCATCGGGAAGCTGGTCCACGCCTCCGCCTCCATGCGGTGGAACCGTAATGATGCATACTACTCCTCATCCCCCTGGAGGGGGACGTGGGAGTACGACGGCGGGGCTTTCATGAACCAGGCCATCCACGTGATTGACCTCATGCTCTGGATCATGGGACCGGCCGCAAGAGTTTACGCCGAAACCGGCACCTTCCTGAAAAAAATTGAAGCGGAAGATGCAGGGGCGGCGGTTATAAGATTTAAAAACGGCGCTGTAGGTACCGTAGAAGCCAGCGTATGTGTATATCCAGAAAACCTGGAAGAAACCCTGGGTATATTTGGCAAAAAGGGGACGGTCTTAATCGGAGGAAAAGCCCTGAACAGAGTGGAGATCTGGAACATCGAGGGAGAGGCGCCCTTTGAAGTGCCCGAGATACCGCCAAACCTTCACACCCTGCTGTACAGGGACATGGCGGATGCCGTCACAAACGACCGACAGCCCCTGATAAACGCATGGGAAGGCAAAAACGCGATGGAACTCATCCTTTCGATATATAAATCATCCCTCACAAAAAAGCCCGTCGATTTACCTTTAGGCGACTTTTCGACGAAAGATATGATAGGGGGAGCAAAGTAAGCGTATGAACTATATATCCGAAAAAGCAAAAATAGGCCCCGGTGTGAAGATAGGAAGATTTACGGTCATAGAAGACGATGCCGTCATCGGCAAAGGGACTGTGATAGGCAACAATGTCACCATATATAAAGGCAGCGTCATAGGAGAAAACGTCCGCATAGACGACAATGCCGTCATAGGGAAGCAGCCCATGCGGGCCGCCAACAGCATTTTCAAAGATAAAAGCGAAAAGCCCCCTTGCAGGATAGGAAACGAATGCATCATAGGGACATCGGCCGTAATCTACGCTGGATGCACCATAGGCGAAAAATGCCTCATCGCCGACCTTGCCACGGTGAGGGAAGACGTGACCATAGGCGACATGACCATAATAGGCCGGGGAGCCGCCGTAGAAAACCACTGCAAAATAGGTTCCCGCTGCAAGATAGAGACCGATGCTTACATCACGGCCTACTCCGAACTGGAAGACGAAGTCTTCATCGCCCCCTGTGTGGCCACATCCAACGACAACTCCGCCGGAAAAGACCCCGACCGGTTCAAAAAAATGAAAGGCGTCACCGTCAAAAAAGGCGGCAGGATAGGCGTCAACGCAACC
Source organism: Thermoanaerobacterales bacterium (assembly GCA_012840135.1). Lineage (GTDB taxonomy): Bacteria > Bacillota > Thermosediminibacteria > Thermosediminibacterales > Tepidanaerobacteraceae > Biomaibacter. Next base: position 90,927 of record DUMA01000018.1, read on the forward strand.
ATATTGCCCGAGAAAACCATCCACGAAGATGCTTTCGTGGGGGCGGGAAGCGTGGTAACGAAGGATGTGGAAAAAGGACAGGTAGTGATGGGGAATCCGGCTAGAAATAAGAATTAATAAATAATATTTTTTAAGCTTTTACGAGAGACGAGGAATACATATGAAAGTTCTTTCACTTGTAGGCGCAAGGCCCCAGTTTATAAAAGAAGCAATTTGCAGGAACAATTTGAGATAAATGGAATTCAAGAAATAGTTGTTCATTCCGGCCAGCATTATGACTACAATATGTCTGATGCTTTTTTAAGGTTTTAAAAATGCGAACCCTGATTATAACTTAAACATCGGTTCAAAAAACATGATAGCTGTTGAAGAAGTCGCAATGAAATAAAAACCTTTAAAGAAAGGATTGTGAAATAAAAATGCAAGGTAAACTTATTAAAGATATTATTTTAGCTTCAGCTGATAATCCTTATATTATAAATATAGGAGGCAAACAAGTACATCTTTTATTATTAGAAAAAGGATTAAAAGTACATAATGTTAATGTTACTACCAATTATTTTGCTTTGTCGATTTTTGAAAAAGCAATATTGAGTTTTAAGTATCCTTTTTATAAATTTATGAATTTAAGAGATAAAGTAGTTCTTAGAATAAAATTAATGGGCGATTTTTTTGACAAACAACGTTTGGATAATTATCATATAGTGAATGCTCATGATGTTATTTCAGGTGCTTTTTGTAATAATACAAGAAATTTGGTTTTAACTTTACATGGATATTATTCCAGGGAACTCATAAATTATGAAAATTTTGCAAAAGATGATATTCCAAAAATTAAAAAATTTGCGTTTGATCTTGAAAAAAAAGCTGTAAACAAAGCTAGAAGGATAATTACCGTTGATAATAGAATAAAAGAATATATCATAAATGAATTTTCTTTTCCAGAAGAAAAAATTGATGTTATTTTTAATGCTGTTGATATTGATACGTTTAAATCAGTCAATGAGTTAAAAAAACAACAAATTAGAAAAGATTTAGGTTTAAGAGAGGAAGATTTCATTGTGTTTATACCACGAAGATATGTTAAAAAAAACGGAGTTATTTATGCGGCTAAGGCTGCAAATATTTTAAAGGATAAGAATATCAGATTTATTTTTGCGGGTAGAGGACCATTAAAGGATGAAGTTTTTAAAATAACTTCTGGGAATAAAAATGTAAATATTTTTGAAGGTATTCCACATGATGAAATTGTAAAATATTACCAAGCATGTGATGTTGTTCTTATACCTTCTATCACATCTGATGATGTAGAAGAGGCTACATCTCTTTCAATGCTTGAAGGCATGTCTTGTGGTAAGATAGTAGTTTGTACTCCTATAGGTGGGATGAAAGAAATTATAAAACATGGTGTAAATGGCTTTTTCGTTGATCAAAAATCAGAAGAATCTATAGCGTACATGATAGAAAAGATAAAACAAGATTTTTTTAATTTAGACTCTATTAGAGAAGAAGCCAGAAAATATATTGAAAATAATCATTCGTATATTAATCACGCACGACGTTTTATTGAGGTATATGAGAAAACAATAAAAGAGTTGTAATAAAAAAACTATTCTTTATTTAAAATGATAATTTTTGGTTGGAGGACTTGAATTAATGGTATTTACTCTGCTCTTAGTTAATTTTCTAGGCCTAATAATTATTGTTTTTGAAACTTGGAGATGGAAGAAAATAAAATTTATTGATTTTCTCAGAGGTTTTAATATTATTTATTTTATTATATATTTTCTAGTTCCAACTTATATTATATTGTCTGATTTCATTATTAGTTCTCTTCCGCAATCTTTCACGTGGATTTTTAGTATTAAATATAAAGACCCTTACTGGACTTTTCTTGCTTCTATAATTGCTATTATAGGTTATGTTTGTACAATTATAAGTTATTATTTAGGATTTGCAATATTTAAAAGTATTGGTGATAAAATTAATTCCCAATTAAATAAAGTTAAAAATTCTGATTGGCTACTCTTAAGTATTGTTATACTTTTTTTAGGTTCTTTATCATTAGAATTATATATATTAAAAAGATCAGCGCCTATATATGAATTAATTAAATATGCAGGTTTATTAAGAAGTGGACATAAAGTCGCTGGAATTAATGAAACTTCGTTTACCTTCCTTACTTTTTCTTCAATAGTTACTTTTTCTTCATATATATTTTTGGGTCTTATTTTTGATAACTCTTCTACTTTTAAAAAGCGTCTTTTTTATTTTTTTGGTTTTGGCGTTTCAGCTGTTATTTCTCTACTTATGTTAATTTTAAAAGCTGGACGTTTACATATTATTAATTATTTACTTGTTATTTTGTTAACTTTATACTCATCAGTAAAAAATCGTATTTTTAAAGTTTTTTTTATAGTTCTTTCTTTATTAATAATTATACTAATATTTTTATATGGCAAATACTTGCTTAGAATAAGATTTGAGGAACCTTCATATAATAGTTTGCACAATATTATTTCTAATGTTTTTGTTGAATTTTCTTTTCCATATCTCTCATTAATTAATCTCATATATAGTATTCCGACTAAAGCTTCATATCGTTACTTTTTAGATTTACCTATAGGAATTTTAAGAATTATAATGTCATTAATATCAAAAATTTTAGGTATAAAGTTAGACTTTCCTTTGACTATATCTCAACAAAATACACTTATTATTTTAGGCACAGAAAGAGGGGGAATTCCTGTAGATATTTTAGGTGCAGGTTATTTTTCAGCAAGTATATTTGGAGTAATTTTTATAATGTCGTGTTTTGGTATGGTTTTAGCGTTCTTTGAGAGGATATTTAATAATATCATTCATCCTGTAGTAAAAACTTTGAAAATAGTTTGGATATTATATTTTTCAACAATGGTAGTATTATATGCCGATCCAGCCATTCTTTTTTGGGATGGAGTTTATGTTCTCTTTCCGACTATGGTTTTTCTTATAATTTATTTTATATCAGAATATAAAAAATATTCTTTACATAAGAAGGGTTAATTATGAACAAAATTAAGGTACTACAAATCATTCCTAATTTTGGTTATGGTGGTGCAGAACGTTTAGCAGTAAATTTAATGAGATATTTAGATAAAAAAAAATACGAAGTAAGGGCTATTAGTTTGTTTGGTCCACTAAATACAGAATTAGAATATATACTAAAAAATGATAATATCCCAGTTTATTTTTTGGAAAAGAAAAAAGGATTTGATCCGAGAATGTTCTTTAGAATTGATAGGATAATAAAATCTTATAGACCTCATATTATCCATACACATCGTTATGTTTTAAAATATGCATTACCTTCTTTGTTATTTTTTAAGTCATTTGCAACAGTTCACACAGTACATAATGTTGCCGAAAAAGAAGTTGATATAGTTGGTAAATTAGTTCATAAAGTTGCTTTTTCATTTGGTGTTATCCCTGTTTCGATATCGAAAATAGTTAGTGAGAGCTTGACTTCTGTTTATGGAGTGAAAAATATCAAACTTATTTTAAATGGCATACCTGTGGATTATTATCAAAAATGTAATATAAAAAAAGAAGAGTGGAGAGAAAAAGAAGGATTTAAAAAAGAAGATTTTTTATTTGTAAATATAGCAAGATTAGTTCCTCAAAAAAATCAACTGTTAATTATAGAAGCTTTTTCAAAAGGTCCTGCAAAGTATCATAATTCTCATTTAATTATTGTAGGAGATGGTTATAACCGAGAAATGCTTAAAAAAATAGTAAAAATGCATAGCCTTGAAAATAAAGTTCATTTTCTTGGAATTAGGGATGATATTCCAGACATTTTAAATGCATCAGATGTATTCGTTTTATCTTCAGACTGGGAAGGCAATCCACTTAGTATTATGGAAGCAATGGCTGCTGGAAAAGCAGTAATAGCAACTGCAGTTGGAGGTGTTCCAGAGTTAATTCAAGATAATTATACTGGAATTCTTGTTCCACCAAAAGATATAGAAACTCTTTCCAAAGCGATGCTAATGTTAATGGAAAGTAAAAATTTATGTCAAAAATTAGGAGAAAAAGCTAAAGAAATTGCCAAAAAGGAATTTGACATTATCGTAATGGTTAAAAAGTATGAGAAATTATATGAGAATTTATTAAAATGAGTAACTTGCAAAACTTAAAACCCTTGATTTAGCAATATTTTTAACCCATAAAAAATGGATTTCACCTCTGAATGTCGAATATATTTAGTGGCCAAAAATCCGATAAAAGAGGTGAAATCCACTAATGTTATTTGACAGCAAAGCTTTTTTTCCTTCGAAGAAATATTAAAAAAATAACAAAGGGGAATTTTATGAGGTATATAAGGTTATTATCCAAATATATCATAATGCTTTTAGGAAAAAGCGATTTACATGTTAATCAGGGGCGAGGAAAAGTTTATTCAAAAAAAGATATAAAAGGATATTATAACGATCTTACTTTAAAAGTTAACTGGCATGGTGAATTTGATTTAGATGGGTTGCCTATTAATGTCAATGAAATGGGTGTAAAATTGTATAATCCTACAACCATTGCTCAATTTGGTTTAGGAAACTATGATTTATATTTATTAACAAATAGTCATGTTTTTTATAAGCAATTTATTAATTCTGTCAACTGGATGGTTAAAGATCAACATCAATGTGGTGGATGGGATGTTTTTGAAAGATTGGGTAGTAAAAGAACATATAAATATTCTGCGATGACGCAGGGGGAAGGAGCATCATTATTAATTAGAGCTTTTAAAGAAACAAATAACGAAGAATATTTAGCCAAAGCTAAAAAGGCCATAGATTTGATGCTTTTGCCTGTTGAAAAAGGTGGAACATCAAGATATGGTAATGATAAATTGTTTTTGGAAGAAACGGTAGAATCAAAACCTGTATTGATATTAAATGGCTGGATTTTTGCTATTTTTGGATTGTTTGATATAACAAAAATAATACCTGATTTAAAATATAAATATGCTCTTGAAAAAACATTAGACACATTAAAAGGAGAGTTAAAAAAATACGATTCTGGTTTTTGGAGTTATTATGATCAATGTGGACACCTGGCAAGTCCTTTTTATCATAATTTGCATATTGCATTACTTGATGCCTTATACGATTTATTTAATATTGAAGAATTTAAAATTGTAAGAGATATGTGGGCTTCTTATTTAAAAAGTAATTATAATAAAGGAAGAGCTTTTATTATAAAAGCATATCAAAAGATTAGAGACCCAGGTGAAATAATTATTGTAAAATAATAGGTGATTATATGAAAATAGCATATATAACTGCTCAGACCCCTTATGGGAATGGTGAGCAATTCATTCTGCCGGAGATTTTAGAAGTTATAAATAAGGGGAATGATGTGATAGTCATACCAGTAAGGCCTGAAAACAAAATAGCGAAAGGTAAGGAGCCTAAAAAGGTCTTTGAATACACAATATATATACCTCTATTAAGTTTTCATTCACTACTAAAAAGTCTCTTTATTTTTTTTAAATATCCTTTTAGGACATGCAAAATAATTTATTCTATATTGCGAAATTCAGGAAACATAGGAAAAATTATTAAAAATCTGCTTGTCTTACCAAAAGGTTTAATAACAGGTGAAGTTATAAAAAAACACGATATCGAACATATTCATGCCCACTGGGCATCAACTCCATCAACAGTAGCATATATAGCTTCTGAGTTAACAGGGGTCCCCTGGAGTTTTACTTCTCATCGTTGGGACATAGCTGAAAATAATATGATTACTGAGAAAGCAAGAAGTTCAAAGTTCATTAGAGTTATAGATAAGCCTGGATATGAGGAAATATTAAATTTTATAGATGAAAAAAATAGACTGAAATGTCATATAGTTCATGTAGGTATTAATCTAAATCATAATTTTAATAAAGTTTCGAACGAATATATTAATTATATTAATAAAAAATCTTTTATAATAGCAATACCTGCAAATTTCGTAGAAAAGAAAGGTCATATATATTTTATACATGCTGTAAAAAAATTAATAGAGCTAAATTATAATGTAACTTGTTATTTCTTTGGAGATGGACCTTTAGAAAATGAACTAAAAACTTTGGTTGATAAACTAAATTTAAATAACAATATTATTTTTAAAGGCAAAATTGCTCATGATGAATTGCTGGAGCTTTACGCTAAAGGTGAGATCGATTGTGTAGTACTTCCAAGTATAGTTACAGAGGACGGAGAAAAAGAAGGCATACCAGTCTCTTTGATGGAAGCTATGGCTTATAAAATTCCTGTTATCTCTACTAATACCGGTGGCATTCCCGAATTGTTAGGAGATGGAGCCGGAATTTTGGTAGAACAAAAAGATCCAGATGCTTTAGCCGAAGCCATAGAAAGATTAATGAATGAAGGAGAACTTCGGCGAAAACTGCAAGAGAAAGGGTATAAAAAAGTGTACAAAGAATTTTATTTACCAAATGTGGTAGACAGGCTCCTTAATTTAATGAAAGGTTGATAATATGAAGATTGCAACCATAGTCGGTGCACGGCCACAATTTATAAAAGCTGCTCCTGTATCAAGGGTGCTTCGAAAATATCATAATGAGATATTGATTCATACTGGCCAGCATTATGATAAAAATATGTCGGATATTTTTTTTGATGAATTGGATATACCCAGGCCGGATTACAACTTAAATGTCGGTTCGGGGCCGCATGGAAAACAGACGGGGGAAATGCTTATTAAAATAGAAGAAGTATTGGTACGAGAAAAGCCTGATGCAGTGATAGTTTACGGCGATACCAATTCCACTCTGGCGGGCGCCCTTGCGGCAAGTAAATTACTTATATCTGTTATACATGTTGAAGCGGGTTTGAGAAGTTATAACAAAAAAATGCCGGAAGAACAAAATAGGGTCTTAACAGACCATATATCTTCTATCTTATTTTGTCCAACAAAAACTGCTGTCGAAAACCTTATGAAAGAGGGAATAACAAATAATGTCTTCAATGTTGGTGATGTAATGTATGATGCAATTTTATTCAATTTAGATATTGCCGAACGAAAATCTAATATATTATCTCAATTACAATTGAAGAAAAATGAATATATTTTGGCTACTGTTCATAGAGCGGAAAATACCGATACATATGAAAATTTATATAATATAATTCATTCATTTAATGACTCTCAAGAATTAATCGTTTTTCTCGTTCATCCTCGTACTAGAAAGGCTATGCAAGATTATGGAATAAAACTTTCAAATAATGTTAAAGTAATTGACCCTGTGGGATATCTCGATATGATAATTTTAGAAAAGTATGCTAATAAGATTGTGACTGATAGTGGAGGAATTCAAAAAGAAGCTTTTATATTAGGCGTACCGTGCATTACATTGCGACATGAGACAGAGTGGGTAGAAACTGTAAAAGATAAATGGAATATACTGGTTGGCACTGATAAAGAAAAAATAATTGAGGCTATCAAATGTTTTTGGCCATCAAATATGAGAGGGAATTATTTCGGAGAAGGAAAAGCTGGCGAAAAGATAGTAGATGTCATAAACCATATTTTAAAATAGAATGAGTGATAGCATGGCTGCAAAGAAAATCTGGATATTTAATCATTATGCAATAACGCCTGACATGTCGGGCGGCACGAGACATTATGATCTAGCAAAAGAATTGGTTAAATATGGATATGATGTAACAATCTTTGCTTCAGGGTTTGACCATATGACAAAGCGATATGTGAAAATTATTCCTGAAAAAAAATTCAGGATTGAAAGCTATGATAAAGTAAAATTTGTATGGATAAATACAATTCCCTACTATGGAAATGACTTTAATAGGATTAAAAATATGCTCTCTTATGCAATTAATGTAATAAGAATTGTCGGTAAATTCGAAAGACCCGATATAATCATTGGCTCTTCCATGCATCCCTTTGCAGTAATTGCTGCCTGGTGGCTTTCTAAAAAATTTGGCTCAAGGTTCTTTTTCGAAGTAAGAGATTTGTGGCCCCAAACGGCTGTTGACATGAAGGCTTTAAAACCTTCATCGCCCATTGCACGTTTATTGTATGTATGGGAACAATTTATGTATAAAAAAGCTGAAAAAATAATTGTCCTGCTGCCCAATGCTGCTGATTACATAGCAAAGAAAGGTATCTCGAAAGATAAGATAGTATGGATTCCCAATGGAGTAGATTTATCAAGATACGACGACATGAATAATGAAAATATGGACATGGAAATATTGAAAATATTCGATGAATACAAGGATAAATTTAAAGTAGTGTATACGGGCGCCCATGGCCCAGCCAATGGGCTGGATATGGTTATAGATGCAGCAAAGTTAATGGAAGAGAAAGATGATAGTATTCAATTTTTATTAATCGGAGATGGACCGGAAAAACAAAATTTGATAGATATGGCGAAAACGTTTTCACTTTCAAATATATGTTTTTTGGACCCAGTCCCTAAGTTATATATGCCACATGTTTTAAAAAAGGCTGATTTATTACTACATTGTCTAAAACCGATGGATGTCTTTAAACATGGAATAAGCCCGAATAAAATGTTTGATTATTTGGCTAGCGGAAAACCTATTATTATGTCAGTCAATGCTTCAAATAATATAGTCGAAGATGCAAGAGCTGGTATTTCAGTAAAATCCGGTGATCCGGAAGAACTTGTCAATGGGATATTGAAGCTTAAGAATATGTCTGAAGATGAAAGAAGGGCTATGGGTCTAAATGGATATGAATACGTAAAAAAATATTTCAGCACAGCCGTGTTAGCTGAAAAAATGATAAAAGAATTGAATCTATAAATCGGAAGAGTAATATAGTGACAATGCATTTTCTCATTTGAAAGGGAATGAGTAAATGGCTGATGTCGATAAAAACTATGAATATGTTTTAAAAATTGATTTCGAAAAAAATAGTGAAAATCCAGAGAGAATCTTTTTATCATTGTATGAACTGATATATGCTTTTAGGGAATTAGATAAAACTTTAGTAGAATCATTTTCGGTGAATATAGAGCCTATTTTGGTATTACAAGACATTCAACCAGGTTCAATAAGAACTATATTATATTCAATATTAAAAAATATAGATGATGAAGCTTTAATGAATTTGGATTGGAAGAAAATCATTGGCAATTTTCTTGTGAAAGCTAAACATGTAGTGATAAGATTTTTAGAAGATAAAAATCAGATATCATCGATTGAACCAATAAATGAATTAGAAAAAAACATAGAAAAACTTGCTGTCGAAACTAATGTCCAGATTATTCCTTCGTACACTAAAGTATCTACTAAAAAGCTCCTTGATTGTATATATTACTTATCCAAGGCGGTTCATAATCTTAGCGAAAACGATAAAGCTATATTGATAAGCAGTGAAGGAGAAGTTGAAATAAATAAAAAATTTTATATTACAGAGGAAACAATCAAAGAAATATTAAAAAGAAATGTCCATATTCAACAATCAGTTGGAACATTACTTATAAAAAAACCAGATTATTTAGGCCAATCAATGTGGGATGTACAATACAGAGGTAGGATAGTTCAGGCTAAGATTCTTGATTCAGAATGGGTATATAAATTTCAACACAGGCAAGTGAATTTACTTCCCGGTGATTCAATTAGAGCATTAGTAAAAGAGGAGATAGTGTTAGGAGAAAACAATGAAGTGATTGAAGAGCATTATTCTATATTAGAGATTTACAGTGTAATAAATAAATCTTCTCAAGATCAAAATTATGAACAACAGCAATTGTTTTAATATGAACGCAGATAAAAATAGAGCTTCTTAAAAACGATAAAATTCCGGCTTTAAAATAAACCTGGTTTAGATAAAAAAACCCAGCAGCTTTACTGCTGGTAGGAAATAATTTTTTTTTCAACCTTTTGGTGGGTAAGGGTCGCTCCCATAAGAGCTCCTTTCTCTTATTTGACCGTTGGGCCTGTGGATAAACAGTTCAGATTGCTGATTTATAGCAATGTTCCTTGCTGCCAGTATGGCTTCTTCTTGGGTTCTATGAATTGATGTTACTCTTTGATTGCCCTCTCCACGCACAGCCCAGAATCCATCATGGGGAACGACATGTTGATTTTTAGCCATTATATCCCTCCTTTCTCAATATGTAGTATTTACATTAAAATTATAATACAATATATAGATAAAAACAACTGTTTATTATCAATCAAGAATAAATCCTTATGTTTTTTGCTTGAAGATTATAGAATTTAACAAATGTTTCTGTTATTGTTATCTTGGAAGCTATGGCGTCGGGGAAGCCTGTGATTGCTACTGATGTAAAGGGAAACAGGGATTTAATTCAAGATGGGTAAACGGCATATTGGTGTCGGTAAATGATATTGAGGCTACCGCAAAGGCTATTGACAGGTTAAGTGGTGATGAACGGCTGAGAGAAAGGATGGGCCGGGAAGGCAGGAGAATAATAGAAGATTTTTCGCTGGAAAATGTTTTGAAAGAGATGGATGAAATATATAAGTCCTATATATAAAGAAGCGATAAAAATGAGTAATGAAATGAGGAAACCTTTAAAACGAATATTGCTGAAGACATGGCCTAAAATTATAGTTGCTCTTGTCGGCGTTTTAATATATTTATCTGCAATTAGATTATCAGGAGATATTGAAGGTTTACTTGTGAATATTGCTGCCAGCCTTATTTCTATTCCCATCATTTTTATAGCGTATGATTTATGGAATGAAAAAATCCACAGGGCCTTGAATGAGAATGTATACAGGTATGCCGAAAATGAAATAAGTCAGGTGATGCTTGAGATAAGAAGATATATGGAAATGTTTTTAAAAGGATTCTGTGTATATTTTGATGATGACGATATTGTACTTGAAGAAAGTGATCCCAATAATTTCATTTTAAAAATGAAGGATACATCGAAAATATTATATGATGAAGACAAAGACCCATATCAGTTAAAGTATCAGTTAGAGGATTATGATGAGGATGAGGATGATAGATTCGATATATATGGTCTTGAAAAGGACACAGTCGTACCGGTTATTGAAGAAGTTCAATATTTAGGATATCAGGTTGTTGATATCGATTTAGAAGATATTGTTGAAAGTTTAAATGAATTACTGAAGAATTCCTTTATTATGGAGAGAATGGATGATGAAGAGGTCTCGGTAATAATTCATTTGTTAGAGGCTTTCAAGATGTTACAAACCTTTGTGGAAGGCCATAGAGATGACTTGTTTTTGCGTACTGATTTGAAGGTTAAAGGATTTGTATGTAAAGTATCTGAGCCAAAAGAATCTCCAATAGGCACAGTGAAACTGTATTCTTTATATTACAGAGAAGAAGCTGATGTAAAGGAACAAGCCAGGGTAAAACAAACAAAGAAATCAATGCAGACAAAATCAAAAGAATCCACCAGAGAACCATCCTATGAACAATTGCTTGATGAAAAAATCCTGCCGAATGTTAAAGAAAATGTTAAAGAAAATGAATTATTATCGGTGTATGTTGTTAACCCGGATTATTATATTATTTTCGGTGATTTAATAACTGAAATAATTGAATGCATACGTGATTGGCGGAAAACCAGAGCCGGTGCAGTTGTTACAGATTACGAATCCGGCCGTATTGGGTATTTGTAAATATTTGCGCATTTATTAGTTCCCATGTGGTGGAAGAATGCCTGGTGGCCGGGTTGAAGTAATTATTGTAAAAAACCTTTCAAGCGGGAAGAATGAGAACATACCTGAAAGAATGCCACTCTATCAGGTGGTCGTAGCGTACGTAAGCATAAGTCATGATTCGTTAATATTTAAGAAAAATTCTAAAGTAGTGAATCTAATGAGAGGAGGGGCTATATAGGATGCGTCTAGCATCACTATATAAATTTTACCAATCGCATTTTGGGTATAAATCTGTTGCGGATAGACAGAGAATAGCTTTTGGAAGGGCCGTAGCAGATTGTATGCGTGTTCTCCGAGATGTATACAGAGATCAGGATCTCTCACCTGTCTTTCAATATCATGAAAGTCTTTATGCACGGCAACTTACCTTACAGTTTTTGGATAATCTCATGAGAATGGTGCAAGAACGTTTCGATAACATTTTTAAAAATTTGATATATTACGAACACGAAATTGTGATTGATGAACAGTATTTGGTACAAACTCGAAGGAGAGGGTTGCAGATTGCAAGTCCTTTTCTTTGGAACCAGGGTAGAAAAGAGATTATATTTCTTACTTTTTCTGCTCCTAACAATATATTTCAAGAGTTGGGAGTTTTTATCACCCTGGCCGAGACTTTAAGCAAAAGACAGATTCCAGTGGTTGGGGTGAAGGAATATACATACTGGGATATAGCAAACGCGTCAGAGTGCAGTGGTGCCCGTTCCGATGTAATACCAGCTACTGTAGTCGCAGTTATAGAAACATGCAACAGCTTTATGAAAGATAAAACTTTCCCCTGACTTAAAAAAACAGACCTTATCGATAGGGGGGGCCAAAACGGCAGCGGTAAATATTATTTCTGGTGCCCAATATATTTCAAAACTCTAAAGAACTTGATGAATTATATTGTGAACTTATAAAGGAATTTGAGTCAGATAGCGAATGCGGTAATTTTGAAAGTTATAATAACCTTAGAATGGTTACAAACAAAATGCAAATGGCCGGAAATATATACTGGTGGTTTTCTACACATTTTTGTAAATCAAAGGATGTAATTGCAAGGAGCTTAGAATAAAAATTTTAAGACCAAAAAAGGGAATCTGATTTCAATATAGAATATTTATAAGGTTAGTCTTAATAAAAAAAGTGCGGTAAGTGTTTCAATGGGAGAGGAAATTCATGCTGGAAAAAAGAGTGGGAACTATTCATCATATTGTTATTGCGTTAATAGATGCATTTTTAGTGAATCTGGGCTATTATTTGGCTTTTCAGTTTAGGTTTGAAAATATTCCGGCTGCAAACTTTACGGATTATGTAAGATTGATTCCCTGGATTATTATAATGGCATTTGTTATATTCAAGGTATATGGGCTGTATGATATAGAGCGGAAGACTTTTACCGAGCTCTTATTTTCTGTCGTCCTGTCATTAATCATGATCATGGTGTTTACCATGGCATTGACCTTCTTTTACAGGGGTTTCGCATTCCCGCGAAGCGTATTTGCGATTGGTGCAGTGATTCAAGTAATCCTCATTGCTTTATGGAAAGGTATTTGCCTGATAGTAATAAAACATCTTCATGGAGTGCAGAAAGTTCTGCTGGTAGGCTCAAGAGAAGAAGCTTATAAAGTGGCTCGAAAGTTTCAGGATATGTCACGAGGCTGGTTTGAGGCTAAGTACATAATAGATGAGGAAAATATTAATCATATAACAGATGCCATTTCAATGGTGGATATAGTTTGTTTATGCCCGGGGCTTTCGCAGGAGTTGAAAAATGAGATTTCGGTGATGGCCCTTGAAAAGAGAAGGAAGATTTTCCTCATCCCTGAACTTTATGAGGTTTTTCTTGCCAAATCTTCATCTACTCAGATCGGCGATATTCCTGTCTTTGAATTGATTGACCTCACTCTTACTGCAGAACAAATGATTATAAAAAGAATTCTAGATGTTATTGTATCTATCATAGGACTGATAATTTCTTTTCCAATAATGTTATTGATTGCAATTCTAATAAAGTTAACTTCCCCCGGTCCGGTGTTTTATACTCAGGAACGAGTGGGGCTTTTTGGTAAAACATTTATGCTGTATAAATTCAGAACCATGATAAATAATGCGGAGAAATTCACCGGGCCGGTGTTAGCTACTGATAAGGATCCCAGGATAACACCTGTAGGGAGTATCCTCAGAGCTACACGCTTAGATGAGCTTCCCCAGTTGATAAATGTCTTCAAGGGTGAGATGAGCATTGTGGGGCCTAGGCCTGAAAGGCCTTTTTTCGTAAAACAGTTCAAACAGGAAAATCCCCACTATAAATACCGTCACATAGTTAAGCCCGGCATTACGGGTCTTGCTCAGGTGCTGGGCAGGTATAGCACCAGTGCTGACGATAAGCTCAGATATGACCTTATATACATACGAAATTATTCTTTTTTACTGGATTTGAGAATATTATTCTTAACTATTAAGGTGGTTTTCATGAAGGATAGCTCTAAAGGGCTTAATGAATCGGAGGATTGTGAGAATTCGCTTTTGGCCGGTATCGAAATAATTACGCATGATAATATAGCGGCGGCCAGAGAGAAGTAAGATATATTTAAAACGCAGAAGGAACAACATACAAAAATTTTTATGAAATAAGAACAATTTAAATAGAATTAAAAGAAACATTTCGCACTTTGGATATATATCTGTTGCGGATAGTTGCTTTATTAAGAATATAGTATTTGTAAAAAAATTGCTATAAATGTAAAGGGGATAAAAATGCCTGGCTTTGTCTGTAAAAAGAGAGGAATAATAAATGGCTTTGAGGTTGCTCTTTTTGAATTAGATTCAAATAATCAAAAAGAACAAATGTTAAAGCTCGAAGAACATTTAAAAAATAAAATTAGAAAAATGAAATTGCATAATCCTGATGAATATAGGGCTTTTCTTCAAGTTCCGGGGGTAATTCAAAGTGAATTTTTGGAAAAAATTTTAAGCCAGATAAAGAGAATAAATGTTCCAACAAAAACTAAAAATCAATGGTTTGATGTAAGAAGAAGTAGGGTAACCGAGTTTATGGCACAGTGCTTGCTAGAAAGGGAATATAACTGCATTTTTTATGAAGCGGCAGATAAAAGAATAAATACAGATGTTGTCAATAGGGATAAGCATACGCCGGGCATCGATGTCACAGGAATTTATCATAATAATAAAGACTTTAAATTTGTTGCTTGCGAAGTCAAGGCTTCTAAAGGGGATGTTCCATGCGAAGAGGCAAAATCACTTCTAACTGATATATATAAAGGATATACTAATGAAGAAGAAAGATTATCCAAAGACATATTACAGTATTATAATGATTTGAGTGCGGCTCAAATAGATGATATTTTAATAAAAGATATATTAGGTTTTTTAATTAAACTTATAAATGTTTCATCTTCTCATGAAGAACTTATAAAAAATGTAATCTTTTTTCCATTCTTAATTAGATATAACCCTAAAATTATAGAACATAATACGCTTGAAGATTTTGCAGAGTTCAAGATAGAAGATATGAAGGGAATCGACATAAAAGGCGTTATATGGGCTTTTAATAAAGATATAAATACTTTTGCTAATGATTTATATGATGAGGTGCTGGCCAATGGTTAAATCTTACAATGATATAATAATCAATTTGGCCAACATATTAGATAAAAAATCTGGTGATGTGGCTGAAGTCATAAAACTTCTGGAAAAATGTGAAGTAGATGGCTTGAAGCAACTACTGGACGAAACTTTTGTTCCCCGCATTTCATCTGATAATTATAAAGATATTTCATTGAAGCTGGATGCTATTTCATCTTTAATATACATCCTACATCATAATCCGAAGTTAAATAATACTACAGCAAAAATAAAAGGCGAAAAAGGCAAAGATGTCCTAAAAACACTTTATAATGTAGCCTTTGAACTAAGTATAAATAAATTTATTTTAAAAAAAGAAATGCTGAATATTGAACGTCTTTTTATACTTACATTAGTCTCATTTTATGGTTTATTGGCTGATAAGCAGACGATTAGCGATATTTTTATAAAAAAATATATTGATGACCTGATAAAATCTGTTTCACACGAAGAAAACCTTATAAAAAGACTTGAAGCTTTTATATACATTGCTCTTATCACTTTAACAATAAAGATAGACAGTAAAAGTGCTTTAGATAATTTAGATAGAGTAATAAATGATGTGGAGTATATGCTTGGCTTGGTGCAGCAATCAGAAATCGACAAAGAAAGCATAGATATGGAAAAGGCATTTCTTATTGCAGGGTTGGCGAACATCATATATATTACAAAAATAGTTAAGACTTACCTTTTTACAGGGAAAGTTGAAAGTAATGAACGTGCTAATATTTATTCTTATATTGACAAATATTGTTATAATGCCAACAAATTATTAAAGGAAACTAAGGAAGAGAATATCAAAAAAACCGCAAATTTACTTAAATATACCCTTGAACAAATTTGTAGGAATTCCATTTGGTCTTTTGCAGATCGTTCGCCTGTTATTAAAAAATTCTTTATTAAAAGTCTTGAATCAGAGGAAGATTTTATATATACATTACTACCTTCACAGCGAGATTCTATATTGGATATTTTAACAGCCAAAAGAAGCATAGTTATAAATATGCCCACAAGCTCCGGGAAATCATTGTTAGCCGAATTATACATCCTTTTCACTATGCATAATTATAAAACGGAAGATTTTGAACCTACGGTATGTTATGTTGTACCAACCAATGCGTTGATTAATCAGGTTAATAGAAAATTAAAAGAAGATTTTGCTGGTTTCAATTTCACTATAGAAACGGTTTTACCTTTTTATGATATTGATGAAATAGAGGCAAATATCCTCAATTTAAAACATATTCATATTTTGATTACAACACCTGAAAAACTTGATCTTTTAATTAGGCAGGAACATCCCGCATTAAACAATTTAAAGCTTATTATTCTGGACGAGGCGCATAATATAGCAGACAAAGAAAGAGGCTCAAAGTTCGAGCTTTTATTAGCGTTGATTAAACAAAAACGCAGAGATGTAAATTTTTTCCTTATGAGTCCTTTTATTAAGAATGCTGATAAAATAGCTGAATGGCTGGGAGATACTCAGCAAGATTCGAAGATGATATCACTGCAGTGGTCACCTACCAAACAGTATATAGGATGCAATTTATTAAAGAATAATAGTAATAAAAGTGTAGTAGTTTATTATCCTTCTCCAAGCAATAATATAATAAAGGAAAAGGTCGAGGTTCTGGTAAATCCAAACATAAAAAAATTGAAGGATTATCTTGGCGAAGAATCGGTTAACAAATATGTAAAAAATATTGCTTTAATAGAAAAATATATTAAAATAGGTAGTGTTTTAATATTGTGTGAAGGTCCCGGCACATGTGAAAAGATGGCAAAGAAATGCTATGAATATTTAAAGGATACTGGCCTGCTGTGTGATAATAGCGAAAATGAGGAAATTAAAAAAGCGATAGAGCTTATAAGATTAGAGACGACTGAAGATAATCCTTTAGTAGATTACATAACAAGGGGCATAACGTATCATCATGCCAGAATGTCATCTCTTGTAAAGGAAGAGATTGAAAATCTTATAAACAACGGTTTGATAAAAATTATATGTGCAACTACTACATTGGCGCAAGGCATGAATTTTCCAATAACAACAGTTATCTTTAGCACTGTCGCATTTAGAAATGAGCATGATGAAGAAAGTAATTTATTAACAAATGCTCAATTTTGGAACATCGCAGGCAGGGCCGGAAGAGCGTATAAGGATAAAGAGGGCCACATAATTACACCTTTTATTAATGTTTCGCAGAAAAAGACAGGAGAAATAATTGAGAGATATATAAAAGGCGGTATAGAGGAAATATCGTCAACCCTGGCGGATTTTTTTGATAAGATAGGTGATTATGTAGATTTTAATCATAGCCTTATTGAAAAAAATGCGGCTGCATCCAATTTTCTGCAGTATTTAAATCACATTGTAAATGTTGCATATGACTATAATATCAATAATATCGATATTTCAACAATAAGAAGCATATTGGATACATCGTTGTTTTACAAAGAGCAAGAATACGAACAGGGTTTTATAGAGGTTCAGGATAAAATAAATAGATTTGCTAGAAGATATATTGAACATCTGCAAAAACATGATAAGAGATCCCTTAAAACAGCGGATAAATTTGGAATAAGTGACATAAGTTATAGGGCATTTAAGAAGGTATTAAATGATTTTATTAAAGATATTTATTCGATTCACGGGAAAGAAAAGGCAGATGAATTTATTAAAGTATCAAATATAATATTAAAGTCGCAAAATTATTATAGGCTTGCAGATGTCATCAAGATAATATCAAAAATTCCGGAAATAAAATTGTGTATGTTTGAGCATGGTTCGTTAAATTCTGAAAATATCGCAAAAGTAATTATTGGGTGGGTAAATGGGAAAAAAGTAAGTGAGATAGCAAAAGAAATCAAATATGATGGAGATTTTGATGAAATACTGGGAAAATGCTATCAATATATAAATGGAAGACTTAAATCGTTTGTACCATGGGGTATCTCCCTATATCAATATTTGACTCATGATACCGATGGAGAACATTCCCAAAATCTGCCATCATACATTTATTATGGCGTTAATAATGTGGAATCAGTTATATTATCAAAAGTCGGGGTTCCACGCTTTGCAATAAATCAGGTTAAAGAAAAATTAAAAAAGCAATACCCAGATACTGAGATTTCTATAAAAAACATAGAAAAAATTAAACACCATATAAAAAATCTTATTTATGAAAATAAGGACTTTGAAGGGAAAGATATAAAGCTGATAAAAGAGATTATAGATAGCGGAATATATTGATATATACATTGTCAGGGGTGTTAATGGAATTGCTGACAACCTTTAAATAGAAACAATTGATACATATTAAACTGTTTAAGGGGAATAGGGATTGTTAAAATGCTTATATGAATAATTAGGTGAATTACCTTGGAATAATATTAATTTTTCCGCACAGGCTTTGATAGCTTTAAAACCAAATCATATTGAAAAGAAATGGCAGGCATTGTTGGCTTCGAATCTAAGGGGAATTACTGGCTGGGCGCAAATTAATGGCCGGAACGCCATAACATGGGAAGATATCTGCTACCATAGAATCTGGTATGCCGGATCCATATTGCACTGGGAGTGCATCTTGCGGGGAATGTATCAATAGGAGTATGCTTCTAGGGTTTTGTTGTCGTTTCTGGATGTATTTATTATAATCCTTTCGTTATTTTTTCATTTATGTTGAGGTTCGAGTGGAAAATATTTTATAACCGGCGATTTATATCCCCGGAGCATTTACATACTTTTCTGGCTGTTATTGACTGCCCTTGTGGGAGGCTGCCGTCTTATTTTTCGCACCTACAATACCGTTATTCCTTTGTTGAAAAGGGTGAACGGCACAAAGAACATCTTAGTTATCGGCGCCGGGGAAGCCGGCTCAATGGTGATAGAGGAGTTCATAAAGCACCCGGAGCTGAAAATGAGGCCTGTGGCCATTATAGACGACAACGTCCGAAAACACGGCATGATGATTCACGGAGTTAAGGTTGAAGGCGGCAGGAAGGATATACTTAAGGTCGCTTTGAGGAAAAACGTGCATGAAATAGTGATTGCCATGCCGCCCATTGACAGAAAAGAGATCAGGGAAATCGTTCAGATATGCAGAAAGACCAGCTGCAGATTGAAAATTCTACCCGGGGTGTACGAGCTTCTGAATGGAAAGGTGAGTATAAAAAGGCTTCGGGATGTGAATATCGAGGACCTGTTGGGCAGGGAGCCGGTAAAGATTGATTTGGAAGAAATTTCGGGCTACATAAAGGATAAGGTGGTGCTGGTGACCGGAGGGGGAGGGTCTATCGGTTCGGAGCTCTGCCGCCAGATTGCCAATTTTAACCCGAGGAAATTGTTGATATTTGATATAAATGAGAATAATGTGTACGACCTTGAGCATGATTTAAGGATGTCGTATCCAGGCCTGAAATTTACAGTGCTTATCGGGGATATCAAGGATGTTCCAAGGGTGAATTATGTATTTGAAAGGTACAGGCCCGATGTAGTCTTCCA
Organism: Thermoanaerobacterales bacterium; assembly: GCA_012840135.1. Classification (GTDB taxonomy): domain Bacteria; phylum Bacillota; class Thermosediminibacteria; order Thermosediminibacterales; family Tepidanaerobacteraceae; genus Biomaibacter. The sequence continues at coordinate 110,775 of DUMA01000018.1, forward strand.
TGCGGCGGCCCACAAGCATGTGCCGCTTATGGAATTGAACCCTACCGAAGCCATTAAAAACAACGTTTTCGGGACGTTGAACGTAGCCGGGGCGGCGGATAAGTACGGAGCGGAAAGGTTCATACTCATTTCCACCGACAAGGCGGTAAATCCAGTCAACATCATGGGAGCTTCCAAGAGGATAGCCGAGATAATAATCCAGATGATGTCGAAGAAAAGCAGCACCGTCTTTGCTGCGGTGCGGTTCGGCAATGTGCTGGGCAGCAACGGCAGCGTGGTGCCCCTTTTTAAAAAGCAGATCCAGATGGGCGGCCCTGTGACGGTGACCCATCCGGATGTGACCAGATATTTTATGACTATTCCGGAGGCGGTCCAGCTGGTCATACAGGCGGGTTCGCTGGCATCGGGCGGAGAAATTTTCGTGCTGGACATGGGCGAGCCTGTGAAGATAGTAGACCTTGCAAGAGAGATGATAAGGCTTTCCGGCCTGGAGCCCGATGTGGATGTGAAGATACAGTTTACGGGCCTGCGGCCGGGAGAAAAGCTTTTTGAGGAAATTTTGCTGAAGGAAGAAGGACTTTCGACGACAAAGTACAAAAAGATATATATAGCAAAGCCTGCCATGGAGGATGTATCGGCTTTTCTAAAGGAACTGAATGATTTGAAAGAGATACTGTTCAGTCCGGACTACGGAAATCTTGAGAAAGTCGTAAAAAGGCTTGTTCCAAATTACCGCAGCGGCAAAAGACAAAGCGATGAGGCAAATGTAAAGGAGGCTCCAAATAATGAAAATCTCTCTTTCGAGACCGGATATCACTGAAAAAGAGATAGATACGGTGGCGGCATCGGCTGCCGCCCTTACTTTACTCCCATCCACCTGCAGCCCTTTTACAGAGAAATGTTCGGCTGCAAACCCGGCGATTTCCCCGTGACCGAGCGCATCGCCTCCTCCACCATCTCCCTGCCGTTTTACAACAACCTCCCCGACGAAGAAATAGACTACGTGGTGGAAAAGGTGAGGGAAGGGATAGAGAAGTTCGGGGGATGAGGGAGCGCTGGAATGCCATTGGCCGGGTTTAACCATTAGAAGTTTTAGCTGTCTGTTTTCTAAGATAATGGATTGTCAGGAATATAAACGCTCCGGCTGAGTCAAGAATCACATCCCGTATGGATGCGCTTCTGCCCGGAACGAAAGCCTGATGCCATTCATCGGAAAAAGCGTAAAGGGTGGTAAAACCCCATGCCAGAAAATATGTATGGCGGCCGGGATGTATTGCCCGCCAGAAAAGGAGAGCCAGGATACCAAAGACCATAAGATGGGTGTATTTACGCATTATGGTATTAATAATCTCCACGCCGCTGTGAGTCAGATGCGTGTTTTGTGCAATAATTCTGGCGGTGTTATCTCCAGTGCCAGGGGAGACGCCGTGAAGCAAAAAATTATAAAACACCAGATGATTATCGGAAGCCATTTTGACCATATTATTTTCAAAATCATTCACCTGTAAATATTTTAACAGGAACTCCGACTTTGTAATCATAAATCCTTTAAATATTAAAATAAATCAGCCGCGCAAAAAGCGCGGCTTTTTTTAGTCCCTAATTCAAGCATAATATTATTTTAATGACTTTAAGAAATCGCTTAATAATTTAACCTGTTCCGGCTTAAAATCTCTTAATGTCTCAACTAATTCTTTGAGCTCGGGGCTCATGGAATTGGAGGGGATTTCATCCAGCAATTCGGATACCTTCAGATTTCGGGTGAGTCATAGCAAACAATGCTAAAGATAGATAGTGGGCTGAATAGCCCAGCCCTTAACAGATTGTTATTTCAGCGTTTTTAAAAATTCGTTAAGAGCTCTTAACTGCTCAGGTGAAAGGATTTTAAGATTCTGCAATATTTCGCGGTATTCTGGGGAAAGTTTAAAATCCCCTTCACAGAAAAATTCAGACAACGTCATGCCAAGAGCTTCACAGATTTTTTCAAGAGTAGTAAGTGATATGGGTTTGATATTGTTTTCTACGGCACTCAAATGTTCACGGGTTATATTAACTTTTTCTGCAAGTTCTGATGCGGTTAGACCTTTAGCTTTGCGTAAATGTTTTAATTTTGAACCTATATCCATTCTATCACCATTGAATTGTAGTATATTAGCTTACTTTTAAATAAAAAAATATGGCTGAAAAAATAAGATAAAGTGAGAAATTTAGAGTAAAACTGTAATATTTAACTTTTAATGTAATATATAATATTACATTAAAATTGAGATATGTAATAATATAAGTTACAATATATAATGTATTTTGTGTTTATTGTCGTTGTGTGTTAATGATTGTTAAATATATTAAAAAGAGGTGATGGTAAATAGGCTAAAGTCAAAAATACATTCATCCGGGGTTTAGCCGGAAAGTTCCAAGCTAAAACACCCGGTCCAACAATTCCCAAAACATATCATACTATATTAAGTTCAACAAATCAACAGATTCCTTTGGCTAAATCTAAAGGTAAAACTGAACTTATAAGGAGGAGTTTCAGAATGAATAAAAAAGTATCCTGGAGAAATATTTTTCCTGCGATAAGCATTCCCTTGAATGATGATTATTCCATCAATGAAAAAGAGCTGAGGAAATATGTATCCTGGCTTTCGGAGTTTGATGAGATCGATGGCCTGGTTTGCAACGGCCACACGGGCGAAATCACTTCCTTCAACAGGGAAGAGAGAAAGAGGATAACGGAGATTGTAGCCGAAGAAGTGGGAGATAAAGTTATGGTTATTTCCGGCGTTTGCGTTGAAGGGACGCTGGAAGCTATAGAGCATGCCAAAGATGCACAGGAAGCAGGAGCGGACGGCATATTGCTGATGCCTCCGCACATATGGCTGAGATTTGGTATGAATCCGGAAGCACCTGTCCGGTTTTTCGAGAGGGTGGCGGAGGCTATCGATATAGGAATTATAATTCACTTATATCCTTATATGACCAAAGCTTTTTACCCTGTTGAAACCATACTGGAACTTGCCAAGATACCCAATGTTAAAGCGGTAAAAATGGGCACAAGACAAATGGCTCTTTACGAGAGGGATATAAGAATTTTGCGGAAGAAAGCCCCTGGCCTATCCATCCTAACATGCCATGATGAGTATTTGCTGTCTTCGATGTATGTAGGTGTGGATGGAGCTTTAGTCGGTTTCGCCGGGTGCATCCCCGAATTAATAACCGAGGCATGGAAAGCGGTTAAGAATAATGATTTCAAGAAGACAAGGGAACTGGAAGAAAAGATATTTCCGATGGCTGAAGCAATATACGGTATAGGCCAGCCTTCCGGCGAAGCTCATGCTCGTATGAAGGAAGCATTATATCAAAGGGGCATTTTTAGTTCACCGTTAATGAGGGAACCTGTACTACCGCTGTCTGAAGAAGAGAAAGTTAAGGTGGCTGAAGCTTTAAAGAAGGCAGGATTAAAATAGAAAATGTCCTGGCCCAGAAATGATATGGTGGGAATTGCAGGGCCTTCTCTACATAACATCGGGAAGGTCCTGCCATCTTTCCGGGAATTGAAGATCCAGCTCTCGATACATTTACAAATATGTTGTTATGGGAGGAAATATATGTAATGAAAAAAATAGCTGCTTTTTTATTGTGCATCTTATTAACTGTTTCACTAATAGCTTTTTCGGGATGTTCATCAAAAGAGACCAAACCGGATAACAGCAGGCCTGGCTTTTTGACAGTAGGAACGGCCTCATCCGGTGGGGCTTACTATCCCATCGGAATATCCATCGCCGATATTATAACAAATGAACTGGGAATTCAGACTACCGCCCAGGTGACAGGTGGAGCTGTGGAAAACAACACTCTCATTCAAAATAAAAAAGTGGACCTGGCAATAACCCAGAGTTCGATGGCTTATGCGGCCTTTGAGGGAAAAGAACCGTATAGCGAGAAGCATCCGGATGTAAATATATTATTTAACGGCCTATCAAAAGGAGTCTTTCATGTGGTGGTGATGAAAGATTCCGGTATAAACTCCATGGCGGATCTTAAAGGAAAAAGAGTGGTAATGGGGCCTGCCGGTGGAGGGGCCATCAATATGGCCAGAGATGTGTGGAGTGTGTATGGTTTTGGGATTGAGGACGTAAATGCCACGTATGTATCTTACTCGGACGGTATTAGCTCGCTTAAAGACGGTAAAGTTGATGCCGTCGTCATTCAATCGGCGGCACCGGCATCAGCTATTAAGGAATTAGCGGCTACGACCAAAAATTTTAGAATATTATCTGTGGAAGAAGAAAAAGTAAAAGAGATACTGGAATTGTATCCATATTATGGAAAAATTACATTGAACAAAGAGATGTACGGCACGGATGAGAATGTGGAGACTATTTATGTCACTAATATGGTAGTGGTAAATAAAAATATGTCGAAAGACCTGGCATATGACATAACCAAAGTTTTATTTGAAAATATTGATAAGATAAAAGAGTCCAATCCTGCTGCAAAAGACCTAAAACTCGAAGAAGCTGCTAATAATCTGCCGATACCGATGCATCCCGGTGCTTTAAAATATTTTACCGAAAAAGGGGTAGTAAAATAGATGAATAAAGCGGATAATTTTTTAAATGCCTTGATAAAAGGAATGTTTATTGTTAACTCTCTGATTTTTATTTACATTTCCGGTTTCGGATCTTTTTCGGACATTGTTCAGCGGGCGTTGTTGCTTATTTTATTATGTTCGACAATATTCGTGACCCATGGCTTGAAGATTAAAGGTAAACAAAGTGCATGGACCCGGATCCTTGACCTTCTGCTTGCAACGGGTATGATAATCTCCGGAGTTTATGTGATGGCGGTCTGGCAGGAAAGGATTTTGAAGTCGGGTATTTCTCCGGTATCCGATGTGGTAATGGGCACCATGGCGGTTATCCTTATCCTGGAGGCCACAAGAAGGACTACCGGTAAATTTCTGGCGGTTACCGTATTGCTGTTCATAATTTACGCTTTAGTGGGACCTTATATGCCTGGTTTTCTGGCCCATAGAGGCGAAACATGGGACAGGCTGATAACTTTCCTGTATATGACTACCGAAGGCATTTTTGGTGTCCCGCTGGGAATAGCAGCATCATATATTATTATGTTCGTCATCTTTGGAGCGTTTCTTGAGTCTTTTGGAGCAGGTCAATGGTTTGTCGATACCGCTTATGCCATCACAGGCCGATTCAGGGGTGGACCGGCAAAAACGGCTATTCTATCCAGCGCTCTGATGGGCATGATATCGGGTTCATCTGCAGCAAATGTGGTTACGACCGGTTCTTTTACCATTCCCCTTATGAAGAAAGTCGGATACAAGCCCCATGTTGCCGGAGCCATTGAAGCTGTGGCTTCGACGGGAGGAATGTTCACTCCACCTATTATGGGTGCCGGAGCTTTTATCATGGCGGAGTATCTGGGGATGCCCTATCTACAGATTGCGAAAGCTGCAATACTGTGTGCAGTTTTATACTATTTTTCACTTATGCTGACTGCAGATGCCATTGCGGTGAAAAGCAAACTGATGGGATTGCCGCCGGAAAGTCTTCCGAATATAAAAAAGGTCATGCATGAAAGAGGATTTTATGCAATTCCAATTTTGCTTCTCATTTTTATGATTATTAAAGGCTGGAGCCCCATGAAAGCCGCTTTCTGGTGCATTTTAATCATTATTTTGATTGCATTTTTTACGAAGGATAATAAACCATCACTGAAATTAATGTTGAATGCCCTCGAAAACGGCTCGAGGCAGACTGTTTCCGTAGTGGCCACCTGCTCAGCAGCGGGTGTAATAGTGGGAATTATTTCAATAACCGGCCTTGGAGCGAAACTGTCTTACACCCTCTTGAGCGTTTCAAATGGCAATGTTTATCTGGCGGCGATTATATCAGCGATAATTACCATCATTTTAGGATGCGGCATGCCTCCCACCGCCGTCTATATAATTCTTGCAGCGGTCCTTGCACCACCACTCATAAAGATGGGAATCCTGCCTATTGCCGCCCATATGTTCATATTTATTTTTTCCTGTGTCGGGGCGCTTACACCGCCGGTGGCCATTACTGCATATACGGCTGCCGCCATAGCGGATTCCGATCCCTCGAAGACGGGCTGGACAGCCTTTCGGTTCGGTATAACCGCTTATATAATACCGTTTTTATTTTTGTTGTTTCCCTCCCTTTTACTGGTGGGAAACGCATTTGAAATCATTACAACTACTATAAGTTCAATGATTGGAATATGCTGTTTGACTGCGGCAAACGAGGGTTTCTTTATTTGGAGATGGGGTACTGCGCAGAGAATACTTCTCGGTATAGCGGCTTTACTCCTTTTAAAACCGGGGATATTGACCGATGCCATAGGATTATTATTGATTTTTGCAGCAATACTATCGAGACATAGACGGACGAAGGAATACGATGTGAAAAAGGAATTAAAAAGCGTTTGACGGAGATTAAATATCTCTTTCTATATTTTCTAAGGCAAAAGCTCTACATCATGCTCCCATTGCGGATAATAAACTTAAGCGAACAACTCGAAAATCTGAAGAAAAGAAAACTTCAGGATGAAGAAAAAACAAAACTTCAAAACGAATACCGCAGGAAAATAACAGAAGTAATAGAGAGCATAATAAAAGAATTAAAAGACGCCCTTATAACAAACGAGCTTATTATCGAAGAATGCAACAAAATACTTCTGGAACTAAGCACCCTGGCCGGCGAACTTTTTAGCGAAGAAGTAAAGGACATTGTGCAGGAGGTGAATGAAATGGCAAAGATGATAATCGACCCGGAGATATACAGAAGAGGTTTTGAAGAAGGCATTGAAAAAGGTAAAACCATTATAAATCAAGAATTATACCAAAAAGGATTGGAAAAAGGATTGGAAAAAGGTATAGCTGAGACTGTGGTGAGATTGCTCTGCAAAAGACTTGGAGAACTACCCATTGAATACAAAGAAAGGATCCAGGGCCAGGATAGACCGACACTCGAGCTGATCGCGGACCATATTTTTGATATAAAGTCGCTGAGCGATCTCGACAGGTTTTTGAAGCAGTGAATAAACTCAGCCGTGCAAAAAGCGCGGCTTTTTTAGTCCAATCGTGATTTGGATAATATTGGTAGCCAAATCAAGCGGCAGGCAGCAGGTCCAGCATACAGATAGGAAAATATGATATATTACTTGGCGATGATTCTGTCATAGATTATATTTATGCAAAGGCTCCAAAAATGCAAAATTTTTGGAATTGTTAGCACCTACCTGTACAAATCCAGAATGAACGCAGAAGGGAAAAACAAAAAAGAAACAAACGACATAAGCCGCCTTCAGGAAAAACATAGAATCGGAGGATTATGAGAATTCGCTTTTGATTAATTAATAATGGTATAATTTAATTAATCAAAGTGGGAGGCGTTAAAATGATTGTTAATGCAACAGAGTTTAAAACAAGAGCAATATTTAGAAATTGATTTTTTATATAGGCTTTTAGCCGACACTTTATAAAATATGCTACTCTTGAACTGATTTACACTATAACATCACCGACGAACTGGATGCTGGATCGATAAAATATAGATAAAATATAAAAATAAATTCAGCCGCGCACAAAAAAGCACGGCTTTTTTAGCCCGCATGTTTGTAGAATGAGCTACTTTATGCTACTCCAGAACTCATCTTCCTGCATTTTTAACTGTAACTTCAGTATTTTTTTCCATAAGTTCCCCGGTATTTCCTTTTGCAATGCATGGCTTATTTTAGTCCTTAACAGCGACCCATCAGATAAAACCTTTTCGTAGTAAAAATGATCGGTATTTTTAACCATGACCCAACCGTTATTGTCACAATAACGTTTTAAATCTCGAAATCTAGGAGGCATGATGCACCTTTAAAAGCGACTTTATCTCTTCGTCCGAATCACAAAGTAAAATTCTAAGAAGGTAAGGCAAGTGGTGTTTACGGTTGGGAGCATTAAGAAAAAGTTGAGACCGTTCCATATAGTCTTGAGCATATATTTTCAAATCTTGTATAAGCTCATTTAAGGCTTCTTCTTGTGTAGAACCGTTAGCCGCAAGTTCCAGTATATCTATAGATACGGTAAAAGAACAATCATTTTCGGGCAATAGATCTACATCAAGAACATAAGCCGAGAGCATATCTTTCAGCAAATCCTTGCGCAACATTAATACCTCTTGATCCCGGTTTCTTCTGATGACCGCCGGTTCCCGCTCATTAAATACCATATTAAATACCCGAGAAAAATCGTTTCTTGCCTCGGTAAAACCATATTCATTCAGCATATAACCACCTCTTCAATAAGTCTAGCATAAATGTGCAATATGTGCAAGATGAACTTTCATCAATTAAGTCATTGATTCTAGTGTAGAGACCCTACTTTTTTACTTCTTTATAGAAAGAAAAATAGAAATTCCCATCTATGATTTAAAAAGTTTTGTTTGAAGCGCCATTTTATTTTCAAAATCATTCACCTATAAATATTTTCAAAATAGATTAGCCGCGTCGCACTGCAACCTGGCACATGCAAAGGCTGTTATTGCCTGTTATGAGCTGGTCGAAGGCGGAAAAATAGGCCCGTAAAATTGAAATAAACATCATGGACTGAGCAAATAATATATTATCCGTCATCGTCAATATACAAAAGGTTTTTTAGATTAAATGCAGAATATAGAAGATATGATTTTTAAATATAATTGATAAGGGGGAGGATTTTTATGAGCGTAAAATCTAAATTTTATGAGCAAAGGTGCCAGAGGGCGGTAAAAGCTCTTATAAAAAACGGATTTGATGCCATATATGTGCCCACCAGAGAGGAAGCGGCAAAAAGAGCCATCGAATTAGTGCCCGAAAAAGCCAGCGTAGGGGTGGGCGGTTCAGTTACCATACATGAACTGGGCATTGTGGATGCATTAAAGGCAAAGGGCCATATAATTTATGATCATTCCCTGGTGGATACTCCCGAAGAAAAAATTGCAGCCCGGAAAGGCCAGCTTACCTGCGATGTTTTCTTTGCCAGCACCAACGCCCTTTCACTGGATGGAAAGCTGGTAAATATAGATGCCACCGGCAATCGGGTGGCATCGATGATATTTGGCCCCGGGCATGTAGTCCTGGTGGTAGGAGCCAATAAGATAACGGATGATTTGAATCAAGCCCTGCTCAGGGCAAAACAGGTGGCAGCGCCCATGAACGCCATTAGATTAAAACAAAGGACACTCTGCACGATCACCGGAAATTGTGGCGAATGTTCTTCCGAGGAAAGGATATGCAGGGTAACCACCATAATAGAACATAAACCCGCTTTGACTCCATTTACAGTAATAGTCGTCGGTGAGGAGATAGGATTCTAAAGTGCAATTGAGGGGCGGTTCTACCTTTTCTGACCTTTCTTCTACCCGAGATTTTTTTATCACCGGTTATATTACTTTGAAAACGACTTATAGTTACACATTCAAACCCTCTTGAATATGAGGCCATCCATTTTGCGCCGGAAAAGAAAATCACAAGACAGGAGATGGTGGTGATAATAGTCAAGGCTTATTCATATGCCACCGGCAAAAAGATGAGCGATATATACACCACATCCGAAGTTAAGTTCATGGATGAGGGTGCTGTAAAAAGCTGGGCCCGAAGCTATGTAAGGCTGGCCGATGCGCTGGGCCTCATGAACGGAAATCCTGACGGTACTTTTGCACCCGGCGACGGCGCCACCAGGGCTCAGGCTGCAGTCATTATAAGGAGATTGCTGGAAAAATCGGGCAAACTTTAAACGCTTTATGCACAGTAACTTTTAGACAAGAATTTACTTCTGTCTTCTGAAATCTTCTGCCGGCGCTAACCATCGGGTCTGTTGCCGGCAGATTTTTAACAGAAAATTAATAAAAACGGAGATAAATATCTAAAGCAAGTTGCATTGATATTAATATTTTGGAAGAGTTGTTTTCTATAGTATAAAATCAAAACCAAGCCCGACTCGGCCGCAGTGTGCCTGTTATAAAAGCATTGATATTGGGGTTTATAATACTTGCCCGCATGGTTGCTAGTATTGTTGAGTCTTTTTTAAATATCTTGCCGGTTACTCTTGAACGAGTATTAGAAAACAGGCGTGGTTTTCAAGAGGTGTAGCCCTTTCTGTTCCATGCTGCGGAATATAGAAAATTTAGAAGACCACTAAAATCAATTGATACCGGTCAACCAAAGTAATATAATAAATATAGGAGAATGAAACATGAACGACTGGCACAGCGACTTTTACGCCGCGATAAAACAACTGTTCAAAGACGAAGACCTAAAAATAATACAAGAAGAGTATCTCTCAAAAGGCCCCCTGCGCATAGACGTAATCATCATAAAAAACCTGGACAGCCATCAGATAAAAAAGCAGATCGGAAAGATATTCAAAAAATACAACAACATAGAATACAAATCCCCCACAGACTACAAGTTGTTACAGATTACGAATCCGGTGGGTACGCCTGGCATCATTAAAAACATGCAATAGTTTTATTAAAGTTACGGATACATCCTAATTTTTCAGCTTATGACATTATGTTGAGTTCATTTTAAAATAAAGATTTTAGGATTTAATAAATTGCAGCAGGAAAATAGAATTTTGTAGCGAACATATATTCTAGAGTAATTTATATATTTAGAAAAAGGAAAAGGCTGGAATATCTAATGGCAAAAAGGATAAAGAAGATTCAAGGATCGGATAATTTTAAAAAATATTTTCGAGATCCAATTTATAATTTCATATCTATAACTGAAAGATGGATTCTTGATTTGATAAATAGTAGAGAATTTCAAAGATTACGGTATATCAAGCAATTGGGCACATCAGATGTTACGTATTATGGAGCAAATCATACCAGATTTTCACATTCTATAGGGACTATGTATCTTATGGATAGGGCATTATCCCAGTTGAAAAGAGTTATAAATATTAATAATGAAACAAGAATGATAGGGTTAGCAGCGGCTTTATTACATGATGTAGGGCATGGACCTTTTTCACATGTATTTGAAAAAGTTGTAAGCACAAAACATGAGACTTGGACAAATGATATTATTCTTGGAGATACTGAGATAAATAAAACTTTAAAAAACATAGATAAGGCTTTTCCACAGAAAGTTGCAAGTGTTATCAAGAAAGAATACCGTCATAGGTACCTTAGCTATTTATTATCCAGCCAACTCGATGTAGACAGAATGGATTATCTTTTAAGGGATAGCTATTACGTAGGCGTTAAATATGGGCTTTTTGATGTAGATATGTTAATAAAATCTCTGTTGGTAGATGCTGATAAAATAACTTTGGATTATAAAGGATTATATTCCGTAGAGCAATATGTTTACGCCAGATATTATATGTATTGGCAGGTATATTATCATAAAACTACTAGGGGATATGAGCTTTTGCTGCAAAATATTCTAAAAAGGGCGAAGTACTTATATAAAACAGACTCATTAGATTTAAAAGTGGATATATTAACTCCAATTTTTAGAAAAGAGAAAATGGAATTAGATGACTATTTGCGTTTAAATGATAATGTAATTTTATATGCAATCTTACTATGGAAAGATTCGAGGGATAAGATATTGAGCGATTTGTGCAATAAATATCTTAATAGAAATTTGTATAAAGCCTATGAACTAAGCAGTCTCGTAAGTTTGGATGAAATAAAAGAAAAAATAAAATCATATGGAATGTGCGATGATTATTATCTTGCTATTGATAAACCTAGTAACGTTACTTATGATTATTATGTTGAAGGGGAAGAAGGAGAAAAACCACCTATTTTAATAAATAAAAAAGGTAAAATTAATTCAATCACTAGATTTTCAGAATCTATTAAAGCAATTTCAGGTAACCGGGAAATTAAGTATTTTTTATATTTCCCAAGAGAAAGTTATGATGGTAAAAATATTTCTGATGAAATAATTAGTTATCTGGAGGGGTTAGAATGAAAAGTATACTGAATGATTATTGCAGCATTATTGAATTGCTGCATATTGCAGGAGAAATAAAAGGACGCAAAAAGTTACAAAAAATGGTATATATATTAAAAAGTTTAGGAGCAAATTTTACTGAAGACTTTTATTTTCATTATTATGGTCCTTATTCCGATACATTAACAATTAAACTTGAAGAGCTCAAATCTATGAATATAATTGAAGAAATAAAAGATGAGAGCGGGGCATTTCCACAGTATACGTACAGACTAAAAGCGGAAAAAGATATAAAAGATGGCCTTGAAAGATATAGAGATTTAATCGGTATACTTAATAGCCAAAATGCAAGATTTTTAGAGTTGTTAGCAACGGTAATATACTTCCAGCAAGAAGGATATCAACGGGAAGAAATATATGAAAAAGTAAAAATAGTGAAATCAGATAAAAATTATACTGATGACGAAATAGCTTTTTCTTTTGATTTTTTAAAAGAAATTTGCGCCGACAGCAGTAACAACGGAGTGGAGGGTTTAGCTTGAAAAATAACTTTTCATTACTATTTGTGTCGCCAGCGGTAGCGGCGGAATGGAGGCTATAATGAAGATTTCTAAAAGATTGCTTGATGAGCTCGTCGATGCATATGAGGATAATGATCCTATGCACCAATATTTTTTGAATATCAAGACGGGGGAAGTTGAATTTTTGACAGATTATGAGCCTGACGAAGAGCTATCCGATAGAATAGAAGAAGGTTTCGGCGAAATCTACTTCAGGGTTCCCCGAATATCGTCATCTGAGGGTTATGATGTAATGGAAGAATTTGCAGAAACAGTTGCTTCATCAAAGATAAGGCACAGGCTTTATGAGGCATTAAACAGGTCCAAAAAAGTATTCAGAAGGTTCAAAGATGTTCTGGATGACTATCCAGAAGAACGTGACCGCTATTATAAGTTCCTCCGAAAATACTGCGAAGAACAGATAATAGAATGGCTGAAAGAGGAAGAGATAGATATGGAAATAACAATAGATGATTGATTAATAGACGTTTGGTGTAAAAAGAATTTTGAACTTGCATATTTTCTGGCAGGAAATTTCAATTTTATGGCGAACATATATTCTCATAGGCATTAAGAGGGGGGAGGTATTTGGAGGATAAAATTTGGGAAATTAGGGATCCCATTTATGGCTTTATTGAGATAAATGAGTGGGAAAGAGAGATAATAAACCATCCTGTGTTTCAAAGATTAAAAAGGATAAGCCAATTGGCTTTAACGGATATGGTATATCCCGGTGCTGTTCATACAAGGGAGTAAGGTTATTATGGAAAATAAAGAATTTATAAGATACGCTTCCATTATACAATTAATTAAAGAAACACAAAAACACGCTTACAGGTTGGGGAGAACAGCCCTAGTCAACACACTTTATGAATCGCTCAAATTTTGAATCACTACCGTTCCTCCTGCTCCTCAACATTCGTTAACCAGCCTTTCTGAATACTGTGGATGTGAGGACGTGGAGGAGTTCCTTCGTGAACCGACGTGCCTCAGCGTAGTCCTTGAAGTAGACGTATACGCTCGTCCCACCTTCGTTGGAGCAGAGTTCGTCAATTTTTATGGCATTCTTCGCAACGTCCTCCAAGTACTGAAGCCCTGCGTCTGTCAGAGGAAAGTCAGCGGTGCCTTCCACATCGTAGTGAGAGCTCTCCTTTTGTACAAGGAGGTGGGGTCGGTAGAGGATGACCTTCGGAATGCCAAGCATCGTGCAGTAGACTTTGTAACGAGCTGTCACTCTCTGGAACCGCTTGTATTCTTCCTCCAACTCCTCCCACTCGTCATCTGTAAGCTCCCGCTCGGGGAAGTTTATCGCTAGCTCGGAGTGGTCAATCTCCAGCCACCCATCCAGCAGAGCCTGTCCTAGACGCTCGTCCAACTCACCTTTGAGGACGGCAAGGGCAATCTCCTGACGCTTCTCAGGACTCCAGTTAACAAACATGTCTGAACACTCCTTTCATGGGGATTCTTAAACTGATAGTTTCTGTAATCGTCTCCGGTTTACATTCTCCTCACCTCCTCAACGGGGTGGAGTAGAACCGTTAGGTTTTTAGCTTTTAGGTTTTGAAGCTAAACCTCGGCAAATACTTCTAAATAGTAAGGTTTGTTAGCTTTTAGCTTTTGAAGCTTTTGTTATTCCCCCGTTATATAATAAATATCATTCTTCCATACTATATCTCTCCTCTCTTTGTATATATTTTCTTTCTAGAAGCTAAAAAAGCTAAAAAGCTAACTAACACTTGAATTGCAAGAGTTTGCAGTGTTAGCTTTCATTAGCTTTTTAGCTTTCGGATTTTGGAAGTATCTCGTACAAGTTTCGATTGCCAAGCGAAACTAGCTTCAAGCCAGCAATCTTCTCAACGTCTGTTCTATGCTTGGACAAGAACCAACCAAGTCTCTTCCCGTTCTCAAACGGATACTCTTTCCCGTTCAGCTCTACCCATGCACGCATGCAAATGTCTTCTGCGGAGAGCCTATGCCCAACTCCTTTCTCCTGTCTGTAGTAGTCTGCGATGTCTCGCAGCGTTGACAATGCATTGTCAGCTTGCTCTGCTTCGGCATAGAACGTGCGCGGTAGCTTCCGAATGATACTCTCTGTGACCTTCAGCATCTCTCCACTCTTGTCAAGAGCTTCTGCCATTATGCGGAGTGCGCGTTCCAATCCGGAAAGTCTCAACTGTGACCTCTCTCCAGCCTTCCAACGCTTGTCTGCAATCTGGAGAAACCAGCACGCAGCAGACAGAATGTCTGTCAGAAGCTCTTTCCTACGGCGTGACCAGTTGTAGAACCAGTCTGGGTCGTACCGTCCCTCTAATGCCTTGAAGTAGAGCCGGATAGACCTCTGCAGTACGTCACTCTCCTTAACCGGAACAGCGATACCTGTAATCGCTACGCACGTCTCTGGATGGAATCGGCTAACACTTGCCGTAGTGTAGAGTGTCCTCATTTCAATAACTCCACCGGTTACAATGCGGGCAAGACTCACCTCTACGGCCTTTCGTAGCTCCGGAGGGAGAGAGTCCACGTTGTCTAGTATCAGTAGCCCCGGAGAGTTAACGAGCATCGCTTCGAAATCTCTCTTGTCGGACGGCTGACCCTTTAACCACTTGTCGCTGTAGTCTCCGGTAAAGGTAAATATCCTCAGTCGGTAGAAGTCCGTCTTACCGGAACCTCTTTCACCAATGGCTAGCTCGAGTGGTAGCTGGAGCCCTCTCCAGTTTCTAAAGATTGGTGTCAGGTAGCAGAGAAGTTCAAGAAGTGTTCTCTGCTCCTCGTCCGTCAGTACTGGATGAGTATCAAGGCTCAACTGATTGACAACCTCTCTCCACAACCGTCTAGGTCTCATTCCGACGGCGTCTAAATCGATTTCGCACTCCTCAGTTATGAACCCCCGTTTGAACAAGACACTATCAGTCCCGTTCGGTCTTACCTCTACTCCGAGAGGAGTCACTTTGTAGAACTCCGAGTCGCTCTTCGCTACGTAGACCACATTTTCGCGAGCGAAGAAGAGGTTGTGTGGGGTGACAAGCTCCACGCCTTGACGGAATTCATCAGCAACCCTCTTTAGCAGCTCCTTATCGGATGTTCCTATCTCGTAAACTCTCTTCAGGTACTGTGCAAGTGACTTCTCCGGGAACTCTGCGGAATCGACCTTCCACTCGGCGTCGTACAGTGAATACTCCTCATTGTCAAAGAAGTAGTATTCTGGGAGCTCCGGATGCTTGTAGCGCTTGCCACGATGGTCTAAATCCGCAACTGTCGCTTTAGCGGCAGCAAGAATGTCAGAGCGACTTTTTTTACGGTCAAGGAGCAACTGTAGCCACGAGCGCAGGTTGGGAATCGTTGGAAAAAGAGCTGCATCAGCGAGCTCCCAAAATTCGTCTGCGGAGTGTTCGAGCAGAAAATCATCCAACCCAACTTTCTTGTCTGGTCTGTCAGATGGAAGAACAACCTGATAAACCTCAGCACCGTGCCGATGCAGCCATAGAGCCAGTTCGAATGCGGCTCTCTGCACATTCTCTCTCGAAGAGAGCTTTGCCATCGGGTCATTGTCGAAAACAATATAGACCTTACGACCACTCCAACGAAACTCTAGCAGCTCTGGAGCTACGTGCTCTTCTACCCTTCGAATGTTCTCCGGTTTGATGCTGACCAGTACCTCTTTGTCGAGCTGTTTAACGCTTGTTGGCAAGAGTCTGTACTGCTGTCGCTTCCAGTTGTCTACTCCTCCGAGACCGATAGTAGGGATTCCCTCTTGCACTGATTTAGCAGCTTTCTTCTCGCCCTCGGTTATGACAATCGGTTCCAAGGTATTCGCTACGGACCACACCTCAGGTAAAACGTAGAGGTGCGTTCCTGCGTACTTCGGTTGTACGTAACGGACAGTGTCTCCATCGGGTGTCGTAATCGGAGGAAACAACCGGACTCTGACAAATGGTATCGGTTCGGCGTCTTCCTCCAGACCTTTGTCAGTTAACGGCTTACCATGTCTGTCAAAATACGGTATGAGGTAGCCTACCGCATTCTTCCAGCCCGTAAGCTTCTCAACCTCTTCTATTGAGAGCGAGCGTATTCCCATACGAGCAATCGTCTCATCGGAGAGTCCGCTATCCCTCAGGTTCTGGAGATGCGCTGGTGCTATGCGACTTAACATCTCTCATTCGCCTCCCTCTCTTCGAGTCTTACTCTTTGTATATCCTGTCAGCCATCTCATGATACTGTTTCACCCAATCCTCGAACTCTGCGAGGTAGAGCACCGGAGCGTTTACTCCGTTGACCTTCCGGAGGGACATCTTCAGGATTCCCTCATCGACCAGCTTCTCGATTTCCTCCCTCGCTCCGGGAAAGAAATCCATTCGTGATACATTGAGGACTGGATACGTCCTGAACAGCTCTAACAGCCTGTCACGCTTGTTCAATCCACCTCTTGGCATGCTAACAACCCCTTTCAGTATTAAGTGTGTTATTGCTATTATTATATTTGAAACCAAAGGAACTTTTAAGGGAGGAACTTTTTTTGTTGAGCGATTGGAAAGCGAAGAAAAACAAGCTACCTCTATAAAGTTGCGACCAAGTATCATAAAATATAATCAAGACAGAGTCAGGAGTATAGCTCCGGAGCCTCAAAGAGGCTCGCTCGTCGATAAAAGTTCCTAGGTGCAGGCTTAACATAAAGTGCATCTTCTTTCTGATACGCACTCTCATTCGCTTCTCTCACGAACAGGAGGGAAGGTTTGGCATTTGACAGTCCTCGAACCTCCTGCACAGTACTTCCTCCTCTTTGGTGGATCTCTCAGAGGAACGACAGGAGGTAGAGAGACGTCTGGCAAAACCTCCTAGGAATCGGAGTCAGTAGACTCGACCTCCCTAGGGGTAGTAAGGGTTTCTGTGAGGTAGAGAGAAGTGGCCTAGACGGCAAACAGGACCTCACAAGAGAGTCCTCGATTACAAGAGAGACCTCTGTGGTGTAGTACTCATTCTACACCTTTCGGTTTTCGGTAGGGAGTACTGGCAGTAGCCAGTGCTCTCTTTTTATGCTCCAAGAAAAAGTTCCATTCTTTCGTCGAAGTATAAAATAGTTGATGAAAAAAGTGCCTAGGTGCAAATCGGTTTATAATTGGGTATGAAACCAAGAAAATCGGTGGGAACCACGTGTCCCACCTGTTTTTATGAGAGAAAAGGAGTGTGACTACTTCTTGCTAGTGGCTCTACTTGCCTGAGCAAGCTTCTTCCGAAGTGAAAGGAACTTCCCCACAGAGACAGTGAGAGAGGCATCGTACCTCATCCGCTTCGTGGCGAACTCGAAGACATCTACGCCATCCTCTCTGTTCGTGAAGGTAAACTCTGTCCCACGGTCAGTCTGACGTGTCGTGTACGGAAAGTTGAAGTAGGCAAGCACTGTGGCGACATTCAGGTCACCAGTTACAAATCCAGTTCTCTCCTTGATAGGAGCTCCCTGTTTCTTCTCACTCATTTGAACAACCTCCTCTTGAAAAAGTTTAACCTTTCAGAGCTTCTTGACGGTACTTCTGAAAGGCTCTGTTGGCTTCCTCACAGGCTTCTCGGACCGCTTCTTCCTCTTCGTCATAGACCGGTTCGTCTAAATCTGCGGTGAAGAGACCAGTGCCGAGCAAGTACTCGGCTTCATGCATGGGGACATCGATGATATCTCCGGCTTTGCAGAACACCTTCGTCTTCTTGTTTTTGTAGTCCACCAAAGAGAAGGACCTACCTCTGACGAGTTTCAGTTTCATAGGCTCACCTCCTGAATCACGCTTGGTCTTACGAGTAGACCACGTACACGGAGCAGTTAGACACCTCTCCTCATCTCGCTTACCTCCCTCCGTACTGCTTTTCGATTTTCTCAATGGTCTCCTCAATCTTGTTAATCGGGGTCACTTCCGCAGGAGCGGTTATCTCTTTGTACTTGATGCTACGCCAGATTTCCAGCCCCTTCTGTGTCTGTGAGAGAGCAGTGTTCAACCGCTTCATCAAAGCCTCACGCACCTTCTGGTATGGCAGTCTGTCGATGGTAGCGTAGAGCTTTGCGATGTCGTGAATGTCGATAGGACGCTCGGACTTCTGCATCGTGGAAGAGAGCATCGCATTCGTCAACGCAGATGCAGTAGCCTGCTGATGCTTCAACGAAGCGGTAATACCAAGTGCGTCCATGTTCTTCTGACGGTTCTCTGTTCGCTGCTTTCGCTCGTTTTCAGCCTCTTGCTCTTTACGCTGTTTGAGAGCTTCCCATTCAGGCGGTTGCATACCTTTGATGAGCTCTGCAACTTCCTCCCTCTCAATCTCCTCACGTACCTTCTGTGGGTTGGTGAGGGCTTTCAGTAAATCACGTCTGAGACTCTGGAATTGTTCATTTGTCAACGCCATATCGGAATCATCCTCCTTTCCTGATTTGCGAAGGCTCTCATCAATTGCCTTCTGTTGCTTGACAACAACTTCAATAAGCTTCTCGACCTGCTCCGGTGGGAGTTCTCCAATGGCTCTCCGAGCCTTCTCAATAAGCGGTTTTAGTACTAGTGGAGGATAGAAGAACCTTTTTGAAGTTGTTCCCACAGGAGTCGGCTTCTCCTCAACGATGTTCGCATCTTTGGTGATGTGGTACAGTGCGTTGTCGATGCTGAAAAGAGTGTACTCCAGCTTCGACTTTGGAGTGTTGTTGCTCACGTTATCACCTCCCCACTGACTCGTAGATTTTGTCAACATCCTTCGTGCTCGTGAACAACTCCACGGTTGCTACTAGCGACTGCATCTCCAACAGTCTGTCAAGCTCCTTCTCGTCTTTTGGTAAGTCCTCTACGTAAAGGAGTCCGATGCCTCTTCCTCGTGGGTCTTTCTTAATCGGCAGATTGTCAAGTGCAATCGCAGTGGTAGAGAGCTCCAGCATCAGGTCCATTGCTTGACAGAACTTCTCCCACCAGTCTTCACGGATGACGATGGGAGTACCAGGCTTCCTCAACCTCAATGCTGGCAACCGATGTGTGGCGATGAGGTACTTGATAAACTCTCTACTGTAACCCCAGTACTCTTCAATTTCCTTAAGTGTCAGCCATTGTTTCTGCTTCATCGTACTCCCTCCTCTCGTCGAACGTATGTTCTATTATGTAAAAATTCTATAATAGGTCACCGGAACTTTATAGAGGGCCTTGTAAAAATTTTCTACGAATTTTGACAAAATTTTACAAGACCCTCTTTATTTTTCTTGTAAAGTTCATTATAATATTATCATAAGCAGTTAGAAAATTTTAGTAGAGGAGGAAGATTTTGATGGCACGTAACCAGAGTGTTCAACAGCAAAATAACGAGAGGGAGGTCCAGACAGTGAAAGTCGAGTTCGTCGTTTCCACCGACAAGAAGGAAGTTGACCCGAAGCTGGAGGAACTTCGGAAGCGGAGAGATACCTACAAAGGGAATCTCGCGTATGCAATTGCACAACAAGACAAGTACAGCAAGGATTACACCGAGGCTCTCAACCGGGGTGCTGACCAGCTTACACTTGACCGGTTGGAGTTGAAACTTCGGGAGGCTGACTTGCGAATCACCTTCTACAAAGAGAAGCTGGCGAAGGTCGAAGAGGAAATCATTCGGTACAAGCTTGAAAGGAAGAAAGAGGCGGTTGCGTAAATGAAACGAGCAACTGCCTCTCTCACTTTTCGGAGGAGGATAGGAGTACTGTTCGTTCTTATCCTCCTTTCCTTTTTGGTACTGGTACTCCGACTGGCGTACATCATTTTCTGGTGGTACCCTTACCACGAGTACAAGCGAAATCCACCACCTCCCGCAGACAGTGGGATAGTCTATACAGTCAAGAACGGAGACTACTTGTTCGCCATCAGTAAGAGGTTTCAGGTTCCACTGAAGAGCGTTATCCGACTGAACGACATTAAGAATCCAGACCTCATTCATCCAGGCGACAAGATACGGATTCCAGAGCCGCTTCCAGCTTATCCGAATGAGGAGATAATCGTTGCTCTGGAGAGTCCAGCGAACTTTTGGAAGGGAGTGAAGACAGTGTGGGGAAAAACACGTTGTCGCTTCGCAATCTTCGGAGTGAAGAAAGACGGAAAGGAAATCCTCTGCGGCAATTGCACCTACGGGACGAGAGAGGAAGCAGAGAAAAAGCTTCCTCTCTTTCGTCTCATTTTTGAGGTGAGAGGCTACCAGTTGGAGATACGACCGTTCGACATTCGTGAAAACTTGTCCACATTCAAGCATATAATGCAGTAAGAAAATGTTTAGGAGGGAGAAAAATGAAACGAGCAGCGATTTACGCCAGGGTCTCCACAGAAGACCAGACAGACAATACCTCATTCGACACGCAAGTAACGGACTGCCGAAGAGAGGCAGAACGTCGAGGATACATCACAACAGAAACCGATGTCTACTTGGAGGACGTGTCAGGAGCTTACGGCATTGACCGTAGACCAGTCCTCCGTACCGTGTGGGAGAAGTACCAGACAGGATTCTACGATGCCATCATCGTCTGGCACACTGACCGATTGAGCAGGAACCTAACCGTGTTCACTGCTCTCGTTAACAGTGCACGAGAGAAACGTCAGTGTGGAACAAAAGGAGACGGATTCATCTTCGCCAGAGTTCCCACAGAGGATACTGCCGAAGGACGACTCCTCCTCAACCAACTGGCAAGCTTCGCAGAGTACGAGAGGGAGAGAATCCGTCTCCGGACTCTCACTGGTAAACACAGTCGAGCGAAGGAAGGAGCATTCTTCGGTGGAGGAGAGCTTCTCGGTTATCGGTGGAACAGAGAGAAGCGGAGATGGGAAGTCGTTGAGGAAGAAGCAAACATCGTCCGTCTCATCTACCAGATGTACGTCTACGGTATGGACGGTGAGGGACCTATGGGTACGATGAGGATTGCAGAGAGACTCCAGCAACTCGGGATACCCACACCCAACCAGATGAAGGGAACTCGTCTTGGTAGACCGAGCAAGAACGGTAAGGTTGGTGAGGTCTGGTCAGAGACCACCGTCCTACGCATCCTCACGAACACCGCATACGTCGGAGAGCACTACTTCTGGAGAGAGTCGAAACCCATTACACCGGAGAGCATCAAAGAGGAGTGGATACCAGTCGAGTTTCCAGCAATCGTTGACCGTGACCTGTTCGAGAAGGCTCAGGAGAAGCGGAAGAACGCTCGTGGAGGGTTCAACCGCAAGAAGCCAAAGCCGCTCCTTGCAGGACGTATCCGTTGTGGTCTCTGCGGTCACGCGTACGGTGTCTGCGTTAGTGGGAAGAAGGATGCGTACAAGTGCAACGGACGACTGAAGAAGTACCACCTTGACGGCTCTCCTCGCTGTACCTCACCAATCCTCTTACAGGAACCGTTCGAGCAAGCGGTGAAGGAACTCCTTCTCAATGCCTTGTCGAGTCCTGAATCAGCACGGAAGGCGGTGGAGGAGTACCTTTCCAGTCTGGAGAGGAAGAAGGTCGAGCTTGAGACCATCCTCGGTCCAGCAAACGAGCAGCTCTCTACGGTACAGGAGAAGATGCGGAGGTTGGCAAAGGTCTACCTCTCCGGAGTGCTTGATGACGAAGAGTACCACAGAGAGCAAGAAGCGTTGAGGGAGCAGGAGCAAGCCATCCGTCAGAGATTTGAACGTTACGGTACCGAGTTCGATACTCTTACCAATGTTCAACGACACATCGAAGACGTAAAAGTCGTTCTGGAGTCCGGACTGTTCGATGTCCGCTACTCCGGTGATGAGCACGTGGTGGAGGAAGTTGCTTTCGTCAGAGTCAAGGACGAGAAACACTTGACGGTAGGATTCCCACAGAGAGCAATAACATGGGAAGAGCTCCTCGACCTCTTTCAAGTGACGTGTTGGGTCTACGAAGACCGTATCGAGGTGAGAGGACTCTTCCCACTCAAAAATCTACCAATTCATAAAGCATTAAATTAATTTATTTGCTTCAAGAAAAATTTGGTGTGCCTGTAGGATATGATTTTAGGTTATATACGTATGGTCCTTTTGCAAAAGGAATATTGGATGATCTTGATTATTTATCCTTTTTAGAAGCTGCAAAGATTAATACAAGTGATGGGAAATATGAAATATTACCTGGTGACGATTCTGTCATAGATTATATTTATGGAAAGGCTAAACCATTTATTGATGAAAATAAAGATATCATAAGCCGTATAGTTAAAGAATTTGGTCATTTACCCGCAAAATCCCTTGAATTAATAACCACGATACATTATATTATAAACGATTATAAGGAAAACAATATTGATTTCACAAAAAAGGATATATCCACCTTAATACATGAAATTAAACCATACTTCAGCGAGGAAGAAATTTTAGACAAAATTAATGAACTTGAACATGAAAAGTTTATTGAAATTTTATAGGACTATTTTACAAAAGGACATTGCCAAGAGGACGGGAAACGGCCTTTTCATTTTCTCATGAAAACCTTTGGTTCTTTTTAGGCGCTGTATAGAGGGGGGAGCCCAAAACGGCAGCAGTAAATAATACTTCTGGTGCACAATATATTTTAAAAGCCTCTAAAGAACTTGATGAATTATATAATGAACTCATAAAAGAATTTGAATCGGATAGCGAATGCGGTAATTTTAAAAGTTATAATAACCCTGGAATGGTTACAAATAAAATGCAAATGGCCGGAAATATATACTGGTGGTTTTCTACACATTTTTGTAAAGCAAAGGATGCAATTGATAAATATGAAAAAGAAAATAAAAATGATTTAACTTCGATATTAAAGCAAAAAAATATTACTGTTGTAGATATAGGTGCAGGTCCCGGCACGTTTTGTTTAGCATTATTGGATACATTGTATCAAACTCAACGCACTGAAAATAAAGATATAGATTTTATTTTGGTTGAGCCAAATGAATTATTTCATCCTATTGCCAGAAAACTGATTACATCATTTTCGGAAAAAATCTCTATAAAGTCAAATATAGAAATAATAAAAGGCTTTTTTCCTGAAAAAACCTGTCTGGAGCAAGTGTTAAATGTATTAAAAAATAAAAATGTAGATTTCATGATATTTTCTTTGTGTAATCTATTAAACTGGCTAAATGTTATTCAGATGATTCGATCTTGTCGAGAATTCATTGATGAAATAATAAATAAAATCAATCCTTATTATTCTGTGATATTATCGGTAGAAACAAATAATATAAAGTTATATTTTAAATTAATGTTTTTCTACTACATTATAAATAAATTAACTTCTGATAATTATTGTTTAATGCCTCAACGATTTAATGCAATTGGTTGGAATTTTTCTGGTTCGCGCTATTATATATCAGAGTTAGACGATCATAGCTTTGATATTTTTTATTATTTTGCTTATACTGGTATCGATTCGTTAATTTCCAAAATATCTAGTCCGGATACATTAAAAGTAGCCTTCTACAAAGCCAGGATGGCTTTGCGCAGAGAATTTCCATGTGACGATGTCGAAATAAAACTTTTTGAAGAAAATCTTGATGACAATATCGATTTTTGTTCAAAAGAAATAAAAAAAGGATATCAATTCTGCAATAAACCTGTAGCATATCGTGCTCCAAAAAATGATAAGGATGATCGACCTAAAATAATGGATAACATTTATGACGCAATAGTAGGGGCATCTTTTCTGGATATAATAGGTCGAAAGATAGATAATAATTTTTTAGATATATGCCATGGGAATCGATTGAATAGAAAAGTTAAAACAGAATTTACATATGAATATTTTTGGTATGCATGGTATTTTAAATTTTATAGATCGGCTTTAAAATATGCAAAAAATAAAAGATTTACTCATTTTATGAAGCTTGATATAAAATCCTTTTATACTAATATTTCTCAGAATTTACTTTTTAAGAAAATATATGAAAGACTTCCAAATAAAAATAAGAAACTGATATGTTTAGTCAATTCTCTTATCAGAAGAGATTTCCCTGAATTATCTAAAGGGAAGGGGTTACCTCAAGGGCCGCTTACTTCTGGATTTTTAGCTAATCTGTATCTGGATGATTTTGATAGATATATGGTTAAATTATCGGATAATGGTTATAGAAGATATGTTGATGATATGATGATTTTTACAAAGGAAGAACAATATTTAAAGAATATAAAGAATCAGGCAGATAATTTTTTAAAGAAAAAGCTAGGATTAGAACTTAAAGAAGACAAGACTCAGTGCGGAAAAATCGAAGAATTGGAAAGTGTTGCAAACGATAAAGATATGGATTCGTTTGACAAGCATTTAAAAAAGATTCTTAGAAGTTTATATTGTCTTGATAGAAAAACTTATGATAAGTATGTTGAAGATCCGGGAAAATTTCTTGAACTATATTCTCATTGCTTAAAGGAATTAAACATTATAATTAATGTTAACTGGTTGCACCGAAAATTATATTATGAGCATAATAGATTAAAAAGTATTTATCATAGGGTTATAGGCAGGTATTTTTCTATAAAATTCCCTATACCTGCTGAAGATAATTCTGATATAGAAAGATGGAAGCAAGATTTTATTTCAAAAAACCCTAAAATAATGAATGAAATAGAAAAATTACGAAAGCAGCTGGTTACTGAGCTAGAATGTTTGTATGAGCAATATGGACTGTTGGATAAAACTCAGTGTGATGAAAACACAAAGAAAAAAATAAGAGCAAAGTACCGCTTTTATACATTTCGAGCCGGAATATTGCATAACCCGGATGTAATAAATATAATAAAATGTTTGATAGACCATCCATGGCTATATAATATAAATGTTTTAAGAGCCTACCATGAATTAGTAAGTGACATGATAATAAAATTAAAGCAGACAAAATCGAATTATCTTAAATATGCATTGATATGGGCTTTGGGAGAGATAAAGGATTCTTCTGCTGTTAATATATTACAAGAAATTTTGTTTGATAACAATTCATCACATATATTAAAGTTGATGTGTTCTCAATCTCTGTTAAAAATTAATTGTCGTTATAATATAGATTATAATCGTCTATTAAAAGAAATAGATATCCAATATAAAAGTGGCCAATCGAAAATCCTTAAAAATTTAATACTTTTGCTTCCTGATTCTATAATTGAAGATGTAATAAATAAATATGATTTTAATATTTTCAATGAATATGATCAACGTTTATTAAATGCTGCAATTTCTTGGGTCAAAGAAAATAAAGGAGATTTCATGAAACAATTGGATATCTTACCTGAATATTTTAATCCAGATGATTATCCGGAAATAGAAGCTGAGCCTGAAGTAATTCCCTTTTCATGATTTTATAAAAAGGTTGATTAAAAATGATTATATCTGCAAGCAGAAGGACAGATATTCCTGCTTTTTATAGCAAGTGGTTTATGAATAGAATTTATGAGGGGAAGGTAGTTGTTTATAACCCCTATAATAAATGCGGTTATGAAGTATCTTTAAATCCGAAAAATATAGATGCAATAGTTTTCTGGTCTAAAAATTACGGTCCGCTGATTCCTAAACTTGACGAACTGAAAAGGGAGTATAATCTTTATTTTCTTTTTACTATAACTGGCCTTAAAGATATATTAGAAGATAATGTAATACCGCCTGAAAAAGCGATTGAGCAGCTAAAATATATATCAAGAAGTTTTTCGCCCAATCATATTCAATGGAGATTTGATCCTATAGTGCTTACAAATAAGACTCCTAAGGAGTTTTATATTGATAAATTTTATCAATTAGCGAAGGAACTTAAAGGTTATACCAGAAGATGCTATATTAGCTTTGCCAATATATATAAAAAGAATGAGAAAAACTTCAAATTACTCGAAAAAAAGAGAGGAATTCATTTATTAGAATCAGATGAAAAAAATATGAAAGATATAGCTAATGAAATAGCAGACATAGGGGAGAATTTTGGGATTAAAATTTTAAGTTGCTGTAATGATTTTTTAGTAGGAGATAAGATATCTAAAGCAAGGTGCATTGATATTAATATTTTGGAAGAGTTATTTTCTATAGATATAAAATCAAAACCAAGCCCGACTCGGCCGCAGTGTGCCTGTTATAAAAGCATTGATATTGGAGTTTATAATACTTGCCCGCATGGTTGCTGGTATTGTTATGCCAATTATGATAAAGAAACCGCCACCAAAAATTTTCAACAGCATGATCCCGATTCTGATTTTTTGCTGAATAGAAAAATTAAAGTAATAAAAGAGTTAAAAGAAGATGAAAAAGAGAAGGAAACCCAGTTGAGTCTTTTTTAAATATCTTGCCGGTTACTCTTGAACAAGTATTAGAAATGAAGGAACAGGCGTGGTTTTCAAGAGGTGTAGCCCTTTCTGTTCCATGCTGCGAATATAGAAAATTTAGAAGACCGATAAAATCAATTGATAACGGACAACCAAAATAATATAATAAAAACGGGAGAATGAAACATGAACGACTGGCACAGCGACTTTTACGCCGCGATAAAACAACTGTTCAAAGACGAAGACCTGAAAATAATACAGGAAGAGTACCTGTCAAAAGAACCCCTTAGAATAGACGTAATCATCATAAAAAACCTGGACAGCCATCAGATAAAAAAGCAGATCGGAAAGATATTCAAAAAATACAACATAATAGAATACAAATCCCCAACAGACTACATATCCATCGACGACTACTTCAAAGGACTGAGCTACACGTACCTGTACAAATCCACAATGAACGCTGAAGGGAAAAACAAAAAAGAAATAAACGACATAAACATTGAAGAAATGACCTTGAGCTTTGTATGCAACAAATTTCCGGAAAAACTCATATCGTATCTAAAAAAACACGACAAAAAAATAGAAAAACCCATAGACGGCATATATTATATAAACGGTGAATGGATTCCTGTACAGATAATAGTTCAGAGCGAAATAAGAAATGTCGAAGAAAACTTCGCTCTAATGCTGCTGAGCGACAATGAATATTTTCAGGAAGCACTGAAAAAATACTTTCAAACAATAACAGGCGAAAAAAGTTCATCAGAAGCGAAAAGGCTTCTAGAAGCCGCCTTCAGGAAAAACATAATAAAAGCGGTGGAGGTGTATAAGATGTATGAGGATATGATAAATGAAGAGGTTCAGGAGTATGTGATAAAGACATTAAAACAGACCAAGCTAAAAATCTATACCGAGCAGGAACTAAAGGAGAGGGAAGAAAAGTCCAAAAAAGAGGGGATGGAACTGGGGCTGGAGAAAGGCATAGAGAAAGGAATCGAAAAAGGCATAGAAAAAGGTATAGAGAAAGGTATAGAGAAAGGCATAGAGAAAAGGACTAAGGAACTTGCCGTAAAGCTGCTTAAAAAGAAGCTTTCAAATATTCCGGATGATATTATAGAAATCATCGGTAAATCAAAAGATGTTCAGAAAATCGAAAAAATGGTGGAGGATATCTTCAATATAAATAATGTAGATGATGTAAGAAAGTATTTGAATTAAAATTGATAGCAAAGACAATGTTAAAAATTTGGGAGGAACATCATGACAAGAGTTTTTGTATCCGGAGGAGCGGGCTACATAGGAAGCCATGTGGTAAAGCTGCTGGGAGAAAAAGGCTATGATGTGATGGTCTACGACAACCTTTCTACCGGAAATCAGGATTCGGTACTTTATGGTAAGCTGGTAAAAGGCGACATACTGGACTTTGAGGGGATAAAGACTGCGATGGCGGATTTTCAGCCCGATGCGGTGATGCATTTTGCCGCAAAGATAGTGGTGCCCGAGTCGGTGGCGGAACCGCTGAAATATTACGAAAACAATGTGTGCGGTGCTTTAAACGTGATAAAAGCCATGAAAGAATGCGGAGTAGATAGATTTATCTTCTCATCTACGGCCGCCGTATACGGTGAACCTGAGAAAATGCCTCTGCCGGAAGATATGCCCTTAAATCCGGTAAATCCCTATGGCCGGAGCAAGGCGATGGTGGAAAGTGTATTGAAGGATTTCTCAAAGGCTCAGGATTTCCGGTATGTATCCCTCAGATATTTCAACGTTGCCGGAGCAGATCCCGAGGGCAGGATAGGGGAGACAAAGAAGGATGCCACCCATCTCATCACCATGTGTGTGAGGACCGCCTGCAGAAAAAGAGACAGGCTTTATGTTTATGGGACCGATTATCCCACCCCCGACGGTACATGCATCAGGGATTACATACATGTGATGGACCTGGCGGACGCCCATGTACTGGCCCTGGAATACCTGCTGGAAGGCGGCAGGGGTGATGTTTTCAACTGCGGCTACGGCCGGGGATATTCGGTACGGCAGGTGGTAGATGCCGCAAAAAAGGTTACCGGGGTGGATTTTCCCGTGGAGTATGCTCCGAGGAGGCCCGGCGATCCTCCGGAACTGGTGGCCGACTCCACAAAGATAAAACAAAAGCTCGGATGGAAGCCGAAATATGACGACCTGGGTTTTATCATCAAGACCGCCTGGGAGTGGGAGAAGAAAATAGGATGAGACGTAGACGGGGAATTGCAATCCGGAACAAATGAGTCCACCACAAGTGAGGTTAAACATTTCCGGCAAAAGGACAAAGGTTCTAAGCTTAAATGTCTTTATTGCGATATTTACGCTTGGGGCCTTTTTTGTGTCATAAATTTAAAAATAAATATTGAACTTTTTGATTGAATATTATATACTATAATCATAGCGAACATACGTTCCATGCAAAACTATTTACAAAAAATTAAATAATTGATATGATGGAGTTGATAAGATGGATGAAAAACAGAGAGATATATCCTATCATAACTATGACATTGTATTCAAATACGCCACCCAGACCTTACAGGGCAGAATGCTGGATTTCTTGGGACTTCATATGGCACCGATAGTAGAAGTATTACCCACCGAACTGCCATATATAGAAGCACGGAAAATCAATGAAGATTACATATTTAGACTTCAGGATGATACTTTGCTGCACCTTGAATACCAGTCCAATATAACCCTGGAAGACATGATCAGATTCATGATATATGATGCCAGACTATACGAGCAGTATAAAAAAACCATAAAAACGGCCATCATATGCTGGAAAGACATAGACACTTCAAATATGGGTAAAATTGATGCAGGATCAATAACCTATAAAACTGACATAATAAAAATAAAAATACAAGATCCAGGAAAAATACTCCTGGAAGAAGAAAACAAAATACTGAAAAACGAAGAACCTGACATAGCCAGAATAATATTTTTACCCGTCATGAGCGGTAAAGAAAACATAAAAGATGTAACCCTAAAAACTATAGAAATCATAAAAAAAATAAAAAACAGACGGTATGAGATTGATAAGCTGATAGCTACGGTGATAGTCCTTGTAGATAAAATGCTGGATGTAGAAACCATAGAAAAATTATGGGAGGAATTTAAAATGCTGAATGTATTTAAATATGCCGAGGAAAGGGGAAAAAAAGAAGGTTTTCAAGAGGGTATTGAAGTAGGAATAGAAAAGGGAATAGAAAAAGGAATAGAAAAGGGAATTGAAAAGGGAATAGAAAAGGGAATAGAAAAAGGTTTTGGAAAGGGTATGGCAGAGACCATAATCAGACTTCTTTGCAAAAAAATGGGAGATTTACCCGCAGAATGTAAAGAAAGGATCTTAAGTCAGGATAGGCCGACTTTAGAACTCATTGCGGACCACATTTTTGATATAGAATCATTGGCCGATCTCGAAAAGTTTTTGAAACAGTAAAGAAAAATTTTTATTAAATATAGAGAAATTAATAACATAGTAAAAAGTATTTAAATTAATTGATAGCCGCGCAAAAGCGCGGCTTTTTAAATAAATATATAGGCTATTTTAGTACCGAATTTCGCACCCATACATGATGAGCGAACTTCATGCGGTGCTGGGTCTGGTCCAGCTGGAAAGGCTTGATGAGTTTATACGAAAGAGGGCTGTGGTGGCGGAAAAATACAACAAGAAGTTCAAAGACGTTGAAGGGGTAAGGGTGTCTTATATAGATAAAAAGGTCACCAGGATGAGCTGGTTTGTATATGTGATACAGCTCGATTCTTCCATAGACAGGGATAGAGTCATGAAGCATTTACTGGACAGCGGCATCGGCTGCCGCCTACGTGGTGGAAAAAGTGAGGGAAGGGATAAAGAAGTTCGGGGGATGAGGGAGCACTGGAATGCCATTGGCCTGGTTTAACCATCAGAAGTTTTAGCTGTTTGTTTTCTAAAATAATGGATTGCCAGGAACATCAATGCTCCGGCTGAATCCAGAATCACATCCCGTATGGATGCGCTTCTGCCCGGAACGAAAGCCTGATGCCATTCATCGGATAGGGCATAAAGAGTAGTAAATACCCATGCCAGCATATATTTATGGCGGCTGGGGTTTATCGCCCGATAAAAAAGGAGGGCCAGAATGCCGAAGACCATGAAATGGGCATTTTTTCGCACCAGTGTATTGACGATTTCCACTCCGCTGTAAGCCATACGCGTGTTTTGAGCAATAATTCTGGCGGTGTTATCCCCGGTAGCCAGGGGAGATTCAGTGAAGTAAAAAATTATAAAACACCACAATATTATCGGAAGCCATTTCGACCATATTATTTTCAAAATCCTTCACCCTTATCTATTTTAACAGAAAATCCGTTTTTATAATCGTAAATCTATAAAAATCATAAAAAAAATAAAAACCAGGCAAAATCCCCGCCGGCGGCAAAACGGGCGACCTTTTGAAATTTAAAACCGGAACCCTTTCTCCCGAAGAAGTGGAGTTGATTTTCAATTACCTGCCCGTTCTCAAGATAACATTCCAAAAGTAAGCATTGACAAACCAAACGAGGAGGACATTGGCCAAAACGGCGATTTAGATGAGACCCAGGATAAGGAAGAAGGTAAGGATGTCGAAGATGAAGATGCGGATGAAAACAACCAGGACGACAAAAACGCAAATGATATAGATGAAGGCGACCAGGAAAATAAAGATGACGGCAATGTAAAAATTGATGTAGAAGACGGCAAAGAAATACAACTTGAAACCGAAAAAGGAAAAGATCCTGAAAAAATCATAGGTGAACTTGAACAGAAGTTAAAAGAAAATCCGAACGATGAAGAGGTTTTAATCAAACTGGCTCTTGCTTATAAATTGCTGGGCAACTATGACCAGGTTATCGATATGGCCAATAAAGCACTCAGCATTGATCCCCAAAACCATAAAGCCATGATATTACTGGCCCAGAGTTATGAATCAAAGGGAGATGTTCAATCCGCCATATCCTATCTGGAGGAACTATTGAAGGTAAATCCCGATGCAAAGGTGCAAGCATATCTTGCAATACTCAATGAAAAAGAAGGAAACCTGGAAAAAGCCCTTGAAAATATGGAAGAAGCCATTCAAAAAGAACCTGAAGATGATGGGCTTTACAATGAAATCGGAAAACTTTATGAAGAAATGGGTTTGGAGGGCATAAAGCTATTCATAAAAGGTCAAAAAGTAGAGTCTGACGTGAAACCTCTCGTAAAAGGCGGCACGACATTGGTCCCCGTAAGAATCATCGTTGCCGCCCAGCAAAAACTCGGTACAGCCCTGACGAGCACTGCAGTTGTCGGCTTGGTAGCGGATGCGCTTCTGCCTGGAACGAAAAATTGATGCCATTCGTCGGATATGAAGAATGCGAAGATTAGTTATTGAGTATTTGAAAAAATTAAGCTGTAGAATTTCCACAGCTTTTTTATCCTAGTCGATGCGAAGAACTGATATTGAAGTTGAAGTTCTTGAAAGTAAAGATTATAATTAAAAGTAAAGAAACATTGAAGGAGGTAAAGAAATCATGCATATTGTAAAACTATCAAGCAAAAACCAAATTACTATTCCGGCGCAAATATGCAGGGCACTAAAAATAAAAAAAGGCAATAAACTTTGGATAGAACAAAAAGATAATAGAATTATATTAACACCGGAGCCGCAAGATTATGTAGAATACTATTATGGAATCGCAAAGGGAACCTATGGCAAATGCGCTGAAGAGATGGATGAGTATGTTAAAAAGGAGAGAGAAGATTGGGAATAGACATCTTGATTGACCGCATTAAACAGGATAAAAAAGTGCTGATAGATACAAATGTCCTTATTTATTTTTTAGAAGGAAATGATGAATTTGGCTTGGCTTCAAAAAAAGTTCTAACATTAATAAAAAATGCCGAAGTGAAAGGCTATGTTTCTGTCATCTCTCTTGCTGAACTGCTCGTGAAACCCTTGAAGATGAAAGATGCAAAATTGGTTACTGAAATAAATAAGTTTATTAATAATTTTCCTAATTTGAACCTGGTTTCTGTAGATAAACATGTGGCTACTGTAGCTGCACAGATAAGGGCAGAGTACGGGCTAAAAATGCCCGATGCTTTGATAGTATCGTCCGCAATATCATTAAAATGCGGTATCATTACAGTGGATACAGGATTTAGAAAAATAGAAATCCCCATCTATGATTTAAAGAGTTTTGACACAACATAAATAGTAAAATAAAAACAAATGGAGTAAAAAATGGGGAACGGAGAGAAAAAAAACCATACACTACGACAAAACCCTCAAAAACCTTTTCAACATCTCAACGAGACACAATATATGCATTGCCATGAAGACCCAAAGCGAAAAGCTTTTACCACTATTTGATGCCCGGGAAGTTATAGATAGCACAAGGCCTAAAAAGGCTAAGCAAGGTAATGACTAAAATTATTAGGTATACGAAATGGCCAATATATGGTCTATTAAGCTGCCTTTTTTTATAGATGCTTTAACAAATGGGCAAGCTATAAAAGCAAGCTATAAAAAATATAAATTGAAAGGGGGATATATTGTGTGCGAACTGATAACCAACCGTGAATACCGGATAAAGCTTTTGAAGGATGTGATAATGGACCTTCACAGGGGAAAAAGTGTGGATGAGGTTAAGGAGAGATTCCGGGAGGTGGTGAAAGACCTTTCCCACGACGAGGTGGCAGCCATGGAACAGGCCCTCATCCAGGAAGGTATGCCTGTGGAGGAGATCCAGCGAATGTGCGATGTCCACGCCTCCATATTTAAAGAAAGCCTGGAGAGCAAACAAGAACCCGAAACCGCACCGGGTCATCCCCTTCACACATTTAAACTGGAAAACACTGCCATAAACAGGCTTATTTCCGGGGAAATACTGCCCGGCATACAAGCGCTAAAAGCCGTCGGAGGCGATGAAGAAAGACAGGCGGCTGCAAAGCTTTTAGAAAGTTTTAAACTCCTTATGGAAGTGGACCGGCACTATAAGCGGAAAGAAAACCTCCTCTTCCCTTACCTGGAAAAATACGGTATAACGGCGCCACCCAAGGTCATGTGGGGGGTGGACGACGAGATAAGAGGCGCGCTGAAAGAGGCGGTAAGCCTCCTTACAAATTACGAACCCGGTAGCAAGGCAGAAGTTACGGAAAAGCTGGAAAACGCCGTAAGCCGGGTGCAGGAAATGGTCTTTAAAGAAGAGAAAATCCTCTTTCCAATGGCCCTCCAGACCCTCACCGAGGATGAGTGGTATGAAATCTACAGGCAAAGCGACGAGATAGGCTACTGCCTCGTAAATCCGGCCGGGGAGTGGCGGCCTCCGAGGATACCTCTGGAGGAAACGGGAAAAATCCCCGCCGGCGGCAAAACGGGCGACCTTTTGAAATTTAAAACCGGAGCCCTTTCTCCCGAAGAAGTGGAGTTGATTTTCAATCATCTGCCTGTGGACATTACCTTTGTAGACAAAAATGACGTGGTAAAATACTTTTCCGCCGGAAAGGAAAGGATCTTCACCCGAACGGCAGCGGTCATCGGCAGGACGGTGCAGAACTGCCACCCGCCGGCCAGCGTGCACGTGGTGGAAAGGCTCCTGCAGGACTTCAAAGAGGGTAAAAAAGACTCGGAGGAGTTCTGGATTAACTTCCAGGGGAAATTGGTGTACATCCGCTATTTCGCCGTCAGGGATGGAAAGGGCGATTATGTGGGGACGCTGGAAGTGACCCAGGAAATAGGCAGAATTAAAGAGCTGAAGGGAGAGAAAAGACTCATGGATTAAAATTGACCGCTCCGGCGGTCTTTTTTTATAAATCACCCTTCCGGCCTGAATCGGGCTCCGGTCCATATCTTTTAATTAAAGAAGATACCCGGGGGCGGATTGAAAAAATAGAGGAGATCCTGATAGTCACGGGCAGGAACAACA
Organism: Thermoanaerobacterales bacterium; assembly: GCA_012840135.1. Classification (GTDB taxonomy): domain Bacteria; phylum Bacillota; class Thermosediminibacteria; order Thermosediminibacterales; family Tepidanaerobacteraceae; genus Biomaibacter. Next base: position 145,528 of record DUMA01000018.1, read on the forward strand.
TGGTGGACATCCACTACATAAGGCAGATTTGAGGGAAAAAGATACGATGTGGGGGACAGGCTGGGTTATCTCATCGCCACGGTAGAATACGCCTTAAAAAGAAATGGTGCTGGTATTGTATTCCGAAGGCTTTATGGAAAAGCTTTCTTTTGAGATTGCTTTTTCTTCGTAATTTACATCATGCTCCATTTCAACCTTCGTATTACCATAGCTCGTCAGCGCCACATACAGGTTTTCCGTGGAAGCGTATATGTTTTCACCCGCTCCCGGGTAGGTGAAAATGTCGGCCTTTTCTCCGGGTCTGTTGCAAGACTACTTGAGCTATATTATCAAGACGGCCCGGGAGTGGGAGAAGAAAATTAATTCATGTTTACAAAAGACTAAATAATTGATATGATGAAAAAACGAAATGGATATAAATTTAAATTATGGAGGTTGACAAATGCCATCTGAGGTGTTCAATGTCGAGCGAAACGATGAGTGTGTGTGTGGGAGCGGTAAAAAATATAAGAAATGCTGCCTGCCAAAAGTGGAAAAAATTCAGTCCAGCCTTATGAAAGCTATTGAAGGGGAGGTGGGCGTCACCGCAGAGGGTAGGGAATTTTTGCGGATTATCAGCATAATGTACGGTATTGATCTGGACATTGATGAAGCCGAAACCGATACTGAAAGACTGTCTCGAATAATTCTGCAGGCATGGGAAGAGGAGGAACAGGTTCTTACAGGCAGTACTGAGAAATTTATGGAAGCCGTTGAAAAAATACTGAGGGACAAGCCTGAAATGAAAAGTGTAAGAATACCGGGTTTCCTCCTTTGAGCAATATGTTTCATACCTGGAGTCCAGGGGCTTGAAGAAAGAGGTCGATTATATAAAGGAACTTTACGGGGAAATAGAAAATAAGACGGTTCCAGACGTTCTGAATAGTATTTTCAGCAAAAAAATGAAGTAAAAGGGTGACAGGCACTACTTTTTAATATGAGTCAGGGTACGGTTCTCTGACTCATTTTTGTATTTTAGTCAAGGAATTGTCCTCTAACTCATTGGAATGTGTACCCTATGAAACTTACCGAGACAATTTTCTCGCCAGGAGATATGCTGTCAATATATTTAAAAATAAATATTGAACTTTATGATTAAATGATATATACTATAATCATAGCGAACAAACGTTCCATACAATACTATTTACAAAAAATTAAATAATTGATATGATGGAGTTGATAAAATGAATGAAAAACAAAGAGAAATTTCTTATCAGAATTATGACATCGTATTCAAATATGCCACCCAGACATTACAGGGTAAAATGCTAGATTTTCTTGGGCTTCATACAGCACCAATAGTAGAAGTAGTACCCACCGAACTGCCATATATAGAGGCACGGAGAATCAATGAAGATTACATATTTAGACTTCAGGATGATACTTTGCTGCACCTTGAATACCAGTCTAATATAACCCTAGAAGACATGATAAGATTCATGATATATGATGCAAGACTATATGAACAATACAGAAAAACCATAAAAACAGCCATCATATGCTGGAAAGATATAGATACCTCTGATATAGGTAAAATTTATGCAGGATCTATAACCTATAAAACCGATATAATAAAAGTAAGGGTAGAAGACCCGGACCAAATTCTTAAAGAAGAAGAAAGCAAGATACGAAAAAATGAAGAACCCGATATAGCCAGAATAGTATTCTTGCCTGTCATGAGCGGTAAGAATAAGGTTAAAGATATAACTCTAAAAACAATAGAAATCATAAAGAAAATGAAAAACAGACAGCATGAGATTGATCAACTGATAGCCACGGTGATAATCCTTGTAGATAAGCTGCTGGATGAAGAAACCATAGAAAAATTATGGGAGGAATTTAAAATGCTGAATGTATTTAAATATGCCGAGGAAAGAGGAAAAAAAGAAGGCTTTCAAGAGGGCATTGAAAAAGGGATTGAAAAAGGAATTGAAAGAGGTGTAGGAAAAGGTATAGCTGAGACCATAATCAGGCTGCTTTGCAAGAAACTTGGAGAGCTGCCCTGCGGGTACAAAGAAAGAATTCTGGGCCAGGATAGGCAGACTCTTGAATTGATTGCGGAAAACATTTTTGAGATTGAATCGCTAAGTGATCTTGACAGATTCTTGAAGCAGTGAAAATAAACTCAGCCGCGCAAAAATTGAGGGTGGTTACGGTACCGGTACTTACGATGACGCAACAGTCGTGTAAAAAGTATAATCAAATAAGACTTAAATTAAAACAAAAGACAAGGAACGCTTTCCCTGTCTATTTTTTTATGCTTCATTCAGGAAGTAATACGTGAAGATATACGAACCTGATATAATCTTCCACGACGACGGGCCGCTCATCCTGCCGCACATCAGTTTGCCCGCAGCATATTTTTTGTTAAGAAATTGTAATTGAGTCATGAGTCAGCATGAGTCACAGAACCGTCCCCTGACTCCCATCTAATCGATGTAACTCATTATAATTTTATTATCATATTATGTAGTAACCGACAAAGAAGATAAGTCAATGACCTTCAATAAAAGTGCAGTGGACTTGATTTATTTTAAGGGGAGGTGTAGACCTATAATGGCTGACGGAAGCGTGACCATTATTGTTAAAGATGTTAATGACAATCTAATAAATGGTTTCAAGTATATTATCAATTTAAACAATATAGGAGACCCTCAAGTGGAACTCCCTGAGAATAGCAGAGATCCATCTTTGTTTCCATCGTTAAAACCGGGAGAAAGCTACAGTCCTGTAATCTTGACGGGAGAGAGTGCAACTTCTCAAGCAAACGTGACAATACCCGAGGGAAAATATATAATTTCTGTTTTGGCACCCGGGTATAAGATGGGTGGCAATTGGGTGACGGTGCTGCCGGGTGCTGATACTATTATAGAAGTAAAACTATATCCAAATCCACTGCCGCTGTCAAAAATAAGGGTCCGTGTTTTTGAAGACAACCACCCTGTAAATGGGGAAGATGATATACCCCTGGAACGTGGATTAAAAGGGTTTCGGGTAGTAATTAGCGATGCTGTCGGTGAAGTAACCGTAGACTATTTTAGGAATCCACTAGGAACCCAATACGAGAAGGATATAAATGGGGATATAGTGTTCGATTCTTCAGGAAACCCAATTCCCATACCTAATACAGGAGGAGTTGTTCTTACAGATGAAAATGGCTTGGCCTTGATAGACAATATTCCGCCCGGGAAATATGCAGTTCAGGCAATACCGCCGGATGGAACGGATTGGATACAAACTACCACTATTGAAGGAACTCATGAAATCGATGTATGGATTCAAGAGGGCAACGATGGATATAGCCCGAGGGAAGGTTTTATGGTTCCATTAGTATGGATAGGTTTTGTGAAACCCATGAAGTTTGAAGTAAAGCCTCCTTCAGAAGTGGGAACCATAACCGGCAGGATAATGACAGTTATAGAATTTGTACCACCTTTTAGACCTTTAACTTTAGGAAGACCCGTGGAAAGACCCTGGATTGCCCTTACGGACATTGGAGCAAATGACCAGCAGGTATATACGGGAAGAGGAAATGTTGATGGTACCTTTACAATAGAAAACGTACCGCCGGGCATATATCAAATGGCCATATGGGATGAACCTTTAGACTATATTATTTCTTTCCGTACAGTCCAGGTTGCAGCCGGACAAACGGTAAATATGGGGGATATAGGCATACCGAGATGGTACGGATATATTGAAGGCGATGTATTTTATGACGAGAACGAAGACGCTGAACCGGAACCTGGAGATACAGCGATACCAAATGTCGAAATGTTTACAAGATTTAAAGATGGCAGTATTCAATATATGACCATATCTGATATGAAAGGAAAATATCTGTTTAACGAGGTATTTGAATTAGAGCGTTTTGCAGTAGCTGAAGTCGGTTTCACCAGGTTTAAAAAAACCGGGGGAACAGCCATACCGGATTATGGCAACCCTGCACAGAAGCCACCTATAACAGAGCAGGGAGCACTGACTATGGCGGAGTTAACCTGGGCTGCCAAGACCAATAAGATTGACTGGGGTAAAAAAGCTTACCGCTCGGCGGAAAACGGTGGAATTTCAGGTATGGTTTATTATGCCACCATGAGAAATGAAACGGATCCAAGGATGGCAGCAGCCGAAGATTATGAACCCGGGATACCCAATGTGACGGTAAATCTTTATGCCACTGAAGAAATAGACGGGCAAATAGTTCAGGGACAGCTGATTAGCACGGTGACCACCGATGCATGGCAGCATCCCACAGGCTGTACGGATGCGGACAATAATCCTGTACCTTGTTTGGAAGTCCCCAATATATCAAATCAAATCAGGCCTGGAGTGTTCGACGGAAGATATGCTTTTGAACCATTACCGAGTGGCACTTATATAGTGGAGGTAGTACCGCCGGCCGGATATAAGGTAATAGACCAAACGGGTTCCGTAAATACCGGCGAGGGAGATGAATATTTTATAGATACAACCATAACTTCTAGGGCACAAGGCTTGAAGGAAGGGATTTCCGCTATCGGCTGTATAGATGAATGGGCCCGGGACAAAAAAGACCTTATGACACCACCGCCTTACTATGAGCCGCCGGAAACTCCCGGGTCAATAGATATCTATAAAAAGATAGTCAAAGTTATAGAGGGCAGAAATAGTACGGCAGATTTCTTCCTGTATACAGATGTACCGGTGCCGGGAAGAATAGTAGGTTTCTTATTGGATGATGTGAATATAGAAACGGACCCCGCCAGGATATATTTTGGGGAAAAGAGGGGGATACCGGATACTCCGGTTGGAATAAGGGATTTTAAAGGAAAGCTGATTACCACGGTCCATTCGGATATAAATGGGGTTTTTGAAGTTTTGCTGCCGTCAACTTATACACGGAATGTTCCCATACCGTCGGGAGTGGCTCCCGGAATGTATTTAGTGGTTGGAAATGATCCTGGAGACCCGGACCGTCCCAACCCATTATATAATCCAAATTACCAATCTTTAACATTGGTGTTTGATGTATGGCCGGGAAAAACCACTTATGCAGATGTAGCATTGTTCCCGATCACAGCGTTTACTGGAGAAGTAGGTGGAGCCCAATTTTCACAACCACCTCAATGCAACCTGAAAGATGATGTTCCGCAGGTATTTAAGCTAAGCAGAGTTGAAGTAGATGCAGATAGTTTAAATGACATGGATAGAACCTTTACTATTTACGGGAGAGGATTTGGCAGCTCCGGGAAGGTGACTTTAGATGGTGTGGAAATTGATATTATTGACTGGACCCCTACAAATATTGAGGCAAAAATTCCTCCAGGCTTTACAACCACAGGACCTGCCCAATTGATAGTGACCAATGCCCTGGGGAACAGGAGTATAAATGGCATCACCTTCCATGTTCGTAAGAACAATATTTATTGGCCAGATATCCTTCGTGTAAAAAAAGATGGAACCGGGGATTATACCACGATTCAAGATGCTATAGATAATGCACCGGACGGAACCATTATAGTTGTACATGAAGGGACATTTTATGAAAGTCCGATCCTGTACAAGAATGTGAAGCTTCAGGGCCTGGGGCCGGGAGGATTAGACCCGAACAATAATCCGGTAATCGGTTCCGTTATAGATGGCAGGTTCTTCTTATCTTATCTAGATCAATGGCTGGCAAAGCTTGATAGTATAGATTTTGACGGGCCGGAACTGATAGAACCGGGTCAAGTAAAGGAGATAAGCAGAGGGCAAGTAATTACGGTTGTAGCTAAGGAAAACCGGTTTTCATCCGGCTTTAGACCTCAAATTGACGGGTTTAAGATAACGGGAGCAAGAGGAGAAGACGGAGGAGGAATCTATATCAATGCCCACTGTTGTCGAGGGCTCGGTGCCCGATTTCAAAGTGGATGACAGAAGGCTCCTGGAATGGTATATAAACGAGATTAATGAGCTCAAAGTAAATGTCAGACTAAATACGGAAGTTACCCCGGACATGGTGGCAAACGAAAAACCCGATGAGGTTGTTGTGGCCACGGGATCGGTACCCATAATACTGGACATACCGGGAATAAATAGGGACAATGTGGTCACGGCGTCGGATCTGCTTCTGGGCAAAAAGAAGGCTGGGAATACAGTGGTGGTGCTGGGCGGAGGTCTGGTGGGGTCGGAAACGGCCCTGTGGCTTGCAAAGCAGGGGAAGAAAGTGACTATAGTGGAAGCGCTGTCGGATATTATCCGGGCGGGCAAATATGTACCGCACATGAACAGGATTATGCTCATAGACCTCCTGAAATTCCACGGGGTGGATATCATGACATCCGCATATCTCCTGGAAGTGACGGATGGCGGTGCCGTTGTCATGAGGAAAGACTCCGGCACCAGGACCACCATCCCGACGGACACCGTTGTCCTGGCTACCGGGTACAGGCCGGATAATGCCCTTTACCGTTCGCTATCCGGGAAAATTGCGAATCTATATCTCATCGGCGATGCGAGAGACCCGCAAAACATTATGAACGCCATCTGGGATGCCTACGAGGTGGCGCAAAATATGTGATTTGTCCGATTTTGCCGCCCCGGCTCAAAAGCCGGGGCGGTTTTTCAATGTTTGATTTCTATTCAGGGCGGGGTAATGGCGGAATTTTTTTTTGTTGAATTATTTAAAAACATGTGCTATAATTAAAATCCAACATATAGTATATTGTATGGGTGAAAATTCAATGATAGACAGACAGCTTTTGACTAAAAATGGAATAGCCGTTCTTCGGCTTGCCAGGGAGTTCCTGTCCCTGAAATCTGGGGATAGGATAGAAACTGTGGGTGACTATGCCGAGAAAATGAACCTGGGCCGCGGTACCATACAGTCGGCCATGAGATATCTGGAGGAAACCGGAGCTATAAGATTAGAGGCAAGAGGCCATCTCGGAACTTACATTGAAAAAATCGACTATAAAAAACTCTGGGGAGTTTCCGGGTTGAGTAGTATAACAGGTGTTATGCCGCTGCCGTATTCCAGAAGATATGAAGGGCTGGCCACGGGGCTTTATAAAGCTTTTGAAAAAGCCAGCATCCCCTTTAACATGGCATATCTGAGGGGCGGTTACAACAGGATTGAAGCATTAGAGCAGGGCAAGTATGATTTTGCAGTCATGTCAAAGTTGGCAGCAGACATTAACATTGCTGAGGGTAGAGATATAGCGATAATATTCAGTCTTGGCAAGTATTCTTATGTCAAAGGCCACAAGGTTTTATTTGCCGACCCTGAATATAGAGAGATAACGGACGGCATGAAAGTTGCCATAGACAATACTTCCATAGACCATTATGTTCTCACCAGATATGAATGTGAGGGGAAATCTGTAGAATATGTTCAGCTTTCATACAACCAGATTTTAAAGAGCCTGCTGGAGAAAAGGATTGATGCCGCTGTATGGAATATCGATGAAACGGAAGATCGCAATATGAATCTTCCCTATTATGATCTAACAAATCCCAAGGTGTTGAAATTAAACGAAGATGATACCGAGGCGGTTTTTGTGGTCAAAAAGACCAATTGGGGCGTTGACGGAGTCTTAAGGCATGCCATCGATAGGCAATTTGTATTGGACGTACAGAGGCAAGTCCTGGACGGCCATATTTTGCCCGAGTACTGATATTTATATTTAGGATACAATACAAAATTCTGTAGATTGAATAATACTTGGGGGTAAAAAAATGGAGATATTTCCTTTGGAATCTATAAATTTAGAAGAGGCAAAAGAGCTTCAGTTCAAACTGGTAGATATAATCACACGCCATTTTTCCGGTACCGAGTTTCTTTCGATGGGAGATGTAGGAGTGGTTCCGGGATTGGGCAGGCCCAGGACCACCGCCAGGGTTGAAAGGGTAATAGCCGAGTTTTTCGGGGCGGAGGATGTAGCCTTGGTTCGAGGTGCCGGTACGGGTTCCATACGTTTTGCTTTGCAAGCCTTGTTAAAACCCGGGGATAAAATACTAGTCCATGATGCTCCTGTTTATTCCACTACCGATACCACTTTCAGGACCATGGGCCTTGACATTGTGAAAGTCGATATGAATGAGACACAAAAAGTTTTGGAAGCCCTTACTTCCGATATCGATATGGTTTACATCCAACATTCGCGCCAGAAGATTTCTGACAGGTATGACATGTATGAAATCATAAGAGCAATAAGAAAGATCTCCGGTGTTCCGATTGTCACCGATGAAAATTATACCGTTTTCAAGACCCGCTATATTGGGACCCAGTTAGGAGCTAATGCTTCATGTTTTTCACTATTCAAGCTATTGGGCCCTGAAGGTATAGGCTGTGTGGTGGGGGATAAGAAGGTCGTCGAAAGAGTCAGAGAGATGAATTATTCCGGCGGCGGGCAGGTTCAGGGGCCGGAGGCCATGGAAGCCCTCAGAGCTATGGTATATGTCCCCGTCATGCTGGCCATTCAGAGCGAGGAGATAGAAAAGGTGGCAAAGGCCGTAAACGAAGGTAAGATACCTGGAGCTATTGCCGCATATATAGCCAATGCCCAGTCGCGAACGGTGCTGGTGGAGCTAAAAGAACCTATTTCTCAAAAAGTCATTGAAGAAGCCAATAAATTGGGAGCTGCTCCCTATCCCGTCGGTGCAGAATCAAGGTATGAAATAACTCCAATGTTTTACAGGGCGTCGGGCACATTTATTAAGGATAACCCTAAAATGAAGGACTACCTCATAAGGGTGAACCCCATGCGTGCCGGGAGTGGTACCGTGCTGCGGATTTTAAAACAAGCCATTGAGAAAGTCAGGTGATTCAAATGTTTTTAGAGGCAACTTTGAAGAACAATCCAGAACTGATAGAAGCTGCTGCGGCTTTTCATAAAAAAGGTTTAATAGAGCCCAATACCTATTGTATAGATCTGGATTCGGTCGGGAAAAACGCGAATTTAATAGCAGAAACGGGCAAAAAGCTTGGAATAAATTTATACTTTATGACAAAACAGTTTGGCAGAAATCCTGTAGTGGCGAAGACTATAGTGCAGGCGGGCATTGAAAGTGCTGTAGCAGTGGATATGGATGAAGCCAGGGTTCTCTATAAAAACGGTATTACTATAGGACACATGGGCCACATAGTCCAGGTGCCCCGAGCATTGTTAAAGGAAGCTTTGCAGATGAAACCTGAAGTTGTCACCTGCTTCAGCCTGGAAAAAGCTCGGGAGATAAATGATGCGGCCAGTGAGCTGGGGATAGTGCAAAATATTCTTTTAAGGGTTGTAGATGATGGCGACTGCATATATCCGGGGCAGGAGGGAGGAATCCCTTTAAAAGATCTGGAAAGGACTGCATTGGCCATAAAAAAGTTTGCAAACGTTAGGATCGTAGGAGTAACATCTTTCCCATGTCTGCTGTATGACTATGATTCTGCAAAAATAGAGCCTACGGCAAATTTATACACTATAACAACGGCGGCACGGCAGTTAAAGGATATGGGCTTTGATATTACCCAGATCAATGCTCCCAGCGTCACCTGTGTATCAACTATGCCTCTTTTAAAGGAGACGGGAGCCACACACGGAGAACCCGGCCATTCCCTTACGGGCACCACGCCGCTTCATTCAAGGGGGCAGGAGCCGGAAGTTCAGTCCATGGTTTATGTTACGGAAGTTTCCCATAGTAATGAAAAAAGAGCTTATGTGTTCGGCGGCGGTTTCTACCCACGCTCCCGGTTGGAAAAGGCGTATATTCCCGATAAAAAACTTATATTAGAGGCAAGAGATATTTCTCCTGAATCCATCGATTATTATACTTCACTGGAAACCGAAGGTACCAAACTCTACCCCGGTGAAACGGTGATATATTCTTTCAGGACCCAGATCTTCGTTACCAGGTCAAAGGTGGCAATCATAGAGGGGATACACAAAGGTGAACCCAGAATTCTGGGCATATTCAACTCTATGGGAGATAGAATAAGATGAAGAGGGTTATATTGCTGGTAATAGATAGTCTGGGTGTCGGTGAAATGGAGGATGTGATGAAAGTGCGGCCGCAAGATAAGGGAGCCAATACCTTAAAGCATGTGGCCGAAGCTGTAAAAGATTTTAACATTCCGAGCCTTGAGGCCCTGGGCGTCGGGTATCTGGTGGATTCGGAGAAAATAAAAAGGCCGGCAAACCCTCTTGGAAGTTATGGCAAAAGCAAGCTTGCCCATTTTGGAGCCGACACCTATCAGGGGCATCAGGAGATAATGGGGAGCAAGCCCAGAATGCCGGTAGTAAAACCTTTTATTAAATTTATGGACCGGGTCGAAAAAGCCCTTAAAAAAGCAGGATATGATGTAAAAATACTGGATCCGGAACACCCTTTCCTCCTCGTGAACGGCCTTGTGACAGTGGCGGACAACATAGAGGCGGACCCCGGGCAAAACTACAATGTCACCGCACCCCTGGATTATATATCTTTTGAGGAAGAATTGGCCATAGGCAGGATTGTCAGGGAAAATGTGGAAGTCGGCAGGGTTATTGTCCTGGGTGGAAGGGATATTGCCGTGGATGATATTTTAAAAGCTGTTGAATTCAAGGATGGTTCCATTACCGGCATCGATTGCCCCAAATCCGGGGTTTACAGGAGCGGCTACATGGTAAGACACCTGGGATACGGTGTAAACCCCGAAGTTCAGGTCCCGACACTGCTTCACCGGCAAGGCTATCCCGTATCACTCATCGGCAAGATGGCAGATGTGATAGAGTGTGATGGTGCGGAATATCTTCCCATGGTGGAGACGGAAGGAGTCATGGAATTAATTCTGGAAAAAATGATTTCCCAGAAAACCGGCCTTATCGCCGCCAATGTCCAGGAGACGGACCTGGCAGGCCATGCTATGGATGCCTCAAGATATGCTGAAAGGTTGATGACGGCGGACCTTTATCTTAAAAGTATTTTAGAGCAGATGAAAGAGCAGGACTTGCTTATTATCACAGGAGATCACGGCAATGATCCCACCATAGGCCACAGCCATCACACCAGGGAAAAAGCCCTTTTGCTGGTGTATGGAAAGAAACTGAAGGCCGTGAATCTGGGAGAAAGGGATACCCTTTCCGACATAGGTGCCACCATATCCGATTATTTCGGCATACAAAAGCCCGAACACGGGAGTAGTTTTCTAAACTTGATTGGTTAAAGGGGAGTCAAGATGGACAGCGAGATTCTTGAAAGACTTGAGATATTGCATACATCGGGTCAAATAAGCAAAGAGGATAAGGACAAGACCCTAAAGGCTATAAAATATTTAGAAAATAAACTAAAGATTAAGGTGGAAAAAGAAATAGGCGGGATGTTTGCCACTCATCTGGCTAAGGCCCTTTCCCGTATTGCCTGCAATGAAGCCATAGAGGAGAGTAGTGAGGAAGCTGAAGTTGCCGTAAGAGAACATCCTGAGATTTTACGAGAGGCCGAAATACTTTTTGAGGATACTCTTGGTATAAAAGATGTTCCAAAAGGTGAAATAAACTTTATAGCTATGTATATGAATTTACTGTTGAACTCATAATTTTATAAGGAGGTGGTGGGCGGTTCATAAAAGTTCAAAACCATCGGAGGAAATTTTTTTAAAGAAAGGAGTTGGGAATAATGCCTATACGCATTGTTGTGGGAGGCCTGAATAAGGATGCTATTGAAAGAGCCGCAAGATCTGCGGGAGGGGATAATGTTACCGTGGCTGTAATGTCAGACTTTGAAGCCGCAAAAAAGATAAAACAGGGCCAGGCCGATTACTATTTCGGTGCCTGCAACAGCGGGGGCGGTGCTGCTCTGTCGATTCCAATAGGAATATTAGGTTATGGCAACTGTGCCACTGTGGCAAAGGCTGGTGGCCGCCCTAAAGCTGAAGAAATAGACAAGCTTGTTCAGGCCGGCAAGATTGCCTTCGGTATGTCAGTTGAAGCTATTGACGAGGCGGTGCCCATGTTGGTAAAAAGCATCCTTAAAAAACATGGAATTTTAAATTAGTGTAAAGGGGGAACAAACAAATGTTTATCAAGTTAGGTGTGGTAGCGGTTCTGTGTGCTCTTACTTCTTTAGCTTCTCACTACGGTCGCGCGGTATTTCATGATGGTATACGTCCCATCATGCCGGAGTATTATCAAGGGCGCATGAAAAGGGCTGAAATGAGCTCGGTAGCTTTTGGCTTGAGTGCGGGATTTATCGTGTCGGTTGGATTTGCTTTTACGCTTTCTTCAAACCTTCTCAACCCCTGGCTGCTATTTTTGCCCACGGATATTCTGGGGGTCGTAGCCCCGTATTCATGGCTGGCGGCAGTCCTGGGCGCAGGTTGGGGTATAGGTGTGACGGCATTTTTTGGTGCATTGAACACCCTGTTCAAATTAATGCCTGTCAATATGCTGGATGCCTTAGGAGCACTGTCATCCCCGGTTATAGCAGGATTTGCCCTATTTCCTGTGCTGGCTATTTTTTCCCAGTTTGGTTGGAAGAAAGGTGCCATTACTCTTGTCCTTGAACTTATCGCAAGGCAGCTGGCGGCATTAAAAATCATTACCGTAGGCGGAACCCCAATATATGCGGAAGCTCTGGAAATGTTCATTGGTGTAATAATGTTGATAATCTTTGCGATATCTAAAGATATGGGGGCAAAAGACAAAGCATCAGGTGAAAATATTTTTGAGGCTAACACCAGACGTATATTTAATTCACTGCCTTTATTGATGGTCATTGGCGGTCTTGTGGCACTCATCAGCAACATGAAATGGTTTGCGGGTTCCGAAGTTGACTTTCAGCTCTTAAGTCAGATATATGCAACGGGAAATAAAGGCCAGCTCATAAGTGTGGCGGCTGCTGACTTCGTCCGTGGATTGGCGTTTCTACCGCTGATTGTCACGACATCACTGGCATCCGGTGTTTACGGAGTTGTGGGTTTGACTTTCGTATATCCTGTAGGTTACTGGCTCGCGCCAACGCTATTTGGCGAAGGTTTCTTTGGTCATATTATGGCCTTTGTACTGGGAGCTTTGACAATACTGGCCGAGGTGTCCGCTCTCCGATTGGTGGGCGTGGGCCTGGAAAAATTCCCTTCAATCCGTGAAGCATCTGACAATATAAGGACTTCCATGAATAATGTGCTGGAAATTGCCCTTCTCGTAGGTTCTGCCATGGCGGTGCTCAACATGAACCCGCCGGGAGTGCAGGGTCAGAACTGGCTTGCCTTTGCTATATTTGCATCACTTTATATGATAAACGAAACTCTTGGCCGTCCTATCATAAGGCTCGCATCATCACCGCTGGCGGCTATAATTACAGGGATTCTGGTAAATATCTTCTATTTGATTCATCTAATGTAGTAAAGTTTTTGGGGAGGGGTATTGGGTTTGCCAATTTTCTCCTCCCCTTTTTTCCTAAGGAGGTTTTTTAGAATGGATAAAAAAATCCAAACCGTCACCGGCGAAGTAAAGAAGGATAAAATCAAGGGAGCCATGGTACATGAACATCTGGCTATGGACCTTTCCGGTGTGAGGGGAGAAACCACGTCGATTCTTGGCAACCAGGAAACCCTTCCGGCTATCAGTGAAGAGCTTAATACTCTTAAGGAACTAGGGGTAAATACCATCGTTGAGCTGACAAACATAGGAATGGGCAGAAATCCTGGACTTCTTAAAGAATTGGCGGAGAAAAATGAACTATATATCGTAGCGGGAACCGGTTATTACAAAGAAGAATACTATCCTCCGGAAGTTGTTGAGTTATCTTTAGAAGAATTGGCGGAAAAGTTGACGAATGAGATTTTGTCAGATATGGAGAATACCGGGATAAAAGCAGGTGTATATGGCGAAATAGGCAGTAGCTACAACGTTATAACTCCGTCGGAACAAAAGGTTTTCCGGGCCGTAGCAAGATCCCATAAGGTTACCGGAGCACCTATAAGTACTCATTGCGAACTTGGAACTATGGGACTTGAGCAGAGAAAGATTTTCGATGAAGAAGACATTTCACCTGAAAAAATTTCTTTTGGCCACCAGGATCTAAACGAAAATATTCATGAGCAATTAGAGCTGTTAAGGTGGGGTGCTTTTATACAATTTGACACTATAGGGAAGGTCCGATATCGCACTGATGAAGCGAGGATTCAAAATTTGCTTGAGCTGTTAGATAAAGGTTTTGAAAACAATATATTGCTTTCCTGTGATATTACAAGGAAAACTTATTTAAAAAAATTCGGAGGCCATGGATATGTATATTTATATGAGTCTTTCCTGGAAAAACTGCAAAAGCAGGGGGTGACCTGTGACATCATTAAAAAAATGACTGTAGAAAATCCGAGCAGATTCCTCGCTTTTTAGGAACTGATTAGGAGGAATTTCATGTCTCAAAGAACTTCTTTTGAAAAATCTACTGAAATGATTAGACTGGTAGGAGCCCTTATGAGGGCCCAAAAACATTTACTCACTTCGGTAGTTTCTATAGTTGGAGATATTCAGGAACAGGCAGAAAGGTATGTGAAAAGTGATATAGAACGCCCCCTTTGCCTTTTGGGCATAAAGGAAAAAGGAGTGCCTACCTGGGTAAAAGATCGCCTTACTCCAGAAAAGGGTTACATTCATATCACGGTGGATAGGATGGCACCCGGCGGAAGAGCTATTGATACGGGACTTATAAACCCTCTCACAGGGAAGATGATGACCGGTTCCACCAGCGGTGCTGCTGTTAATCTGCTAAAGGGCATAACCGATATTGCTATAGGAACCGATGGCGGTGGTTCGGTACTGGGGCCTGCTCTGGCTACACAGCTTTTTGCGGTAATGGGGAAAGGACTGGGCTTAGGAACCGGCGAGCACCATAAAGCTACTGATGGAAAATGGTTTGAGCCTGCAATAGGAATACTGGGGCGAAATCTTGAAGAAATACTAAAAACGGTAGAAGATTTAATGGATATGCCAGGGGAGTTTCTGAGAGAAAGGCAAAATAAAGATTTATCAGGAATCAAGATCGGGTATCCATGGCCCGGCATTACTTTGCCAGACGGTAAAGACATGGCTGATGCCCTCAGACCTGCAGCAAGAAACCTGGAGGCACGAGGGGCCGAAACTTTCGAAATCAAAGCTCCTGATGGTCTATGGGACAGGCAACAATCCTTATCATGGCTTCGTTCCATATGGAGCGAAAAAAACAGTTGTGAAAATCCCTGTGATGTTATTGTTACCAGAGAAGGGCCTGTAGACCTTTTTGGAATTGGTGATTCGGTGGCAGGATTGTTGGGAGAAACGGGAGAGCTTTTGCAAAAATCCTCCGGTAAATATCTATTGAGATCGGCAAATATGGCCGGATGCACAGCCCTGGCGATACCCGGCAGGGAACTTGCTTCTGGATATATAGTTATTTGCCCGCAAGGAGTTGAGAGTGCAAAAAAAGCAGTAAGGGTTGCCGGATGCCTGGTTGAATATGATGAGCGCCCGGCGCTTTTTGAAGAGTATTTTGGAAAGAAATTGTTTGACCTTCCATGATGTTGGAATTAAAATAATTTAAAAGTATGAAAGAAAGCCGCTGCCGTGAGCTTCACGGTTCAGCGGCTTTAAAAACTGCTGTGAAAATGCACCTCCCTGTTGGAGACGGGAATATGATGTGCCGCCGGTGGCTGGGGAGATGCTGCCGCCACAGTTGGCTGTAACGCAGGCTGTGAAGAAGGCACCTGTACTGCCGGCACCTCCACCGTCGGTGGCGGTGATGGTTTCGACGCTGAAGGCATTTCTATCCCTGGTGCCTCAGCTTGTGGTACTTCAACTTTCAATGCACCGGCTACCGGTGCACGGGATACCGGGGGTTCCATTTGAACGCCCGGGGTGTCATTTCTATAGATCATCACACCGCCGTCTTCCACGATCAGCTCCCTGTAAATCAACTTGTTATATATGAGCTCGCCGGAAGAATGTATTACCAGACTGTAGGCTTCGACATTTCCCTGGACCTTTCCGGCAATTACCAGCGCCCTGGTTTTTATGTTGCCTTTTATATGGCCCGAAGGGGCAACGAATACATTCATGCCGTTGCTGATATCTCCGTTGAAGGCTCCACTGATTTCCACGTAGCCGCAGTCTTCTTGGGAAGGGGATTGCGGATGCAGGAAATTATTTAATAAATTCATTATATTCCTGTTCAAGCATATCACCCTAAAGCTGCGGTATGTATTCATTTTGCAGCTGTCCGGCCCGGGTCGGAGGGTTCCAGAGCCGATTTGCCCAGGCTAAATATCCCCGGCAGTTGGCTGTGATGGGGTCGGAAACGAGCTTGGCTTGGGAAATCTGTGGCAGCAGGTACTGGCTTATGGCTTGTCCACCGCCGCCGCTTATTATTATGCTGTCGAAATCCGATATCCTCCACTGGGAGTTAATTTCCACCAGGATATTTGTGGCCAGCTTTTCGAAAGCATCGCTGACGATGTCGGTGATGTCTATGGACTCTCCCGCTACGTTGATCTTGCGCTTGATGACTATACCGTCCAGGGCATAGCTTTCCTTTTCCAGCCCGTACCGCGAGGCAAGGCTCAGGCCTATCTCGCTGTAAGCGGTGGCCAGGCCTACAGAGAGCGATTTGCTTTTTTCCGGGATGTATTCGGAGTCCTCGATGGCGGCAAGGTCCGATGTCCTGAAACCTATATCGACGACCCCTATGCGGCCTTCGGGCAGGGATTCCATCTCCTGTCCCCAGAGGCCGGAAAATTGGGACCAGTAAGTCCCCAGGGGTTGGGGCACGATTTCTACATCCCTTACATTGAGCGTGATTTCCCTGCTCCCCGAGTCGCCGTACAGAGTAATGGAGCGTTCGCCTTTGACCCTTCTTACGAGGTCGGCGGCCATATGCATCCTTTCGATGGGAAGGCCCGTAACCACCTTGAATTCGGTGGAAGCGCCGCCGGAAAAGAAGCTGAGAGCACTGAAGAACAGGATTTCAAAGTCTTCTCCAACGGAACGGCTGTACGACAGGTCGCGGTAGACGAATCTGGAGTGCCTGATAGCGGCTTTTCCCACAAAATATATCCTTTTGCCTATGCCCACCTTGAGATGGTCGATTGCCGGAAACTGCTCCGCCCTCGTGCTGAACGTGGGTTTTGTATGGCCTTCGCCCACGACGCTCGGGAAAGAATAGCCAGATTCACCATCAGTCACCTTTACAAAACCGTACCCGACATCGATGCCGATCAATTGAGCCATTGTCCAACCTCCTTTTAAATATGAGTATTGACAATTGCCCCCTGTCTTCTCTGCTCCCCCAGCATGTTTGAATAATGCATTGCCGCATGCGACTGCCGTTATTTTTCTCTCCGGCCGGATATATCGCAATTATCCATCTTATTCCTATCATATCAATTATCGAGTATTTTGTAAATATGCTTTATTTTTGTACATCTTGTAAGCAAAAAAGGGATTTGATATGATAAATTAAAGATATAAATGGCGATACTCGGAAGATGGCGCAAAGAACAGAAAATGCATTATCTGGTTTTTAAGTTAGAATGATAAATTCTAAAACTAGCCATGACAAATAAATAGCAGTGGGGGTGAAGCGCTTGAAAGAAAGAATTGGAATAAAAAGCGGGAACATTAAACCACTGAAGAGGAAAGATAAAGTGCAAAAGAAACTCAGGGAGCTCACAGAGTCGTTAGAACCGGAAAAATGCGGGGATGGTAGAGCAGGCTTTGATGCGAGCTTTATCGGGGGGCTTATCGGTGTAAGCCGAAATAACACCAGCAAGGAATTGAACCGCCTTGTACGGGAGGGCAGGGCAATAAAAATAGAGGGCAAACCGGTGCTGTATCTTGATAAATATGTTCTGGAATCGAAATGGGGGCTGAAATTAGACGGCACAATAATAAAAAAAGAACAAACTTTCAGAAAAACATTCCATAGTATCGACGATTACCACCGAACCGATAATAAAAATAAAGAAGTATTTAAATTTAAAGAAATCGTCGGTATGCATAAGTCTGAAAATAGATCGACTTGTTCTTGGCCACAAGAAAAATTCAATATTAATAACATGGATAGTAATAGTCTCGCTGATAAAAGTGTACTGGACCAAATGATAGGAGCGCAGGAAAGTTTAAAAAGCCAGGTGGAGCAGGCCAAAGCCGCCGTGCTGTATCCGCCCAGCGGGCTTCATACACTGATCGTGGGTCCCACCGGTGTGGGAAAGACCACCTTTGCCGAGGCTATGTACAGGTATGCGGTGGAAGTGAAAAGATTGCCACCGGCGGCGCCCTTTGTCGTGTTTAACTGTGCGGACTATGCCGAGAACCCACAGTTATTGATGTCGCAGCTCTTCGGTCATGTAAAGGGTGCTTTCACCGGGGCCGACAGGGAGAAGCAGGGTCTGGTGGACAATGCCAATGGCGGTATATTATTTCTGGATGAGGTTCATCGTCTGCCGCCGGAAGGGCAGGAGATGATGTTTTTGCTGATGGATAAAGGAATCTACCGCCGCCTGGGAGAATCGGAGAACACCAGAAAAGTCAGAATTCTCATCATTGCGGCCACTACCGAGGAACCTGAGACAGCCATGCTCCAAACTTTTTTGCGAAGGATTCCTGTAGTCATAAGGTTGCCCGGTCTTGATGAACGCACCCTTCAGGAGCGAATGGCTCTCATCTGCCGGTTTTTCCGGGATGAATCCGCCAGGATAAAAGCTCCTATAAAGGTATCAAAGGAAGTAATTAAAGCATTCATGCTTTATGATTGCCCGGGAAATATCGGCCAGCTCAGAAGCGACATTCAGCTTATATGCGCCAGGGCATTCTTAGACTTTATAACTTTTAAAAAAGAAATTATGGAAGTAAAATTATCGCAACTTTCCCAGAGGGTAAGGGAAGGTTTCTTTAAGATCGGTGAAAAGAGAGAAGAACTTATAAAAAATTTCAATCTAAACGATAGCGGAGAGATTGTTTTTGATGGTCAGGACACTAGTAACGGAAGTTTTAATGATGTTCTGCTATTAGATAAATACAACACCGGAGAAGATTTTTACGGCATAATTCAGAATACATGGAAGAGATATGCTGGTGAAGGGCTCTCCGATAAACAGATCCGGGAAAAGATCGATGAACATATAAAAGATTATTTTGAAAGTTTCTTTTCCCAGATAAAACCAAGAGATACTAATGTAGATCGAGAGGCGCTGACCAAAGTGGTCAGCCCACGCGTTCTGGAAGCGGTGGAAGAAGTACTGCAGAATGTCAGTGATGAATTTAAAGGAACGTTAAGCAGAAAAGTCATATATGGCATAGCTCTGCATGTGGGGACGCTTATGGAAAGGCTCCGGCTGGGTGCGGTAATATCCCATCCTGACAAAAACATTGCAAAAGAACATGAAAAAGAATATGAAGCAGCAACAAAAATAAGACGGGGTCTCCAGGAAAGACTGAACGTAAAAATTCCCGAAGATGAGGTTGCATATCTTGCCATGTTTCTATATGCTGTAAAATCTGAAAAAAGCCAGGGCAATATTGGCGTCCTGGTGATTGCCCACGGAGATGCGGCAGCGAGTACCATGGCCAAAGTAGCCAATGCGCTGCTGGGGGTGGATCACGCCAGGGCTCTGGACATGCCCCTTGAAGAAAAAGTAGAGGTAATACTTGATAAGGCTGTGGAAGAAGTCAGAAAGATAGACCGGGGAAAAGGAGTTCTCATCCTGGTGGATATGGGTTCTTTAGTTACTTTTTCTGAGTTAATAACAGAAAAAACCGGCATTCCTACAAGGGTCGTTGAAATGGTCAGCACTCCCATGGTCATTGAAGCCACCCGCAAATCCCTGATGCCGGATATGGACCTGGATACCCTTGTGGAGGATGTTAAAAGCTTGAGCCCGTACATAGGAAAGGATCGGGGTACTAAGTATACAACTCATGTCAATGAATACGGGGGTCGTTTTTTTCAGGGAATCCTAGTAGATATCCTCGGCAATACACTGACCTTTTTAAACCCTCAAAAGGCGTGCAATATTTTGAACGATGTCTTGGAAAAAATACTGGCGGAATTTGGAGAAAGAATCGACGAAGACATCACCATAAAATTTTTATTTCACTGCTCTTGTATGGTGGAAAGAATCATTAAAGGGGAGCCTTTACCTTATAACAATCTGGAGGAACTTAAAAAAGAACGAAATAATGTATTTGCTGTTTTGAAGAAGCACTTTGAGTTGATAGAGGAAGTTTTCGGCATAAACATTCCCGATGCGGAACTGGCCTATGTGGTGGAAATGCTTGATACACATTTTGATACACTTGCTATAAAAACCGACGCACATGCCTGATACACATCCTTTTCAAATTGTAGCCTTTCTTTTAAGGACCGCTTTTTTGATACACAGAGGCAGACTGCGGCGTTCATCTTGCCCCAGGTGCAAGATGAACGCCGCATAAAGTTTTTATCGAATAACCTTTTAAATAACTTCGAGGCCTGCCTCGAAGAATAAAATCGAAGGTTTGATATTTTATCAATGTTGATACACATCAAATGAAAAAAGCCTGGCATGAAACTTGCTTAGTAATTTTAACAAGACTCAAAAAAGGTCATTAAACAATTGTCAGAACGAATTTCTGCAGCAAGAGAGGATGGTTTCATGATTGGAGTATTGATTGTAACCCACGGCGATTTCGGAAAGGAACTTTTAAAAAGCGCTGAACTGATTATAGGGAAACAAAATCGCACCATGACACTGGGTCTTTTCCACGGTGACAGCGTTGATAGTTTAAAAGATAATATTTCAAAGGCTATTGACGAACTGAATGAAGGCGATGGAGTGTTGATATTTGTGGATTTATATGGTGGCAGTCCATCCAATGCTGCTGCCATGAATCTCAAAAAAAACATAATGGATTCAAAGGTTGAATGTATAACCGGGGTTAACTTACCCATGATCTTGGAAGCTTTAACAATGAGAGCTTCATACACACTGAGTCGGTTAAAAGAACATTGTATAGAAATTGGCCATTTGGGTATCAAAGATCTATATCAGCAGATTTACCCAACAGAAGAAAGTATAAAAAAAGTTGCAGATGGGAGGTAGAAATATGTTGAATATAGTTCTCATGAGGATAGATGATAGGCTGATTCACGGGCAGGTAATGGCTGGATGGGTTAAATATACTCAGGCAAATAGAATTATTATAGCGGACGACGGAGTTGCGCAAGACCCTTTCATGGAAAAAGTACTGAAAATGGCAGCGCCCCCAGGAATAAAAGTGGAGGTTTATAGTATTGAAAAAGCTATCAATATATTAAAAGGAGATGGTCAACCAGGAGAAAAAGTGATAGTTTTGGTAAAATACCCTAAAGCTGTTTATGCTTTGTTAGAAGGAGGTGTAGAAATTAAGGAATTAAACATAGGAGGAATAGGTGCGGGTCCTGGAAGAAAACAATTGTACAGGAATATTTCATTGTCATTGGATGAAAAAGATGTCTTGAATAAAATTGTTTCTATGGGTGTTAAAGTTTATATAAAAATAGTTCCCGATGATAAAAAGATCGAAGTCAAAAAATTTTAAGAATGTCTTATTACAATAGAATTAAAAGGGGTGAAAGCTATGTTATTCCAAGCTTTTATAATTGCTTTAATTACCTGGATAGTTGCCACTTTTATGCCTATGTGTTTCCGCTGGTCCTTATATTTTGGAGCACCACTGGTGGCAGGACTGGTTGATGGCATCATTCTTGGCGATATACCTTATGGATTACAGGTAGGCGCAACTATCCAGATGGCTTATATCGGACTGGTCGCTGCGGGAGGGGCCCTGCCATCAGACCTAGCGTTGGCTGGCTATTTGGGTGTCGCCATGACAATGCTCGCAAAAGCTCCCCCATCGGTAGGGCTTACGTTAGCCGTGCCCATAGGATTTTTAGGCTTATTATCTTTCAACGCTCGTATGACATTAAATGCATTATGGGTTCACAGAGCGGAAAAATACGCAGAAAATGCCGATACAAAAGGTATCATATGGATGAATTTGGGAGCCTCACAGATAGTGCCGTTTTTAACATATTTTATCCCTACTTTTCTTGCAATATATTATGGTGCAGGTTCCCTGGAAAATTTCATGAAAATAGTGCCGCAATCACTGATAACAGCATTAAAAGTTACCGGTGGATTAATTCCGGCAGTAGGTCTTGGCATGCTTCTCAAATTTTTATGGAGATCTGCTCTAGTTCCATTTTTGTTCATAGGATTTATACTGGCAAGTTACCTAAAACTAGATATTGTTGGTGTGGCAGTTTTAGGAGGAGCTTTGGGTTTCCTGCATCTGATGTACAGCAAAGATAAGGCAGGAGGTGTCAGCGATGGATTTGGCCAATAATAAGGCATTGCAACGAAAAAGCCTGGGGAAAAAAGAATTAATAAAATCTTGGCTTATCTGGACCATGTTTGCTCAAACCACTTACAATTTTGAGAGGTTACAAGCCCTTGGTTTTTGCCATAGCATGATTCCCATACTTACTCGTTTGTATGAAAAGAAAGAAGATCTTGCGAGCGGATTGAAAAGACATTTAGCTTTTTTTAACACTGAATCCAACTGGGGATCTATGATTCCAGGAATTGTTGCCGCCATGGAAGAAGAAAGGGCAAATGGTGCTGAAATCAATGACGATATGATTAATAGTACAAAAACCGCATTGATGGGGCCATTAGCCGGTATAGGAGATTCCATAACCCAAGGCTTGGTTAAAGTTATTTTATTAAGCTTGGGAGTGGATTTGGCAGTAAAAGGTAATGTCTTGGGACCTATATTATTCTTCACCATATTTTCGGTATATACATTAGGCTTAAGTTACATCATGTATATGTCAGGATATCGTATTGGAAAGAATGCTGTTATAAAATTATTAGAAACAAATATTTTGGAGCGGGCCACCAATGGGCTTGGCGCCATAGGAATGATGGTCGTCGGGGCGCTGGCTTCTACAATGATTAAAATAAATGTCCCTTTAGTTTTTAAAATCGGGGGTTCTTCTATAAAGGTTCAGGATATTTTCAATCAGATAATGCCTAATCTTTTACCACTGGCTTTGCTATTTTTAGCCTTTTATTGGTTAAAAAAAGGCAAATCTCCTTTATGGACATTGTGCATGATGTTTATAATAGGCTTTGTATGCTCTTATTTAAAGATACTTGCCTAAAACTTTTAAAAATAGAAGAAAGGAGAAAACTAAATGGTAAAATTCTCGGAAATCTTTAATTCAACTAAACCAATTATTGGTGTTGTCCACCTACTACCGCTACCTGGAACCCCACACTATGATCCAAATGTTCCAGTTGGAGATGTAATCGAGCGAGCTAAAAGAGAAACTAAGACATTAATAGAAAATGGATTTGATGGAATTGTCTTTGCAAATGAAGGTGATAGGCCATATATTACGCAGGTTGGTCCAGAAATTATAGCAAGTTATGTCAGAATCGTCACAGAAGTATTACCAAATGTAACTATACCGTATGGCTGCGGAGTGTTAATGGATCCGATAGCGACATTTGCTATTGCAAAAGCCATAGATGCAAAATTTGTAAGGACCTATGTTAATGGGACCTTTACTGGGACCTTTGGTTATCATAATTTCAACCCTGGCTCGATTTTTAGGTATAGAAAAATGATAGATGCAGATAACATTCCAATGTTTTGTAACTTTACTGCACATGCGGGGGTGTCCTTTGACTCAAGGCCTCTTGAAGAAATAGTAGATGGCGTATTACCGGTAATTGAGCCTGATGCTGTTTTAGTTCCCGGTCCAAGGGCAGGTTTACCACCAAATTTTAACGATGTAGAAAATCTCAAAAATAGATTTCCCGCTGTTCCAATTTTAATAACAAGTGGCATCAATACAGAAAACGTAAAAGAAGCTATGGAGATTTGTGATGGTATAATAGTCGGAACAAATATTAAAAAAGACGGAGTAATATGGAATGAGATATGCCCAAAGCGTGCTGAAAAATTTATTAAAATAGCCAAAGATTTATAAGCAGGCGTGAGCCTGCTTTTTTATTGACTTAATGGAGAGGTGAAATAAAGAGTAGATTTGTAATTAAAAAAATATGAAATAATTTTGCTTAGCAGGAGGAATTTAAATATTTTTGTAGAAATATAAATAAAAAATGGTTAAACCATTTAACAATATAACTATTTAACCAAAGGAGTATGATCGATGCATTTTAAGAGTTTAAAGTCTGAAAAACTTTCAGAAAAAGTAATAAAAGAATTTGAAGAAATGATAGAAAAAGGTGCTTTGAAACCAGGAGACAAACTACCATCTGAAAGGGATTTATCGCAGCAGATGGGCATCAGCAGGGGAATTTTAAGAGAAGCTTTGAGAACTCTCGAGAGTAAAGGATATATAAATAGAAAACCGGGGGGTGGAACATATATAAGGGAATTAACTTACAGTCAAAATACTGGTCAAAAGTTGATAAATGCTTTAAAGCATGCTACCTATTTAGATCTACTTGAGATAAGAGAGATTTTAGAGCAGAAAATTGTTGAACTTGCTGTAGAACGTGCGACTGATGAAGACATTTTAGAAATGGAAAAAATTCTGGAACATTGTCAAAATGCTAATGAGTACGATCCTAAAATGGATCATGCCTTTCATCTAAGTATAGCTTCGGCTACAAAAAATGCTTTAATGGCTAATTTCATGGCAGCAAACCTGGAATTAATAAAAGATATAACAACTAGAACTCACAATAACCCCAACCGTTTGAAAGAAATGATAAATGAGCATAAGAAGATAATGGACGCTATCAAGGCTAGGAATGCAGAAAAAGCTCAGAAGGCTTTGCTAGAGCATCTGCATAATGTTAGAAAAGCGATTGAGAAATCATTTGAAGAAACGGAGGAAAAGGAAGATGCAAAAAATTGACGAGATGAGGATTTATTCGGCGACATCTTTTGTAGGCCATGGTGTTGATGAGAAATCTATCCAGAAAGCATTAGAGTATAACCCATATGCCATTGTTGCTCAGGGAACGACGACTGATGCGGGTCCATATTATCTGGGTACCGGAAAACCTGTAATGGCCAGAGAGGCTTTAGAACGTGATCTTGAAATTATAGTATGTGCGGCTCAAAAGGCAAAGATTCCCTTTATAGTTTCAGTTGGCGGTTCGGGTTCCAATCCAACCACCAAATTGGGTCTGGAAATTTTAAGAAATATATGCCAAAAATACAATTATAAACTCAAGATCGGTGTGATATGGAGTGAAATAAATCCTGAATGGTTAATTGAAAAAATAGAAGGGGGGTTAAAGGTAAACCGAATAGTTCCCCATCCCCGTTTGGAGGAATATTTATCTGCAAATACAGTAAAAAAAGCCAAACGAATAGTTGCACAGGTGGGTCCTGAAGTTATCATGAACCTTTTTAAAGAAAATCCAGATCTTGACGGTATTATAACGGGTAGGGCTCTTGATATTGGACTGTATGCTGCATTACCTTTGTTAAATGGTTTTGACAGAGGCCTTTCGATGCATTTTGGAAAAATAATGGAGGATGGGGCGCTTGCTGCCACACCGGGAAGTGGAAACGATGGTTTATTGGGTATAATCAGAAAAGATCATTTTGATTTAGTTCCTATGAATCCAAAGCGTCGCTGTACTCCTGCTAGTGTTGTAGGGCATGCTTTTTACGAAAGGAGGGATCCGAGTAGAGAAACAAACCCAGGCGGTGATTTAGATATCAGCCAGGCCATATATAAGCAACTAGATGAGCGAACAGTTCGGGTATCCGGAAGCCGCTGGGTTCCAGCCGAGGATTATAGAGTGAAGCTGGAAGGTGTGGCCAAGATAGGCTACCGTAGTATTTGCATTGCTGGTATAAGAGATCCTCAATTTATCAAACGTACCGAGAAAAATCTTGAAGAGTGCAGAGAAATTATTGAAGATTATTTTCATATTCTTCCAAAAGATTCCTATAAACTCATGTTTAGGGTTTATGGAAAAAATGCTGTCATGGGTGAATGTGAGCCTAGGCCTGTTATGGAAGGACATGAAATATGTATCTTGATAGACGTTGTAGCCGATTCACAGGATAAAGCAGATAGCATTTGTTCTTTTGCAAGTTCAACTTTATCACACCATGGTTTTCCGGGACGTCTGAGTACAGCAGGCAACCTTGCCATGCCTTTCTCACCTGGTAGAGCTATATCAGTAGGAGAAGTTTATCAATTTAATATTTGGCATGCACTACCATTAAGAGATCCGGAAGAACCTTTTAGAAAAGAAGTTAAAATTATATCTACAGAGTCAAAGGAGGTTTAGCAGGATGAAATTAAAAGATCTTGCAGTTACTATACGCAGCAAGAACGCTTCGCCATTTATAACTACCCTGGATGTTTTCTTTGATGATGTCAAAAAATATGAGCATGTTAGGAACTCTAATGTAATAACCAAAAGTAATATAGCAAAGTTATATAACATCCCCGAAGAGTCAATATTTGGTATATGGTTTGTAGACCTTTGCAATGGAATTAAAATTTCTTTTTTAAAGCCAAGGGCTGCTGATGATATAGATGGTACTGATGTATATGGGGCACAACAGAATGCTCCGCTTATCGATCTGGAAATACCATAAAGGAGGGGGTTTCATGGGCTTAGGAGTTTGGGTTTTAATAGCCTATATAGCGGCTATAATTTTCTGGAACACTGCGGTTAAGAGAAACATTGGTGAAGCTATGGGGGTTGGTCTTCTAGCGGTAGTATTATTCAGCGGTAAATCCGCCGTAAAATTGATATGGGATAGCTTCATATATGCAGCAAAGCAGGAAACGGTTTTTGCAGCACTTGCTTTTGTATTTATGGCTTATGTAATGACGAAGACAGGATTGGTAAAACGGTTGGTAGATATTTTGAATTCTATTTTGGGAAGACTTCCCGGTGGCGCTGGTTATATTTCAACACTGGCTAGTGCACTTTTCGGATTGATTTCCGGTTCCGGATCGGGCAATGCAGCTTCGGTTGGAGCCATAGCAATCCCATGGATGACAAACTCCAACTGGTCACCGGAACTGGCAGCCACTGTAATCGCGGGTAACGCAGGTTTGGGGATTGCGTTGCCTCCATGCTCCTCAATGTTTATTTTAATGGGATCAGCGATAGTAGCAGAAAAAGTTAGTCCTGGTGCGTTGTATATTGCTCTTCTGGGGGCTGGCCTATGGACTTTGGTTTACAGGTTGATTCTTGTGCGCTATTTTGTTTACAAATATCACATTAAACCACTGCCAAATGAGATGATAAGTCCTTTAAGGAAAACATTTTCCGAAGGCTGGTCATCATTGCTTATATTTATCGGGATAATTTTACCAGTCATATTGACAATAGGTCCAGTATCAGAATATTTAAAGTCTGTGAAAAATTTTGGTCCCGATGCATTGGATTCAATTTCGATCATTGTGTGGATACCAGTTTTAATAAGTTGGATAGCTATAATTGAAGGTAGAAAATATTTGCCTACGACAGTTAGTGGATGGTTTGATTTTGTAAAGGATGCAGCGCAAAGATATATTGTAGTTGGTGCTACATTATTCTTTGCTTTTGCAGCCAGCTATGCAATGAATAAGCTTGGATTAGCTAAAGATTTAACTTCATTACTTCAGAGTTTAAATGCTTCAAGGGTCTTAATGACAATACTGGTCGGAATTTTAGTTACTCTTGTATCTGCACCTTTAACTTCTACTGCTACAATAGCCGCTATAGGTGCAGTAGGGTTTTCTGCTTTGACAAATGTTGGAATAAACCCTGCAGTTGCAGCAGCCTCGGTACTAATTTTTGCTTCTACTGAAGGAGCTTCTCCTCCAAACTCGGCGCCTATATTTATTGCATGTGGTATGGCCGATGTCAACCCTGTGAAAACCTTCGTTCCCCTGATTATTTATTATGTAATACCAATAGTAGCAATAGGTTGTTTGATTGCACTTGGTATTTTACCTATTTTCAATCTGTAGGAGGGTAAGTTTATGCAGGGTTTAATAAAGTTAATGGATATTCTTTTTGTCATTGGAATAATTTTATTCATGTTACTCGGTTCTATAATAGTTTTAGTTCAGATCTTTGGAGTTATAACACTTAATGGCTCACTAACTATAAATATAACAAAGGTTATTGGTAATACAACCTTTATAATCGCTTCGATAACTGGCCTGATTGGTTTTATCGAAGGATATTTACACAACTGGAAAGCAAGTGAATAACACATTGTTTAAAGCCGTTAACATTTGTTAACGGCATTTTGTATGTCACGGAGACGGTTCGCACAATTCAGCGGCTTTGAATTGCTATAAAGAGGGGCCCCATGCACCTGCCGAAAGACTTTATGGATAACCTAGGCGTTCAAGTATGGCTTTTACAGCTAGAAAAAAATAGACTCATATCACATCATGTTTATAAAATTTTATTTAAAAAAGAAGGAATTTAAAAATATGTGTAGAATATTTTTATATATGTAGACGTTTTCATAAATTATTTTTTTCGGGAAGGAGGCCAAATGGCTACAATTAAAGATATTGCCCAAAAACTTGGGATTTCTGATGCAACCGTATCAAGAGCTTTTACGGGAAATTCTTATGTAAGTGACGAGTTAAAAAAGAAAATATTCGAAGTTGCGAAAGAACTAAATTACCGCCCCAATACATTGGCCATAGGTTTAAGGACGCGTAAAACTAATATAATAGCACTCATAGTGCCGAATATAAGTAACCCCATCTATATAGAATTAGTAAAACATATCGAAAGATTTTCTAGTAATGATGGATATAGTGTCATTTTATGCAACACGGATGAAAATATTGAAAAGGAGAAAGCCCATCTCGAAATGTTGAGCGCAGGACTTGTGGATGGCGTAATTTTAGTTCCATGCACAAGGGAAAAACCTGAAGAGGAATATATAAATTCAATTAGTTTGAGTAAAATTGTATTGTTTAATAGAAATATAAATAATTGTAAATTTGATATAGTTAAAGCAGATCACTATAAAGGAGTATTTCTTGCCATTGAGCATTTCATCCAAAAAGGTTATAAAAGGATTGGGGCAATAGCAGGCAATATAAATACTTCTGTTGGTCGAGAAAGGTTTAAAGCTTTTAATGATGCTCTTAGAAGCTTTGGATTAAAAGTAAATAATGAATTAATAAAATATGGCGATTTTTCCGTTGGAAGTAGTTTCAATATGACAATGGAGTTATTGAAAATTGAGAATCCACCCGAAGCTATATTGATATTTAATAATGCTTTAACTAAAGGATTTATAGAAGCTTTAAAAAAACAAAAGATCAAAGTTCCGGAAGATCTTGCCGTAATTGCTATTGATGATATAGAGAATGGTAATCTTGTTGAACCTGTTCTCACCTTTGTTAAACAGCCTTTGTATGAAATGTCAAAAAAAGTTTATGAAATTCTCATAGAAAAAATAAATGAAAATAAAAAACCAGTGAGGCAGAATATCCACTTATTCCCAGTTGAATTAATCAAAAGGGGTTCATGTTAACCCTTTTAAAAAGCCTTTTTATGAAAACGTCTGCATAAATTTTAAACAGAAAGGAGGGTAAAGAAAAGTTGCCCTTTATCGATGCATCATCTATAAAAGGAGTCAAAGTTACATCGCCACCGGAACTGAGAAGGATAAACAAAGTTTTTGTAGCACCGGATATCAACAAAATAGCAAAAGATGTTCTAATAGGCCAGTGTATTTTTGAACCCTATTGTAAATCAGATATGCATACACACTTGGGAGTAGAGATGATTTACGTTTTGTCAGGGAAGGGGAAAAGCAGGGTTGGTGAAGAAAATATAGATCTTGTACCTGATAGGTTAGTAATTATTCCACCGGGTGTATTACATGACTTTGAAAATACAGAAAACGATAGGTTAAAACTCTTATTTATTATGACCCCACCTGAAAAGGCTGAAGACATTTATAATAGAGCTGTTAAAGCGGCTCAGAGTTATTCGTTAAGATAAAAAATAATGTAATGGATAAGGAGGAAAAAAGCGTTATGAGGTTAAAAAACGTCACTATTAGTATTTTCTTAGTTTTGTTCATATCAGTGGTTCTATTATCAGGATGTTCAAATAATGCAAAACAATCTTCTCAAGAAAGCAATAATGAGGGTCAGAAAATAGTTTTAAAACTTGGAACCAATACTGCACCTTCACATCCGGAAAATAAGGCTGCAGCAAAATTTGCTGAAATAGTCAAAGAAAAAACCAATGGTCAAGTAGAAATACAGGTATTTGACAGTGCAAAACTTGGTGACCATAAGGAACGTCTCGAAGGACTTAGAATGGGAACTGTAGATATGACTACAACGTCCGTAGGTTATATGGCTACATATGAGAAGGTTATGACCATATTTGAAATGCCGTATTTATTTAAAGACAAAGCCCATGAATTCAGAGTTTACGATGGAGAAGTAGGGAAAGACATAGATAACCTCCTGCAAAAACATGGTTTCAGGGTCCTGGCATTTTTTGATATGGGAGCCAGGCAATTGACAAACAATGTAAGGCCGGTGGCAAAGCCGGAAGATATAAAAGGCTTGAAAATAAGGGTTCCAGATACAGAAAGCAGTATTGATGGGTTAAGAGCTATGGGTGCCTCACCAACTCCTATGGCTTTTTCGGAACTTTACATGGCCTTACAGCAAAAGACAGTTGACGGTCAGGAAAATCCTTTTTCTATTATAGATTCGTCCAAGTTTTACGAAGTACAAAAGTATCTTTCACTAACAAACCACCAATTATTTGCACAACTATTATTAATAGGCGAAAAAAGCTGGGAGAAGCTTTCTCCCGAACACCAGAAGATTATCATGAATGCGGCGAAAGAGGCTGAAAAATACGAACGGGAGATCATGCAAAACGATGAAAACAATCTGTTGAGCACCTTAAAACAAAAAGGCATGAAAGTAAACGAAGTGGATATAAAAGCATTCCAAGAAATGGTAAAGCCTTTGCGTGAACAATATATACAAAAATATGGCCAACAGGCAAAGGATTTCTTCGATAAAATTGATAAAGTTCAATAAATCAACTTAATACCAAATTTTACACAAACAATGGAGGATTTAAGATGAAAATCGTCAAAGCATGGGAAGAAAAAGGAGTAACAATTCCGGCACCTTATCAGAGGAATATAAAAGTTTTATTTGCACCCGATAAGGAGGGAGTGCAGGAGTTAACTTTCAGCCATGCCATAATATACCCTGGATCCCAGACAGATTACCATACACATGATAGGCCAGAATTGATATATATAGTTAACGGCAGGGGCGTAGCGGTATGTGAAGGCAAGGAAATACCTATTGAGCCTGATGTAGTGTTATGGGTTGAAAAAGGAGAAAGGCACCAGATGAAAAATACTGGAAGCGAGACTCTGAAGCTTGCTACAGTATTTATCCCGGCATACACAGCAGAAAGCAATTATGCCAGATGCCTTGAAGCCGCAAGAAAGGTTGAATCGGAAAATGCAATACAAGCTTGAGATATCGCTGGGGACAAATATATTTGATGGGTACTCACTTTTTGATGCTCTAATCTATACTTCGGAAAACGGTTTAAAATCAGTAGAAATAGCATCTATTGATGGTGTGTGCGAACATATAAAACCCGAAGATATGAGTGATGAACTTTTGGCCGAAGTTAAATCGAAGTTAAAAAAGCTAAAGTTAAAAATAGTTGCTTTTTCCGGACATGTAGATCTAACAGTAGAAGAAGGATTAAGGAGATTCTTTAAAAAAATGGAGTTTGCCAAAGGTCTTGGAGCGAAGATAATAAATACCAATGCCGGGCCTTTAAGCAGGCTGCAACAATTTAAAGATAATATTAAAGCAGTAATTGAGAAAGCAGAAGAACTAAATATTAAAGTGGGATTAGAATCTCATGGGGATATAATAAGCAGCGCTCATGATTCTTTGGGCATTATAAAAGAAATTAACCATCCTCTGATAAGGTTGAACTACGACACCGGAAATGTATATTACCACTCAAAGAAAATCATTGACCCTTCGGAAGACATAATCGATGCACTGGATTTCATTGAATATATACACCTAAAAGATATAAGAGTAGAAAGCCGAAAAATTGAATACTGTGCTCTCGGAGATGGCTCTATAAAACTCAATGACATCTTTAACATTTTGAAACAATATGACAGGATAATACCCATGACCATTGAAATACCAATTTATCTATTTTGTTATGGTTGGGGACCTTTAAAAAAAGGGAAAACACCCCTGGAAATCGAAAAGATAAAAGAGGCGATTCAAAAATCGGTGGACTATATTAAAAAATTCGGGATAGAGATAGTCTAAAAGAATAAACCAAAAGGTGAGGTATCATCTAAATATTTTGATACCTCACCCTTAACATTTGTAAACGAGGACGGTGAAATAATGCATAAGGCTTACAGGTTTATAAATAAAGCGCTTGATATATTTGCAATATTACTGGTCAGTTTCATCTTTTTACTGATTATTGTACAGGTAGTAATGCGTTATGTTTTCAACTCTCCGCTGGTATGGTCTGAAGAGCTTGCCAGATATACAATGGTCTGGTTAGCATTTATTGGTTCTGTAATAGCCATGAGAAACGGTGAACATATCGATATTACAGTAGTAGTAAACGCTCTGCCGGTTAGAATAAAACATAATGTCATAATTATAAGTAAAGTTATTTCTACAATTTTTCTTGTAATGCTGATTTATCTGGGTTTTCAAATGGTAATATTGAATAGTTCCCAGACATCTCCTGCAAATAATATTCCGATGGGTTTAGTTTATCTGTGTATACCACTTTCGGCATTAGGTATGCTCTTTTTCAACTTGACACATGGGGAGGAAAAATAGTTTGGAAATACTTATTATATTTTCCATTATGCTTATTCTAATGGCATTGAAAGTACCTGTCGCATTTTCTATGGCCACTTCAGCCACTGTGGCTTTATTGCTCAAAGGAGTTCCTCTTATGCTTGTTCCACAGCGGATGTTTACTGCACTTGACTCATTTCCTTTGCTTGCTATACCTTTGTTTATTTTTGTCGGTCAAGCTATGAATACTGGTGGTATAACAGATAAAATATTCAATTTTGCGAGAGTTTATGTGCGTCATATAAAAGGAAGTCTTGGACATGTAAATGTAATAGCAAGTATTATATTTGCTGGCATGTCAGGGTCTGCTGTGGCAGATACATCGGGCCTAGGTCTTGTTGAAATTAAGGCAATGAATGAAGACGGTTTTGACCCGGAATTTTCTGCAGCTATTACAGCGGCATCATCGACGATAGGGCCTATTATACCACCGAGTATTCCTCTAGTTATATATGCAGTCATAGCTGAACAGTCGGTCGGGAGATTATTTCTCGGGGGGGTTATTCCAGGACTTTTAATGGGGTTAGCTTTAATGGTATATGTTTATGTTATATCTAAAAAAAGAGGTTATAAAGTAGAACCTCGTGCCACATTCAAAGAAAGAATAAATGCTACAATTGCTGCTATTCCATCGTTATTGACGCCGGTATTACTTTTAAGTGGTATTGTGTTTGGAATAGTAACCCCTACCGAAGGTGCTGCTATAGCTGCAATATATGCTTTATTTTTAGGTTTTATTATTCACAAAGAATTAACATTAAAAGATTTATATAAAATGTTATTATCTACTGCAAGCAGTACAGCAACTATACTAATTATAATAAGCAGTGCTTCAATTATAACCTGGGTTATATTATCTTCGGATATGCCTGCCATTGTTGCAAAAACGATTTTTTCAGTTACGAACAACAAATATCTCATCCTATTTATAGTAAATATAATCTTGTTAATTCTAGGATGTTTTATGGAAGGCACCTCTATAATAATGATAATGGTTCCTGTATTGCTGCCTATAATGAAAATGTTGAATGTCGATTTAGTGCATTTTGGTGTTTTTTTAGTTCTAAATGTTATGATAGGACTTATCACACCGCCTGTTGGTATGTGCTTGTATATAGTTAGTAAAATTGCCGGTATATCCTTTGAAAGAACATCGAAAGCAATAATTCCTTTTATTATTGCTTTAATAGTAGTCCTGTTTTTAATAACATATGTACCTGAATTTGTCACCTTCCTACCTAATTTAATCATGGACAAATAAGTATTTGAGTAACTTGCAAGAACTTCAACCTTTTGATTCATCATTTTTTTTACTAAAGCTTTTTTATTGTTTTGCAAATATACAGGAAAATTTTAGTACTATATATTGACGGGATGTGAATATGGTTATATAATATAAAAGAACATATGTTCGACTACAAAGTATTATTGAAAATCATCCATATGGATGATAATATAATTGTAAAGGGAGTCTAGTATGGAAGACGGAGAGAAAAAGGTTATCCATTATGATAAGATCCTGAAAAATCTGTTTAACATCTCAAATAGACTTACCATTTACGCCATAAACGCCCTTTTCAAAAATACTTTCATGAAGACACCAGGATTGAACAACTGAAACAAGAATACATAAGGGTGGATAAAACCTTTGCTATTGCCGATACGGTACTGAGCATAGAAATAAATGCAAAAGAAACCAAATACCACATAGAATTTCAGACCTTAAACGACAGGACCATAGTAATCCGCATGATAGATTACGGGTTTAGAATCGCAATAGATAACCTTGACTACAATAAAATTAAAGCAGGTGAAGAAATAACCATAGAATTCCCCTCTCAAACCGTCATATTCCTGAAACATAATGAATCGATTCCTGCCGAATTAAAACTCTCAATAAAAATGCCATATACAGAACAAATTATAAAATACATAGTGCCGACCTTCAAAGTCTGGGAACATGATCCGGACTACTATAAAAGACAAAAACTTTACATCATGCTTCCCCTGCGGATAATAAACCTTAGCGATGAGCTCAAAGACCTGAAAAAAAGAATACTTCAAGAAGAAGAAAAAACAAAATTACAAAACAAATATCGGAAAAAGATAACACAAACAATTGAGGAAATAATCAAAGAAATAAGAGATGCCCTGATATCAAACGAACTAATCATCGAAAAGTGCAACAAAATACTTCTGGAGTTGAGTACCCTGGCCGGTGAACTTTTTAGTGAAGAGGTAAAGAATATAGAGCAGGAGGTGGATGAAATGGCAAAAATGATAATCGACCCTGAAATGTATAGGAGAGGATTAGAAGAAGGAATTGAGAAGGGAATTGAGAAAAGGATTGAAAAAGGAATTGAGAGCTGATCTCAAAGACCTGGATAAATATTTGAATCAATAGGTGCCGGACACTCACTTATTAACATAAAAGAAATTTTAATTAAAAAAAGCCGCAGCTGTGGGTATACACAGTTCAGCGGCTTTAAAAATGCTGTAAAAATGCACATTAAATGTTTATTTTTTAAATATGTCTTCCAGGAGCTCCTGGTGATTTTTTAAATACTTTACAAGGTAATCAATTTTTTTTACCGTGCCGGGGCTTATGGTGTGCTCTATTTTTTCCACCTCATCCAGAAGGATGGTGTTGGGCACCCCCAGCAGTTTGAGAAATTCTTCTATAGTGGCGTGCCGTTTCAGCAGGGCCCTGCCCAATCTGGCCCCTTTGGGTTCCAGGGTTATGATATTATATTTTTCATAATTCAATAGCTTGAGTTCGGCCAGTTTCTGGACCATTTTTGTGGCCGAGGGAGGCTTTATGTTCAGGGCCGATGCCAGCTCGTTTATCCTGGTAAAACCCGTTTCTCTGGATAGCCTGTATATCATCTCCACATAGTCTTCCATGGCGGCGCTGAGAAGCTGATCTTCCTTTTTCATATATTCCGTAAATGTGAAAAAGTTTTTTTCGGACAATTTTTGCACCCGCCTTCAAATTTCCGAATTACTAAATTATATGCGGAAGGTCACACCTTTAAAACGGGATTCATATTCTGGAATTAAAAGAGGAGTTAGATGAGATTAAAAATTTTAGCCCGGTTTAATTGCCGGCTGTTGAGAAGGGATGTGACCGTATTGCCGGGCCGTTTGAATGAGGAAATTATGCGGGTGACCGGAAGTATGGAATATAAAGCGGGGGAAACGGGATGGAAGGGGCTTTTGTGGGATGGGGAGCGGGATTTTAAGTCAAAGGCGCGGCGCTTTAAGTCAAAGGTGCGAGATTTGTTCAAGTTTATTGGTCCCGCCTTTGTGGTGAGCGTGGCTTACATAGACCCGGGCAATTTTGCCACCAACATAAGCGGAGGCTCCTATTTTAATTACAGCCTGATATGGGTGATACTGTGGAGCAATTTTATGGCCATTTTTTTGCAGACGATGTCCGCCAAGCTGGGGATAGCCACAGGTTATAACCTGCCGCAGACGTGTGCCAGGACTTTTTCGAGAAATGTCAACCGTTTTTTGTGGGCTGTAGCCGTCATTGCGGCTATGGCTACGACTCTGGCAGAGTTTCTGGGAGGTGCCCTTGGACTGTACCTGCTGCTGGGCATACCTCTTATATACGCCGGTATAATAACAGGAATCATTGCCTTTTTGATAACTTACATAGAAAAATACGGCCAGCGGTTGGTGGAGGTGGTCATAACATTTCTGGTGGCGGTGATATGCGCCGCCTATGGCATAGAGATGTTTCTGGCAGAGCCCGATTGGCGGAAAGTGGTCCTTCACACTATAGTTCCGTCGCTTCCCGGTGGATATGCGGTATTGATTGCGGTCGGCATGCTGGGGGCTACGGTGATGCCTCATGTGATTTACCTTCACTCCCAGCTGGTGCAGTGCCGCAATACTTCGGAAAGCATCAAGCACAAGCTCAACCACTTTCACATGGAAAAGGTAGATATAGCCATAGCCATGAACATAGCCTTTTTGGTAAATGCCGCCATGGTGGTGGTATCCGCCGCAGTGTTTTATTCAAGGGGAATACCGGTGGATTCCATAGAACAGGCCCATCAGTCCCTGTCACCACTGCTGGGCCGCCTTTCCAGCACGGCCTTTGGCATAGCGTTGCTGGCATCGGGGCTGTCTTCCTCAGCCGTGGGCACTATGGCGGGGGAGACGGTGATAGACGGCTTCGTGGGCATAAAGATTCCGCTGAACGCCAGGCGCCTTGTCATCATGGCTCCGGCCATGGTGGTCATCGCAGCGGGGATAAATCCCATGAAGGCATTAATTTTAAGCCAGGTTACCCTGAGCTTTGCCCTGCCCGCAGCTGTCATACCCCTCATGCTCATAACCTCCAGAAAAGACATCATGGGGACGATGGTGAACAGCCCGCTGGAAAACATGGTGGGGTGGCTTATGGCGGCTGCAATAATAACTTTAAACGTTGTACTTTTGATTTTCACTTTGACGAGAAACCTGTGACCTGGTTTCGCACAGCCGTCGGCAGCTCTGCTGCCGCAAACGGCGTGAGAGCGTGTCCGTAGCGGAATAATACATGCGGGCTTTGTCTACAAACTGCCGTAGGAAACCTGCGCGTTTTTTTCATGATACCATTTTTATGCAGGAAAACTTATCTTTTTTGGAGGAAATCCTTTGTCACTGTAGAATAATTAAATATATGATTCAAATGACCGTCACGAACCACAAAAGCTGATTTTTTATACCAGAATCATTATTTTATTTTTAGAGGTGCAGATATGAAAATAAAAAAAGCTATAATTCCTGCGGCGGGCCTTGGTACGAGATTCCTGCCGGCTACCAAAGCCCAGCCCAAAGAAATGCTGCCAATTGTGGACAAGCCCACAATACAGTTTATAGTGGAGGAGGCCGTCGAGTCCGGGATAGAGGAGATTTTGATAGTAACGGGCAGGAATAAGAGGGCCATAGAAGACCATTTTGACAAATCGGTGGAATTGGAACTGGAACTGAAAAAGAAGGGCAAGGAAAACCTCCTGAACCTGGTGGAGGATATCTCCAATATGGTGGATATACATTACATAAGGCAGAAGGAACCCAGAGGCCTGGGACATGCCATATACTGCGCCAGGACTTTCGTGGGGAACGAGCCCTTTGCGGTGATGCTGGGAGATGATGTCATTGATGCGAAGGAGCCCGTGCTGAAACAGATGATTGATGTATACGAAAAGTTCAATTGCTCCATTTTAGGAGTGCAACCGGTGCCGGAAAACGATGTGGACAAATACGGCATCATAGATGCCAATCCCATAGAGAAGAACATTTACAAGGTCAACAATCTTGTCGAAAAGCCCAAAAAGAAGGATGCTCCTTCATGCATGGGCATCCTGGGCAGATACATAATAACCCCGCGGATCTTTGAGATACTGGAGAACACGAAGCCGGGAGCGGGGGGAGAGATACAGCTCACGGACGCTTTGAAGGAACTTTTAAATTTCGAGGTTATTTATGCGTACAACTTCGAAGGAAGAAGGTACGATGTGGGAGACAAGCTGGGCTATCTTATAGCCACAGTGGAATATGCATTGAAGAGGGACGACCTGAAGCAGGACTTCGGAAAATATTTGATAAATCTCATGAAAGACCACTTAAAGTCTATAGAAGAAGCTGCAGCATTAAATGATAATCAGTGACATGGTCCCCCCGCTGGGCGGGATTTGTTTTTTTAAAAAACAGGGAGGAATTTAAGGATTTATGTAGAATTCATATAACCGGCATTCCTGTATACAAAAAACCTTAATTTGCATCACAGTCAACCTTAAAAAAGTGAATACACAAAAATCAAAGACTGTGATTAAACGACTGCGACTTCGACGAAGGAGAAGGAGCACAAAGTTGCATCACAGTCAACCTTAAAAAAA
>DUMA01000003.1 GCA_012840135.1 Thermoanaerobacterales bacterium
CCCCTTATGGGCGGACGGTTTATACTAAGCCTCAGGATGATTTAAGGATTTTTACTAAGACTCCTAGGGATTCTAAGGCTTGGCGCAAGGTTTATGCTATGCGGTCTTCTTCGGAACGCTCGTTTAAGCGGATTAAGAATGATTATGAGATTGAGCGCTGCAGGGTTAGAAGCCGCAAGAATTGGTATTTGTTTATTCATTTTGCTGCTATGAATTGTCATCTTGATGCTTTGGTTTCTAAGGCTGAAAATGAGCATTTTGATATCTGGGCTGAGGTTTTGGGTAAGGCTTTTGCAGCTTAGAATTTAGAATCCCCAAGTTAATTATTTTCCATGTTTTACCTTTTAAAATTGATTTTTTAAAGGGTCAGTTTGTTATTGTCTTTTTTTGGGGTTTTATTTTAGTAAGTATTGCTGTTTACTTGTTTTTTTGTTCTTCACTTCTTTCTTTTGGTAAAAGGTTATGTTTTATTGGTTTTTTTGTTGGGTTTGTTAGTTTTTTACAGGGAATTATTAACTGTTTCCGAAATCACTCTTTTCTCTCATCATCTAACTCTGTCAATAGGATTTACCAACTGCCCTATGCCTTCTATCTCCAGCACCATAACATCGCCGGGTTTCATGTATCCACCGCGTTTGACACCGTCTTTTCTCTCATAGGGGTCGGCACCCAATTCTACATCCGAACCCAGGGCTGGACCGCCCGGAGTCCCCGAAGCTATCAGGAAACCGGGCTGCAATGTCATGAACTGAGAGTAATAGCTTACCAGGTTGGGCACATTCCAGATAAGGTTTTTTGTATTGTTATTCTGTCTGAGTTCACCGCTGACAAGAGTTTTCAATTGCAAATTGCTTACATCTACCAGTTCATCAGTGGTGATAATCCACGGGCCCACCGGCGCGCCGGTATCGTAATTTTTGCCCTCCCCGAACCTTAACTGGAAATTATCTTTGCTCCATGGTATAACCTGCCTGCTCCTGGCAGAAATGTCGTTGAAGATGGTGTAACCGAAGATATAATCAAAGGCTTCCTCTACTGGTATGAACCTGCCGGGTTTTTTGATTATAATGCCAAGCTCCACTTCGTAGTCATACTTGTGAGTGACTTTAGGCTCATGTTCCACCGTTTCACCGGGGCCCACCACACAAAGAGGTGATTTTAAGAAAAATTCTACTTCTTCGGGTTTAGACCGCTTTGTCTCATCGAGATGGTCGTAAAAGTTGGCTCCACCGCAGATGATGGTCCTGGGTATTAGAGGGGCCGCCAGTTTGACGTCTTCGAGTTTTTTGCCCTCTAACTCCTTTTCTACTCTATTCCCCATGTCGAGGATGTATCCATATGCTTCTGTTGCGGCTTTGTAGGCTTTTTCACCTCCTTCTATTAATTTTACCATATCGCCCGGTATCCTCACCGCAGCAATTTTTTCGGCCAGGGTATCGCCTTGTTTTTTAAGATAAAGTGCGTAAGCCTTTCTCAGATCGTAGACTATATCATTGACAACAATGCCGATTTTTATTTCATTACATTCTTTAAAGCTTACAAGTTTCATTTAGAATTCCCCCCATCAAATTCAATAACCAGATTTTCCAACCTGCCGATGCCCTCTATTTCACATGCTACTCTGTCGTCGGCATTCAGGTACCTGGGGCTTTTTCTCAAATCCTTTATAACCGGCCTGTTGTTTGAATCCTTTCCAAATACAAGGCCATTGGGATAGCCGGTAGCAATCATGAGACCTGGTTGAAGTGTGAAATAAGTGGAACAATAACTGGCAAATTCCCTAACGCTCCTGAGGAGCTGTGATGTGTTTCGTTCATCTACCAGTTCACCGTTTACATATTTTCTCAAAGTCAAGTTTTCGGGGTTTTCGATTTCATCCTTTGTTACGATCCACGGGCCTATGGGCGCCGAATTGTCAAAGGAGGCCCCTTCTCCGTACCTTACGTGGAACA
This sequence comes from Thermoanaerobacterales bacterium, assembly GCA_012840135.1. GTDB lineage: Bacteria > Bacillota > Thermosediminibacteria > Thermosediminibacterales > Tepidanaerobacteraceae > Biomaibacter. The sequence goes on from DUMA01000003.1 coordinate 1,953, forward strand.
TGGTGCCTTCCCAACCTACCACAAGCCTGTCAATGGAGTAGACGTCGTTCATTATGGTATAGCCAAATACATGGTCCAGCACATTTTCCCTGTCCAGGAACCGGCCCCTCTTGCCTATGACCAGCGCCAGCTCGGGCTCAAAGTCGATCCTGCCGGTGAACTTGCTCTCTTTAATTATCGGCACCCCGGGGCCAACTACGGCATGCTCCGACTTAAGATAGAATTCAATGTAATTGTACATACTCTTGTCCGAAGGATCTTCCAGCTCGGGGCCCGGCGCCATTATAGTCCTGGGCCTTAAGGGTTCCAGTATTTTTACGTTTTTTAAGGGGTAAAAGATGTATTCTTCATTTATGCCGAGGGTTTCTTTGTCCATATCCTTTACGAAATTATAAGCCGTTTTGGCCGCTTCCCAGCTCTTCTCGCCCGCTTCTAGAAACTCTATAAAATCGTCCGGAATCAATACCCTAGCCATTTCATCGGCCTGGTTATCTTTTTCCACTTCTTTAAGGTAAAGAGCATAGGCTCTCTGGACGTCCACGAGGTACTCATCCAGCAAGGCACCTATCATCTTCATGCCGTTGAACTTAAAGGTTGCGTATTTCAAGGTTTCGTTCCTCCCTTAAAAAAAGTTTTATTTGTCTTTTTCCAACTTGCCAAACCCGAAGCCTCCACGGCGATAAAGTTCCAGGTCGGCCGGCGACTGGGACCCTATGGTTATCATGGGCTCGTCTCCGGTGTTTTTAAATCCGTGAAGCTCTCCGGCATTGGCAAACACCGATTCACCGGCCTCTATATCCACCTCCCCGTCGGCTGTGAGCAGTTTGCCCTTGCCCTTTATGACTGAAATTACGTCGGCAGAGTAATCATGCTTGTGCAGCCTGAAAGATTCGCCTGGATACAGGATGCTGTAGTGCAGGGTCAGGCCATTGCAACCGTTTCCCGGCCAGAAAACCCACCTCATATGTGCGCCATTTGCCTCAAATAACTGCCCTTCTTCCCATTTCTTTATTTCCATGTTTTTAGCCCCTTTCTTAAAGAATTTCCAGCAGTTCCTCAGATTTTACCACTTTTCCGAGGATTCTTTCCACGAACATTACCGCCGCTTCGTGGAACTCCTGGCCGTCCATGCTGTCGCAGCAGTCTTCCACCAGATAGACCTTAAAATCCCTGTTGCAGGCTTCAAAGGCGGTGCACAATACGCAGCTGCTGGTATTTATGCCGGTGAGTATGACCGTGTCGGCGCCAATCTGCCTTAATAGAAACTCCAGGTCGGTGTGCAAAAAGCAGCTGTATCTTTTTTTGGTGTCGACTACATAGTCCCCCTTTTCGTAAAGCTCCGGAATTATCTGGGTACCCGGGGAACCCACGATATTATGCCTTGCTATACCTTTCCTTGTAGCGTTGGGGTCTTCATTTTTCTCTTTCCAGTGGGGGTTGGACAGGATCTCATCACTATGCCGGTACACCGTCACCACATGTATTATGGGAATTCCTTTTTCTCGAATCTTTTTGAAAAATCTTTCAGTATTGGCTATTACCCTGTCGCATTTCTCTCCAGGAAGCAGCGGCAATGTGGCTACACTGGGGTCAAGGTGACCCCGGTGCATATCTACTGAAATAACGGCGTATTTGTTCTTTTTCAAGCAAATCACCCTTTCATGATTATTTTTGCCTTGGTACAAACTGACCCATCCCCGGCTTGCCCAAGACTTTTCCGTCTTTTGTCACTACCTGGCCTCTGACCATCACTAGCGCCGGCACCCCTTTAATTTTCATGCCGTCGTATGGAGTCCACCCGCATTTGGAGATAACTCTGTCGTTGGAGAGCGCCTCTTCTTTCTCCATGTCCAGTATTACTATATCCGCATCGGCTCCTATCTCAATGGCGCCTTTTTTGGGATAAAGGCCGTATATCTTCGCAGGGTTTTCGCACATGGTTTCCACTATTCTGTTAAGCGTGGTCTTGCCTTCGCTCACCGCATTCAGCATAAGCCTCATAGAAGTCTCCACACCGGGTATGCCGTTGGGCGCATCCCATATATTCTTTTCGCCGGGTATCTTGTCTTCCTTTGGATACGGGCAGTGGTCCGAGCCGATGGTTGTCACATACCCCTTATTGAACAGTTCCCACATTTTAGCAACATCTTCTTTTGTCTTCATAGGTGGCGTGAACTTCACCCACGGCCCTTTTTTCTCGAGATCTTCGACAGTCAGGTAGAAGTAATGGGGGCAGCTTTCGGCGTATATTGGATATCCTTCGTCGCGTGCTTCCTTTATTTTTTCCAGCAGCACCGGCTGGCTTACGTGGGCTATTACCACCCTTGCCCCGGTTTCCTTTGCCACGGCGATAACCGTTTCCACGGCAATCCTTTCCGCCAGTGCGGACCTCCACTCGCACTGGGAGAGGTAGTCGTTTCTGCCTTCTTTCTTCAATCTCTCCTCATTTAAGCTTGTGATGCTGTTGTCCTCGCAGTGGATGAGCGCAATGCCGCCGATTCTGCGAAGTTCCCTGAAAGTGTTGTAGAGATTGCCCGGAAGCATGGCCTTTACGCCGTGGAGATCACACGTAAACATTTTAAAGCCCGTAACTCCCGCATCCCACATATCTTTGAGCTTGTCCACGTTGTCCGGCGAACCGCCGCCCTTTAGACCGAAATCTACTACGGCCTTGTCCCTGAGGTATTGGATTTTTTCTTCGAGTTCTTTTACCGAATAGACCGGGGGAACCGTCCGGTGATGGTCGATAACGGTGGTTATGCCTCCGTAAGCTGCGGCCATGGTCCCGGTGGTGAAATCTTCCCTTTCGGTATGGCCTGGGTCCATCATGTGGGTGTGGGTATCTACACCGCCGGGGATTATAAAGTTTCCCCCCGCATCGATAACTTCGTCGGCTTCGATTTGAATTTCCGGGTCTAGAAGCGCTGCAATTTTCCCGTTTTTAATGAGAATATTTCCCTTAAATTCCCCCCTGGAATTAACGATAGTTCCGTTTTTAATGAGTTTAGTTCCATTGGTCATTTTACCAGCTCCTTGTACAATTTTGGCTTTCTGTCCAGCACCACATTTGTCCCGGGGACAATGGTCTTAGACTTGCTTAAGGCAGTAACAATTAAACTTGAAGTTGCCTGGTCGGTGCCTTTAAATGTCGAAGCTGCAATATTTCCCATCGGGCTGGCGATCACGCTGTGGTCCCCTTGTTCCATGTTGCCGCTCCTTGCTACGTAAACCTTGTTTTCCGCGGCCCTGGTCTGGACTATCATATCATTCCTCTCATCATATCTGCTGTCGGACCACAATATGATATCCGCACCCCCAAGCATGAGGCTTCTCGCCACTTCCGGAATCAGGCCTTCCTGGTCGTGCATAACCCCCAGCTTGCCTAACGGTGTTTTTATGACCGCATTTTCCGCGGAACCGGGGACTAACCCCTCCTCGCCGGGTTCTTCTACATGAATTTTGTCATAACGGCCGTAATTCCGGTCTTTCGAAAAAATAACAGTGGTTTTGTATTTATTTTCTCCCTCCCTCAGGTAGCCGGTCAGGGCCACTATAGTGGAAGGATGAGATAAAGCTTGCTTGATGTTAGCGACACAGTTCTCAATATCTGCGCCCTCTTTTAATTGAGGCAGCAGTATAAGTCGTGAGTCCTGGTTCTCCAGAATCCTTATAAACCTGGCTGCTTTAACCGCATATTCATCTTCATCGACATGTCCAAACTGAACGACAGAGACCTGAAATTCCGTATCCCACACCGCAACGGGCTGGCTCATGTCCTTATAAACGGGAAGGGTTTCCGTGGGCTCGGTTAAAATCCTGTAGGCCTCCGGCCTTCTTTTTGGTAAATTCTTTTCTGACGGTTTTTCATCGATATCGGCGTACAGGATTTCAGGCTTGTCCGCTGACGCTGCCGCCACCACCTCGCCTTCGGGGTTTATTACGCAGCTTCTTCCCGCGTAAACCACGGTATCCGCCTCTATCCCCGCCTTGTCAGCCATTATGAGCCAGACGCCGTTTTCGATGGCCCTAACCCTAAGCATATAGTCAAACTGCGGGTTTGACAGCTTTGCCGGATTCCTGCCGGAAGCGGTCAGGTTCGCCATGTCAATGATAATCCTGGCCCCTTTCAGTGCAAGGATCCTGGTTATCTCGGGGGCTCTACCGTCGGCGCAGATTATGAGCCCAACTTTGCCCATGCGGGTATGCACCACATCGAAGGATGTCCCGCACTCAAACCATTTATGGTCAAAATGCCACAAATTGCACTTCCCGATGCTGCACACCAGTTCCCCATCAGGGGAAAACAGTAATCCTCCGTTGAGCATCCTCCCTTCTTCCTCTACTGCAAGCCCCGCCGCTATATAGACCTTATGCCGCTTTGCCCTTGCGGCGATATCTTCCTTTACCCTGTCTATATGAGCCATGGCTTCCCTGGTTTTTTCCAAATCTAATCCCAGAAAATACGCCGGATAGGCGCACTCGGGAAGCACGATGAGGCTTACTTCGTTGGATGCCGCCTCGTCAATCATTTGAAGAATATTATCCCAATTCTCTTTGTATTGCGTAATATCATTTGCCGCCGTTTGAATACAAGCTATCCGCAAACACAACACTCCTGTCTAAATAATTTCTCATTTTTTGTCTTTTGTTTTTATTCTTGTTTATTTTTATTCTTCTTTTCAACTAATATTTCCTTCGTTTATCTCCACATATTTAATGTCTATTATTCGTGTTTTAAACGAAATAATAAGATGTTATTTTCACTAAACAAAATCGATGTCAATATTTTTTTAAAATGTCACTAAAACAAAAAAAGATTTCTTGGAAAAAGCATTTTAGACAAACTTAAAAACCGCTACGATGTTTCTGTAGCGGAAGTGGAAAAGGAGGCTGAAAATACCTATTTTATATAAAAAAGCTCCCTCGAGGCGGAGCTTTTGTAGATGTAACGTTTATTGGAAATCTTCGCGGCTCATCTGAAATCCCGGAATGCTCGATTTTAATTCGACGGTATCGACAATTTTAGCAACGATTGAAAGTACTATGACATAGATCACGCCCACCCAGAAAAGTGTTTCAAGGGGTTTAAAGGTCCAGCTTATAACCATTTTGCAGCGGGCCATTAGCTCAGGTACCGCAATAAGGAAGGCAGCTGAAGTATATTTTACCATGTATATCAGTTCGTTGGACCATTGGGGCAAAACCAGCCTTAAGGCCTGGGGAAGGATAATGTTCCATATGGCCTGCCTTCTGGTCATCCCTATGGCCTCGGCCGCCATCATCTGCCCCGCATCTATGGACAGTATCGTGCCCCGAAAATATTCCGCCTTGTGTGCTGCTTTTCGGGATTGTTGAAAATTTTTTCCGGAGTCCCCATCTCGGAAACCACGCCGTTTTCCAGAAAAACTATGCGGTCCGCCACTTCCCTGGCAAATCCCAACTCATGGCTTACCACTATCATGATCATGCCAGCCAGGGCCAGATCTCTCATTACTGCCAGGACCTCCCCGGTAAGTTCGGGGTCGAGAGCCGACGTGGACTCGTCAAAGAGCATAATTTTCGGGTCCATAGCCAGAGCCCTGGCAATAGCCACCCGTTGTTTCTGCCCGCCGGACAATTCCGCAGGATAATTGTTCGCTTTATCCCCGAGGCCAACCCTCTCCAGCTCTTTGAAGGCGAATTCTATGGCATGTCTGTTTATAAAGGTAGTCGCCGATCATTATATCCAGGCAAACCCATACCTCTGGAACCAAACATGGTGATTTCATCATCGGATTCACCCCCGGATTTTAAACCACAGACCACGTCTTTAAGCAGAATTATGTTGTTCTTGTCTATATCGCCGCTTTCAACCATTTGGTATATATTAGAATGGGTATTTTCCTTCATCTGCGCCCAGCTGTCTACAACGATTTTATCAGCTTTTTTGACAACGTCGGTTTTCATCTCAAAAGAGCTCATCTGTATCAGCATGGCACCGTGTTTAATCCATTCGCTTTTAACAAAGGGTTTCCTGCTGGTGGTCATGGTGGCAATTACATCGGTACCGGAAACAGCTTTTTCAATGCTGCTTATGGGTATAACCTCGATCTGCCCTTCAAACTCCGCTGCAAGGTTTTCAGCCTTTTGCAGGTTCAGATCGCACAACCTTATCTGTTTGAGGTTTGGCAGTACCTCTTTCAAAGCCATGATCATGGTCCTGCCTATCACACCGGCTCCAACGCATCCCACGACTTCTGCCTGTTTCGGAGCCAGATGTTTTGTTGCCACTCCGGCGGCTGCAGCGGTTCTCATCGCGGTAATCACCTACCGTTTAGGATGGCCACCGGCAGCACCGTCTCAGTGTCGCTCAAAACCACCATGTCAATTCCCATTGGCAAATTGCCGGTCTTCATGTTGGCTGCGGAGTCGGCCGCCCATTTTATACCTGCCCGGTTTACACTTCCACCGATATAAACCGGCATCGAGAAAAAGCGCGACTGCCAGCTGTCATCGTCCGGAACGCCGATCATGGTCTTCGGAGGATTTTTTATCTCACCCATTCCATTCATGTAAAAGGTTTTTTCAACAAGTTCCAGGATCTTTTTCATGTCAAGGACTCCGGCAGCTATTACGTCTTCCTGCTTCAAAAATAAAATTTCAGGTTTCATTCAAGCTCCTCATAAGTTTGCTTACTGTTGCTTTATCCATTTATCCTCCAGTTGTTTAATGGTGCCGTCCTCTTTTATTTCCTTTATTATCTCGTTTAGCTTTTGCTTCATTTCATCGGATCCTTTGGGAAGGACTATGGCCGGGTCTTCGCTCGTTTCAAGCGGAAATTCAAGTGCAACCTTTAAGCCCAATTCTTTTACTTTGCTGTATGCCACGGGGAGACCCAGCAAAAACGCATCGACGCGCCCGTTTTTAATGTCCAATACCGCAACATTGATGTCCATGTAGCGTTTACCTGAGAATCTTTAACCGCTCCTTCCTTAACCTTGTTTTTAGCCCAGTCGTCCATGGTTGTGCCCGTCTAAACGGCGAAATTATATTTCTCAGGCATTGGACTCATGCATGCGATTACCGCGTCGATCTTGCCCTGCTTAAGTGAGGCGATCAAACTGTCAAATTCCAAAGCCTCTATCTTCACTTCCATTCCAAGGCGTTTACCTATTTCCTTGGCAAGGTCCATGTCAAATCCTGCTTAATTGCCCTTTTCATCCACAAATTCAAAGGGCGGATAATCCGGAGTAGTCCCGAAATTACTGAATAAAAAAACTTATATAAGACATGCTTACATATGAGGTGATATTTGTGGACTTCGAGTGTCCCCTTTGCAATGCCCTGATAAATGTGAAGGAAATCTGCCCCAGTTGCGGCAGCGAAATGGAGGACCGCGGAAGGGTGGAGGATTATTTCGACCCTTACAATCCGTACCTTGATAAAGATACCACCTCCATGGAGGAATCGTCCCATGAATGCATCCATCTTTTTGCATGCCCGGTCTGCGGTTACGATACGAGGATTGTTGTAAATCAAATCCCCACATAAAATTATGCAGGGGCAACACTTGAGAAAAGCATTGCCCCGTTTTATCTATTCTTCGCTGACTACAGCCACCGATGCCAAGTGGTCATCTTTTTCAAGTTTTATTAAAGTGACGCCCCGCGTGTTGCGGCTCATCTTTGAAATTCCCGACACTTCCATGCGTATCACTATGCCGGAGGCGGTGCAGAGCATCACATCGTCCTTTTCGCTGACCACCCGTATGGCTTCCACGCGGCCCGTTTTTTCGGTAACCTTCTGGATAATAATGCCCTTGCCGCCCCTGGATTGAAGCCGGAATTCTTCTTCGCCGGTGCGCTTGCCGAATCCTTTGTCAGTCACCACAAGCACATCACACCCCGGTCTTATTATATCCACCGAGGCTACTTTGTCATCCTGCCTCAATGATATGCCCTTCACCCCGTGGGCGGTGCGTCCCATGGTGCTCACATCATCTACAGAAAACCTTATGCCCATGCCCTGCCGCGTCCCCAGCAGCACCTGATCTTCACGATCTACAAGTCTTACGGCTATGAGCTCATCCTCTTCCTTTAGACCGATGGCAATAAGTCCGGTCTTCCTGAAACTTTCATACTCGGAAAGCAGAGTCTTTTTCACCAAACCTTCCCTTGTGGTAAAAAGAAGGTACCTTGCCTCTTTGAAATCTTTTATTGGTATTACGGCATTGACCTTTTCGCCCGGTTTTAAAGGCAGGAGATTCACTATGGCGGTGCCCCGGGCCGTCCTGCCCGCCTCGGGGATTTCGTGGGCTTTCAGCTTGTAGACATTGCCTCGATCGGTGAAAAACATCACCACATGATGGGTGGTGGCCACGAATATGCGCTCCACGAAATCCTCTTCCCTGGTGATTACGCCCGTGATCCCACGGCCTCCCCGCTTTTGATTTTTGTAAGTGGAAAGGGGCAGGCGCTTGATATAGCCAAGATGTGTCAGGGTTATGACCACATCTTCTTCGGCGATGAGGTCTTCCGCCTCAAAATCATCCACCGCCGCCGCAATTTTGGTGCGGCGCCCATCCCCGTATTTTTCCTTTATGGCCAGGATTTCGTCTTTTATAATTCCCAGCACCATTTTTTCGTCCGAGAGCACCTTTTTGTAATAATCTATTTTCTCCAGTATTTCCCTGTATTCTTCCTCAATTTTCTGGCGTTCCAGTGCCGTAAGTCTCTGCAGCCTCATGTCCAGTATGACCTGGGCCTGCTTTTCCGTAAGATTGAATGTGGCCATTAGGCCCTCCCGGGCCGAAGGTACATCTTTTGACTTCTTAATGAGGGCTATCACTTCATCCAGGTGGGAAAGAGCGATCCTGAGACCTTCCAGGATATGAAGCCTTTCCTCGGCCCTCGCCAGGTCGTATTTTGTCCTGCGGACGATGATATCTTTCTGGTGCTCAAGGTAGTAGTATATGAGATCCCTCAGATTCAGCACCCGGGGTTTATTGTCCACCAGCGCCAGCATGATGGCTCCAAAGGTGTCCTGCATCTGGGTGTGCTTGTAAAGCTGGTTCAATATCACATTAGGGTTGGTATCCCTTTTGAGCTCGATGACAATGCGGATCCCCGAACGGTCACTTTCATCCCTCAGGTCCGATATGCCCTCGATGTTCTTTTCCCGCACCAGTTCCGCGATCTTTTCCACCAGGCGCGCCTTGTTCACCATGTAAGGAATTTCCGTAACGACAATCCTCTGGCGTCCGCCTTCCATGGGTTCGATGGTGGCCCTAGCCCTGACCGTTATGGAACCGCGGCCGGTACTGTACATCTCCTTTATACCGTCCCGCCCGAGGATAGACGCTCCGGTGGGAAAATCCGGCCCTTTTATGACTTTCATCAGATCATCGGTGGTCACATCGGGATTTTCTATCATCATCACCACCCCATCTATGACCTCCGAAAGGTTATGGGGAGGGATGTTGGTGGCCATACCCACCGCGATGCCCGAAGAACCGTTGACCAGCAGGTTCGGAAACCGGGAAGGCAGCACCGTGGGCTCTTTCAGCCTCTCATCAAAGTTCGGCACAAAATCTACCGTATCTTTGTTTATGTCAGACAGCATCTCCATGGCTATCTTTGAAAGCCTGGCTTCGGTGTACCTCATGGCCGCCGGAGGGTCGCCGTCAATAGATCCGAAGTTGCCGTGGCCGTCCACAAGCATGTAGCGCATGGAGTAATCCTGGGCCATGCGCACCATGGCATCGTAGATGGCCGCATCGCCATGGGGATGGTATTTACCCATGACCTCGCCCACGATGGTGGCGGATTTCCTGTAGGGCTTATCCGGGGTGAGGCCGATGTCGTTCATGGCATAGAGGATCCTGCGGTGGATGGGTTTGAGGCCATCCCGCACATCCGGCAGAGCCCTGCCCACGATGACGCTCATGGAATAGTCTATATAGGATTTTTTCATTTCATCTTCTATGTTTACAGGCACTATTTTTTCAGCTGACTCAGCCATTTAAAGACCTCCCGTTATATATCCAGATTGACTACTTCGTGAGCATGTTCGAATATGAATTGTTTCCTGGGCTCCACCCTGTCCCCCATGAGGATGGTGAATATCTCATCGGCCGCCACGGCATCTTCCAGACTCACCTTCAATATGGTGCGTTTTTCGGGATTCATGGTGGTTTCCCAGAGTTGCTCTGAGTCCATCTCGCCGAGGCCCTTGAATCTGTTCACAACGGCCTTTTCCCGGTCTTTACCCAGTTTGTCCAGGATTTGTTTCAACTCATATTCATTGTAGGCATAAAACTCCTGCTTGCCCAGCACCACCTGGAAAAGGGGAGGCTGGGCTATATATACCTTTTCGGCTTCTATGAGGGGCTGCATGTATCTGTAGAAAAATGTGAGCAGCAGTGTCCTTATGTGGGCGCCATCCACATCGGCATCGGCCATGAGTATTATTTTATGATATCTTAATTTTTCTATATCAAATTCATCCCCGATCCCGGTGCCGATGGCGGTGATGATGGAGCGGATTTCCTCATTGTTCAGTATCTTGTCCAGCCGCGCCTTTTCCACGTTCAATATCTTTCCCCTGAGAGGAAGAATGGCCTGAATCCTGCGGTCCCTGCCCTGCTTTGCAGAACCTCCAGCGGAGTCGCCTTCCACCAGATAAAGCTCGCAAAGCCTGGGGTCCCTCTCGCTGCAATCAGCCAGCTTTCCCGGAAGGGCAGTGCGCTCCAGGGCATTCTTCCTGCGGGTCAGCTCTCTGGCCTTGCGGGCCGCTTCCCGGGCTCTCGCAGCACCTATGGCCTTTTCCACAATGATTCGAGCTGTGGAGGGATTTTCTTCCAGAAAACGGGATATGCCTTCACCCACTATCGAATCCACGATCCCCCTCACTTCGCTGTTTCCCAGCTTTGTCTTGGTCTGGCCTTCGAACTGAGGATTTTGAAGCTTTACGCTGATGACAGCCGTCAATCCTTCCCTCACATCCTCACCGGAGAGGTTGTCCTCCTGTTCCTTCAAGAGATTGGTCTTTCTTGCGTAGTCATTGATGCTGCGGGTAAGGGCAGTCCGAAAACCGCTCAGGTGCGTGCCGCCTTCGTGGGTATTGATATTGTTGGCAAAGGAAAGCACCGTCTCCACGTAAGTGTCGTTGTACTGCACCGCCACCTCCACTTCCATATCCTCCCGTGAAGACCTCATGTATATGGGCTCCTCGTGAAGCACATCCTTGTTCCGGTTCAGGTATTTTACAAAAGAGGCTATACCGCCTTCATAGTGGAAAACGCTTTTTTTGTCGGTCCTGGCGTCTACCAGTTCTATTTTTACTCCCCTGTTTAAAAAAGCCTGCTCTCTAAGCCTCTGGGCGAGGATATCAGCAGAAAAGACCGTATCCTCGAAGATTTTTTTGTCAGGCTTAAAGGTAATTTTTGTACCCGTTCCTTCCGCATCGCCTTTTTTTATAACCTGGGTTACCGGGACGCCTCTCTCGTATTTCTGATAAAAAAGGTTTCCTTCCCTCTTGACTTCCACTTCCAGCCACTCCGAAAGAGCATTCACCACCGATACTCCAACGCCATGAAGTCCACCTGAAACCTTGTATCCGCCGTGGCCGAACTTTCCTCCAGCATGAAGCATGGTCAGAGCCACTTCAAGAGCCGGTTTCCCCACTTTGGGATGGATTCCCACAGGAATCCCCCGGCCGTCGTCATCTACAGTGATAGAACCATCTTTGTTTATGGTCACCAGGATGTTTCTGCAAAATCCTGCCAGAGCTTCATCTATGCTGTTGTCCACCACTTCGTATACCAGATGGTGAAGTCCGCGGCTGTCGGTAGAGCCGATGTACATGCCCGGCCGTAGCCTTACATGCTCAAGGCCCTCCAGAACTTCTATCTTATTTTCATCGTATACCCCTTTTTTTTCCAACCTTACAACCTCCAAACCATCTCAAAACCTGCACGTTAAAACTAAAGGCTTTTTAAGAAATTAGACCTCTTCAGCAAAGTAACGGAAGATATAGGAGAATAAAATATCTTTTTGTCGCATATTATGATGGATTTTTTATCCATGTCGTCCTCCCCCTGGATAAAACCTTCCTCCTTTGCCACCTGCAAAAAATCCGAGGTATCCTTCGAAACCAGCGCATATTTATCCAGGATCATGATTACATCCTTTTTGAGCACTACTTCATCGCTTCCTATGTGGATAAACACTTCATCTCCTCCTTTTTTATCCTGTACTCCTGGTCTTTCAACATAAGTTCTGTGAATTTTTTTCTAAGGTCCGGGTCCTGTATTTCCGAACAAATATTATATATCATTTTGATTGTTTTGTCAGGTAATACTACAGAACCTGCTCTATTTTTGCGCCCTTCGGGGCGTAAGGTATTTTGCCTGTCAATAGTGCATATTTGAAACTTTATGTCTTTTATGAGCGGATGCTTTAAAAAAGAGTTCAGCCTATCTATAATATCCCTTTTCAAAAAATGAAGCTGATGGGACCATATGGGACTTTCAACACCTATGAAAAGAGTGTCCTTCCTGAAAAACACCGGCCTTGAAACCCTGGCTATCTTCTCACCCAAGAGACTTTCGTAATTCAGAAATATCTGGAATTCCATCAATCTTTTTTCAAATCCCGACTTTTTGAGAGCTTCTTTTAATATTATACCTATTTTTTCCATAAATATCACTCCAGTGAACCGGCCCTTACCCGGTACAGGTTGCTCTTTTCAACAATATCATCGGGTATGAACTTTAAATCTGTAGTGGTGATGAAGACCTGCGAATCGTGGTTTTCTAATATGAGTTTTCTTCGGGCAATGTCAAGTTCTGACATTACATCGTCCAGCAGCATTATAGGGGCTTCTCCCCTTTCGCGGGTCAAGATCCTTGCCTGAGCCATCTTGAGGCACAGCACCAACATGCGCTGCTGTCCCTGGGAACCGAAAAACCTGGCGTCACGGCCGTTAATCAAAAACTGTATATCATCCCTGTGAGGGCCACAGGTGGTAAAACACCTGGAAATATCCTTCTCTCTTGAGTTTTTCAAGGTGTTTAAAAAATCATGTTCAATGCTTTCCGGTGATGTAAAATTTACGCTATGAATGTAATTTATTTTTAATACCGATCCTGCTCCTGTAAAATTGTTAAAAATGTCAATTATATCCGCACCAATCCTATTCAAAAATTCAAGCCTTTCCGACAGGATCCTGGCTCCGGCATCGCAAAGCTGCAGGTCCCAGGGATCTATGTTATCCGAAAGGGATGGTTTTTTTTTGACAGACTTTAAAAGCTTGTTCCTGTGAGCCAGCACCCTGTAGTAGACCTGAAGGTATTTCATATATCCTGGTTTTATATGATATATGACGGCATCCAGGAATTTTCTTCTCAATGAAGGTTCGCCCTTTATAAGGTTCAGGTCGTCGGGGGAGAAAATAACCGAGCTGATATCGCCGCACAACTCCGACCACCGACTTTTCTGACTTCCACCCTCCTTCACCACCTTTTTTTTATCAGAAAACACAGTGACTTCCCTTTCCACCGACCCGGTGCAGGTTTCAAATACACCCTTTAAAAAAGCGAGCGGTCTTTCGTGCATGATGATCTGCTGATCCCGGGCTGCCCTTTCGGATCTCAAATTTGAAAGATAATATATGGCTTCCAGTACATTTGTCTTTCCCTGGGCATTGTCACCGTAAAGCACATTGATGCCCCGTGAAAAAGACACGTCCAGTTCTTTAAAATTTCGAAAATCAATAAGCCTCAGACGACTGAGATGCATCAGTCTTCACGCCCTCCGGCCACTTCAAAAATCCGGCCGTCTAGCTCAACAATATCACCACTGGAAAGTTTTTTAGACCGGTGGGTTTCCACTTGGCCATTGACCTTAACCCTGCCTTCAACAATCAATATTTTAGCCTCTCCACCGGTTGAAACAGCTCCCGACCATTTTAAAAATTGGTCTAGGTTTATGGTAGAGGTTTTTATATAAACCTTTTTCAATAATCTTCACTCCTCAATTTTACTGGTAAAACAAAGTTCACATGGTTTTCAAATCCGGCGGGCTTTAAAATGCACGGCCCCGATTCGCCGGAAAATGTAAGGTGGACATCCTGTGTCTCTATGGAATTCAATGCGTCCATCAAAAACCTGGCATTGAATGCTATCAGCAGATCATCACCTTCCTTTTTACAAGGCACTTTATCGCAAAGGCTTCCCATTTCAGTTTCGGCGCTGACTTCAATAAAATCATCCGAGATATGGAATTTTACTAAGTTGTTCTTGCTTCCCTCTCTGGCTAGAGTAAGTCCCCTATCTATGGCCGAAAAGATGCTGGCCCTCTCTATATCAACAATGGTTTTAGGTTCTACTTTTGTGACTTGCTCATAATCTATAAAACTGCCTTCCAGCAATCTAGAAGTTATTACCGTATTTTCAGTCCGAAATTCCGCCCTATTTTTCCCGGCATAAAGGGTAAAACTTTCGTCACCTTCCCCAAATATCCTGGAAACCTCAAGAAGAGTCCTGCCGGGAATGATGAGGCTAAAATCCTCGTTCACCATTGAAGAATCTCTGTCGATATCTTCCTTTCGCCATGCCAAGCGAAACCCATCGAGGGCGACCACATTTAGCGTATTTTTGCGGCATTCCACCAAAAGTCCTGTAAGCTGGGGCCTTGATGCGGATTCTTCGGCTCTTGCAAAAACGGTCTGTTTTATCATAGTTTTGAACAATTTTTGAGAAAAATTCAGGGCAGGTAAAAGTTCTTCCCGGGTTATTTCAGGAAAATCTGCTGCATCGTAATACGGAAGGGTCATCAAAAAATTTCCGGCACTTATTTCCACCCGACCGTCACTGCAAGAAAACATCACCTCTCCCAGAGGCATCTTTCTTGCCATTTCGGAAAAAATCTTTGAAGGAAATACAGCAGAACCGGGCTCTATGAATTTAATAGAATTATCGGATGCATCCGAAACCGATATTTTATGTTCAATGCCGATATCAAGATCGGTGGCTGAAAAAGAAATATAGTTATTTGAGACAATAAATCTAATGCCAGTTAAGAGAGATATGGGAGATTTTGAAGGAACAAATTTTTCAACAAGAGAAAGGGCCGAAAGAAATAAATCTCTATCAAGACAAAATTTCATGAAATCACCCCTAAAAAATTTTTAAGAATATGTCATAAAAATATTCTACTGTGCATAAGATTTTAAAATTAGTAATAGTAGTAGTAAGTGCTGTGAATATGTGGATAAATAATGTGAATAACTGTAATTCTGGTTTTGTCCCTGTGAATAAACTGTGGAAAATGGGTATAACTTTATAAACAATGTCCACAAAAAAATTAACCGTCGAAATTTGTCCACTTTTTATAAACAGGATGTCCAGTAATTTTTAACAGCTTATCAACTTTGAGATAGTTTTTTCTTCAGACTGTCGATGAGCATAGCGAGCTGAGGGTCCGTCGCAATGTCGTGTGCGATTTTATCCCTGGCATGAATCACTGTGGTATGGTCGCGGCCTCCAAATTCCTCTCCTATTTTTGGAAGGGAGAGGTCCGTAAGTTCGCTGCAAAGGTACATGGCTATCTGGCGGGCAAAAGCCAGATCCTTTGTGCGTTTCTTGGCTTTAAAATCTTCAACTTTCAAAGAAAAATGGCGACCCACTTCTTGAAGTATGTCGGAAATTGTAATTTTCTTTGTTTTCTGATCGGGTAGAATGTCTTTTAAAACATGTTCGGCAAGTTTAATATCAATGGGGCAGTTGGTAAGGGATGAATAAGCCACTATCCTTATCAAGGCACCTTCCAGTTCACGAATATTTGTTTCAATCTTGGTGGCTATAAAGTTGATGACATCATCGGGAACAGTCAAGTTTTCCATAGATGCCTTTTTTAGTAATATGGCTATGCGGGTCTCGAAATCAGGTGGCTGAATATCCGTGATGAGACCCCATTCGAACCTTGACCTCAAACGCTCTTCGAGGGTAGGGATTTCCTTTGGAGGACGGTCGCTGGATATGACCAACTGCTTATTAGCTTCGTGGAGGGCATTGAAAGTATGGAAAAATTCTTCCTGGGTCCTCTCCTTACCGGCTATGAACTGTATATCGTCAATTAAAAGCACGTCGATGGTCCTGTATTTGTTGCGAAACTCCACGTTTTTGTCGTCTTTTATGGAGTTGATGAGTTCGTTAGTGAAACGTTCGGATGATATGTAAACTACCTTGCAGTTGGGATTCTGAGATAAAATATAATGGCCTATGGCATGCATGAGATGAGTTTTTCCAAGACCAACTCCTCCATATATAAAGAAAGGGTTGTACGCTTTTGCAGGAGACTGGGCTACAGCAAGGGATGCGGCATGTGCAAAGCGATTGCTGTTTCCCACCACAAAAGTGTCAAAAGTATATTTTTGATTCAAAGATGTTGTTGATTCTTCGGAAAAGGACTTTGAATCATGTTGGTCCAAAAATGTGGAAGAATAGGATTCGATGCCTGCCATCGAAAGATTTGTGTCATCGTTTGCTTTTATAACGATGCTGAGATCCTGCTTCAAGATAGAACCGAGGATGTCCTTTAAAAGATTTATATATCTTTTTTCTATAACGTGTTTCAAAAAAGCATTGGGCACTTCGACTGTGGCAATGTTTTTATCAATGCTTACAAGTTTTGCGGGTTTCAGCATGGTGTTAAAAGACACGTCATTATTGAGTTCGCTGCTAAGTATCTTAAGGACCTGATGCCACAGTGATGAAAGATCGATGGACATAATAAAAAAAACCCCCTTAAAAAAACGGAATAAAGGTAAAATATAGGCCAATACCATAATAACAAAATGAGAGATTATATTCAATACGAACTTGTCTGAACATAAATCAAAGGCTCTTTTATTTTCTTGACAATTATTAATATTATAAGCTATAATCTATATAGTTTTGATTGCCGGAGGTGCGAAAATGAAGCAGACATACCAGCCGAGCAGAAGATATAGAAAAAAAGTGCACGGCTTCAGAAAAAGAATGATGACAAAAAACGGTCGAAATGTCATCAGGAGAAGAAGGCAAAAAGGGAGAAAAAGACTTACAGCATGAAAAAAAGGCCGTTGAAAGTAAAACGGCCTTTATACTCCCGCGCTGGAGGAAATATTATTGAAAAGATGTTTTAGATTAACAAAAAATTTTGAATTTATGAGTGTGTACAGGGCGGGGAAGCGCTGGTCATGCGCTTATTTTACCATGTACGTAAAAAAAAATAATCTGGAACGCACCAGGCTCGGCGTATCTATTTCAAAAAAAGTGGGAAAGAGCGTTGTAAGGAACAAACTCAAGAGAAGGATAAAGGAAATATTCAGGCAGTTCATGGAAAATATAAAAAGGGGATATGATATAGTAATATCGGTGAAGCCGGAAATGACTGATGCTGAATATGACAGGATAAAAAAGGAGATAAAAAATATATTAAAAAGAGGTCACATATGGGATGATTAAATCGGTGGTAATAGGCATTATATTATTTTATAGAAAATTCATATCTCCGATAAAGCCCAGGACATGCAGGTTTTACCCCACATGTTCCCTGTATGCCATAGAGGCCATAGAAAAATACGGAGTAATAAGGGGAGGCATGAAATCAATAAAGAGGATTTTGAGATGCCATCCTTTCAATCCCGGCGGTTATGACCCGGTATAAAAATTGGAATTAAAGTAAAAATAAAGAATGCAAGGGGGAGCAAATCCAATGGATTATCTTGTTAGTATCATGAAACAGATTTTGGATTTTATATTTGACTATACTAAAAGCTATGGACTTGCAATTATAGGAATAACGGTGCTTATAAAAATAATACTGCTTCCTTTCAGTTTTCAACAGTTTCATTCCATGAAAAAAATGCAGGAAATTGCGCCGCTTCAAAAAAAGTTGCAGGAAAAATACAAGAACGATAAGGAAAAACTGAACAGGGAAATAATGAAGTTATATCAGGAAAACAAAGTAAACCCCATGGGCGGATGTCTTCCCCTGCTGATCCAGTTCCCGTTTATAATTGGTCTGTTCAAACTGCTGCAGTCGTATAATTTCGGTCAGGCAGGGTTTTTATGGATTAAAGACCTGGGAGCTCCCGATACCACATATATACTTCCCATACTGGCTGCAATTACAACTTATTTGTCATCAAAAATTGCAACTCCCCCGAATACGGAAAATCCGAACAATACCATGAATATCGTAATGTCCATATTCATTGGATGGATGGCGGTAAAATTCGCATCGGGTCTTGCCCTTTACTGGGTGGTAAGCAATATTTTACAGATAATGCAGCAGATATTGATCATGCGCTCACCTGCTCCGGTCAAGGAGGATGTAAAATGAGATGAAGTCCGTGGAAAAAAAGGCAAAGACAGTGGAAGAAGCCATTGAAATGGCGCTGAAGGAATTAAACATAAAGAAAGAACAGGCTATAATAGAGATACTGGAAGAAGGAAACCGAGGCATACTGGGATTTATGTCCAAGGCTGCCAGAGTAAGAGTGACTCAGAAGGATAATCCCGGCCAGAGGGCTATGGAATTCCTTGAAGGTCTGGTAAAGCACTTCAAAATAAACCCGAAAATTGAAATGTTTGAAGAACAAGACACGATAAATATAAGATTTGAAGGAAAAAATGTGGGTGCCCTAATAGGAAAACACGGGAGCACGCTGGATGCCATACAGTATCTGACCTCTCTGGTGGTAAACAGAGGTGTTGAAAATTACAAGAGGATAATACTGGACGCAGAAGGTTATCGGAAAAAACGGGAGGAGGCCCTGGAAAGGCTGGCCAAAAATATGGCACGGCGGGTAAAGGAGACAAAAAAGAGTGTTATTCTGGAACCTATGCTCCCAAACGAAAGAAGGATTATACATACGGCTCTACAGGGCGATTCCATGGTGAATACTAGGAGCATAGGAGAAGAACCGCACAGGAGAGTCGTGATTTCATTAAAGTAATTTCAAGGCCCCGGAGCTAAAAGCTTTGGGGCTTGATTTACGTGAGGGGTAATGAATGTGAAAGATGAAGATACCATTGCTGCCATTTCCACTCCCATGGGTGAGGGCGGTATAGGAATAGTGAGAATAAGCGGAGAAAAATCCTTCGATATTGCAAGAAAAATTTTTCATCCAAGATCGGAAATAAAAAATATAAAAAGTAGGTATTTATATCTGGGACACATAGTAGACCCGGAAAAAGGATATATAGTAGACGAAGTTTTAACGTCCTTTTTCAAAGCCCCCCACACATATACGAGGGAAGACATGGTTGAGATAAACTGCCATGGGGGCGTGACAGCACAGAGGAAAATATTGGAACTTGCACTAAAATTGGGCGCAAGATTGGCGGAGCCCGGAGAATTTACAAAAAGAGCTTTTTTAAACGGGAGAATAGACCTTTCCCAGGCGGAGGCAGTAATAGATATAATAAGGTCAAAGACCGAGCGGGCTCTGGTAATGGCCAGCAGACAGCTGGCGGGAGGATTTTCTGAAAAGATAAATTCCATCCGTTCTGAACTATTGAACATTATGGCACATATAGAGGCGAACATAGATTTTCCTGAAGATGATATTCCGGAGGCTGACCCAGGGAAGATAAAGGGTGAAATAATAAAAACAAGAGGGCAAATTGAAGAACTGATTAAAAATACAGGATCAGGAAGAATAATGAGGGAAGGCCTTTCAACTTTAATTCTGGGGCGCACTAATGTGGGAAAATCATCACTTCTAAACGCAATGTTAAAAGAAGAAAGGGCAATAGTCACCGATGTGCCGGGAACTACCAGGGATATAATAGAAGAGTATATAAACATAAAAGGAATTCCTGTAAAGATCATAGATACGGCGGGTATAAGAGAAACTAGTGATCTGGTGGAAAAAATAGGTGTGGAAAGAGCAAAAAAATATCTGAAGGAAGCGGAAATGGTGCTTTTAATAATGGATGCTTCGGAAGAGATCACCGATGAAGACAGAAGTATATTTGAAATGGTAAAAGATAAGTTTACAATATGTGTAATAAATAAAATTGATTTGCCTGAGAAAATAGAAGTAAAGGAATTAGAAAGACTGTTGCCGGACAAAAAAATAATTAGAATATCAGCCTTAAAACAGCAGGGTATTGAAGAATTAAAAGATGAGATATATAATTCTGTAGTGGAAAAAATAGGCCCGATTGATGAAAATACCATCATAGCGGGACAAAGGCAGAAGAAAGCTCTGGAGGATGCCGAAGATAGCCTCAGTAGGGCCCTTACTTCAATGGATGAGAAAATGCCGGTAGAAATCATCGAAATAGATATTAAAGAGGCATGGGAAAAGCTGGGCGAAATCACGGGAGATACGGTAAGCGATGAAATAATAAATGCCATATTCGAAAACTTCTGCATAGGGAAATGAAGGTGATGTTGTGGAATATACGGCAGGATATTATGATGTAGCGGTGGTTGGTGCAGGACATGCAGGATGTGAAGCCGCCCTGGCAGCTGCCAGGATGGGCATGAATACGGTAGTTTTTGCCATTAACTTGGATAGTATAGCGCTCATGCCGTGCAATCCCTCGATAGGAGGTCCAGCAAAAGGACACCTGGTGAGGGAGATAGACGCCCTTGGCGGGGAAATGGGCATAAATACGGATAAAACCTTTATACAGATAAGAATGTTGAATACGGGGAAAGGGCCGGCGGTGAGGGCTCTAAGGGCTCAAGCCGATAAAAAAGCATATCAGTTTTCAATGAAGTATACTCTGGAAAGACAGCAAAACCTTGACATAGTCCAGGAAGAAGTAGTTAGGATAATGGAAGAAGGCGGAAAGGTCAAAGGTGTTGTGACGAGGACAGGTGGTATATTCTACTCCAAGGCCGTAATCCTTACTACGGGGGTTTATCTGAGAGGAAGGATAATAATAGGTGATGTGAATTACAGCGGAGGTCCCAATGGCCTTTTTCCAGCAAGCCAGCTGTCAGAAAGTCTGAAGGACCTTGGGTTTGAGCTGGGAAGATTTAAGACCGGCACTCCACCGAGGGTTCACAAGCACTCTATAGATTTTTCAAAAATGATAGAGCAGCCAGGGGATGAAGTTATCATTCCCTTTTCATACACTTCGGAAAATATCAAGAGAGAACAGGTATCCTGCTGGCTGACATATACGAATAAGAATACCCATGATATAATAATGGAAAATCTTTACAGGGCGCCGCTGTACACGGGAGATATTCGCGGAGTAGGGCCAAGATACTGCCCGAGCATAGAAGTAAAAGTGGTAAACTTCAGGGAAAAGCCAAGCCACCAGATATTCATAGAACCCGAAGGATTAAACACCAATGAGATGTACATTCAAGGAATGTCGACAAGCCTTCCGGCCGATGTGCAGATAAGGATGCTCAGGACCATAAAAGGCATGGAAAATGCCCGAATAATGAGGTACGGATATGCCATTGAATACGATTATGTAATTCCGACTCAGCTGAGTTTGAGTCTTGAGACGAGAAAAATAAAAGGCCTGTATATGGCAGGGCAGATAAATGGCACATCGGGATATGAAGAGGCAGCCGCCCAGGGGTTGATTGCCGGAATTAATGCGGCGCTGATGATTAAAGACAGAGAGCCCGTAATATTGAAAAGATCCGATGCATATATAGGAGTGCTGATAGATGATCTGATCACCAAGGGCATAACAGAGCCGTACAGGATGCTCACATCCAGGGCTGAGTACAGGCTGCTATTAAGACACGACAATGCGGATCTGAGACTTACGGAAATTGGGCATGAGGTGGGATTAATAAGTGACGATAGATACAAAAAGACTCTGGAAAAAAAGAAAATGATAGAGAAAGAAATAGAAAGATTAAAATCAATTAAAATAACACCTACCGAAGAAAACAACAGAATACTTGAGGAGTTAGGAACGGCGCCAATCAACACACCTTTTACTCTAGAAGGTCTTTTGAGGAGACCGGAAATGGATTATGAAAAAATAAAAGCGCTGGATAAAAAAAGGCCGGAGCTGCCACCGGAGGTCATAGAACAGGTAGAAATTATGGTATCCTACGATGGATATATAAGAAGGCAGATTGAACAGGTAGAGAGTTTCAAAAAACTGGAAAATAAGAAGATACCCAATGACATGAATTATGACATGGTATACGGATTGAGGACTGAAGCCAGGGAAAGGCTGAAAAAGGTGATGCCCTGTTCCATTGGGCAGGCATCAAGGATATCAGGAGTAAACCCCGCAGATATCACGATTCTTTTGATATATCTAGAACAGCAGAAAAGGAAAAAGGCTCATGGATAATGAATTTTTTACAAAGTTAAGGAAAAAAGCAGAAGAATACGATATAGAACTTGAGGAGAAACAGTTAAGAAGCATTGAAGATTATAGAAATATTCTTCTTGACTGGAACAAAAAGGTTAACCTTACAAGAATAACGGAAATAGATGATTTTATTGAAAAGCACGTAATAGATTCGATGATGGTAACAAAACTTGTTGAAATAAAAAAAGGTGCAAGCATCATAGATGTGGGCACGGGCCCGGGAATACCGGGTTTTTTTTTAAAAATAGCAAGACCCGATATAAGGCTGATACTGCTGGAAACCGTAAGAAAGAAAACTGATTTTTTAATGGAAGTTGTAGAAAAACTAGAAATAAACGATATTGAAGTGTTGAATGAAAGGGCGGAAAATGCAGCAAAAAAGAAACCATACCGGGAAACATACGATATAGCCGTTGCAAGAGCAGTATCGTCTATGAATGTGCTGTCGGAATTTTGTCTGCCATTTGTAAAGACCGGAGGAATTTTTGTTGCTATGAAAGGAGAAAAAATAGAGGAGGAAGTTAAAGAAGCAAAAAATTCTTTGGATATACTGGGAGGAAAAATCCGGGACATTAAAGAATATAAAATAGGCCAGGCAAAACGTAAACTTGTGATAATAGAAAAAATAAATAATACGCCCGAAAAGTACCCGAGGAGACCAGGGATGCCGGAAAAGAATCCGCTTTAAAAATAAGGAAATTTTACCATTTTAGGAAGGAAAAAGAACTTTTTTATAGAATAAATATTTTAAGAAATACGAAAGGCGGTGGGGCATATGTGGGGGGACCGCAGACCGGCATTAAATATTATAAACATACCGTTGGAAGAAATAAAACCGAATGCTTATCAACCGAGAAAAGAATTTGACGAAGAATCGCTGAATGATCTTACCAATTCGATCAAGACTTACGGTGTCTTGCAGCCTATAGTTGTAAGAAAAAGCGGAAAAACGGGATATGAAATAATAGCAGGAGAGAGAAGATGGAGGGCCTGCCAGCGAGCCGGATTGAAGGAAATTCCGGCAATAATAAAAGATGCGGGGGACTCAGAAACTGCCATAATGGCATTGATAGAAAATCTGCAGAGGGAAAACCTGAGTTTCCTGGAAGAAGCCGAAGGTTACAGACAGCTGATGCAGGATTACGGTTTGACGCAGGAACAGCTGGCATATAAACTGGGAAAAAGCCAGTCTACAATAGCAAACAAAATGAGGATTCTAAAGATGCCGCCTGAAATTGTTCAAATCATTTCCCGGGAAAAGCTGAGCGAAAGACATGCGAGAGCTCTGCTGAGATTGCCCGATGAAAAGCTTCAGATGCAGGCATTAAAACAAATAATAGAAAAAGGCATGAATGTAAGACAAACTGAAGAACTGGTGGACAGGCTGATAGAGGGCATTGAAAAGGAAAATCAAAAAGAAAAGAAGAAATCATTAAAAATTGCCATAAAAGATGTGAGGATCTTTGTAAATTCAGTTAAAAAGCTGGTTAAGAACATTAAAGATACGGGTATAAATGCGGGATATAAAGAAATTGACAGAGGTGATTTTATAGAAGTGGTGGTTCAGATACCAAAGAGGTGATGAACCATTTTTTTTTAAAAGTGTTTTTTGTGGAAGGAAAAAAAGAAATAAAGGAGAAATTTTATGTATAATAAAAATCGCAATATAAAACGATGATAAAGCTTTCACCGAGAAGGGAGGAAATGAAACAGAGCAGGTTCTGCTGTTGTTTCAAAATATATGTCAAGAATTGTGGCTATAGCAAATCAAAAAGGGGGAGTGGGCAAGACCACCACTGCAGTTAATCTTGCGGCATGTCTTGCGACGCTGGGGCAAAAAGTATTGCTGGTGGATATAGACCCTCAGGGAAATACCACAAGCGGAATAGGAGTAGACAAAAAGAACATCGAAAAGTCCATATATAACGTGCTTATTAACGAAGAATCCATAAGGGAAAATATAGTAAAAACAAATCATGAAAACCTGTATCTTTTGCCGTCAAACATTCAACTGGCGGGAGCGGAAATAGAACTGGTACCGGCCATTTCAAGAGAGTATAAACTTAAAAATGCCATAGATGATATAAAAGATGAATATGATTTTATAATAATAGACTGCCCGCCGTCTCTAGGGCTGCTTACACTGAATGCACTGACGGCTGCAGGCACCGTGCTGGTACCTATACAATGCGAATATTACGCGCTGGAAGGGTTGGGGCAGCTCATGAATACCATTAACCTGGTGCAGAAGCACTTAAACAAAAACCTTCAAGTAGAAGGAGTGCTGCTTACAATGTTCGATGCAAGAACAAACCTTTCCATTCAAGTAGTGGAGGAAGTTAAAAAATATTTCAAGAACAAAGTCTACAGGACCATAATACCCAGAAACGTCAGGCTGAGCGAGGCGCCTAGCCATGGGAAACCTATAATTACATATGACTCAAAGTCAAAAGGATCTGAAGTGTATATGGAACTGGCAAAGGAGGTGCTTGGAATTGAATAAGAGAGGACTTGGAAAAGGATTGAGTGCCCTCATTCCGATGGATGAAAAAGATAAAGAGAGCATACAGGAAGTACAGGTAAAGGATATACATGCAAATCAAAACCAGCCCAGAAAAAATTTCGACGAACAAAAATTAAATGAACTGGCGGATTCCATAAAAGAGCACGGAATATTACAGCCGGTAATTCTCAGAAAAAAAGCGGGCACCTACGAACTGGTGGCTGGAGAAAGGAGATGGAGAGCGGCTCAGAAAGCGGGAATAGAAAAAATACCGGCAATAATAAAAGATCTGTCGGATTCAGATGTGATGGAAATCGCTCTGATAGAAAACCTCCAGAGGGAAGATTTAAACCCGCTGGAAGAAGCCGCAGCATACAAGAAGCTCATAGAAGAATTCGGAATGACACAGGAGGAATTATCAAAAAGAGTAGGAAAAAGCCGGTCCCAGATAGCAAACACCGTGCGGTTGCTGAATCTAGATGATGAGATAAAAGAATTAATTTCGGAAGAGAAATTGACGGCAGGCCATGCCAGGGCACTGCTGGCAATTGAAGATAAAAAAGAAAGATTGCGACTCGCAAGAAAGATAAGCGAGGATAACATGTCAGTAAGACAAATCGAAGAGACGGTTAAGATTAAAACCCAGGAAAAGAGAAAAAGCAAAAAAAACGAAGATGTAAATCCTGCGTTTGTAGAGATATCCGAAAGACTTCAGAGATCGTTGGGAACGAAAGTAAAAATAAAAGGAAGCGAAAAACGGGGAAAGATAGAAATAGAATTTTATTCCGAAGACGAACTGGAAAGGATACTGGAAACCATAATACAATAAAATGTTTCACGTGAAACAGGGAGATTTAAAATACAAAAAACTTATGAAACCCGGAGGTTGCTTTTAAAGACATTGGATGAAACTTTTGCAGAAATGGTTATGGATTATTACCTGAGAAACAAGGATTTCCTTAAGGAATGGGAGCTGGCGCGGGATAAAGAATTTTATAGCAAAGGCTTTCAGGAACAGCAGCTCGCAAAAGATGTGAAAGACATCGAAAACGGAAGTCTGTTAAGATTCTGGATTTTCAAGAAAGGGGAAGAAAACAGAATCATAGGCTCGATAGCTTTCAATAATATAATAAGGGGAGCTTTTCAATCCTGCCATCTCAGCTACAAGCTTGATAGAGGAGAGATAAATAAGGGTTACGCCACGGAGGCGGTTAAAAAAGGGGTAGAAATAATATTTAAAGAGTACAATCTGCACAGAATAGAAGCCAATATAATGCCGAAAAACAAAGCGTCTTTGAGGGTAGTTGAAAAGCTGGGATTTTCCAATGAGGGATTGGCTTTCAAATATCTCAAGATAAACGGAAAATGGGAAGATCATATACATATGGTGCTGCTAAATGAGAAGGTGTGAGGAGCGATTTTTACATTGGAAAAGGTTCAACAGAGGATAAAAAAATTGGTCCACGGAAAATTCCAGATGAAAGCCTTTAAAAAACTGATGAATGGAAGGGCTATTTAGGACTGCTATACCAACCGATAACCAAAGGAAATAACGAACGTTTTACAGGAGGGCGGGATTATGGAAAGAAGCAAGGATTGGATTGAGCAGGCAAAAAATGATCTGGAACATGCAGAAAAAGACATAGAATGGGGATTTTATAATTGGGCTTGCTTTTCCGCTCAACAGGCAGCGGAAAAGGCAGTGAAGGCGGTTTTTAAAAAAATGGGAGCAGAAGCTTGGGGACATGCAGTAGCGGATTTGTTGGAAGAACTTTCTAAAAAAATAGAAGTCTCAAAGGAATTAATAGAAAAGGCAATGGAAATTGATAAGGCTTATATACCATCGAGATATCCTGACGCACATCCATCAGGAGCTCCATGGAATAAATATACCAGGCAAGAAGCGGGGAGGCTTGTAGATTATGCACGAGAAATCTTCCAATTCTGTTCAGATCTTCTATCCCGAATTTAGTAAAAAGGACATATTAAACATTCTTTTAAAGAACATACATAGGCTCAATGAAGTGCTTCCGCTAGCTAAAGTAATTCTCTTTGGCTCCTATGCGAAAGGTAGATATTCCATAGAAAGTGATGTGGATCTTTTAATAGTTTACAAAGGTGATAGAAGATCGGATGTATACAGTACAGTAAAAAAAATCCTTCGCATACCCAGGTTAGAGCCTCATATATATTCTGAAGGTGAATATGAAGAAATGAAAGACACTATAGAAAAAATGCTATCAGATGGCTGTGAAGTGATATGGTAAGACTTTATGGATTGTGAGGGTATAGTATGATATTAGAAGCTTTTGAAGAAACAATTCAACACCTTCTTGACGCTTGCAAAAAAGTATATGGAAGAGATTTAATAACTCTATTATAAACAAGGGGAGGTGTTTGACATTTGAAGAATGTTACATTGGCTGAAGCTACCTTGAAAAAGCTAAGGTAATATTGAGAATGATAAAATTTCTTATGAAGGAAGGAGCATACTCCGATGTAATAAGAGAGGCTCAGGAGGCGGTGGAACTAGCCCTTAAAGGAATGCTAAGGAAATTGGGGATAGAACCTCCAAAACAAGAAAGTCATATTAACTTGATACACCAGGAGGATAATCAATGCCGGAAAACATAGTAGGCGTTATTTCAGATACTCACGGTCTTTTAAGACCGGAGATATTAAAAGCTTTTAAAGGTTGCGACCACATAGTCCACGCAGGTGATATAGGAGATCCGCATATCATCGACGACTTAAGTAAAATAGCCCCGGTTACGGCGGTAAGAGGCAATTGTGACAGGGACGGATGGGCATATAAAATCCCCAGGACCGAGGCCATCAAAATTGGCGAAGTATATTTATATGTCCTTCATGATATTAACCAGCTGGATATAAATGTAAAAGCAGCGGGGTTTGATGTGGTGGTATGCGGGCATTCCCATAAACCTTTACTTGAAAAGAGCGACGGACTAATTTATCTAAACCCTGGCAGTGCCGGCCCGCAGAGGTTTTCCCTGCCCGTCAGCGCAGCAAAGCTTGTGATAAAAGGAAAGTCCATAGATGTAGAGTTCATAAAATTGTCGGATTCAACTTTTGATTGATGCTTGGATCTTTAAACCTTGGGGTCCACAAAAAATGTGGTTGACAGAATAGGGGAAAGCAAACACATGTTTTATTAGATGGGTGCGTAGAAGATGTACTTGATAAAATAGGAAGCTAGGAGGAGCAGCAATGCACATAAGGATCCGCAAAGCGGTCCATGGGGATGAGCCATACATAGTGGAGTTGATCCGGGAGCTTTCCGAAACCATGGATTTTCCCAGCGAAGTGACGGAAAAAAGTGCCGAAAAGTTCCTATCTTTTCCCGGATGTGGAGTTTTATTGGCATTTGAGGGAGAAAAGGCACTGGGGCTTTTAAGCTATTCCATAAGGCCCGGGCTCTTTCATGGAGCCGATTCTGCCCTCATCGAGGAGCTGGTGGTGAGAAGAGAAGCCCGGGGCTGCGGTATAGGAAGTGCCCTCATTTCGGAGTTTTTAAGAAAGGTTAAAGAAATGGGATGTGCCGAAGCATCGGTCACTACCATGCCGGACAATGAAGGCGCCATACGTTTCTATAAAGCTCACGGACTGGTAGATGAAGCACTGTTTTTAGAAAAGCACTTTTAAAAAGAAGTAAGGAGAAATGTTTGTGTATCCTTGTGCCATACATAGATACGGCGTTGAAGATGATTGGTACCGGTTTCGCAAAGAAGCATTGAAAAATATAGCAATGGAGTGGTGTGAGGAAAACGGGATTAAATACATTAAATAATAATATGAACAAAAATAATATACTATGCATTTTTAAGTAATTTAATTGAAAAAATGATTAATTCTTGCCGGCAATCAACTCAAGTATTTTTATACTGCAATGCTTGTCTAATGGCTCATTATTATTACCACATTTATAAGACATTACACAACGGGGACACCCATCCTTGCAATCGCATTCTTTAACCAATTCACACGCCCGTTTGGCAAGATCACCAAAATGGCTGTACAGCCGCTCTGCAATACCTATCCCGCCGGGAAATCCGTCATAAATATAGATGGCCGGTTTTCCGCCGTAGCCGTTAATGATGGAAACGCCACCTACATCCCAACGGTCACACATGGCAAGAAGAGGGGTAACGGCGATTAAGGCATGTTCGGCGGCATGCAAACCGCCCTCCAGGTCGCCGGGAATGCCTTTAAGATCCATAATTTGAATCCAAGCGGCTACTGTATCGATCTTCACCGGGGGTATACCGTCAAGGTCATAATGAGAGATTACTTTGTCATAGGTCTTTAACATATAACCATATATCTGCTCGCTTACGGATACCCTGCCCAAATAAAGATTGTACCGATCGTGTTTTTCGACGCGGGTTACTTTATTTACCATGATGTCCGTTCTTGACAGAGTTGTAGTATAAAAATTATTTTTAGCAGGTTCGACAACTATCACACCTTCGTCAAGATTAAATTCTTTGACTCTGTATGGTTCTGCCTGGTGCAGATAGATAGCACCTGGATGGGCTTCCATAATAGCCTGTCTTCGGCTTAATACTTCCAGCACATCACCGTCACATATGAGTTTTACTTCACCATCCTTGAAGGAAGACAGATTGAATTTACAGGCAGCGTTTTTACCATTGTAGGCATATTTCTTGCTTCTTCGGAAGGCTTTTTGCCGTATTCCGGTATAGTCGGTAACTAGATGGATGCTGCCCTCTTTAGTCAACGCTTTAACAGCCTCCATATAGCCTGCTCCAAACCACTCTTCATCTTTTTTTTCTAAAGGAAGTTCTTCTGCAGCACATTGTAGATGGTTCTTCAGGATGTAATCATTATCCAGTGTGATTATGGCCTGTTCAGATGGGTTGGCAAAGATATATGATGGATTTTTAAGCAGAAAAACTTTCGAGGGGACCGTTAAAGAAGATCTGTATCACCAGGGCATCCTGCCCGGACCGACCAGCCCTACCAGACTGCTGACGGAAGGAAGCCACCATGCCCGGCCACCCGGAAATGACTACGGCATCCAGGCCACCGATATCTACTCCCAGCTCAAGAGCATTAGTAGATGCTATCCCCCGCAGGCGACCTTCTTTAAGGTCTTTTTCCAAAGCACGGCGTTCTTCCGGCAAATACCCTGCCCGGTAAGGTGCAATCCCCGGTACTTTCTCCCCCGCCCACAGGGCAGTCAGTTCTGCCATCTTACGGGATACATTAAAACAAAGGGTTTGTATACCTGAGGCTACACAGTTAGCAAAAAGATCAGCTGCCTGTTGGTGCTCTGACCTGCTAGGATTTGCTCCGGTATCCCAGAGTACGTATGTCTTTTTGCCGTGGGCGCTGCCGTCATCATCGACCAGCTCAAATTGTTTACCCACTAATATGTTAGCGTATTCAACGGGATCTGTCATGGTAG
The DNA here is from genome assembly GCA_012840135.1 of Thermoanaerobacterales bacterium. Classification (GTDB taxonomy): domain Bacteria; phylum Bacillota; class Thermosediminibacteria; order Thermosediminibacterales; family Tepidanaerobacteraceae; genus Biomaibacter. The sequence continues at coordinate 32,244 of DUMA01000003.1, forward strand.
CGGAAGCCAGGATAAATTGTGGGTCTGAACCGTAATAGAGAATACGACGCAGACGCCTGATTAAAAGGGCGACATTTGAGCCATAGATGCCGCGTTTAAAGCAAGGCCCATATCCCGTTCCACATCGTAAAGCGATTTTAACTGGTCATAAGATAGAGCTTTCATGGGATAAAGAAACAGGGCCGTAGCATTTTTGTCATAACAGAACTTTTCAAGAACCGGTAGGATAAAAGCCAGGGATTTGCCGCTGGCGGTGGCAGTGGTTAGGACTACGTTTTTGCCTTCCCTGACTTTCCGGATAACCTCGGTCTGGTGACTGTATAGTTGGATGTCCTTGGCTGTGAGGTAGCTTTCAATTTTTCTCGGTAAGGGAGGTGTCAGACTGGCAAATCTAGCCTTTTGTGGCGGAACTTCATAAACTGATATTATCTGACCTTTGTACCACTGTTGATTTGCAAGAATTGAGAGGAATGACTTTATGTCAAAGGGCAAAAGATATCCTCCTCTCTTAGTGATGTAATCTGAGCAGGTTTAGATTGACGTGTCCATAGTTTGAAGAACTATTATACTATACAACCAAATTGGAACAATGTAAAGGTAAATTTTATCAATTTATTTTCGGACAATTAGCTCCTGCTCCGGTAACAGGATTTTTATCGTTTTTTTTTAAAAAAGATGGAACTTTTTTTGTTTTTTTTCGTCTATTCTATATAGTTGGAAGGATTTCTTGAGGAGGATGCTTATGAGGAGGATATATACTTTATTAACTGTCTTAGTACTGGTCACACTGGTATTTTCAGGCTGCGGGGCAAAGCGGCCCGGCACAAGCAAAAGTGAAGAGATACAGATGTCTTCTGCAGATCAACCGGTTCAATCCACCGGTGCAGCTCTATCTGTATCAAACAGCATGGAAATGACAAAAGGTTCTTTGGAGTCTATGGACAGAAAGGTCATAAAAAACGGCGAGATTCAACTGGAAGTAAAAGATTTAAGAGAAACCGTAAACCGGATATTTACCATAGTAAAAGAATATGGTGGGTACATTCAAAGTTCTTCCACGCGAAATAATGAGAGGCAGATTTTCAGCGAGATTGTGGTAAAAGTGCCGTCTTCGCGATTCGAAGAGTTTTTCGGTAGATTGAAACAGATGGACAAACTCATTTATGACAGTATTTCCACCCAGGATGTGACCGAGGAGTATATAGATAACCAGGCGAGGCTAAAAGTGCTCAAAGCCCAGGAGGAAAGGCTTGTAGCCTTGATGGAAAAGGCCCAGAAGATTGAAGACCTTTTAAAGATCGAAAATGAACTTTCCAGGATTCGAAATGAGATAGAGCAGATTCAGGGAAGAATAAATTTTCTTGATAAAGCCACGAGTTTTTCCACGGTAAATATCGGCATAAAACAGCTTCTTGTAAGTCATCCGGCGGCCGGCAGCATAATGGATGGCATCCTGTACAATCTCAGGGATGGATGGGGCGCCTTTTTTGAGCTGGCAGTTGATACATTGCAGGTCATAGCATGGCTTTCTCCCTTCATAATCCTTGCTGCCATAATTATCCTCATCGTCAAAAAAAATAAGAAGTGGTGCCATTTCGTAGATTTCTGGAAAAGACGCAAAAATTAACTTTGGTATTTTTCTAATAAAAAGTTATGGTCGGCTCAACCGGCTCATTTCAAGTTTATGAAAGGGGCATATTCATGAAGCAAAAGACAACCAAAATCGGATTTGTACTGTTGGTACTGGTTTTGATGATGCTTTGATTTCAGAGCGAAAAAATTGCAGATTTCTTTGATACTGACCCTCTGGCTAAATAATCCGGCACAACCTGACAGCGTCCCTCTTGCTTTGTTGAATGGACTTTGATAGTATATAATAAAAAAGAAACACGATGAATGAGAATAGTAGCTGACCGGGGTTACAATGAAGAGAGCGGTCCGGCAGGTGAAAGGGCCGCAGCACCCGCAAGGCGAATTACACTCAGGAGTTTCCGCCAGGCGGCGGCTACCCCCGTTAAAGGGCCCAAAGGCATCTTATGATGCGAATTAAGGTGGTACCACGAGCCTCTTCGTCCTTAAAGACAGGAGGCTCTGTTTTTTGATATTTTAAGCGGTCGATTCAACAAAGAAATGGGAGGTATTCAAAATGAAAAACGTTTATGACATTTTAATGGAAAGAGGTTTTATAGAGCAGGCCACCCACGAAGAAGAAATTAGAGAGCTTCTGGGCAAGGAGCAGGTTACCTTTTATATAGGTTTCGACCCTACAGCCGACAGCCTCCATGTGGGTCATCTCCTGCAGATGATTGCCATGACCCATATGCAAAAAGCGGGCCATATACCCATAGCCCTGATAGGGGGGGGCACCGCCATGGTGGGAGACCCTTCCGGCAAATCCGAAATGCGCATGATGCTCAGTCGCGAACAGATAGAGAACAATGCCCTGAAATTCAAGAAACAATTTGAAAAACTTATTGATTTTTCCGATGGTAAAGCCATCATGGTCAACAATGCCGATTGGCTTTTAGACTTGAACTACATTTCCTTCTTGCGGGATATTGGCAGGCACTTTTCCGTAAACAGAATGCTTGCTGCCGAATGCTACAGGCAGCGTCTGGAAACGGGCTTGACTTTTCTTGAGTTCAACTACATGCTAATGCAGTCATACGATTTTCTGCAGCTTTATCGAAAATTCGGATGCAGACTCCAGATGGGGGGCAATGACCAGTGGTCAAATATTATAGGCGGCGTTGAACTGATCCGAAAGATGGAAGGTGCCGAGGCTTACGGCCTGACATTTACCCTCCTTACCACCAGTGAAGGCAAGAAAATGGGCAAGACCGAAGCTGGTGCCATCTGGCTGGACCCCGAAAAAACTTCCTGCTACGACTTTTACCAGTACTGGCGAAACGTAGACGATAAAGATGTAGAAAAATGCCTCTCTCTCCTTACCTTCCTGCCCATGGAGGAAGTGCGACGACTGGGGTCTCTGGAAGGTGCCGAGATCAACAGGGCAAAGGAAATCCTGGCCTTTGAACTTACAAAAATGATCCACGGAGAAGAGGAAGCCAGAAAAGCTGAGGCGGCGGCAAAAGCCCTTTTTTATGACGGCTCTGATCTTTCTTCGGTGCCGTCCACTGATATAACGCTAAAAGATCTTGAAGGCGGGATGGGGATACTGCAGCTTTTGACGCTCACCGGCCTTGCCCCATCCAAAAGCGAAGGCAGAAGACTCATACAGCAGGGTGGCATATACGTAAGGGATTTGCGTGTGGACGATATTGACTTCAAGATTTACGAACATGACTTTGACGACAACAAAAATCTCCTGATAAGAAAAGGCAAAAAAGTATATCATCTAGTAAAACTGCAGAAGTGAACCCATTTTCGGGCAAGGGGCGGTGAAGCCGGGGCTTTTTCCAACATCTGCGCCTGACTATGTTGCGATTGCTGTGGCGTTTACAGCACCGCAACCCTGTACCTTCTCATCCATCCACCTGAAGGAGGTAATCAAAAAGCTGGGGTAAGGCCATAAGCTAACCAAACCAGGGTATTTCTAATCTTGAGGGATCCGCTTATGGGTCAGCATGTGATCTCCCGCATGCGCCGGTCCAGAGGGTTTTCTCCAAGTTTTGCAAAGTAATAAAGTTGTTGCAAATATTAATAATATGGAATATAATAAAATCAGTAATCGTTCCTGACGTGAGGGGAATCCTGAGCGAAGGGGGGAGAAAAATGGAAAGACTATGTACATTAAAGGCTTTTCCTCCCGGAGGATAAAGTCTTTTTTTGTCTCAAGCTGAACGAGATCGCATCGCAAAAGTACTTATTTTCACAATTAAAACTGTCTTTAGCATCTAATATTCTTCGGTAGCCGAGCAGAGACTTTTAAAGCTTCAACAAAAACTTTCGGCTAAAGAGAGAAAAAATAATGGGCGCACACTTTCGCACAATTACTTAAAATTTGAAGGGAAGATGATTGTTGTGATAAATAATACCAGGGATTTGGAAACAATGAAGGCTGACTTTATAGATGATGAAGCCATAGAGAAGGCGCTGAAAAAAGGTAAAAAAACATCAAAAGAAGGTATAAGGCAGATATTTGAAAAAGCTGGAGAGGCCAGAGGTCTTGATCTCGACGACGTCGCAGCGCTGCTTTTTTGTGAGGATGAGGAACTTTTGGAAGAGATGTACTCCATAGCCCATGAATTGAAGAAAAAAATCTACGGCAACAGGATTGTGCTCTTTGCTCCTCTTTATTACAGCGACTACTGCATAAACAACTGCCGGTACTGCGGTTACAGGCGGGACAACAAGAATCCCAGGCGCCGCCTTTCCATGGATGAGGTAAGGCAGGAGGTTCAGATACTAGAGGACATGGGGCATAAGCGTCTGGCACTGGAGGCGGGAGAAGACCCGGTGAACTGCCCCATCGAATATACCCTTGATGTGATAAAAACCGTATATGACACTAAACTTAAAAACGGCAGCATCCGCCGGGTAAATGTAAACATAGCAGCTACCACCGTTGAAAATTACCGAAAGCTAAAAGATGCGGGAATAGGGACTTATATTCTATTCCAGGAAACCTATCACAGACCCACCTATAAGTACATGCATCCGTCTGGGCCGAAGAGCGACTATGATTACCACACCACCGCCATGGACCGGGCGATGGCTGGAGGCATCGACGATGTGGGATTGGGCGTTTTATTCGGATTGTATGACTATAAATATGAAGTGCTGGCGCTGCTGCAGCACGCCAGACACCTGGATGAGACCTACGGTGTTGGGCCCCATACCATTTCTTTCCCCAGGATAAGGCCCGCCGCCGGCATCAACATGGAAAACTTCCCGAATCTTGTGCCGGACGGGGAATTCAAGAAAATTGTGGCCATAGTGCGCCTGGCGGTGCCGTATACCGGAATGATACTTTCCACCAGGGAAAGGCCGGATTTCAGGGATGAAGTCATAGATGTGGGCATTTCTCAGATAAGTGCCGGTTCCTGCACCGGCGTTGGGGGATATCATGACGAGATATCAAATAAAAACACTAAAAAGGAACATGCTCCGCAATTTGAAGTAAGCGACCACAGGACTCCAAACGAGGTGCTCATGTCGCTGTGTGACCGCGGGTACCTTCCAAGTTATTGCACAGCATGCTACAGGCAGGGCCGCACCGGAGACCGGTTCATGCAGCTTGCAAAAACGGGCAACATCCAGAACTGCTGCCTGCCCAATGCCATACTGACCTTTAAAGAATTTCTGATGGATTACGCTGAGCCGAAGCTCAAAGAGATGGGAGAGAAGGTAATTAAGAAAAGTCTTGATGAGATCCCCAATTCCACCATCAAGCAGAAGACCGTAGAGAGATTGACTAGGATAGAAGGAGGGGAGCGGGACCTTTACTTTTAAGTTTAAAAAAATCCGGGCCCAAAAAAATCTTTAAAGGCGACAGGCGGCATTGACAGCAACGGATACAAAAAACACTGGAAATATAATAATTTTTATGCTAAATTTGATACAGGTGAACAGCTGCTTTTATTGATTGTGATAGTCTTGCCGTCACTAATTGCAAGCGCCGAATTTTTATATCTAACGTGTATTTGAGGTGCTTTGAATGATATATTTCGACAATGCCGCCACCACATGGCCAAAGCCGGAATGCGTTTGCGACGCCGTTGTAAATACAATGAAAAAATACGGGGCAAATCCCGGCAGAAGCGGTCACAGCATGGCCCTTTCTGCAGCCAGGATCGTATATGAAGCCAGAGAACTTCTGGCAGCTTTTTTTAATGCCGAAAGTTCCCGCAACATAGTTTTTACATCCAATGCCACCGAGGCCCTCAATATGGCCATAAAGGGAGTGTTAAAGCCCGGCGACCATGTCATAACCTCTTCCATGGAACACAATTCGGTGGCTCGCCCACTTTTTGCCCTTCAGAGGATGGGGGTGGAATGGGATGTAGTAAAGTGCGATTTAAGGGGAATGCTGGACCCCGATGATGTGAAAAAAGCCATAAAACCCAATACCCGTCTTATAGCCATGACCCATGCTTCTAATCTTACGGGCACCATACTGCCTGTGGAAGAAGTGGGCAAAATTGCACGGGAAAGGGGTATCCTCTTTCTGGTGGATGCTGCTCAGACGGCTGGCATCATACCCATAGACGTGCAAAGGATGAATATAGACCTCCTGGCATTCCCTGGGCACAAAGGGCTTTATGGTCCCCAGGGGACGGGAGGTCTTTATGTGCGGGAGACATTGGATATAACTCCCATAAAAGAGGGAGGCACGGGCAGCCTTTCGGAACATCTGGAGCAGCCCCAAATACTGCCCGACAGGCTGGAAAGCGGCACTTTGAATACTCCTGGCATTGCCGGCCTTGCGGCAGGAATTCGGTTTATTACACAAAAGGGCATTGAAAATATCAGAGCCCACGAGCAAAAGCTCGCCGGCAAATTCCTGGAAGGGCTCAAGCACAGAAAAGATATTTCCCTCTACGGTCCCGGTGATCCGACCCGCATGTGCGCCGTGGTTTCCCTGAACGTCGGGGAACTTGACTCATCGGAGTTGGCTTACCTGCTGGACAGCAGATGTGACATTCAGGTGCGCCCGGGTCTTCACTGTACCCCCCTGGCCCATAAAACCATCGGGACATGGGAAAGGGGAGCCGTGAGATTCAGTTTTTCGGTATTCAATACCGAAGACGAGGTCGATGAGGCCCTGAGGGCCCTGGATGTTATTTGCCAGGGCTATTGAAAAGTCTTCCATCTGGCAGACGGTGGTGATATAATGGACTGGTGTAGCTGGCAAATGTAAAAATTGGAGGATGGAACATGCTGGGAACCATAGTAAATGTTGCAGCCATCATAACGGGAGCTGTTCTCGGCAATTTTTTAAAAAGCGGCTTTCCCGAGAATATCAAGAGCACTATCATGCAGGGATTGAGCATAACCGTAATGCTCATAGGCCTTTCCATGGCATTGAAGACCCAAAATATCCTGGTGGTGACCCTGAGCATAGTCGTCGGAGCCGTTGCAGGTGAGATATTGCGCATCGAAGATTGCCTCAACAATTTCGGCAAAAACCTGGAGGAAAGATTCGGAAGCGGGGAAGGAGATTTCACCAGGGCCTTTGTCTCCGCCAGCCTCATATACTGCGTGGGTGCCATGGCCATAATGGGCTCTATTGAGAGCGGCCTTACCGGGAATCACACTACCCTTTTTGTAAAATCCATTCTTGACGGCGTTTCGGCGGTGGTTTTTTCTTCCAGCATGGGCATCGGGGTAGCCTTCTCCGCCCTGCCGGTATTTTTATATCAGGGAAGCATAACCGTTGCCGCCGCCTACGTTAAATCCTTTCTAACAGAAGCCATAATAAGAGAAATGACCGCTACCGGAGGCCTTTTGATTTTTGCCATAGGTATCAACATGCTGGGCATAAAAGTCAATATTAAGGTGGGAAATCTATTGCCCGCCATTTTCGCCGCCGTTTTTTTGACTGTAGCGCTTTCCCGTCTGCCGGTTTAACTGGAAGAAAAAATTGCCGAGAGGGTTATTCGGACTTTATCGACCATGGAACGACTGCCTGTTTGCCACTGTTGCCGGTATAACTTTGCCGGGCAAGGGGGGCTTTGCAGCGATGGGCAGAAGGAAAAGATGCCGGACTGTCGCAAACACAGATTTTTGGAGGAATTACAATGGCTGTATCGGATTATATTGCAATCATAAACAACTTTTTATCTGTAAATCTTGATAGGGTTTTGCTGGCGCTTACGGTGGTTTCGCTTTTTACATTGGTGGTATTCATATCCGTCAATGTAAAATTATCCGCTGTGACCAGGAGATATGATCAGCTCATGAGCGGAATGGAAGGTAAAAATCTTGAGCAGCTGCTCATGGACCACATGGCGGATGTGGGGAAGGTAAAAGCTGATATGGAAAGATTAAAAGACAAGGTTCAGGAGCTTGAAAAAGAAGGCAGGCTGGCCGTTAAAAAAATTTATATGAAAAGATACAATGCTTTCCCGGATATGGGCAGTGATTTGAGCTTTTCGGTGATTTTTTTGAACGATCACAACACCGGGGTTATCATCACCAGCATATATGCCAGGGATGAAAATAGGGTTTACCTCAAGCCGGTGGTCAACGGCAGCTGCGAATACTCCCTTTCGCCAGAAGAAAGGGAAATTTTAGCTGCAGCCACCAGTGGATAATTTTTACTTGAGAGGAAGGAATTTTAATATACAATGTAGAAAATATAAATGTATTTTCCCAGGAGGTGGTGATGAACGGGAGTGAAAAAAAGGAAAGAAAAAGCCTTTACTTTAATGATTGTGCCACATTCGGGAAGATCCATTCTTTCTATTTCCATTCCAATCATCATTCTCAAGATTATCGGGGGGCTAATGGCGGGGATCGTGGCGGTTGCTGCAATATATGCTGTTAATTTCTCTATTTCCTACAGGGAGATGAAAGCTAGCAACCAGGATCTCGCGGTCAAGGCCAGGGATTACAACAAATTACAGCAGCAGCTCGATTATTTTGTGAAAAAGACGCAAACCCTGGAAGAAAAGATGCAGAGCCTTGAAAAACTGGACAACGACCTCAGAAATCTCCTGAAAAATGATCCTGCCTTAAAAAAAAACATTGACTTAAAGCAAGAATCCTATAGCACCAATTATATGCTGGCATCCAGAGGCGACATAGACCGTGAAAAGGCCATGCGGGACCTGCAGATTCTGGAGTCCAAGCTGCCTCAGCAGGAGCAAAGCCTTAAGGAATTAAAAAATGCAGTGATTCAGAGGAACCAGCGTCTGGCTTCAACTCCATCCATATGGCCTGTTGCCGGCAGGATAACTTCGGATTTCGGATACAGGAGATCACCTTTTGGTTCCAGGAGGGAATTCCATGACGGGCTGGATATTGCGGCTCCTTACGGCACTCCAATACGTGCGGCGGCTGATGGCATGGTCGTCTTCACCGGTTACAGGCAGGGGTACGGAAACATGGTCACCATAAGCCACGGCTATGGCATTGAAACATCTTACGGTCATACCTCCAAAATCCTCGTTAAAAGGGGCCAGAAGGTTAAAAAAGGTCAGGTAATTGCGAAAGTAGGGAATACCGGACGGAGCACAGGACCTCATGTGCACTACATGGTCAGCGTAAATGGAGGGCTTAAAAATCCAACCAACTATTTACAGTAAGGAGGAAGGCGATGTTCGGAAAGAAAACCGAGGGGGCATCTTTAAGTATGGACAAGGTTGATACTATTCTTGGTTCCGGCACGGAATTCAACGGCAAAATTAAGGCGGCCGGTATTCTCAGGATCGAAGGAAAGGTCGAGGGAGAAATTGAAAGCACCGGTGATGTCATCATAACCGAAAACGGCGTGGTGAATGCTGATATAAAAGCCCGCCATGCGGTCATAGCTGGTACATATAGCGGAAATGTGTGGCTGGAGGGAAAGATAGAGATCAGGTCCACCGGCAAAGTGATTGGAGATATAAAGGTGGCCAGCATCGTGATAGAGGACGGAGGCCTGTTGGAAGGAAAGTGCGAGATGCAGAACAGGGCTCATGAAAAGGGTTTAAAGCTGGTAAAAAATGAACAAAAAGCTGCAAATTAACCCAACGAAAGTTGGGTTTTCTTTTAGCGGACAAGGGGGCGTCATGAAAACATTATATATAGTAAATCCAGTGGCAGGCAGGAGAAAAAGCCTGAAGATCTGGAATACCATCAAAGAATATATAAAGTCCGATTTTGATTTTGTATTTACCGAAGCTCCAGGAGAGGCCACGCAAATTGCATCCAGAGCCCGAAGCCAGAACTTTACCAGAGTTGTGGCAGTAGGCGGTGACGGCACTATATGTGAAGTGGCCAACGGGCTTGCACTTTCCGATGTAGAACTGGGTATAATTCCTGCAGGGACCGGCAATGATTTTGCAAGGACCATCGGAATACCTCCGGACCCTGTAAAAGCATTGGATGTGCTTGAACGGGGTTGTCCCGGCTATATCGACCTGGGCAGGCATGAAAAAGGTTTTTTTATTAATGTGGCTGGGGTGGGGCTCGATGCCGAAGTGGCCAGAGCTGTAAATGAGGATGTGAAATTTCTGACAGGAACGCCTGCCTATTTATATGCCCTTGCCGTGACACTTTTGCGTTTTTCGCCCAGAAAAGCCGTGATTGAAATAGATGGCAGAAAAATACATAGGAAATTGTGGCTGATAGCGGTGGGAAACGCAAAGTTTTACGGCGGAGGGATGATGATCTGTCCCGATGCTGTGGTGGACGATGGGCTTTTCGAAGTATGTATTGTGAATGATATAAGCCGCATGGAAATAATGAAGTTTTTACCAAAGATCTTCAGCGGTGGCCATAAAAACCATCCCGCTTTTGAAGTTTTCAGGGGAAAGCAGGTCAGGATAGATATGGATGTGCCCACCGCGGCCCATGCCGATGGGGACTCAATCGGCTTTTCACCGGTAAATTTTTCCATATTCCCCGGGGCTCTGAAGGTGATAGGGAATAATTTTACTCACTTCCGAGGATAATAAAAATGGCGGAGGTGGTAAAAATGACCCGGGTTATTGCCCTGGAAGACGGCCTGGAGGATATTGGCGAGTATTTGCGGAGCAGGGGATATAAGACGGTGTCCTGGGGAGAACCCAATACGGTGATAGATGCCGTGGTATATACCGGAAGGAAGCTGGAAAATATTTATGAAACTACTTACAACAGGATAATAGACCCGCTGTCGGGAGATACCGGCGAGGAATATCCGTACGGGGTGCTGCTGGTAAACGCCCAGGACAGAACGCCGGAAGAAATTTATGAGATTATAAAAAACCGGGTTTACGAGCATTTCATTTAAAAGGAGTGGGCACATGAAGAAGACCGTTGCGGTAGATGATTCTCTTTCTCCTATAAAGAGGACCCTGGAGCGGGAGGGTTACAGCATAACCCGCATGGGCGACATAAAGGCCGATGCCATCATCGTCAGCGGCATCGATGATAATTTCATGGGGATGGAAGACGTGATGCAGAATATACCCATCATCAATGCCCAGGGCAAAACTGCGGAGCAGATCGTGGAAGAGTTGAAGGCAAAACTGTAAGTTTCGGTCGTTCCATAATACATGCGGGCTAAGTGAGTTTGGAAACGGTCTGAGGAATTGCTGCGAGGCAATTCCTTTTTTGACGTGCATGTACCGCGAGACTGCCTGCATCATCCGCTGAAAAATCTTAAAAGCCCCTTTTTTATTCCTTCTGCAATGATTTCTGCCATTTTCATGACCAGATAGAGGCGGGTATTTTGCAGCACGAAGTATTCCATAAAACCGCCCACATTTACGATGCCTGTGACGTGGAAATTACCCACCGGCGGCAGGTCCTTGTTGACTCCGGCTCCCGGTTTTATGGAGCCCCGGGCAAGCTTTATAGTCCCCACATTTTCGGAGCGGCCCAGGGAAGCATCTATGGCGATGATAAATGGGTCCTTATATTTTTCATTTATTTCATCCAGCACTTTTGCCAGATTCCCGGCATGGACAGGCTCTGACAGTGTTCCCAGCACCCTGGCATGGCTGCAGTTGTTTTTCAGCATCTGTCCCACCAGGGGCCCCAGGGAATCGCCCGTAGAGCGATCCGTTCCTATGCAAAGAATAATCATCGGTGAAGGTGTATAAGTTTCGCGGAGCATTCTGAAAAAGTATTCCGAAAAAATTTCCGGAGCACACGGAGAGTCGATGTGAACTCTGAGCTCCCATGGCTTTGTGATCGGGTTTTCCAGAAGCATGATTTTCCTCCTGCAGCTTTGGTTAATATGATTATATGTGATTCCATAATTTAGTATTCCTTAGAATTATGTGTCATATTTGCGGACTTTAATCATAATATGTTCTGAATGGGTTTGCTTTGTCTGTCAGGAGGATATGGCCATGAGCTTTAAGAATCAGCTTGAACTGGGTTTTATATATGCGGGCACTCTCATAGGAGCGGGGTTTGCATCGGGCCAGGAAATAATGCGCTTTTTTACAGTTTACGGCAAGATGGGTCTGGCAGGCATTGCTGTAACATGCGCTGCCTTCTTTTTTCTAGGGAGCTTCACCCTATACCTTTCCATAAAAAATCAGTCGGTCTCCATAAGGGATATAATGCTGCCCTTTTCCGGAGAAAATCTCATGCTGCTTTTTGAGTTTATATCGGACCTGTTCCTGCTGGGAGGCTATTATATCATGCTCTCGGGGTGTGGAGCGGTGCTCTGGGAGAGCGTGAAAGTTCCTTATCTGCCGACCGTTGCTTTTCTTTGCATGGGCTGTATGCTCTGTCTGAAAAAAGGTACAGGAGGTCTTGCAGGATTTAATAAAATGATAGTGCCGGTGATGGTGATTTTGACTTTATTTATAAGCTGCCGCAGCCTGGCGGGGTTAAATGACATATCTTCCCTTATGGAAGCGGTGCAGCCGGCCAAAAGAGGATGGTTTTTTTCCGCAGCGGTTTATGTGAGTTTCAACATGACATCGGCATGTGTGGTCCTGTCATCTCTGGGGACTTATACCGAAAAACCGCAGGAAGCCTTTGGAGCCAGCTTCATAGCATCCTGCATTATATACGTCATGGCAACTTTATTGTATCTCATGACTTCGGCCTATTTCCCGGAACTTTCCGGGGTGGAGATACCGCTCATGTACATAGCCTCGACTTTCGGCAAAAACCTGCACTGGGCTGCTGTCATCATATTGCTCTGCGCCATGCTGACCACTGCCCTCTCTTTTGGTTTTGCCTTCGCACAAAGCATATCCAGCAAGTTCCGGATAAGTTTTGATAATGCCCTGCTCTGCCTCTTTATGGGCGCCCCTCTTTCCAGTTTGGGTTTTTCCGACCTGATAGGTTATGTCTACCCTTTATTCGGAATTATCGGGATTTTTTTTGCATTTTTGCTTATGTGCAGAAGGTTTTTCGGTTTTAAGATAGAATGATATAATATATATTTGAATAAATGGTCTGATACGGGAAGTCGGGACGAGGGATTTGCAGGTGGCAAATATGATTTTATCCGACGCATCCGACATGGGGCATATAATTAGAGTGAGGTGAAAGTCAGCTGGCGATCGGGCCATGAACATACATGCTTAAATGTCTCCTGTGTCCGATTTATGGCATATACGGTATGGTTGAAGATTTGATGGCGGAAGGCAGGAAATTGATGAATCTTGGGGATTATGACGGGGCAAGAGACCTCTTCAATGAATTGATAAGCCGTGAGCCCGACAATGCAGAGGCTTACAACAAACTGGGCGTCATCTGCGCCCGGCAGCGGGATTTTGAAGAAGCAAAAAAGTGTTTTTTAAAAGCCCTGGAACTCAAGGCTGATTTTTCATCGGCGGCCAGCAATCTGGGCAATATCTTTTTTGAAACCGGAGATCTCGATAAAGCCGAGGAGTATTACAAAAAAGCAGCGGCTATGGACCCCGACAACCCCGTGCCGTATAACAATCTGGCGGTGATCTATAAAAAACAGAAAAAAATAGACAAATACGTGAGTTTCTATAAAAAGTCCATAAGCCTGGAAAGCCGCCGCCAGGGCAACTATTTTGACAGTTCTGGCATGAGTGAATCATACAAGCCGGTTTACGGAAGGTACTGGTGGTTGTTAGGTGCAATAATCGCGGTGATAATGTACTTCCTTCTGTCGGGGAGGTGAAAGGATGAGCCGCAAAAATCCCGCCGATAAAATGGTTTTCAGCGGGATTTTACTGGTGATGGTGCTGGGAATGATGATTATCATGGATTCAACACCCATAGACCTGTCAAAAAACGCCCTTTCGAAAACTCAAGAAATCCGTGAAGTTCTGAGTCTTCCCGGAAAAATGGCCTGGGCCGGCGATGACGGCTTCTTCAATTTTGACAGGGGCATTATAAGGAAGCTGGACGGTGGCGGCAGAGTGATCTGGGAAAAGGGGCTGGAGGGAGATGATCTGCTGTGGATGGGACCGGGGGGCTTTGTGGTGCATCGCGACAACAGCCTGGAACTCTGGAACGAGGCGGGAGAACTGAATTTTAAGAAAGACAACTTTCTTGAGGAACCAGCCGTACTGAGCTTTGAAGGGGATTTCCTGCTGATTGGCGGCAAAATCAAAGGCAGGGAATACGCATCTGTCCTGAATAAAAAAGGGGTGGTTCTGTGGTTGATCCCCGCGGAAGGGCGCATAATTTCGGGGCGGGCCGCAAAGACCGGATCTCATGCTGTGCTCATTACAATGGATGACACCCTGAAAAGTAAAATGGCCCTGGTGAATGCTGAAGGCGATGTCCTGTGGAAGAAAGATTGGCCTGTCATGATACTCCTGGCCGGGATAACGCCCGATGGAGTGGTAGCAGTGGCCGAGGACAGGGCTATCAAGGCCAGTTTTGACGGCGGGACATTGCGGGAGCGGAGGTTCGAAGATGCCATTTTCCGCGCCGACATAGGGCAGGATGGCTACATGCTGGTGGCTGTAAGGAAAAAGGAGGCAAAACTGGCTTTTGGCCAGCGGCCTGAAATAATCATGCTGGATCCGGAGTGCAGGGTTAAATGGTCATATGTTCTGGAAAAACAACCGCAGTCTATTAAACTTCACGGGGAATTTGCGTACGTCGTATGCGATGATGAAGTTCTGGTGCTTTCCCGGGAAGGTTTACTTACGTCCAGCATAAAGGCCGGAAATATAAAAGGCGTAAATGTCGTCGATACCTACTGCCTTTTAATAAACCACGATGACGCAAGCAGCGTCATTGCTATCTCCGGTAGGAGGTAATGTACTGTGAACTGGATTGATATATTACTGCTGATAATTTTCCTGAAAAGTGCCATCGAGGGCTTTTCAAAGGGCCTGATCCTTTCCGCATTTAAGATGGCGGGAGTAATAGTGGCTCTTTATGCGGGAGTCTTCTATCGAGACTCGGTGGTAGATTTTTTAAAAAACCACTTTGCGGTGGAAACAGCCCTGAGCGTGATGCTAAATGTGCCTCGGGTTTCCGGGACTGGCATAGAAGAGGTTGGAGCCATGGGTTTGAGCCGGATTGTCGATATGGCTCTGGGGGCTATAGGGTTTTTTATAGTATTTGCAGGGGTGCAGCTGGTGTTTATGATTCCGGCATTTTTTCTGGATAGCCTAACCAGACTTACAAACCTCACTGCCGTTAACCGGCTGCTGGGGCTTGTTTTCGGCCTGGCCAGATCCGCTCTTTGGGTGGCTCTTATATATGCTCTCCTTTCGCCATTTTTGATGGCATGGCCTGCGGGATGGGTAACCAGAGGTTTGAACGGCTCTTACATACTGATGCACCTGAAATTTATGGAATTTATAACGCCCGTCGTGGTAAAATTAATATGATCGATAGGCAACACCCTGAGCTTTCCGTTCGACTTGTTGTTCTAAAGCTTTCGGCTATTGGATATTGAATTTTATAAAGCACAGGAGGTTTTTTATGGAAGTTTTTGTGGATGCTCGAGGTAAGGCGTGTCCGGAGCCCGTCATAATGACAAAGAAGGCGCTGGATTCCATGGAAAGCGGCTGCGTGCTCACCGCCGTAGATAATGAAATATCCAGGGACAATGTGGTGAAGCTGGCAAAGAGTCAGGGCATGCCGTTCCTGGTGAAAGAAAAGGACTGGGGATTTGAAATTACTATAGAAAAAAGCCCGCGGGAAGGTGGTATAAAAGATGCCGCGGAGGGCCTGAAGGACAAAGGTTTACATCTGCCTCCGGACAGCGATTATGTCATCCTGATTTCCAAAAATACGCTGGGTATCGGGGCTGAAGAGCTGGGGAAAATCCTTCTAAGAAATTACATGAATACCCTAAAAGAAGCATCACACCTGCCTTCCGCCATGCTTTTCGTGAACAGCGGAGTATTTCTTACCACTGAAGGTTCAGAGGTCCTGGAGACCCTGAGGGAGCTTGAAAAAATGGGCGTGGAGATTCTTTCCTGCGGCACATGCCTCGACTATTATCATCTCAAGGAAAAACTTATGGTGGGAAAAGTTACCAACATGTTCGAGATAGTGGAGAAAACCACCGGGAAGAGGACAGTTTGTCTGTAACGACCTGGGGCTGGCCCCGGAACGCAAGGAAAAGCTACGCTTGAACTGAATTGCGAAATCTTGCATGTAATACAAGAAAGATGGTGGTTTTTGTGATGGATATAGTGCGAACTTATAATGATTTCATAACAGAACTTCCACCCTTTGCGGCACCCGTGGTCAGGGCCGTAGTTGTTATAGTTTTAGCTCTTTTAGTGGTAAAGCTCAGCGAAGGCTTCATAGATCGCTTCTTTTTAATGAAGCGGTATGAAAAGCTACCCTTGAACAATAATAAGAAGAAAACCCTGACGGGCCTTTTAAAGAGCATAGTCCGGTACGTGACCTATTTTGTAGCTGTGGTGAACTTGCTGGAGCTTTTCGGCATAAAGACCGCCTCGCTGTTGACCGCTGCAGGGATCGGGGGCCTGGCAGTGGGCTTCGGAGCTCAGAACCTGGTCAAAGATGTCATATCGGGCTTTTTTATAATTTTTGAAGATCAGTACAATGTGGGGGACTATGTGGAGACCGCCGGCGTTGCCGGCACCGTGGAGGATATAGGCATAAGGAGCACCAGACTTCGAGACTTCGGAGGCCAGCTCCACATCATACCTAACGGGGAGATAACCAGGGTGACGAACCATTCCCGGGGCCCCATGCGGGCTCTGGTGGATGTCAACATAGCCTATGAGGAAGACATAGATAAAGCTCTGACGATACTGGAAGATGTGTGCCGGGAGATAAGAAACAAAAGAGAGGATATATTGGAAGGTCCTACCGTGCTGGGGGTTACAAAGCTGGGGCCTTCGGAGGTGGTGGTGACCATCCTGGCCAAAACTGTCCCCATGCAGCAGTGGAGCGTGGAAAGGGAGATTCGCAGGGCCGTAAAGGTCAGGCTTGAAAAAGAAGGCATAGAAATCCCGTATCCTAAGATGGTCTATATAAAAAAGGACAGTGAAAAGGAGGATGATATCTCTTGAATTTTTTCGTGGGCGATGTGGTGAAAATGAAAAAGAAGCATCCATGCGGCAGCGATGAATGGGAAATCTGGCGTGTAGGTATGGATTTCGGCATAAAGTGCACGGGCTGCGGGAGAAAAGTCATGATTCCAAGGCCTAAGTTTGAAAAAGCCGCCAAAAAAATAGTAAGTCGCAAACAGACCGAAGACCTTGAAAAACCCCCTGATAAATGATATAATACGTTCCGAACATCTCTGCTCCGGTACCACCGGGGCCATCAGTCCATGGAGGTGAGAAGATGAGAAACTACGAAGCCCTTTACATCATCGACCCCGAACTTGAAGCCGATGCCATAAAGCAATTGGTGGACAAGTTCAAAGGAGTTGTTGAAGAAAAAGGGGGCAGCGTGCAGGAGATTGATGAATGGGGCAAGAGAAGGCTTGCCTATCCTATCAATCACCGCCGGGAGGGCTACTATGTTCTTATGAACTTTAGTTCAAATCCCGATGCAGCCCAGGACCTGGAAAGGGTCTTCAAGATAACAAGCGGGCTTATGAGATACCTCATTGTAAAAAAAGAGAAATAAGAGGTGGAAGCCTTGAACAAGGTAATTTTGATAGGCAGGCTTACGAGGGACCCTGAACTCCGGTATACTCCCGCAAACAGCGTGCCGGTGGCCACGTTTACGCTGGCGGTGGACCGCCCCTTTTTAAATCAAAAGGGAGAAAGGGAAGCGGATTTTATCAGGATCGTGGTGTGGAGAAAACTGGCCGAAAACTGCGCCAACATCCTGAAAAAGGGTCGGCAGGTGGCGGTGTCGGGAA
Organism: Thermoanaerobacterales bacterium; assembly: GCA_012840135.1. Classification (GTDB taxonomy): domain Bacteria; phylum Bacillota; class Thermosediminibacteria; order Thermosediminibacterales; family Tepidanaerobacteraceae; genus Biomaibacter. The sequence continues at coordinate 50,098 of DUMA01000003.1, forward strand.
GGCTGCAGGTTAGATCTTACGACACTCCGGAAGGTCAGCGGCGGTCTGTGACGGAAGTGGTGGCCGATGAGGTTAAATTTCTGGATAAGCCAAAGACGAGCACAGAACCCGATTTTGATAGCATAGATGTGAATATGGATTTCGACGGTGTAAATGATGATATTGGAGGAAATGAGGTGCCATTTTGATGAAGACTGAAGGCGGATTCAAACAAAAAAAAGTCAAGAAGAAAAAGGTATGCAGTTTTTGCATGGATAAAGTGGAAAACATCGACTATAAAGAGTACAATCGCCTGAGAAAGTTCATAACAGAACGAGGCAAGATCCTGCCCCGTCGCATCACCGGCAATTGTGCAAAGCATCAAAGACAGCTAACTATAGCCATCAAACGGGCAAGAAACATTGCCCTGCTGCCATTTACTGCAGAATAGAGAGGGTCTTCCCTCTCTTTTTTTAAGCAGAAGGAGGAGCTTAATGGGACCTGCAAACACCAGATCCATGGTGGAGGGGGCCATGCTCTCCGCCATAACCATCATCATCAGCCTCATAGCCCTTTACGTGCCTGTTCTGGGCATATTCGCCAGCCTGATATGGCCCGTTCCCATTGTCATTTTAGGGATAAGGCATGGTTTGAGGACCAGCATCCTCGCCACTGCGGTGGCGGGAATAGTGGTGGCCATGTTCCAGGGATTTGCCCAGGCCTTCAATGTGGTACTGGGTTTCGGGCTTCTGGGAGTGGTCATGGGGTGGGCCATAAGAAAAAAATTCAGTCCCTATAAAGTACTTTTTGTCGGCAGTGGAGCTTCGCTCGTATCCGAAATAGCTCTCATTGTCACTACCATATATATAATGGGTTTTAATCCCATGCAGATGGAGCTGTCTGCCATGAGGGACTCCATAACCATGGTGGGAAATATATATAAAAACATGGGTGCAAGCCCCGAAACCGTAAAACAGATTTTGGAAAGTTACGGGAAAATTCTGGATTTCTTTGCCATGGCCATTCCAGCCCTGCTGGTAATGTCATCGGTGGTATCGGCTTTCTTGAACTACCAGGTGACCAAACTGATACTTTCCCGCCTCGGGCAAAAGCTGGAAGATTTTACTCCTTTCTGGCTGTGGAAGCTTCCGGATTACACCGTTTTTTTCTTCCTGCTAGGAGTGCTCATGAACCTCCTGGAATACTACTGGCCTGTGGGAGTTCTAAAATCTATAGGCATTAACCTTCAACTCATATTCGGATTTGCCTTTATAATAGAGGGGCTTTCATTGGTGTCTTACTACATGGGCCGATTTAATCTGAATAAAATCCTGCGGGTCCTGTTTGTATTTCTGATATTTTTCAACCCCCTGGTATCCCAGATAGTTTTGTGGGCGGGGATGTTTGACATTCTCTTTAATTTCCGTAAAATTTGATTCTTCGTTGAGAGGGATTTTTATGTCCGGTCGTAAGGATTTTAATGTCCTTATATTTGCTCTCTTTATCCTTGCCGTTGAAATCATCATCTTCATTTTCATAAAACCATGGATGGCTATTGCTTTGTTGCCGGCATTTGTACCGCTTTTGTTTTATGTGATGGACAGGATGAAAGGCAAAAAGCGGGAATGGCCAGAACTGCTCTATCCCGAAGCTGCCACGAGGCAGATTTTCTGGAGGGAGATCTTTTATAATTTTCAGGAGCCCGTAGCCATCGTTGACGATAAGGAAAAGATCTACTGGGAAAATAAAGCCTTTTCATCCCTCTTTGAAACGAAGAAACCCGGGGGGACACTATCGGATCTGATTTCTGCGGAAGATGCAAGGGCTTTGACGCAGGACCAGGCCAGGATAGAAATAAAGCTGAAGGGCAGGATGTATTCCGTTAAAAGCAGACTCTATGAGACAAATGGAAAAATGCGCGGCCGAAAGTTTAATGTTTTGTTTTTTGAAGACATTACCGAACTTTTTGAGCTCAAAAAAAAGTCTAACGAGGAAAAGCCAGCCATCATATATATACAGATAGACAACTTCGACGAGATCATGGCAGCGTGTCCCGACGAAAACCGCCCCGAACTTTTAGCAAGGATTGACAAGATAGTAACCCAGTGGGTACAGAGTCTGAACGGTTTTGTTAAAAAATACGAGAGCGATAAATTCATAGCACTGCTTAGCCTGAAAGAGCTGAATCGCGCGGAAGAGAGCAAGTTTTCCATTCTGGAGGATATAAAGGAAATAAAGGTAAAACCTGCCATGCCGGTCACCATCAGCATGGGTATAGCCTGCGGCCAGCCATCGCTCCTTGAGGTCAACAAAACAGCCCAGAATGCACTGGAATTATGCCTGGGGAGGGGCGGCGACCAGGCGGTACTGAAGGCTGAAGGTAAGACTTATTTTTACGGCGGGAAAACAAAAGAACTGGAAAAGTACAGCAGGGTGAGGGCGAGAGTGATATCCCATGCCCTGAGAGACCTCATGGAAGAATCGGACATGGTCCTGGTGCTGGGCCATGAGTTTCTTGACATGGATGCCCTCGGAGCCGGTATAGGCCTGGTAACGGCGGCCCGGAGCCTGGGCAAGGCAGGGTACATCATACTTTCTCCGGAGCAGAGTCCTTCGGTGGAATCCCTCATGGATCTTCTCGCAAGCGATGAAGAATTGAAAAAATCTTTCCTCAGGGAAGAAGAAGCTATGGCGAGGATGACTAAAAAGACTCTCGCCATCGTGGCAGATACCCACAGGCCGTCCCTGTGTCTTTCCCAGGGCGTGCTTCGCAAAGCCGAAAAGGTGGTGGTAATAGACCACCACAGGAGGGGCGAAGAGTTCATCGATAAGGCTTTTCTGGTATATCTGGAACCCTATGCATCTTCCACCAGCGAAATGGTGACCGAATTGATCGAATACATGGGCGAAGAAGTAAAGTTGACGCCCCTTTCGGCCACCGCCCTGCTTTCGGGGATAGCGGTGGATACCAGAAACTTTGCCTTCAAGACCGGTGTCCGCACTTTCGAGGCCGCATCCTTTCTGAGGCGGCTGGGGGCCGACCCCACCACGGTTTACAAGTTATTCCAGGAAGACATGGATACTGTAAATGCCAGGGCTGAAGTGGTAAAGAGAGCCCAGCAGCCCTTTGAGCACATTGCCATATCCTATTATGAAGAAAAGCCCAAAAATCCTTCCCTCTCAGCAGCGCAAGCCGCCAACAGCCTTTTGGAGATTAAGGGCGTTTACGCTTCCTTTGTGCTGGTGCCTACAGAGGAGGGCCTGTCCATCAGCGGCAGGTCTTTAGGAAATGTGAATGTTCAAAGAATCCTCGAAAAGCTGGGGGGCGGAGGCCACATGACGGTAGCCGGCGCCCAGCTGAAAGATACGGACCTGAAAGGTGCCATTGAGAAACTGAAAACTGCGATTTTAGAGTATTTAAAAGAGGGTGATGCCACATGAAGGTAATACTTTTGAAAGATGTAAAAGATATAGGAGTAAAGGGCGAGGTGGTGAATGTTGCCGAGGGCTATGCAAGAAATTATCTTTTCCCCAGGAAAATGGCGGCGGAAGCTACCGAAGCGGGATTAAGGCAGTTGGAACAGGAAAAGAAAGCTCAGGAAAAAAAGAGGGAAAAGGAAAAGCAGATAGCCATCCGGCAGGCCGAAATGCTGGCCAAAACCCATTTGACGCTGAAGGTCAAGGCTGGCGAGCAGGGAAAACTTTTCGGTTCCATCACCTCCAAGGACATTTCGGAAGCTCTTAAAGAGCAGTACAATATAGATATAGACAAAAGGAAGATAGAACTTTCAAGCCCCATAAAATCGGTGGGGGACTATGAGGTTACCATCAAGCTTGCACCCGAGGTGGAAACAAAAATATTATTGAAAATAATTGAAGGGTGATTGCATGGATAACTTAAAAGTTCCTCCATACAACCTTGAAGCGGAGCAGTCGGTACTGGGTTCCATGCTGCTTTCAAAAGACGCCATATTTGTGGCGGTGGAGCGCTTAAAAGGCGAAGATTTTTATAAGGAATCCCACCGCAGGATCTTTGAAGTGCTGGTAGAACTCAACGAAAACCGTGAGCCCGTAGACCTGATAACCGTTTCCGAAGCCCTCCGCTCAAAGAAGCTGCTGGAGCAGGTGGGCGGGATAACCTATCTTACCACCCTTACCGAAATCGTTCCCACCGCGGCCAACATTGCTCATTACTGCAGCATTGTTGAGGAAAAAGCACTGTTGCGCAAACTTATCAGCACATCCTCCCAGATTATGTCCATGGCTTATGACTCAAAGGAAAATGCAGAACAGGTGCTGGATGAAGCCGAGCGCATGATTTTTGAAATCGTTCAGAAAAGACGGGTAGAAAATTTTTACCATATCAAGGATATTCTTCTGGATACCTTTGAACGCATAGAACAGCTTTACAATTCCGAGGGAGGCATAACAGGAGTGCCCACGGGGTTCCCTGACCTGGATGAAATGACTTCAGGCCTGCAGCCCTCGGATCTCATCCTGATTGCCGCCAGGCCCAGCATGGGCAAAACATCCTTCGCTCTGAACATTGCCGCCAATGCTGCCATAAGATATAAAGTTCCGGTGGCCATTTTCAGCCTGGAAATGTCAAAAGAGCAGTTGGTTCAAAGGCTTCTCTGTGCCGAGTCCAATGTGGACAGCCACAGGCTCCGCACCGGAAAGCTTGAGGAAGACGATTGGCCCCGCCTGGCAAGGGCCATGGGGCCGCTTTCCCAGGCTCCCATATATATCGACGACACGCCGGGGATAACTTCTCTGGAGCTTAGAGCCAAGGCTCGAAGGCTTAAAGCCGAAAAAGGGCTAGGTCTCATAATGATAGACTATCTGCAGCTCATGTCGGGGAAGGGCAACTCAGAAAACCGTCAGCAGGAAATATCCGACATATCGAGGTCATTAAAGGCCCTGGCCAGGGAACTGTCGGTGCCGGTGGTGGCTCTGTCCCAGCTTTCCAGGGCGCCGGAAATAAGGTCGGACCACCGCCCCATCCTCAGCGACTTGAGGGAATCCGGCAGCCAGGAACAGGACTCCGATGTGGTGGCCTTTTTGTACAGGGATGATTATTACAACCCCGATACCGAGAAAAAGAATATTGCGGAGGTCATCATAGCAAAGCAGCGAAACGGTCCTACGGGAGTCGTGGAATTGGTGTGGCTTTCAAAATTTACAAAATTCGCCAGCCTGGAAAAATTCCGCCAGAGCCAGTCGGGCTGATCACAAGCTTCGAGGTACAGAGCTCGAGGTTCGAAAGCCTCGAGCCTGTGGCCTGATATTGCGAAGTTTTTCCGTTTTAGATTCAAAACTGGAGGTCGGGGACGATTGATTCCATGGGCCTCAAAAGAGGGGGTACATTGAAGGTTATATTATGGAACGGGAGATTTTAAAGAAAATCCCTATTTTTTCGGGGCTGTCCGATGATGAGCTGGGGAAAATCAAGGAACTGGTGCAGACGGCAAGATTCAGAAAAGGCGCTGTGATTTTCCAGGAAGGCGACCCTGGAGAAGCGGTATATTTCGTCAAATTCGGCAAAATAAAAATTTACAAATCCGATGAGGAAGGGCGGGAATATATAGTCCATATTTTCCAGGAGGGCGATGTCTTCGCAGAAGCCGTGCTTTTAGGCGGCGCTTCATATCCGGCCAGCGCCGAAGCTGTGGAAGATTCCATCGTGGGATTTATAAAAAACAGCGACCTTGAAAAACTTATAAGCCAGAACCTGCAGATAGCCCTGAAAATTATCAAGATCATGGCGGGACGCCTTCGGGAAACCCAGGAACAGATAAGAAACCTGGCCTTCAGGGATACTTATGATAGGACCGCCTGCATGCTCCATAAGATATGCCTGGACTACGGTCAGAGAACCCAGAACGGCATCGAGGTGGATCTGCCCTTCACCCGGCAGGAAATGGCGGCTCTGGTGGGCACTTCCCGGGAGACCGTGACAAGGGTCTTGAGCGATATGAAAAAGAACGGAATAATAGATATGACCAGGCAGAAAATAATTGTGCTGAACGAAAAGAAGTTGATGAGATGTATCAGATAATGTTATTAAAAATCTTTGTAAAATTTTTTTTGCTTGCAGGAATTTTTTAATCTGTGTAGAATTATAAATATTGAGAAATGGGATACAGGATTCAAATGAGGTGCAAATATGACTGAAAAAGAAAGCTTGAGAATTGACGACTACAAGACAGTGAGGGATGCCGTTTTCGAGAGGTTGAGGAAAGCCATATTAAATGGATATTTTAAGCCAGGAGAGAGGCTCGTGGAAAGTCAGATAGCAGAGGAAATGGGGGTAAGCCGGACTCCTGTAAGGGAGGCCATAAGAAGGCTGGAAATAGAAAAGCTGGTGGTGAATCTGCCTAGAAAGGGCGTAATGGTAGCTCCTATAAATGAATCCCAGGTGAAGGAGATTTTCAATATCCGGGGTGCTCTCGAAGGCCTGGCTGTAAAACTGGCTATTGATAATATCGATTCAAAGACCTTGAGGCAAATGGAAGAAATCCTGCAGGAAATGGACCAAGCCATTAAAAAGGGCGATCTCGACAAAGAAGTGGAATGCAATACACGCTTTCACGATTGCATCTTGAACGCTTCCAAAAGTCCCAAACTTTCGGAATTGCTCCGAAACATTCACGACCAGATTCAAAGGTTCAGACACAAGTCTCTATCGGTGGAGGGCAGGCCCCAAATTGCACTTTCGGAACATAACGATATACTGCAAGCTATTAAGGAAAAAGATAAGAGCAAGGCCGAACAGTTGATCAAAAATCATATTGAAAATGCTGGAAAGGCTCTCCTGAAAAAAATCCATGAAGAAGATAGCATTAAGGTCCTGTCGCAATAAAAAAGATAAAAAGCTATAATAGAGGCGGCCAGGGATTTTCCCTCAATTTTTATGGGATACAGTATCCTAAATGGCCAAATATTCGGGAGGTGATAAATGGAATATAATATTTTTTAAACCAAGAAAAATATTCAAAAAAATGGGAGGTGTCAATTTCGTGAATAAGTTAAAAATCTTCCGGCTTTGTTTGATCACTGTTTTGGTTCTCTGTGTAATCACTTTTGCAGCATCCTGCGGTTCTCAAAAGGCGGAATCTCCAAAACAGGAACAGCAGCAACAAAAAATAAACTTTCCTGAAAAACCCATCAGCCTTGTTGTTTGGGGATCTCCGGGAGGTGGCAGTGATGTATTCGGCAGAACCCTGGCCAAGGCGGCGGAACCTATCCTGGGCAAGCCTATAGTGGTGGAAAATAAGCCGGGTGGTGGCGGAGCCACAGCCATGGCTTACCTGGCAAGTCAGAAGCCCGATGGCTATACCCTTCTGGCGGTTACTACAAATTATGTGTTGACACCGCTTACAAAAAACACTCCCAACACATATAAGGATTTTGATCCGATAATCATGATAGGTCGTGACGCCACAATGACCGCTGTAAGGGCCGGGGGAGAAATCAAGAGCATTGAAGATCTTGTGACAATAGGGAAGAACAAGAATCTAAAATGGGGGACCTTTGGAGTAGGTACCACCGATCATGTGGCAGCAGCCCTCTTTCAAAAGGCTACCGGTATAAAAGTGGACTTTGTACCTTTTGAAGGCGGCGGTGAAGCTATGGCCGCACTCCTTGGTGGGCATGTAGATGTATTAAACGGCAATCCCAGCGAAATATCCAGCCAGCTTGAAGCAGGGCAGCTGAAAGGTATCGGGGTTTTCAGCGCCGAAAGGCTTCAGGACTACAGCGATGTTCCTACATATAAGGAAAAAGGCTACGATATAATTGTGGAGACATGGAGGGGAATAGTGGCTCCCAAAGGAGTTCCCGAAGAAATAAAGGGAGTGCTCTTTGAAGGTTTTAAAAAGGCTCTGGACGACCCCGTGATGAAGGATTACTACAAGAAAAACAATATTATTGAAGAAATCAAAAACGGTAACGAGTTTTATGATTTTATCGAGCAGCAAAATGAGTTTTACAAGAAAACTCTGACCGAAATGGGCCTTATTAAATAAGGTATACCGTGACCGGCAGCAAGGTGCGCACCAAGCTGCCGGCGCGGCTCTAATAAAAAGCAGGGAAGGAAGAGGTGAAAAGGTTGGGAGAAATTATTACCGGATTTTTTACGCTGGCATTAGGCATTGTCTGGTTTTTGATGTCATTTTCTCTTGACCAGAATAATGTCGGAGGGAATTTGGGCCTGGGTCCGGGATTTTACCCAAAACTTGTTTCTGTGCTATTGATTGTGCTGAGTGTAGTTCTTCTGATTAGTCTGTTTAAACGGAAAGAAAAACTGATTAAACTTGAATATTCCTTTACAGCTTTTTTTTTGATATTGCTCTGCATCGCGTATCTTGTATTGATGAATGTGATAGGCTATGCCACTACTACTTTCATATATGTCCTGACAAATATTTTAATATTGCATGATAAAAAAACCATAAATCTCGTGGATGTCGTATCTGCCTTTTTAGTTTCTGCCAGTCTGTACAGCATATTCCATATACTTTTAAAAGTACCTCTTCCCAGCGGATACTTTATATAGGGGGTGTTGCATTTGGACCTTGGATTGTTGTTTGAAGGACTGGTGACCATCTTTCAGCCTTACAATTTTTTAATTACCCTTTTTGGAACGGCCATGGGCATCATATTTGGAGCCCTTCCCGGCATCAATGCATCGATGGGTGTTGCCCTTTTGCTGCCGTTGACCTACGGTATGTCACCCATCGCAGCTCTATCGATGCTCCTGGGCATTTATACGGGGGCCATGTATGGGGGTTCCATTACTGCCATCCTGATAAATACTCCTGGCACAACGGCTGCCGCCTGCACCGCCTTTGATGGCTACAAGCTCGCGATAAAGGGAAAAGCTGGCAAAGCCCTTGGAATGTCGAATATAGCATCGTTTATCGGCGGCGTTTTCAGCCTCATTGTTCTAATGATTCTTGCTCCTCTCCTTGCAAAAGTGGCGATCAGCTTCGGTCCGCCGGAGTACTTTGCTCTGGCTGTATTCGGCCTCAGCGTAATCACCAGCCTTGCCGGAGAACATCTGGTGAAAGGTCTCCTGTCGGGTGCCTTTGGCCTTTTGCTTGGTACGGTGGGGCTTGACTTAATCAACGGCTCTCCTCGATATACCTTCGGAATGTATAATTTATTCGATGGAATTTCGTTTATTCCTGTGCTCATCGGGCTTTTTGCTATAGCTCAGGTGCTCCTCAATGCGGAGAGTAAAGAAAGCATATATCTTAGAACTAAAAAAATTGGTTTTCTGGAGCAGTTGCCCAGTTTTTCGGAACTAAAGTCTGTTATGGTTTCCATATTGAATTCTTCAGTTATAGGGACTTTTATAGGTATATTGCCGGGGGCCGGTGCTACCATAGCTTCGTTTATATGCTATAACGAAGCCAAGAGATGGTCAAAACATCCGGAGGAATTCGGAGAAGGCAGCCTTGAGGGAGTGGCAGCGCCGGAGGCGGGAAATAACGCTGCGACCGGAGGTGCCATGGTTCCTCTGCTATCGCTGGGCATCCCCGGCTCTGAAACCACTGCGGTGCTGCTGGGGGCATTCATGATTCAGGGCATAAGTCCGGGGCCGCTTCTCTTCAGAGACCATATAGATGTGGTCTACGGCATTTTTGCAGGTTTAATCCTGGCAAATATCGCATTTTTGATTATGGGCCTGATTTCGGTGAACTTTTTTGTGAAAGTAATACAGATACCAAACAGAATTTTATATCCCCTCATCATCGCACTGGCTTTCGTGGGAGCTTACTCGGTTAAAAACAGCCTGTTCGACGTGGGATTGATGCTTTTGTTTGGCATCGTGGGATATTTTATGAAGAAGCTTGAATTTCCCACCGCACCGGTTGTGCTGGCACTGGTATTGGGACCCATGGCGGAAGGCTCTTTAAGGAGAGCTATGATAATGTCCCATGGCAGCTGGGCCATATTTGTTCAAAGGCCCATAACTCTAGTTCTCCTGCTGCTGACTTTATTCTCTTTATTTTTCCCCTTCCTCCGAGAAAAGTTATCTAAAAAGAAATTATCCGAAAACCTGTAATTGATTTTTAATATTTTTTCCAAAAGGATGGGATACAATATCCCAAAAACATAGGATGAATTCTATTATATGGAGGAGATGCTATGACTATAATTAATCAAGAAAAATGCACAGGTTGTGGCACATGTATTCCATACTGCCCTCTTGAAGCCATAAAATTGGAAGGTAAAAAAGCTGTAGTGGATCAGGATATCTGCCCCAACTGTTATGTATGCGTGAGAAATAAGGTATGTCCTTTTAATGCCATTGAAAAACCGGAAATCAGTAATTTTATAGGCCAGTTCCAGCATATTATCAGCGACCCGGTGGAAACTACCGAACAGACGGGGGTCCCGGGCAGGGGTACCGAGGAGAGTAAGACCAATGATGTGACCGGTAGGGTAAAAAAGGGAAAAGTAGGCATATGCATAGACATGGGGCGACCCGGCATAGGGTGCCGGCTGAGGGACGTCGAAAAAGTGGCCATGGCGGTTACGGCAGCAGGTTTAAAGCTGGAAGGAGAGGATACCACACCTCTGGCTATGTTGATGGAAGACAACAGCAAAGGAAAAATCAAAGAAGAGTATCTCGATACAAATGTTCTTTCCATAATCATAGAAGGCAAATGCCCTATGGAAACTTTTCCCGAAATAATCAAAGCTCTGAAAAAAGTTGAAAAGGAAATAGATACAGTATTTTCTCTGGGAGTTATGGTTCGAGTTGACGAAAACGGTTATAGTCCTGTCCTTGAACATATTGAAAAACTGGGGCTGCCGAAGCCTTACAGGGGCAAGGTAAATGTAGGATTGGGCAGGCCTCTGGTCGATGAATAAATGAAAGGGGTAATGAATGATGACACATTCACTGCACAGAAGCGGTACTTTGGAATCCTTAAAGGGCGATTATGTTTGGTTTATGTACCAGGCAAAGGGTATAAATGATACAAACATCAAGGAAAAAGCGGAAGAATTTATAGCTGCAGCAGAACTGGTGGGATCTGAAAACTGGGGGGATGTTAAAACCGGTCCCATAGTATCTTATCCAAAGGAATATATAAAACAAAACATCGGAAATAAATCGAGATTGAGGGGAGTTTTTACCAGCAGAAAACAGGTTACGGAATTTTTAAGTATCATAAAGCAGAAAAATCTTGGCATATCTGTGGTCATAAGCGGACTCCTGGATGAGGTCTTGCAAGCATGCAAGGAGGCGGGGGTTACTCCACATACTATAAACTATTCTTTGGGTATATGGGGCAAAAAAGAACTTTTACCCGATGATGACATATTGAGCATAACCACCATGTGCGGCCACCACATGATTTCTCCCAATCTTGTAAAAAAACTTGTCCTGGATGTAAAAAAAGGGAAAATTACCCCTGAAAAAGCGGCATGGAAGCTGGCCACCTTCTGCCCGTGTGGTATTTTTAACCAGGTGAGGGCGGAAAAACTGATAGAGGAGCTAAAAAATAAAAGTTAGACGATATCATGACCACCCGTTTTACGGGTGGTCTCAACTTGCCGTTAAGAGCTTGGCCGGTTGAGCATCAAGGTTTTTTGAATGGCCCTTGGCCGCACATTTTTTCAGGCTGCACCGAAAGGAACAACTTTTTTTTGCCTTTATTTAAATTATTACTTTCGGTTGTTCCGGCAGGTGGTCATGTTTTTAAAAATAAAAAACATAAAAGATATTTTTTTTCTTTGCAGGAATTTTAAATTGTGCGTAGAATTATATAAATATTATAAAATGTATCCCGGATGCGGGATGCATAATATAGGTGTGGCAGTTTATTCAAGCAGAAGACTTACGGCAAGAGGTGAAAAAATGAAAAGTGCCCTTGAATCTTTCAATGTTTCCAGCATTAAACCTATCAGAGATTTGATATTCGAGTCTATTCGCAAGGCCATATTTGATGGGGAACTGAAGCCAGGGGATAGGTTGGTGGAAAAAGAACTGGCAGAAAAGATGCAGGTGAGCAGGACGCCTATCAGAGAAGCTCTGCGAAAGCTTGAAACGGAAGGCTTGATCAAACATGTGCCCCGCAAAGGGGTAGTGGTAAAGGGTTTTACCCCCGATGACATAATCGAGATATACTCCATAAGGCAGGCTCTGGAAGCTCTTGCCATAACATATACGGTTAAGAATATCACTGAAGCGGAAATTAAAAAACTTAAAGCCCTCCTCGAACGAATGAGCGAACTGACTGAAGAGGATGATACGACAAATCTTTTTAATACATCCCAGGAGTTCAACGAAATATTGATTAGATCCTGCAGGATGCCACGCCTCATAAAACTTATAAACACGTACCAGGAGTATCTCGAGCGCTTCCGGGTAGTGACCATGGGCAAAAAGGAAAGGAAACTTTCCGCCTTGAAAGACCACAGGGAAATCCTGCAGGCGGTTATTGACAGGGACGCCGCACGAGCAAAACAGATGGTTGAAAATCATCTTCAGGGGGCTCTCGAGGCTTATTTAAAGACCTTCAATGTAAACGGCAATAAATAATAAATAACCACCATCTTTGTACAAAATTTTCCGGCCGTATATGCAGGTTATTAAATGGGAGTCAAAAATAAAAACGGCTTTAAATTATAAAGGTATCCCGCATACATTGCAGAATATTTTATATATTACTTCGGCATTTTATCCTGCTTCAGTGCCGCCTCCGGTACCGGCCTGACTTTTATACAGACAAAACGAAATGGATCGGGCCAGAATAACGGGTTTTTTAACAAATACCGGCCTGACTTTTATACAAACAAAACTAATTTAAGACGGAAAGAGGGAATAAAATGGGCATGAATCTTACGCAAAAAATTATTTTTTCACATCTGGTGGAAGGCGATATGACTCCGGGTAAAGAGATCGCCATCAGGATAGACCAGACCCTTACACAAGACGCTACGGGGACCATGGCATACCTGGAATTTGAGGCTATAGGAATTCCAAGGGTGAAGACCGAACTTTCGGTAAGTTATGTGGACCATAACACGCTGCAGACCGGCTTTGAAAACGCCGATGACCACAGGTTCCTTCAGACCGCCGCCGCAAAGTTCGGGGTGCATTTTTCCAGGGCTGGTAACGGTATATGCCACCAGGTACACCTGGAAAGGTTTGGCGTTCCGGGCAAGACCCTGCTGGGGTCCGACAGCCACACACCAACGGGAGGAGGCCTGGGGATGCTGGCTATAGGTGCAGGAGGTCTGGACGTAGCTATGGCCATGGCGGGACACCCGTTTTACCTCAACATGCCGAAAGTGGTCAACGTGAGGCTTCACGGCAAACTGGCACCGTGGGCATCGGCCAAAGATGTCATTTTGGAAGTACTGAGGCGGCTTTCAGTAAAAGGTGGAGTGGGAAAGGTAATAGAATACAGCGGTGATGGTGTGAAATCTTTAAGTGTGCCTGAAAGGGCCACCATAACCAACATGGGCGCAGAGTTGGGAGCCACAACATCCGTTTTCCCCAGCGATGAAATCACAAAAAGATTCCTTGATGCCCAGAGCAGAGGACATGTTTTTACTCCCATTGCCGCCGATCCAGACGCAGAATATGATGAGGTCATCGACATTAACCTGAATGAATTGGAACCTCTTATCGCCCTGCCCCACAGTCCCGACAATGTGAAAAAAGTTTCTGAAGTGGACGGGCTAAAGGTCGATCAGGTTTTCATAGGCAGTTGCACCAACTCCTCTTATGTTGATTTGATGAAACTTGCAAAAATATTGAAGGGCAAGACCATAGCACCCAATGTAAGCCTTGTGGTAGCTCCAGGTTCCAAACAGGTGCTGTACATGCTTTCAAGAAACGGTGCTCTTGCCGATATAGTAGCAGCCGGCGCCCGACTCCTGGAGTGTGCCTGCGGCCCCTGCTTGGGCGTGGGCCAGGCACCGGCCACCGGGGCCGTATCCCTCAGGACGTCCAATAGAAACTTCGAGGGCAGGAGCGGCACCAAAAATGCAAAGGTATACCTTGTGAGTGTGGAAACCGCTGCAGCGTCAGCCCTTACCGGGGTCATCACTGATCCCAGATATCTCGGCGAGCAGATCGTAGTTGAGATGCCCGAAAAGTTTGAGATCGATGACCGCATGATTATCCCTCCCCCCGCAGATGGAGGCGATGTGGAGATTTTGAGGGGGCCGAACATTAAGCCCCTGCCCAAAGCGGAACCGCTGCCTGATAAATTAATGGGCAGGGTGCTGCTGAAAGTGGGAGACAACATAACCACCGACCACATCATGCCCGCCGGGGCCAAAATCCTTCCGCTGCGCTCAAATGTGCCGGAGATATCCAAACATTGCTTTGAAACAATAGACCCCACTTTCCCGGAGAGGGCGAGAAGTGCCGGCGGAGGATTCATAGTGGGCGGAGCGAACTACGGGCAGGGTTCCAGCCGGGAACATGCAGCCCTGGCTCCGCTGTATCTCGGGATAAAGGCCGTCATCGCCAAATCCTTTGCCAGAATCCACCGTCAGAATCTCATAAACTTCGGCATCCTCCCCCTCACCTTTGAGGACGAGAAAGATTATGACGAGATAAACAAAAGTATGGGGGAAGGTGACGAGCTCGCTATAGAGAACGTAAGAGAAAACCTTCTTTCGGACAGCCTCGAAGTAAAGAACATTACTACCGGGAAAACCTTCAAGGTAAGGCACAACCTTTCCGACCGGCAGAAGGAAATACTGCTGGCAGGCGGATTGTTGAATTACGCTAAAAAATAACTTGTTTTATGACTCAGGCAAACATTTCTTCACTGAACCAGTAAAAAAATACTTCTTCGTACCGCAATTGTGATTTTACTTTATAAAAGGGGATGGGACAATGTCAAAAGACGAAATCCGCATTCTAACCCCTGCGGGCATGCTGGGTTACGGGTTTCCGGCAAAGTGGTTCAAAAAAGGTCTTGACATGAACCCCGATGTTATAACCATAGATTCAGGCTCCACCGACAGTGGGCCGCATAAATTGGGCTTGGGGGCCATGACATGTTCTCGCGAAGCATATTACAAAGATATTTCACTCTTGCTGGAAGCGTGTTTCGAAAAAAAGATACCTGTCTTCATAAGTTCTGCGGGAGGAGACGGTTCCGATGAGCATGTAGACGCCTTTGCCGAAATAATAAAGGAAATATCAAAGAGCAAGGGTTATCACTTCAATATTGCGTTAATATATGCTCAGATGGAAAAAGAATATTTATTACAAAATTTAAAAGAAGGCAGGATAAGCCCCTGCGGCCCCGTGGAGCCTCTGACGGAAGAGGAGATAAATAGCGCTACTACTATCGTAGCACAGATGGGGGTAGAGCCTTATTTAAAGGTACTAAGTGAAAGGCCGAATATAGATATCATAGTCTCGGGCAGGACTTACGATCCCGTGCCCATTGCTGCCCCCGGCATAAAACACGGTTTTGATCCCGGCCTTTGCTGGCATATAGGCAAGATAATGGAATGCGGCGCTTTATGTGCCGAACCGGCAGGTAAAAACATATTTGGCGTCTTAAGAAAAGACCACTTTGTCGTCGAGCCTTTAAATCCCGGGGAAAAGTGCACGGTTTCTTCGGTGGCGGCCCACACGCTGTATGAAAAGAGTCATCCCTATCTTCTTCCCGGGCCGGGGGGCATTACGGATCTTTCCGATGCAAAGTTCGAGCAGGAGTCCGAGAGAAGTGTGAGAGTCACCGGAAGCAGATTTATCCCTTCGGAAAAATATACGGTCAAATTGGAAGGAGCGAAAAAAGTTGGCTATAGATCCATTTTTATTGCAGGCATACGAGACCCGATAGCCATAGGACAAATGGATGAGATTATTAAAAGGGTAACAAGTGATGTAGAAGAATACTTCAGCGATATACCTAAAGAAAACTACCAGATGGTGTTTCACATTTACGGTAAAAACGGCGTTATGGGAGAATACGAACCGGAAAAGGATTTTAAGCCCTTGGAATTGTGCGTAATACTGGAGGTAGCCGCACCGACTCAGGAAATGGCTACTGCCATATGCTCCAGAGCCAGAACCGAGATGCTCCACTGCCCTTATGAAGGCAGGATTGCCACAGCGGGCAACATTGCACTTCCCTTTACACCTCTCGAAATCCCTCTGGGTGAAGTGTGCAAGTTCAATGTGTATCATCTTATGGAAGTGGATGATCCAACAAAACTTTTCCCCATAAAATACCTGGAGGTGTAAGCAATGGCAAATACATTGCCGCTGAAAGACATAGCAAAAGTAATACGCAGCAAGAATGCGGGCCCTTTTGAAATGACAATGGATATCATATTTAAAAGTAAAGACGACTATATGATGATAAAAAACGGTGGCTATATAACAAAAGAACTCATTTCCAGGCTATACCGTGTACCTGTAGAAAAAATAATATCATTTGTATATTTTGATGCGGCCAATGCCATTAAAATAACCCTTCCAAGGCCGCGACCACAGGGAACCATTGGCGAAACCGACATGCATGCCGCCCAGCAGCATGTCCCGCTGATGAATATAATGATTCCAGTAAAGGACAAAAACGGAGGTGATGTTTGTTTACGATAAAGAAACCATGGATGTTTAGAAAAAGACTTTTAGGGGGGATTTGTGAGAAAAGTTTTTTTGAAAATTTTTGCCTAACTCTCAAAGGCTAACTTATTTCATTATTAAGGAGAAAATTAAGGGAGGTTATTAAGAAATGTGTATTAAAAAATATGGTTTTATAGCACTTTTGCTGTCCATGGTAATTATCTTAACGGCAGGATGCGGCAGCAGCGGAAGAAACAAAAGTGCGGAGCCGGCAGCGCCGAACTATCCCACGCAGCCCATTACAGTGATTGCACCGGCAGGTCCGGGCAGCGGATGGGATCTCACGGCGCGCAGCGTAACCCAGATTCTGACGGAAAAGAAACTCGTTTCGGTCGCCATGCCGGTGGAAAACAGGGCAGGCGGCGGTGGAGCCGTGGCCTTGAGCCATGTGGTGGAGAACAAAAAAGGTGCGGAAGATACCCTTATAGTGTATTCACCTCCGCTATTGCTGATAAACTTAAACGGTCAGACAAAGTTCAGCTATAAAGATTTGACGCCTATAGCCAAGTTGTTCTCAGATTATCAATTTATCGGCGTTAAGAAGGATTCCAAGTTCAAGACCCTCGATGATGTCATGAATGCATTGAAGGCCGACCCCAAGAGCGTGAAAATAGGCGGAGCCTCATCGCCGGGAAGTATGGATCACCTTTCCTTTATGATGGCAGCAGCTCAAAAAGGAGTAAATGTTAAAGAAGTTCCATATTTGAGCTTTCAGGGTGGAGGAGAACTTATAGCGGGACTGCTGGGAGGTTCAATTGATGTTGTTTCTACAAGTGTAGGTGATATCCTCGGCCAACTGGAAGCAGGGAATGTTAGGGGCCTTGCCGTGACATCCCCTGAAAGATTGAAAGACCAGAGGCTGAAAGACATACTTACGCTAAAGGAACAGGGTATTGATGCTACATTTGAAGTATGGAGAGGCATATTTGGACCGCCACAGATGCCCGATTATGCAAAAAATTACATCGCTGATGCTATTGCAAAAATGGTGGAAACCGATGAATGGAGAGCAACCCTTACAAAATACAACTGGCAGAATACTTATCTGCCCGGGGATGATTTCGTCAAATTCCTCGACGAACAGAATCAATTGCTGGAGGGAATCCTGAAAAATTTAGGTTTGATTAAATAATTGGCTATAAGAATGTGCAGGCCGGCGGGCAATTTGGGCCCGCCGCCTCACAGAGATGATGAAGTTGGAGGTGTTAAATTGATTAAAAGCTGGACGGCCGACAGGTGGATTGCAAGCGGCCTTGCAGTGTTTTCAATATTTTACGTCATACTGGCATACAATTTGCCTAGATTCTCCATGGCCACCATAATTGATGCTCACGTGTTTCCTATGTTTATTGGCATCGTACAATTTGCTCTTTCAATATGGCTCTGGCTGGACTCCAGGGACACCGCAAAAAAGGATTCTCCGTGGAAATCCCTGGAGTTAAGGGGCGGCCTTTTTATGGTGCTTTTATCGGCTGTTTATATTGAAATGCTGCCATCCATAGGTTTTATAGTATCCACATTTATTTTTCTGGCTATATCTCCGTATATCCTGGGATGGAAAAACTGGGTTATCAGCCTGGTCCTGGCTGCAATTCTTTCTATGGGGACATACTGGCTGTTTAGCACTCTTATGGTCCCGCTGCCCAAGGGGATACTGGGATTTTGAGGAGGTAGATTATGAGTACACTTTCTATGTTCTTAAATGGTTTGCAGGTGGCCGTACAACCAGTAAACCTGCTTGCTGTAGCCATAGGAGCGCTATTAGGAACAGTAATAGGTGTCCTCCCCGGCGTCGGCCCTGTTAGCGCTGTGGCATTACTGGTCCCCCTTTCCTTCGGCATGCGCCCTGAAACTGCTTTGATAATGATGGCGGGAGTGTACTACGGTGCCATGTATGGAGGTTCCACCACATCCATCCTTTTAAATGCTCCGGGTGAATCCGCATCGGTGGTGACATGTATTGACGGTCACGAACTGGCAAAAAAGGGCAGGGCCGGCAGCGCCCTTGGAGTTGCGGCCATCGGTTCTTTTATAGCCGGCACTTTGGGTGTTATTGTATTAATGTTTCTGGCACCGCCTCTCAGCCGTGTTGCTATAGCTTTTCAGCCACCCGAGTATTTTGCGCTGATGATTCTGGCGCTGGTGGCATCCACATCACTGGGAGAAGGTTCCCTGATTAAGGCCCTTATAAGCATGTGTATGGGATTGATAATAGGGACTGTAGGTCAGGATATACAGACAGGCACTGTGCGTTTTACTTTTGGCAATAATGAACTGCTGGATGGAATAGATTTTCTTGTGGCAGCTCTTGGTTTATTTGCCCTGTCCGAAGTGCTTTCGGAAAGTGTGGAACCCAATACTCTCGTGACAAGGATACCTTTCAAAAGCCCTTATCCGACACTGCAGGATTTAAAACAATCTTTCTGGGCCATGATAAGGGGCAGTGCTATCGGAATATTTTTCGGACTGTTGCCAGGAGCAGGGCTCATTACATCTCCTTTTGTTTCCTACAGCGTTGAAAAACAACTTTCAAAACATCCTGAGGAGTTCGGCAAAGGTGCCATCGAAGGCGTGGCTGGCCCTGAATCCTCCAACAATGGTGCTGCATCGGCCGGATTCGTGCCACTTCTGACATTGGGTCTGCCGGGTTCGGCTACTATGGCGCTGTTATTGGGAGTATTCATGATGTGGGGCATCCAGCCGGGACCGCTCCTTATACCCAACCACCCTCAGATGTTCTGGAGCCTTATAGCCAGTATGTATGTGGGGAATATTATGCTTTTAATCCTCAATCTTCCTATGGTACCGCTATTTGCAAAGATTATCGATATTCCAAAGCCGCTGCTCTTGCCGATGATTTTTATATTTTCCTTCATCGGAGTCTATTCGATAAATAACAGCACGCTGGACCTCTGGTTACTGCTTGGATTCGGCGTCCTGGGATTTTTGATGAGGCTGTACCATTTCCCGGCCGGTCCACTGGTTATGGCGCTGGTACTCGGGCCTCTCATGGAAAGGGCCATGCGCCAGTCGCTGACCATGTCCAATGGGAACCCAGCCATATTTGTGGAAAGGCCTATTTCTCTGGCTGTATTGATTCTAGCTCTGTTTTTCCTCTCGATACCGTTTTTGCGAGCAAGAAAAAAGGTTAAAAAAAGCAAAATAGCTTGTTGATGTATTAAACTATCAGGGGCATTATAGATATTGCCCCTGAAATTGTGTAAATGTATATTGCAAAACATGTATACAATATACCTGACAGAAGGAGTGACTCAAATGATATCAAGCAAGGCGGGGACAGAAGAAAAAAACGATTGCATCATCGAAATGGAACCGCTGAACAAAGGGGAGGGCATAAAGATAGAAATAGAGAGTCCTATCAGAAAACAGTTTGGCAGACATATCAGGAACACGGTAATGGAGGTTCTAAAGGAGAGGGGAATTGAAGATGTAAAGGTAAGAGTAATAGATAAAAAGGCTCTGGAATTTACCATCCGGGCAAGAATGGAGACTGCCATTGAAAGGTCTGGGGGTGAAAAAAGTGAAACTTCGGCGAACACTTTTGTATGTGCCGGGAAATAATCCGAGCATGATAGCTGATTGCATGATATATGGATCTGATACAATACTCCTTGACCTGGAAGATTCGGTGTCTGTCTTTGAAAAAGATGCCGCAAGGTTTTTGGTAAAATACGCTTTAAGATACCTTGATTTTAGCAATACAGAAGTTGCTGTGCGGATAAACGGCATGGATACGCCCTACTGGAAAGAAGATCTGGAAAAGATAATCCCCGAAAAACCTGATATGATAAGGCTGCCCAAAGCGGAAACGGCAGAACAGATAAAGAAACTGGATGAAGAAATAACCAGGATCGAAAAAAAATCCGGCATAAAAGAAGGCCACACCAGAATAATGGTATCCATAGAAAGTGCAAAAGGCCTTAAAAACGCCTATGAAATCGCTACAGCCAGCCCGCGGATGGTGGCCATAGCCATTGGCGGAGAAGACTTTACCGCTGATCTGGGAGTAAAGAGGACCAGAGAGGGGAACGAACTTCTTGTAGCCAGAGGGGAGCTGGTATTGGCTGCCAAAGCCGCCAAAGTAGATGTCATAGACTCTGTATTTACCGACGTAGACGATGAAGAAGGTCTCAGAATTGAAACAGAGAAAGCAAAAGCTATGGGATTTACCGGAAAATCAGTTATAAACCCGAGGCAGATACCGATCGTGCACGATGTCTTTAAGCCCACGGAAGAAGAGATCAAAGAAGCCATAAAAATAACCAGGGCTATTGAAGAAGCATATGAAAAAGGATCGGGTGTAATATCATTAAACGGTAAAATGATAGACAAGCCCATAGTGGAAAAAGCCCAGAGAGTCCTGGAACTCGCAGAAACGCTGGGCCTTTTGAAGGAGGTAGCAGCATGCTAAACGCTATAGGGAGAGAAATACCCGAAGGTCTGGGCACGCCATATAGTGGAGAAATGCTGAAGCCCTCCGGCAGGGCCGCAGGACATACTATAAAACTTTCCCGGCCCCATGAAAACAAAGTGCTTCCCTGCATAAAGGAAGCCATAAAACAAAGCGGCCTAAAAGACGGCATGACCATATCCTTCCATCACCATCTAAGGGAAGGAGATCATGTAGTAAGCATGGTCCTTGCCGCCATAGATGAACTGGGGATAAGAGACTTAAAACTTGCTCCCAGCTCACTTAACAAATGCCACGACTTTATAATCGACTATATTAAAAAAGGAGTAATAACTTCCATAGAAACCAGCGGCTTAAGAGGGGCATTGGGCAAAGAAATATCACGAGGACTTCTCAAAAATCCCGTAATCATAAGGTCCCATGGAGGAAGGCCGAGAGCCATAGAGACGGGGGAACTTCATATAGATATAGCCTTTATAGCAGCACCCTGCGCCGACAGTGCAGGCAACATCAATGGAGTAGATGGTCCTTCGGCCTTCGGTTCCATAGGCTATGCAATGGTGGATGCAAAATATGCCGATACGGTCATAGCCATAACCGACAACCTCAGAAAATATCCCATAGAACCCATCAGTATACCATCGACTCTGGTAGACTACGTAGTATGTGTAGATTCCATAGGCGACCCGGAAGGCATCATGGCAGGCGCCGTAAGGTTTACCCGAAGCCCCCGGGAACTGCTGATAGCAGATTTGGCCAGCAAAGTCATCCTGAACTCCGGCCTTTTTAAAGATGGTTTTTCCATGCAGATGGGTTCCGGCGGGGCATCCCTGGCCGTCATAAGGCAGCTGAAAGATGCGATGAAAGAAAAAAATATAAGGGCCAGTTTTGGAGTGGGGGGCATATCCGGCCCCTATGCAAAACTGCTGGAGGAAGGCTTGGTGGAAAAGCTGTTAGATGTCCAGTGCTTTGATTTACAGGCAGTAGAATCCCTGAAAAACAATAAAAACCACTTAGAAATGGACGCTTCCTACTACGCCAACGCATACAACAAAGGCTGCGCCGTCAACAACCTGGATATAGTGATACTGAGCGCTCTGGAAATAGACACCGACTTTAACGTCAACGTCATCACAGGCTCAGACGGTGAAATCATGGGAGCCTCCGGAGGCCATTCCGATGCGGCCTACGGAGCAAAGCTCACCATCATAACAACACCTCTCATGAGGGGAAGGCTTCCGATTGTGGTGGATAGGGTGCAGACCATCATAACGCCGGGCAGCAGCATAGATGTGGTTGTCACCGAAAGAGGCATCGCTGTAAATCCGAAAAATGCGGAGCTAAATGAAAGGTTGAAAGATGCCGGACTGCCGGTGTGTTCAATAGAAGAACTGAAGTATAAAGCGGAAAAAATAACGGGCAAACCGGACCCGGTGCAGTTTGGAGATAAAATTGTAGGCATAGTGGAATACAGGGACGGTTCCATTATCGATGTGATCCGAAATGTGATCGATTAAACTGAGTCGGGGGGCCATTCTTTTTTGTCAGGGAATTTTAAATAGGAGACCATTCTCTGATGCAGAGTCGATAGTCTTGAGTCAATGTCATTTACCTGTGCCATGCTGACACTGGGGGACAAGCTTTTAGTATAAGCCCTTTTTACTTGCAATAGGCAGAGGCATAGATGACTATGGTTATGGGAACAATCTTTTATTACATGCCATTTTTACTTATTGAAAGGTAAGAGGATCTTGCCTTTCAATATAAAAATATGTCAGAATATACGGCAAAATAACATTTGCTAGATTTGACCCTTCCGGTATTATATAATGTAAATGTATACAATTATACATAAAAACACTTGAAGAAGGGAAGTGATTTTATGCCCGATAAATTATGTGTAAAGGACGGAAAACTTATCATTCCTGACGATCCGATAATTCCATACATCGAAGGTGACGGTACCGGCCCTGATATCTGGCGAGCTACCAGAAAGGTTGTTGATGCGGCGGTGAAAAAGGCTTACGGCGGCAGCCGGAAGATCGAATGGAAGGAGATACTGGCGGGCGAAAAGGCCTTTAATCTCACGGGCAAATGGCTGCCCGAAGAAACCGTCAGTGCCATCAGTGAATATGTCATTGCCATCAAAGGGCCTCTTACCACACCCGTAGGAGGAGGTTTCAGGAGCATAAATGTCACCCTGCGTCAGGAACTGGATCTTTATGCCTGTGTTAGGCCCGTAAAATGGATTCCCGGAGTGCCAAGTCCGGTCATTCACCCGGAACAAGTGGACATGGTGGTGTTCAGAGAAAACACCGAGGACATATATGCCGGTATAGAATGGCAGGCAGGAAGTGAAGGTGCCGGAAAAGCCAGAGAGTTTTTGAACGGCAGTATGGGTTGCAAAATTCCTGAAGATGCGGGGATCGGAATAAAATATATTTCAAAAGCCGCATCGGAGCGCATAATGCGCAAAGCTTTGGATTTTGCCATCGGTAACGGCCGAAAATCTGTCACCATAGTTCATAAAGGGAATATCATGAAATACACCGAGGGAAGTTTTAAAAACTGGTGTTATGAACTGGCAAAAAGAGAATTTGCCGACAGAATAATTACCGAAGAAGAGCTTGCAGCATACGGCGGCAATGTGCCGGAAGGCAGGATTGTTGTCAAGGACCGCATAGCTGACAACATGTTCCAACAGCTTTTGCTGAGACCTTCAGAATATGATGTTATAGTCACCCCGAATTTGAACGGGGACTACCTTTCCGATGCGGCTGCCGCCCAGGTGGGAGGTTTGGGAATGGCGCCGGGAGCCAATATAGGAGACTTTGTGGCCCTTTTTGAAGCCACCCATGGCACGGCTCCGAAGTATGCAGGGCAGGACAAGGTGAATCCCGGTTCACTCATTCTTTCGGCGGTGATGATGCTGGAATACATGGGATGGAAGGAAGCTGCCGGTATGATTTCGCGGGGCCTTGAAAAAACTATTGCCCAAAAGACTGTAACCTACGATTTAGCCCGCCAGATGAAAGGGGCAAGGGAGGTAAAGACCTCGGAGTTTGCGGATGCAATAGTAGAAAATATGTAGCTCGTATCCATGGGCCGATGGAATTCGGCTCTTTTTTATGATAAAATTATCTGGGTTTAATCATAAAAAAAGGAGCTGTATTCATGGACAAGGTTGTTTTCACCTTAACCCTGGCCCTCATAGGAGGTTTTATAGGCAATGAATTGAAAATTCCCGCAGGCGCTTTACTGGGCGCCATGACTTTTGTCGGGGCGGCAAACATCATGGGGGCAAAGCCCGAAATGCCAGAATCCTTTAACACCCTTGCCCAGATAGTGCTGGGTGGTTTTCTGGGGCTTGCCATAACAAAAGAGGTGCTGGCAGGGCTTAAGAACTATATCATTCCCTCGCTGCTGGTGGTGGTCTTCCTCGCTGTATTTGGAGTTTTGACGGGCTTTATCGTCAACAAGATTACCGGCATAGATCTTTACACTTCGCTTTTCGGCAGCGTTCCCGGCGGCATGCAGGAGATGATAATTCTTTCGGAATCCTATGATGTGAATCACCCGGCGGTGGTAGTTATCCAAACCGTGCGCCGGGTACTGATAGTTATTATATATCCTTTACTGGTTTTTATTGTCTCAAAATATATGGGACATTCTCTGAATATGATGGGCAAGTAGGCAGTGGCACCGCTTATTCTCCCGGATATATCATGAGATTGGGCCTTATGGTGCCCATGGATTCTTGAGCTGCAATGGCTCTTGTCGTTTTGGTTTTTGTCGTTACTCCGGGTGACATTTCCACCGATACTTCAGTGTCGAATCCCAGATCCTGAGGTTTAATGGAGTACTGACTCATATCGACTCCTGTAAATGTTTTAACCATAAAATTTATTCCCTCCAAAAAAATTCCCTTTTATTGTAGTATTTCTAAACTGGAAACAAATATACATATATTTTGTGAAGGTATTATTGATTTTCTTTAAGAAATGAGATATTTAGAGAATATCATTCGTTATGAAACGAATTTAAAATAAAAAATATATGAAAATATACGGTTTAAATATTGACATTGAATAATCACTCTGATATTATTAATGATGCTGCAAAATTTTGATTGTCCAGCACTATATTAATACGGTCAAAATTGCATAGACTAAAACGGAAATATTTTATAAAAGAGGGATTTATATGCCCCAGAAATATGATGTAATAATTATCGGAGCCGGACCGGCGGGTATTTTTACCGCTCTGGAACTGGTAGATAAAGCACCGGAGTTGTCGGTGCTCATTCTGGAAAAGGGGAAGGATATCGAAGGACGAATCTGCCCCTCAAAGGAGAATAAGGTCCAGTGCCGTCACTGCGATCCCTGTTCCATAGTGAACGGCTGGGGCGGAGCCGGAGCCTTCAGCGATGGTAAGCTCACCCTCACCACGGAGTTCGGGGGGTGGCTGGATGAATACATTCCTAAAAGCGAAGTGGCGGAACTCATAGGATATGTTGATAGAATTTTTTTAAGTTTCGGTGCCACCGAAATAGTGCATGGCGTAGACAGCCAAAAGGTCAGGGAAATCCAGCAAAAAGCCGCCACTGCAGACCTGAGGTTGATTCCGGCCAGGGTAAAACACCTGGGCACCGAAAAGTGCTGGAATATATTGAAAGAGATGCGTAAATTTCTAGAATCAAAAGTAGATATCAAGACTTCTACCGATGCTAAAACCATCCTGGTGGAAAACGGAAAGGCAAAAGGTGTCGTTACAGAAAAGGGCGAGGAGTTTTATGCAGATTATATAGTATCGGTGCCGGGCCGTGAAGGTGCCGAATGGTTTGCAAGAGAAGCTGTCCGGCTCAAACTTGACATGAATATAAATCCTGTGGACATCGGTGTCCGCGTGGAAGTGCCATCGGTGGTCATGGAACACATAACCGATGTAGTATACGAATCCAAACTGGTATATTATTCCAAGTCCTTTGATGATAGAGTGAGGACCTTCTGCATGAACCCTTACGGCGAAGTAGTCATAGAGAACAATAGCGGCCTCATTACCGTCAACGGCCACAGCTATGCGGACAGAAAGACTCCGAATACCAACTTTGCTTTGCTGGTGAGCAAGACCTTCACCGAGCCCTTTAAAGAACCAATTTCCTACGGCAAATACATCGCTACACTGGCCAATATGCTGGGCGGGGGTGTGCTGGTGCAGCGCCTGGGTGACCTTTTGTCTGGCAGAAGGTCTACGCCGGAGAGGATAAAGAGGGGCCTTGTGGAACCTACGTTAAAAGAGGCTACTCCCGGGGATCTGAGCCTGGTATTTCCTTACAGACATTTGGTAAGCATTCTTGAGATGTTGCAGGCTATGGATAAACTGGCCCCGGGGGTATATTCCAACCATACTCTGCTCTACGGTGTGGAGGTCAAGTTTTACTCCGCCAGGCCGCAATTGAGCTCCGCCCTGGAGACTCAGGTGAGGAACCTCTTTGCTGCGGGGGATGGAGCGGGAGTTACCCGTGGCCTGGCTCAGGCCTCGGTTTCGGGAGTAATGGTGGCCCGGGAAATTTTAAAGAGGATTAAAAAAAATAATAAAATATAAAAATGGAAGCTCTCTGATGGTTTGCCAGGAAACAGGATTTAGCCCTTCAAGCCACGTTGTGGGTTTGAATGCAAGTCCGGGGGCATCATAGACAGACAGCATTTTGCAGGCTTTCTTTAAAAGGGTATTGCCTAAACGGTGTAAAATAATAACATAGGGAGTGACATGAATGGCGGGTGTTGTGGTTATAGGTACCCAGTGGGGTGATGAAGGCAAGGGGCGTATTACCGACTACCTTGCCCGGAGAGCGGACATAGTGGTTCGCTATCAGGGAGGAAACAACGCGGGACATACGGTGGAAGTTGGCTCGAAGCGCTATAAACTCCACCTCATCCCTTCAGGGATACTGCACCCTGGAACTACCTGCATTATAGGCAATGGTGTGGTGGTAGATCCCCTGGGCCTCATACAGGAAATAGAATATCTCGAAAAAGAGGGCATCGAAGTGGGCACCCTCCGCGTAAGCGATAGGGCCCATGTTATAATGCCATACCATATGCTGCTGGACGGCCTTGCCGAGGAGAAGAAGGGAGCCAATGACCTGGGTACCACCCGCAAGGGCATAGGTCCCGCATATATTGATAAAGCGGAAAGAATGGGCATACGCATGTGCGATCTCATGGACCCGCAGCTTTTTGAAGAAAAGCTAAATCAGAACCTGGAGGAAAAAAACTTTCTTCTGGAAAGGGTTTACGGAGTCAAGGGTTTTGAGAAGGGGCCGCTGCTGGAAAGTTATCTTAAAGCCGCAGAAAAAATTAAAGACATGGTGTGCGATACCACAGTAATCATATATGAAGCTGCAAAAGCCGGCAAAAACATACTTTATGAGGGCGCCCAGGGAACCCTTCTGGATGTAGACCTGGGCACGTACCCGTACGTTACATCATCCCACCCCATAGCTGGAGGTGTATGCATAGGCGCCGGCGTGGGGCCGACACTGATAGATAGCGTGGTGGGCGTTGTAAAAGCATATACCACCAGGGTAGGTAAGGGGCCATTCCCCACGGAGCTTTTTGACTCAGTTGGAGATTACATCAGAGAAAGAGGTTTTGAATACGGCACCACCACCGGCAGGCCCCGGCGCTGCGGATGGCTGGATGCAGTGATTTTAAGGTTTGCGGTCAGGGTCAACGGCCTTTCGCACATAGCCATAACCAAACTGGATACCCTGGGCGGCCTTGAAAAAGTCAAAATCTGCACGGGCTACGAGTACCGAGGGCAGATACTGAAAGAATTTCCGGCCAGCCTGAAAGTTTTATCCGAATGCAGGCCCGTATATGAAGAACTCCCCGGATGGCCTGAGGATATATCAGGGATTACGGAATACGGCAAACTGCCGCAGAGCCTGAGAAATTATGTAGAGAAGATTCGGGAACTCACCGGCACCGATATATCCTTTGTATCGGTAGGTCCCGGGCGTGAACAGGGCTTTGAGCTCATAAAGATATTCTGATGGAGGCCGATAACATGATATCGTGCCAGGTATCACTTTATCCTCTGGGAAATCCCGAATATCAGAAGGTTGTGCTGGAGGCGCTCAAAAATTTAAAGACAGGCGATATGCAGGTGGATGTAAACCCCATGAGCACCATCCTGAAGGGCGATGATGAAGAGGTGTGGAAGGCCGTAAGGCATCTTTACGAAACCGGCAGGAAATCGGGAGATGTGGTGATGGTTGTGACTTTATCCAGCAGGTGTGGTGCCCCATGTAAAAAATATACAGAAGATATGGGTTGACAGTTTTAATTTTTTATAGTAGTATAATACTTGCGTTTGTGTGAGCCATTAGCTCAGTCGGCAGAGCACCTGACTTTTAATCAGGGTGTCCCGCGTTCGAGTCGCGGATGGCTCACCATTTGTGGCCCCGTGGTCAAGTGGTTAAGACATCGCCCTTTCACGGCGGTAACGTGGGTTCGAATCCCGCCGGGGTCACCAATCTCAATATTATCGAACAGAATCGGCATAGAAACTAGACTATGCCGATATTATTTAAAGCTGTATAAGTTATTGTTTCAACCGCCTTGACTTGCGCATAGATTCTGTTATAATATTATTAAAACAGGTTATAAAAGTGCGGAAGTAGCTCAGTGGTAGAGCATCGGCTTCCCAAGCCGAGGGTCGCGGGTTCGAATCCCGTTTTCCGCTCCAGAAAAAGCAGGGGTTCCGATTGGCTACATAGCGGAACCCCTTTTTGGTGCCGTTAAACCGAAATGCGACGGATGGCTTGGGAAAGCGTCTTTCTGACAGATTTATTTATTAATGCTCATGGCAATTTGTTGCGAATAACATTGCGCTGCCGCCGCTGGGGCTGTTGTTGGTCCTTACAAAAAATTGAATAAAAGGAGTAACCAAGGTGAAATACAAAGTAATAACTGTTTTTTTAATATTAATTTTTTCATTTTCATTATTTTTCCCGTATGCATATGCTTCATTTGAAACGATAAGATCGGACCAATTTACTTTAACAAAGGAACAGACTTTTACTTTTCAGGGGGAAATCCTTAGTTCTGAGATCAAAGTGAGGCTTTTGCTTAATAATTTCATTGACGGCGCTCCCCCGTACATATTTGTAAAGCAGTTTGTCATAAAACCCCAACCCACCAGGATTGAAACAGATGAGAAAGGCAACATGCTGGCGGTCTATGAAAATTTTCACGACAGAGGTAAACTTATAATTCAGCAGATTGCCTTGATACA
>DUMA01000019.1 GCA_012840135.1 Thermoanaerobacterales bacterium
TGACGTGGCTGAAGCTTTCTTCTGCTCCCCTGTGCGCTTTTGTATATTATCATACTCCCACAGTTTCTTTCAATAGCGGCTATGGTTCATTTTATTCCTTGTTGTGCAATATTTGACCGTAAAGTATGTTTTGCTATACCTTAAATAAATACTAAGGATTTTTTCATTCTGATAGTAATACTTTTTTTATCTTGAATGTCTTAATAATCGTTTTAAAACTTACATGTCATGCCACATATATATGTCCCCCAAAGGGCTGGACTGCTTTTTGAGCTTACCTTTTTCCACCAGGGCGTCAAGGGTTTCTTTTAATGTCCTCGGTTCATATTTTTCCTCGGAATCCCGGTTTATATCCTCTACCGCCCGGGCGAAATTGGCGGCGTATATGGGAAGGTGCTGGCTTATGAGAGAAAGCAGTTTTTCCTCGGAGTCCGTCCGGTGCTTTTTAATCTCATCGATGGGATTTTCGGTATGGGGGCTCCTGGTGTAGGGAAATCTTACCCGTATGGCTACGGTCCTGCCGAAGAGGGGTGATGACACAAAAGCGTCCCCGGAAGGCAGGTAAGGCAGGCGCCTTGCTTCTTCCGCCTTTATATCCGTTTCCTCGGTGATGGTGGCTATATCCGAGCCCCTGACGGTCCTGAAGATTATCTTGGTGTTGAGTTGGGCCGTGACGGTCTCATCCAGCAGAGTAGGCCTCTGGGTGGCCAGTACCAAAAAAACTCCGTACTTGCGGCCTTCCTGCGCGATCTCTGTGATGATGCCCTTGGTGGCGGCTTCCCGGCCTTTTGGAGCGAAGTTGTGGGCTTCATCGGTAGCTATCACGAAGGGAGGAAAGTATTCTCCCTGGACCTGGCCTTTAAGCTCTCCATCCTTATAGTCCCTTCTCTGGCGGTAAATGTTTGAAAGCATGTATGTGGAAAACACCTGCAAAAGCCATATGGGGCCCTGTACAACCGCCAGTTTGCCCTGCATCATGGCATCTTTGACGGGCTTTATGTCATGGCTGAAAAGCCCCGAACCGTACAGCCTGCGCAGCCTCCATGCAATACCCTGGACCGAAGGCAAGGGTATGTTTTGATACTCCTCCAGCAGCTCCCGCATCCTCCTGAACCTCTCCCTTTCCGAAGGTTCCATTTCCTGCCGGAGGGCATTTTCTATCTTCGTTCTGCCCATCTCCAGTGCCTGGGCCAGATCATCCAGTCGCGCCGAAAAGCTAAGATATGTGTCCCCCCGCCGGTGAAGCACCTCCACGGCACTGCTCATGGCCTCCGAAAGGGGGCTTACAGCCGAAAGCAGGGCCAGCAGGTCTCTTTTGGAAAGATTTAGAAATTCCACACCTATGTGTTCTCCAATCTGAAATTTGCTGAACCCCTTTTTAAAATTCCCCTTTTCGGGAATCGCATCCTGTCCTTCGGAAAAATCCATCTCATAATGAGGATCCAGGACTACTGTGGGTATATGGTGCCTTGCAAGCTCCTCCAGAATCACTCTCAGGCCAAAGGACTTTCCGGAACCGGACCCGCCGAAGATGCCTATATGGGGGTACTGCTGGAAGGAGCGCAAATCCAGAATAAAAGGTACATTCCTGGTTTTATCGAGTTTGCCTGAAGAATATATATAAAAAAGGCCCTTTAAATCTTCATCCATGGTCCGGGCCGCTTCCTCGGTGTTCTTGATTTCTCCCAGCAAAAGCCCTTCCTCCCGGGAACCCTTTATCAAAAAACCTTTGACCTCCTCAAAGCCGGGAATGTGGACCCGGGACCCGGTGGCT
The DNA here is from genome assembly GCA_012840135.1 of Thermoanaerobacterales bacterium. Taxonomy (GTDB): domain Bacteria; phylum Bacillota; class Thermosediminibacteria; order Thermosediminibacterales; family Tepidanaerobacteraceae; genus Biomaibacter. The sequence goes on from DUMA01000019.1 coordinate 1,775, forward strand.
ACAGGGTAGCCGGCCTCGCTCATCAGTTTGACCTTGGCTATGTTTATCTCATCCTCATCGATGGAGTAGCCCAAAGCTTTCAGGGACTCCAGCACGTGCGCATCGCTGAATACATGCTCTGTGGATAGAGGTATGAAGCGGTTATAGGAGCTGGCCTCCACCACTTCGCCTATCAGGGGGCCCTGGTAGGGATCGTCTATGACCAGGAGCTCATTTATGCGGAACTTTCTATCCCTGGAGGCCACAAACACCTCCTGGGGAGTTGTGATTCCCGCCACCTGCATACTATCATTCCTCCTATCTCATCCTCTTGTTCCTCTTGGGGCTAATGAATTCCGCATAATCTTGCCCAAGATGTGAGTTCATGAGGCCTTCCATCATCATATCGGTTATCTTAACCTTATTATCAATAATGTCCAGCCATACGGGGATGCCCCTGCCGTTCTCCGGAGTTAAGGTAAAAATCAGATCTTCCACCTGTTCCAGAAAACCGTCCTGTTCCTCGGGCGTATCGATGCCGATGGGCCTGGGGTCCGTAGAAAAGCGGGCAAAACATGTGCGAAACCCTTCCTTGAAAAGGCCCGGTGCCATCTCCAACACTTCCCCTACCTCGAGAATCCCGGATAGAATCTCCCAATCCATGGCACCTGCAGGTACCTGCGGCACCTCGTCCTTTAAGACGGAGTAAATGATACCTGTAGATATTCCTTCCACCACCCCGGCCAGCAGGGTCCCCTGCTCAAAAGACTTTTGCCCCAGCCTGTCCCACAGATGGGAAGCCTCGATCTTGAATCTCACCAGGGAACCGTCCATTAAAAGCACGGCAGGCTTAAATTCTTCCAAAGCCAGGAGCGCCGCATTCGCTTCCAGGACGGCCAGATTTTTTTTCACATACTCCCGGTAATCATCTTCACTCATCGTCTCTTCCATGAGCAGGGGAGAAAAGGCATCTGAAAGCACGATCTCCCCTCCCTGCTTCTGGCACGCCATAGCCATGGCCTGCTGCAATGTTATCACATAAGGGAAAGTTCCTCCCCCACTGTTTGTCGAACCATCCACTCCTGCAACTCCGCCTTTTTCGACAATTATCGATAGCGTTCCGGCATCCAGTTTTCTGCATTTCCGGAAGATGCCCGCCCCTTTTTCAGTTATGATTTTTCGAAGAAACGCCTTGCCAGGCTTTTGCCTGAGCCTCGTCTTTAAAGCTGTTGTGGCCTCTTCAAATTTTTTTTTGAGATTCCAGTCCAGTTCCAGCAATACCCTTTCCTCCGGAATAAATTTGATAAAAAGGAAATATTTTTAAATTGATGTTGACTTTTATTGGAATTTTTGGTATTCTTTACTCAAGGGGTAAATGTCGAAAGATGAAAACAGGGGGCGAATTTAAATGAAATCTACAGGAATTGTCCGCAAAGTTGACGAACTAGGCCGTGTGGTCATTCCCATAGAGCTCAGGCGCACTCTGGGCATTGATCAGAGGGACGCCCTGGAGATCTATGTGGACGCCGATAGAATCGTGCTCAAGAAATACATGCCGGCCTGCATCTTCTGCGGCAGTGCCGAAGATGTGGTGAACTTCAAGGGTAAGAATATATGTTCCAGCTGCCTTGAAGAAATAGAAAAGCTTGCGTCAGAGACCGGCGAATAGCCAAAGGCCTGCATCCAAGCCGCAAAAAAGAAGAGACAGAGTAGTCTCTTCTTTTATTATATCTCCTTTTTATTCCCATCTCAACCATGATTTTCATTATCTGCTGTTTTCTATCATCATTTGTCTGGAACGTTCGGCGGCGCATCTTATGGCCTCCATTATGGACGCCGTAAAACCCATCTGCTGAAGTGTGCTTATCCCCGCCATGGTGGTGCCCCCGGGAGATGTGACCTTTTTTCTCAGGTGCACCGGCGCTTCTCCGCTTTCCATAGCCATCTTTGCAGCTCCGAACACCGTTTGTATGGCCAGCTGCTGCGAAACTTCCCTCATCAGGCCTACTTTTATGCCGGCCTCGGTCATGGCCTCCAGCATAAGATAAACGTAGGCGGGACCGCTGCCTGAAAGGGCCGTAACAGCATCCAGTGCATGTTCTTCAACTATGACCACCTTGCCTACCGAAGAAAAGATCTCCTGTGCCACTTTTACGGCTTCATCGCCAGCAAAGCGTCCCCGGGATATGGCAGTGGCCGATTCTTTCACCTGGCAGGACGTATTGGGCATGGCCCTGACTACCTGGACCTTTTTCTTCAGGCGTTTTTCAATAAAACTGGTGTGAATTCCTGCAGCCACCGATATGATGATATGATTTCTGGTCACATGCTCCTGAATACGGGTGAGCAGTTCTCCCATATCGCTGGGTTTCACCGCTATAATTATGATGGCGCACCTGTTTACCAGTTCTCTATAATCCCTGGTGGTGTTCACACCATAGTTTTCCTTGAAAAAAATCAGCCTTTCATCGTTTTTTCTGTTGATGACAAAAATATTCCCGGGCGAGAACAACTGGCAGCTCAACATTCCTTTTAACAATGCCTCCGCCATGGACCCCGCTCCGATAATCCCAAGGCTGCCTTCCATTATAGGTTCCCTCCTAAAGATTTTAGATAAGGATAAATAAAAAACCTTTCGTCCAGTAAAGGACGAAAGGTTGATTTCCGCGGTACCACCTTTTTTGGGTCTTTTGACCCCTCTTTGAAGTACGCTCCGGTTTTACGGAGTTATACCCTCCCCATTTTAACGGCGGGGATTCCCGTTTAGGCTCATCGCCAAAAGCTCCGGGGCGGGTTCGGAAGACCTTGAGCGCAGGAAACCTTTCAGCCGGTGAGTTTCCCTCTCTTTTCGCCGGGGTCATTCTTACTTTTCCCCATCAACGCTTTTATCATGCATTATAATTTGTATTGAGTTATATTATACCATCGTATTCTGAAATGTCAATAAAAGTTTTGTTAAAAAATTTTGTTAAAGGCGGAATCCTTCCGCTTTCAGGTGTTTCTACTTCTTTTAGTACTTTCCCGGGGCGCTCGCCGGTGTGTTCACCATGTTTTATGACGGGGACGCCGTTCACGATGACATGCTTTATACCGGCGGGGTAGGAATGGGGGTTTTCGATTCATTCCTCCAGAAGAAGATTGTAAGCCTCATTTCTGGAAATGCCCAGTTCACCGGCGGCATTTTTCAGAGCCTGCTTCCGTGTAAAACCCATGGATGTATAATGCCTGAATTTCTCTTTTAAATGCATTTTAACATCAAATTCACCCTGCCCGGCATCGGCCGGGCATTTATTTTCTAAATTGCCGGATTCGGATAACACATCGGTTTGAAAAGTCATGGCTTTAGCTTTGGCGGCATCTTTCCTGCCTTCCACCACCAGCACCAGTTCCCCTCGGGGCGGAGTCTGGGTAAATCTCTCTACCGCCTGCTCTAAAGTGCCTCTGAAAAATTCCTCGTGAACTTTTGTCATCTCTCTGGCAATGGCGATGCTGCGGTTTCCCAGGGCCTGCCTCAGGTCTTCAAGGGTCTTCAAAAGCCTGTGGGGAGCCTCATAAATCACCATGGTGCGGCTCTCTCCGGCCATTTCTGCCAGCCTCTCCCGCCTGTCGCGGGTTTTTCTCGGCAGGAATCCTTCAAAAACAAACCTCTCAGTGGAAAGGCCCGACGCCACCAGGGCACATACGGCCGCCGCAGCACCCGGCAGGGGTACTACCTTTATCCCGGCCTCCACCGCCAGTTTCACCAGATCCTCTCCCGGGTCCGACAGGCCCGGAGTGCCCGCATCGGTCACCAGAGCCACATCCTTACCTTCCTGAAGGAGCAGAACGATCTCCGGCCCTTTTTCCCTTTTGTTATGCTCATGGTAGCTGAGCAGGGGAGTTTTTATTTCATAATGGTTGAGCAGTTTCAGGGTTACCCTGGTGTCTTCTGCAGCTATTATATCGACTTTTTTTAAAATGCCGAGGGCTCTGAGGGTAATATCCTCGAGATTTCCGATGGGCGTTGGGCAAAGATAAAGTGTGCCTTTTTTCATGAATGCAATTCCCCCCAACCGCAAATTTCTTTTTGCGGCTGTATAGTATATATGCCTTATAATCGAATTTTATTTGTCTTCAAAGTATATTTTGTGAATTTCTTCGGTATAGCTTCCGTCGTCTTTATATATAACAATGGGCGGCAGCATCTTGAGCCCGGGTCCTCCACCCTTTTGAGCCATAAGCAAAAAAAGGTTGGGCGGGTCTGCCGCCCTGGGCTGGATAAACCTCAGCAATTTGGGTTCCAGGGAGCGTTTTTTCAGTTCAAATATCGCATCTGAAAGGCGCCAGGTTCTGTATACCATATAAAACTTTCCGCCGAAGGTAAGGAGTCCGGCGCCTGCATTTACAACATCTTCAAGAGTGGCGGCCACCTCGTGGCGGGCCACTGCTATATCCTTATTAGGGCTGATTTTGCCCTCATTCATCCTCATATACGGCGGATTAGTTACCACCACACTGAAGCTTTCCCGCCCGAAAATCCTTGGCGCATCTTTCAAGTCCCCGTCTATAATCTTTACCCGTACCTCCAGATTATTCATCATTATGCTGCGCTGTGCCCTTTCGGCTACTTCCTCCACCACCTCTATGCCCACGATTTCCGGCGCTTCAGTCTTGGCCGAAAGCAGTATGGGGATTACCCCGCTGCCGGTACCCAGGTCTATGATTCGATCCTTTTTTCCGGCCTTTACGAAATTGGCCAGAAGCACCGCATCGATGGCAAAACAGTAGGACTTGCTGTCCTGTATTATTTTTAAACCTTTGCACAGAAGATCGTCTACCCGCTCGGTGGGTGATTTAAGATAACCCTCTATATTCACTATATTTATCCTGCCTTCACTTTTATATAGAAAAAAGCGGCTTGCGCCGTCCTTTCAAATATCATGTCATCTTTTTTTCAAATCTACAAAAGTAAAATGAATTCTATTTTATAAGCCCTCGGGCTTTCAAAATGCCTTCCAGTACCTTTTTGGTCTTTTCATCGGCAGGGGTAAGCGGCGGCCGGAAACCTCCCACCTTTATCCCCATCATGTTGAGGGCTTCCTTGACGGGGACGGGGTTTGTGATGACAAAGAGAGCCTTAAAAAGATCGAAAAGGTCCAGGTGGATCTCTTCCGCCTTCCGGTGATCCCCTCTCTCAAAGGCCTCGATCATTTCCTTTATCTCATCGCCCACAATATGTGAAGCCACACTTATGACACCCTTTGCCCCCAGGGAAAGCATGGGGAGGGTCAGGCTGTCATCGCCGCTGTAGACGGTAAGATTCGGAGCCAGAACCCTGGTCTTGCTGGTCTTATCGAGATTGCCGCCGGCATCCTTTACCGCCGCTATGTTTTTTACCTCCGAAAGTCTGGCCAGAGTTTCCGGTTCTATGGTTACGGCGGTCCTGCCGGGTACGTTGTATAAAATCACAGGTATATCCACCGATTCGGCTATCATCTTGAAGTGCTGGTACAGCCCTTCCTGAGTCGGTTTGTTGTAGTAGGGGGATACCAGCAGTATACCGTCCACACCGATTTTTTCCGCTTCCTGGGAAAGTTCTATGCTGTGCCGGGTACAATTGGAACCGGTGCCCGCAATGACCTTTGCCCTTTTGCCTGCTATGCTTTTTGCCGCTCTGAAGAGCTCAAGTTTTTCTTCATCGGAAACAGTGGGCGATTCGCCGGTAGTTCCGGTGACCAGTAGCGTATCGGTGCCTGTTTTTATAAGGTGCTCTATAAGATTTTCAAATGCCTTAAAATCCACCGCAAGATTTTCATCAAACGGTGTCACCATTGCGGTTATGACTTTTCCGAAATCCATATGCATCCTCCTCTTTAATTTTATATGGCTTAACTATACCAGTTTTTTATTATATCGCCAATATTAATTTTCGATTTTTTTAACCATCACTGCGCCATCATTCCGACATCCAGGCGCACGACCCTGTGGTTGCCCGAATCGGCCACCCATAGAAAACCTTCCCGGTCCAGTGCCAGGCTTCTCGGATAATAAAATCCATTTTCTCCGGTGCCAAAGCCACCGATGGATTTTATATAATTCCCCCGGCTGTCAAAGACTTCAATGCGGTGGGCTGCGGTATCGGATACGTATATGAGCCCTTTTTGCTCATCCACGGCAATTCCGTCGGGCCCCTGAAGGTCGCCCTCACCGTTTTCCAGGAAAAATTCCCCTTCGCTCGTGCCTGGCTTACCGAATTCCAGAAGTTTCTTGCCCTCCGGAGAGAACTTGACAACCTTGGCTTCGACCGGCAGCACTGCATATATATTGCCATCTTTGTCCGAGGCGATGGGCCCCGGAGAGCTCACCTCAAAGCCGCCCGCATATTTCCCCTCTACGGAAATCTTCTGTATGCGGTCATTGTAAGTGTCGCTTATCAACAGCAACGAGTCTTTTCCGACTGAAATACCTGCAGGTCCCATTTCCTGACCGTAATTGTCAAAGACCCCAAAATCTCCCGGTTTCTCACCCCTCCCACCAAAACTGGTTATGAAACTGCCGGCTTTATCAAAAACCGATATCATATCCAGATCCAGAAGGTAAAGTCTGTCATTTAAAAATACCGCATCCTTCGGCCCGAAAAATCTACCGCCGTTGTACCCAGAAAAGATTTCGCTTATTAATGCTCCGTTTTTGTCGAACATCATTACCCGATTGTTGAGGTCGTCGGAAGAGAAGGGATCTCCTCCGATTATTACCACATTATCCCCTGCGATGGCAATGTTGTGGGGGTATATGAATCCATCGGACATGTCCCCTTTGATAGAATAAACTTCTCTGTCATCAGATAGTACCTTTACCCGGTGCTGGTCCGCCGACACCACCAGAAGCGTGTTTTCCCTGCCGCCGGCAATGCTAACAAATCCCCAGCCCTTCTGGAAATCTTCCTGCAGTTCTTCTGCCTTCAGGACGTTGCCTTCAGAATCCATCCGGATAAGATTGCCCGATAAGGTGACGGTAAATATGCTGCCATCATCCTGCACCACTACATCCTGAGGACTTTCCGAATCTTTAACCGGATATGCCTTTAAAAATTTCCCTTCGGGGCTGAATTTTTGAATTCTGTTGTTAAGGGTATCGGCCACATAGATGTTGTCATTCTTATCCACATCAATACCGCTGGGACCGTTATAAAATTCCGAGCCTGCGGCTCCAAATTGTCCTTCCCCCTCACCGCTCTCTCCGAAGGAAGACACCTGACCGTCCGGAGAAATCCTGTATACCCTGTCAAAGCTCAAGACCAACAGGTTCCCCTCGGAATCCACCGTCACGCTTCTGGGGTAAAAATCTTCAGGAGGCTGGATTTTTTCAGCCGGTTTTTCATGGCTGTACCTGAACACCGCCCTCAGCCCCAGGTCCGCCACATACACATTGCCCTGCCCGTCAACCGCCACATCCGCCGGCTGAGACTCAGGTTCCTGCAGGGGGGCCATCTTCAACCGGTATTTGCCCTGGTAATCGAACACCTTGACAATACCGTCTGTGGAATAGAGATCCAGCACATATGTATTACCTTCCCTGTCCTGACACGCCGCCACCGGCATTCCCAGGCTTTCATCTTCTATGCCCCGAATCACCACCTGAGCAGCAAAATGCTGTGATGGGGACTCCGAAGGACCGGGGTTTACCTGGCCTTCCAGGTCCTGCCGGGGTCCTTCCTGAGAATTATCGGCCCCGGTTTGAACGGAATCGACAGGTTTTTTTTGAAAACACCCCGCTGCCAGAATCAAGATAATAAATATAACCAGTGCCGTCTTTAAATGTGCCTTCAATGACTGACCCGGTTTTGTTGCCCATCCGGGCGCCTTTCAGGTCAAACCGGGTGCTTCCCTCCTCTCATTTCCCTCTTTTTCCTCTTTTTCCTCTTTTCCCTTTTTTACCTTATGGAGTATTATATCATAAATAGTTTTAACTAATGAATAAATTTTTTCTGATTATATAGACGAAAAAACGCGAAAAAAGTTCCGGGTTTTTTAAAAAAAGTGAGGACATCCGAATTTTGGAGCCCCCACTTTATGATCTTACTTTAAAATCTTTTTATTTTTTTATTGACGTTGCTGGATTAATTTGAAATCTCCGATCAGCCGATTTCTTCAAATCCGACTTTCTGCCTTTAATCTCCGACATTACTTGTCATCCCGGTAAATGCCCGCCAGGGCCAGCAGCCTCAAAAGCTGCATCACGGCCATGAGGGTGGCTGCTACATAGGTCAGGGCTGCGGCTCCCAGAACTCTCCTTACCGGATCCGCTTCACTCCTGTCAATGAATCCATGGCCTTCCAGCACTGCGATGGCCCTGCTGCTGGCATTGTACTCAACCGGCAATGTAATGATCTGGAACAGCACCGCCGCGCTGAAAAGAAGTATCCCCAGGGTCATCAGGAATTCGCCTCTCAAAAACAGCCCCAGGAAAAACAGCGGTAATGCAAGCTGCGAGCCAAAGCTGGCTACAGGCACGATAGAGTTCCTTATAGCCAGGGGCGCATACCCTGTATCATGCTGGATGGCGTGGCCGCATTCATGGGCGGCGACTCCCTGAGCCGCCAGCGACCTGCCGTTATATACATCGGAAGAAAGTCTCAGGACTTTTCGCCTGGGATCATAATAATCCGAAAGCCTTCCTCCCTGAATTTCCACCGAAACGTCATATATGCCGTTGAGCCTCAGGATCTCTCTGGCCACTTCCGCACCGGTAAGGCCGTTTCTGGCCGGTACCCGAAGATACCTGTCAAAAGTCGAGCTGACTTTTGCCTGGGCATAAAAAGCCAGGATCAAGGCAGGGAGCAAAATGATCATGGTTGGATCCCAGTAAAAAAACGGAAACATGATATCACTCCTTTTCTATAAGGTTAGGGGACGCACCTCCTAATAGCCGAAGTCGGATTTCAGAGGTCTGATTAAGTTGAATTTGCCGAAAAGGCAAATCCTACTAGTCCGATCTCCGACTTCTGACATCTGGCTTCTGATATAGGGGTAGGCGGAGGAACGTCACTATAAAATACCCCGTAGTGGTATCCTGTCATATATGATATATCCTTTCGCTCGCTAAGTCAAGATTCTTTTACCGCTACCTCCTGTACAGGATACTCTTCCACCGCATTGTTTTCATCCAGCTGGACCCTCACAGTCCCTTTGGGTTTGAACACTGCCACCACCACTCCTTCACCGCCGGGGGCAATAACTCTGGCTCCCATTTCCGGGAATTTTTCCTCGACTTCATCGTAGGAATCGCTCTCATACTTGAGGCAGCACATGAGCCTGCCGCATAGCCCTGATATCTTGACAGGGTTCAGAGATAGGTTCTGCTGTTTTGCCATTTTTATGGATACGGGGTCAAAGTCCCCTAGAAAAGTATGGCAGCAAACTATTCTGCCGCAGGGACCTAAGCCTCCCAGCATCTTGGCTTCGTCCCTTACGCCTATCTGGCGGAGTTCTATGCGGGTTCTGAATACCGATGCCAGGTCTTTTACCAGTTCCCTGAAATCCACCCTGCCGTCGGCGGTGAAGTAAAAGATGAGTTTGCTGTTGTCAAAGGTGTATTCCACATCCACCAGTTTCATGTCTAGACCGTGTTTCTCTATTTTCTTCAGGGCTATTTCTTCGGCCTCTTTCGCCTTTTTCCTGTTTTCCTCCACCCTGGCATCATCTTCAGGCGTGGCTTTGCGGATCACATCCTTCAAAGGTGAAATTAGGTCTTCTTCCCTTACATCCTTCGGGTTCGTCACCACTTCTCCGTATTCTATCCCCCTGCTGGTCTCCACTATGACCTTGTCTCCCGGTGCCAGCTCTAAAGCCCCCGGATTGAAATAATACACCTTACCGGCTTTTTTAAATCTTACTCCCACTACTGTAACCATTTATACCGCCTCCTGGAGCTCTATGAGCAGATTATACCATATCAGATTCTGATTGCCTCTGGATTTTGCAGCCCGGGTTTGATAAAAAATGCTGTCCAGGGCTCTTACTGCAGACCTTGCGGTGATCTTTTCCGCACACTGGCGTATGGCATCGGTCAGGTCTTCATTTTTTACAGGCGCCCTGCTTTTAGTTTTTACCACCAAGATGTCTCTATACAAACTCGAAAAAAATTCCAAAATTTGTTCGGGGTCTTCTTCCAATTCTGCAATCTGACGCGCCATACTTCCCGGATCTGCCCCGGGATTTTTTGTCATTTCGAGAATTATGCCGGCTATCTTCTGCCTGGTTTCGGCACAGATGGAACTCCTTTGTGCTGCAGAACTAAAGTCAATAACCTGGCACCTGGATATGATGGTGGGAAGCAGCAGTTGAATGTTATCGGTCAACAGCACCGTTGTACTTTGCGTAGCCGGTTCTTCAAGAGTCTTGAGCAGTGCATTCTGGGCTTCAGGGGTCATTTTGTGAGCTTGCCTAATAATATATACCTTTCTTGAAGCCTCCAGCGGTCTTTCGGCAAAACTCTGTATCAGGCTTCTGACCATGTCTATCTTTATGGAAGCCCCTTCGACAGAAAGCTCCACCACATCCGGATGGGTGCCGTTTGATATCTTGCGGCAGCTCTTGCAATAACCACAGGGAGCAAGTTCGCTGTTTTCACAATTCACGGTTTTCGCAAGTAGTTTTGCCTGATGCAAAACTTTTTCATCGGGCCCCAGAAATATATATGCGTGGGAAATAAATCCCGCCGCAAGCGTTTTTAAAAATTTTTCCAAAATATCACCTCATGCGTACAGATCCAGCAAAAGCCCGCGGATTTCATCCACCAGGGCCATCACTTTAATTGAATCTTTGTTTTCGGAAAGAAGGGCTTCGGCCAGAGCCATCAGTTTCTGATCGACGGTTTTTATAATGGTGAGCACCTTTGCCCTGCCGTAGCGCAATGAAAGCCTTTCTTCTTTGCAGCTCAGGCCTCCGGCTATACAGAGCTTCAAAAAATTTGCCACCATGTCCCGGTATTTTTTCAAATCCGAAAGGTTCATGCTCCTGGCAAGCCTCCGGCCCTGTTCAAAAATGGCCTCAAGCTCTTCGTCGAGCCGTTCTCTTAAATGTATTTTTGTCATCGCGCTCAAATGTTCCTCAAAAGTCCTGGGAGAGCCGGAAGACTTTGTCACCACATCCCTTGGCAGGGTAAACTCCGGTGAAAGATTTACCTTCATATCTTCTCAAACCTCTCGACATTCAAAACAAATACAGTAGCTCCCCCCACCGTCACCTCGATGGGATACGGGACATAGGCATCCCCTGGACCGCCGGGAAACGGGGTAACCACCTGTTTCCTGGGGCGGCATACCTTCTCTATAATTCCTATGAGTTCCTCCAATCGTTCTTCCTCCACACCTATCATCAGTGTAGTATTGCCGCTCTTCAAAAACCCGCCGGTGCTTGCCAGTTTTGTGACACCGAATCTGCCGTCGGTAAGATGCTCTATCAGCCGGGCCGCATCGCTGTCCTGAACTACCGCCATGACCATCTTCATGCAAATCTCCCCTTTCATCGTAAAAACTTTCGGATGCATTCTACAATCTTATCAAAAACTTCCTCGGGACTTCCTGAAGCATCTATAAGCCTTATCCTTTCGGGGAACATTTCCTGCACCTTCAAAAAACCTTCCCGCACTTTTTTGTGAAATCCATAAGTTTCCCTTTCCAGGCGGTCCTTAGACCGTTCAAGCCTTTTCAGGGATATTTCGGGATCTATGTCTAAAAGTATGGTAATGTCCGGCCATACTTCTCCCATAAACCACCTATTAATCTCCAGTATCTCCCGGATGCCGAGGCCCCGGGCCCATCCCTGGTAGGCCAGGCTGGAATCCACAAAGCGGTCGCACAATACATATGTCCCCTTCGAAAGAGCCGGTGATATGACATTTTTTATGAGCTGGGCTCTAGATGCCGCATATATGAGGGCTTCGGCTTCGGGCACCGGGCTTTCTCCTGTAGAGGAGAGCAGTACCTCCCTGAGTCTTTCTCCGAGGGAAGTTCCCCCCGGCTCCCTGGTCACCAGTACCTTTTTGCCCCCGGAAGTTAAATACTCGCAGATCTTTTTCAACTGGGTGGTTTTTCCTGCCCCGTCGGGGCCTTCAATGGTTATGAATTTGCCTTTCATAAAATACCTCTTCTTGAAATTTATTAAACAGTCACATATACTCTATTGTTGCTATCTGTTCCCTGTATCGAACAGCCTGCTCTTATAAGGCTTTCAGTCAAAACTATATGCTCATTTTCTAAAATCTCGCCGGGCATGATAAGGGGGATTCCCGGCGGGTAAGGCACCAGGGCTTTTTTTGCAATGCGGCCCGCTGCATGCCTTAAATCCACCCATTCACCTCCGGAATCAAATGCTTCCCGGGGTTCAATAGCTTTTTTCGGAAGATTTTTAAAAACAGCCGAAAGGTCAGCGAGCATATTGCGGATACTTGCATGTTTTTGGACGGCATTCCGACTCCCGTTATTTTTGTTTAACCCGTGCTTTGATATATCTTTCAGGGCATCCGTCAATTTCCTGATGTCCCTATTATTGTTCCACGAAGTAATCAGAAAATAGACATTGCACAAATCCGCATATTCAGCATATATGTTGTATTTCAGCCTCAACAAATATTCCACTTCAAAGCCGGTGAAACCCGCTACCGACACATTTACCATAAGGCGCGAAAGGTCTATATCTAATATCCCCTCTTTGCCCTTCAGTTCCTCACCGGCACAATAAAAACCGGTACATCCGTTTATGATTTTTCTGGCTTTTTCGGCCATGTTCAATGCCTTTTCTGCGATATACCTGCCGCAACTTTCCATCAACATCCTGGCCCAGTCCAGCGATGCCATCAGGATATAAGAAGGGCTGGTGCTGGTAACCATGCCAAGATATGAAGAAAGCCTCTCTTTATCTATCCTATCTCCTTTTATATGAAGCCACGCGCTCTGGGTAAGGGAAGACAGCATCTTGTGGGGGCTCTGGACCCATGCATCCACTTCAAAATCTCCGGCGGTTGCCGGCAAATGCGGGCTGAAAGCCAGGTGAGGCCCGTGGGCCTCGTCCGCCAGAACCAGCATATTGTTCTGTCGGGCTATTTCACATATCTCCTTTAAATCCGGGCAGAACCCCTGGTATGTGGGATTTGCGACTACTATGGCTCTGGCATCGGGATTTTCCTTTATGACTTTTTGCAGCACCTCGGGGATAATCTGCGTATAAACCCCCAGTTCCTCATGCCATCCCGGCATTACATAAACCGGCTTTGCCCCGGTCAAAATCATCCCCGACAGCACTGAACGGTGACTGGCTCTGGGCACTATCACTCTGTCGCCCGGTTTTAACGCCGCCCCCATCATGGCCAGCACCCCCGAGGTGGAGCCGTTCACCAGGAAAAAGGACCTTTCGGCGCCGTAGAGCATTGCCAGTTTTTCTTCGGCCTCTCTGATGACGCCGGTGGGCTCATGGAGATTATCAAGGCCTGGAAGCTCCGTTACATCCCATCTGAACAGGTTTTTCTTAAAAAGCCTCCCTAAATCTTTAAATCCTCCGCGGCCCTTGTGGCCCGGCATGTGAAACCTGGTTGAATGTTTTTTTTCATATCGTCTCAATGCCCTCACCAGAGGCATTTCCGGCTTTTTGTCCATAAACTTCCTTCCAAATAAAAATTAATTTAAAATGGGGACATTCCTCCGACTACCCCAGGTGCACACCCTAAAAGAGGAGGTGTGTCCCCTGACCTATTATACCCAGAAAAGGAGGTGCGTCCCCCTAACCTATTATACCATAAACCTTCTCAACATGCTATTTCAACATTTTTTATTATAATACATATCTTTTCTAATAAAAGCTTTTTATATTGCCTTTTATAAAGTTTTTACTGTGCCATGGGATGTCTAGAATATTAAATGAATTACAAAATAACAATATCCCGTTTTTATCCTACATTTAAACAGAAATATAAATTTTGGTAAATATCGTGATTGCTGGTATCCCATACTTGCTTAATATAATCGAAGCCGCAGCGAAAATCCTGCGGCCCCTTTCTAATGCCATGCATATTTAATTGTCTAAATACACCTTTTTTATGGTCAGGGCAAAATATAAATTGAAGCGTGTCTTTGCATCGTTTAAGTCTTTGTTCAAGATATTGCATATTTTTTTGAGTCTGTATGCCAGCGTATTGGGATGCAGGAACAGATCTCTGGAAGTCTCGGCTATATTTCCGTTGTTGAGCAGAAACCTCTCAAGTATGTTACAGAGATTATCCCTCTTCTCACTGTCATATTTTATTAAATCGCCTATGGTATCGTTGCAGAAATCCAGCAGTTCGTCCTTTTTTTCAATCATGAACAACAGGCGGTATATGCCCAGTTCGTTGTAAACAAAAATCTGGTTTTTGCCAATGAAGAGCTTGCCGATATCCAGGGCTTTCTTGGCTTCGGAATAGCTTTTTTTTAAATTGGAAATTTGGTAATATATGCCTCCGATTCCAAAGTAATAAGAAACTCCGGGGTAGTCCTCGACAATTTTTCTGGATATCTTTTCACACAACTTCCTGACCTCTTTTAGAATTTCACTTTTTTCCTTATTGATAGCAAAATGGTATAAAATGACGTGCCTGGTGTTTTCGTTATATATAAAGGCTTTAGGATCGCTTTTATTTACAACGCTCTCAATAATCTTTGTCGTCTGATTGTCCTGCTCTTTTAAAAATACCCGCTTGCCGTTATACATATTAAACGGCGTTAGACTGTCGGCACCGCACAGCTCCAATAGAATAACAATTGAAGGTTTCGTCACATCGAAGCCTATAAAATTGTATTTGTCGGTCAGAGAGATTTCATCGTCTATCCTGCCCTCCAGCAAATCGTCTAGGAAATTTCTCTTGAGCCGTTTTTCAGTCTCATATGCTATCTTTTCTTTCATCATTTCCAGCGCAATTGTCGTGGCCCCGTGTTCCAGAGCAATAATATCAATTTCGCTGGCGGGCTTAAAAAACTCAACAAGACTGACAAAACCGTAAATGGTCTGATCCGCAACGATAGGCATAGTAATCTGAGTGACCGTCTTGTCAGCGCCTATGGTCTGCCTTAGTAAATCCTTTTTGCAGTCTCTTATAGAATTACGATAAAAATCTGTTGCCATAAACTCTTTGCTATAATCCTTGGAAAGCCTGTAACTTAATAAATCTTCAATTTCTTTCTGACTCCGGTTGTGGCTGCCGATGGCCAGGTGGCCCATAGTCACATCCTCTACTATAATGACGTTATCCACCAGTTGTGCCAGAGTGCCGGCTATATAGGACAGGCCGCGGCCTTCCAGCACTATTTTTGTCAGCCTATTATGGATTTCTTCAGTCTTTTTTATTATACGGCTCTGATTATCGTTTATCTTGTTCATTACGCTTTCCAGGATCATCGGCCAGGTGACATTAAAAGGCAATTCAATCAGCGGGAAAGCGTGTTCGTTGGATACGCTTTTCATTAGCTCGGGTGTAGCCCCGAAGAACCTTTCAGGCTTGATAGCCAGGGCCGCAGCCCCTCTCTCTATAAGGCTTTTCATCCAGTTTTTCTGAAATTCGTCGTTTTCCCTGATGAAGAAACCAGTGGTCAGCACCAGCTCCCCGCCTCGAAGCCAGTCGGCGGCGTCCGGCACTTCGGCCACCGTCACACTTTTCACTTCCCGGCCTATCCCGTCAAGCCCGGCGACAATTCGGGCTCCTTGGAATGTTGGTATATCCATCACATCTTTGACAGTAAAATTCACTTTATCCCACCCTAGTTATACAGAGCTTTTTTCTGGCAGAATTTTACGCACTGGGGGTCGCCGCCGCACAAATCGCACTTGAGGATTTCTTTATTTAATTCATCGTAAAATATGCCGTCAAAGGGGCAGGCTTCGACACACTTAAAACACATATAGCATTTTTCTTTATTATATACTATTATATCTTTGACTTCATCCCTGACAAGGGCTCCTTTGCTGCATGCTTCAACACATTTGGGCTTTTTACACTGGAAGCAAAACTTTGGAGGGGAAGGCAACGGGTGTGTAAATGGAACTCTGATTCTGGCTCTTTTAGGATTGAATTCATCGTAATGTCTGGCCGCGCACACTATCTCACAGGCCCTGCAGCCCACGCACAATTGTCTTTTAATTTTTAAACCCATCTAATCTTTTATCCCCTTTCTCATTAGACGTTCGGTAAGCCAAGTTTAACCAAAGTTTCCATTTTCGGCGTACCGTCCTTTTCCCATCCACGAAGTTCGTAGTAGTCATCTAGCAATTTTTCCAGTTGCTCGGGCGCTACCACATTGCCCTTTGTAGGGCCTTCGAGCAATGCGTCTTTAAACACCCTGGGCGGAAGCGTGTCGTCCTTTCTGGTTAAACCTTC
The DNA here is from genome assembly GCA_012840135.1 of Thermoanaerobacterales bacterium. Classification (GTDB taxonomy): domain Bacteria; phylum Bacillota; class Thermosediminibacteria; order Thermosediminibacterales; family Tepidanaerobacteraceae; genus Biomaibacter. The sequence continues at coordinate 18,137 of DUMA01000019.1, forward strand.
TCTAATGTTGAAGAGCCTTATCTGTGTCTCAATCCTTTCGGCGGCTTCCCAAAGTTCTTTTTCGGAATACCGCCTTCCTACGGCAAGGGTGAGGTATTCCGCAAAATCCTTTACTTTAAGCGGCACCCATTTGGCGGGGAAATCGCACACAAGCATGGAGTGAAACACGCTGTTTTCATCCACCAGCTTCTTTACCGCCCCGGCCTTGCCTTCGATCTCATAGGGTTCCAGGTGCCCCAAGACCTCAATGGAAGGAGGCCAGGCCCTCCTGTGGCATGCCCCTCTGGGGCTCACGGCATAGGAAAGAGCGGTGCCCAGGCCTATCCTGGGATCATAGGCCGGAAATTCCAGTCCCTTTACGTGCATGGCAAAGTAGCTGCTGCCGCCTCCGATGGCTTCAGAAGCTCCTTTTACACCTCTGGCCAGGATATCCCCAAAGCCCCGCCTGTAGGCTATATCTTCGATGAGCCTTAAGACGGCATGGTAATTACCAAAGTTGAGCTGCAGCCCATTTGTGTATTTTTCAGGCAGCAAACCTCTTTCATAGCACTCCATGGCAAATCCTATCACATTGCCGGTGGAAATGGTATCAAGCCCTAACCTGTCGCATAATATGTTGGCCTGTATGATGGCGGGTAGATAATCAACGCCTACGTTAGAACCCAGCAGGCCCACGGTTTCATACTCAGGGCCTTCCACCAGAGCGTCCTTAAATTCGCCTTCCTTGACTTTTGTTATCTTGCTGCAGGCAATCATGCAGCCGTAGCATCCACGGCTCTGTATGACACCAGACCTTACTCCCTCGCCGTCCAAGACTCCACGGGCTTTTTCAAAGACGCCTGTCTGGAAATTTTTTGTAGGAAGCATCCCTACCTCATTGGTAATGTCAAGAGTACTGGGGGTACCGTACTTAATCCGGTTCTGCACCACCGGGCTCTTATCCAGCATTTCCTTGTGTTTTAGCACAAGTTCCATGAGACCCTCAGTGTCGGCACACCTGACCCCTTTGGTGCCCCTGACGGCAATGGCCTTTAAATTCTTAGAGCCCATTACTGCTCCGATGCCGCCCCTGGCCGCCTGTCTATAGTAATCGCTGTTTATAGATGCGAAATTCACCAGATTTTCGCCCGCCGGTCCTATGCACATGGTGCCGACTTCTTTGCCCCCGGCCAACTGCTGAAGCATTTCCTCGGTTGCAAAAGTATCCTGTCCCCAGAGGTCCGAAGCATCTCTTATCTCGACTTTTTCATCTTCAATGAAAATATAGGAAGGTTTGGATGCCTTACTCCTTATGATAAGCCCGTCGTAACCGGCAAACTTGATCTCCACCGCTATCCTGCCGCTGGAGTAAGAATCGAGAAATCCGCCGGAAACAGGGGACTTTGATACTACCACGAATTTGCCGGCTCCGGGCACGATGGTCCCGGTCAATGGGCCCGTCAAAACCAGCATTATGTTTTCATGGCTCAATGGGTCGATTCCAGCCGGGAGCATGTCGTATAACAATCTGGCTCCCAAACCCCTTCCACCTATATATTTTTCATAAAATGATGTGTCAAGTTCGATTACCCTGTAGCTTTCGTTGCTCAAATTTATGTCAAGCAGTTTGCCTAAATAGCCCTTCATGACAAACCCCCTTTTTTTGATCATCCTCCTGTAAACATGGTCGTAAAGACCACCCGGTCTCCATCATTCAATTCTGTGTCCAGACCCTGCTTCATCTTTATTGCCAAGCCGTTGAGGAGAATTATGACATAAGGGTTAAGTTCGCCCTCTTGAATTATTTTCCGATAAAATTCATCTCCCCACCGCCCTGCCAGTAAATCGATCAAATCCCCTATTTTAGCCGGCTCTTTTATTTCAACTTCAATACCTCTAGAATTTAGAAACTCCTGAAGTATACCGATGCTCGCAACGGTGATCTTCAACATTTCACCTCGCTTTAATAGCCGTAAAGTACCCTCGGAAGCCACAGGGCGGTATCCGGCACGTAGGTGACTATCAGCAACACCACTAGGCCTATAATTATAAAGGGTATAAGGCCCGGGACAATTTTTTCGTAAGGAATTTTAAATACACCCGTAGCCACGAAAATATTCAGGCCAAAGGGCGGAGTAAGCATGCCTATGGCAAGATTTAAAACCATGATTGTAGCCAGGTGTACGGCGTCGATTCCCACCGCCTGGGCTACAGGGTACACCAGAGGGGTCAAGACGATAATGGCCGAATTGGGGTCTATTAACATCCCGGCGATTAAAAAGATAATGTTGATAATCAGCAGGACTATTATTTTTGAAGAGCTCCCAAGCAGGTGGACCATGGCTTGAGGTATCTGGGCGGCCGTCATGACCCAGGACAGTACCGACCCGGCAGCAATGAGGATCATCAGCATTGCTATGGTTTTCCCGGAATTGACTGATATTTCATATAATTTTTTAAGATTAATAGACCTGTATATGGCCATCTCTACGAAAATGGCATACATGCCTGCAACAGCTGCGGCTTCCGTAGGTGTGAACATTCCACTGTAAATTCCTCCGACTATCACGACGGGCAACCCCAAAGCCCAGATGGAATCTTTAATTGAATCCAGGGCTTCCGATAATGTGGCCCTTCGTTCCAGCGGAATGCGGTGCTTTTTAGCGTAAAAATAGCTGTAAATCATAAACGCCAGGCCGAAGATCACGCCCGCCTCAAGGCCAGAAATAAAGAGGACACCCACAGAAGCGCCGGTTATGGTCGCATACAGCACATAGGCGATGCTGGGAGGGATCAGCATGGCCAGGGTGCTGCTGGAAAGAATAAGGCCCATGGAAAAATCAGTATCGTATCCTGTTTGTCTGAGAGGGCTATAGACCAATAATCCGATGGCTACCACCGCCGCGGCACCCGCACCGGAAATGGCGCCGAAGATAAGACATGCAAGGACGGTGGCCATGGCCAGACCCCCGGTAAAATGCCCCACCAGGGTCTTGGCAAGATTTATGAGCTTTTTGCCAATTTGTCCTTCGGACATGACATCCGCAGCATACATAAAAAACGGAATAGCCATTAATGAAAATTTGTCAATACCTACCACCATTCGCTGAACCACAACCGAAGGGTCCAAGTTACTGTAAAATTTTAAGAGTGTAACAATGCTCGGCAAGACCAGGGTTAAAAATATGGGAAAGCCGAGACCCAGCATCAAGAACAGTAAGGTCAGAAGTAAAGGCGCCATTTATTTCCCCTCCTCTATGGTCCGTATTATATCCGTGGATTTAAAGTTAAGGTACATCAGGTGCAGGAAGTTTTTTGCCATCAACACACCGCTTATTGGCACACAAAGGTACACCAGCCACATGGGCAAAAACTCCATGGAAGGGCTTACCTGCCCTGTGATTTTAACTTTCATCATGATTTTCCAGCCCAGATAAGTCATGTACAGACAGATAACTGCACTCACACCGTAAATAAAGTATAAAAGGATCTTTTTTAAATTCTTAGGAAGATTATTGAGCAACACATCCATCGTTACATGCACATTGTCTCTGACACAAAGGCTGGCGCCTATGAAGGTCATCCATACCATGATGTAGCGGGTGAGTTCTTCCGCCCAGGCAAGCGAATTCTTAAACAAATATCTGAGCACCACATTTATAAAAATTATGACGGTAATGGTCATAATGCTGATTGCAACAACAAAGCTTTCCGCTTTTCTAATATTTTTATCTATCATTTTTTCACCCCTTATTTTTTTGGGTTGAATTAGGTTTCTGGGTCTTGCGCGTTTTCGGCAAGACCCAGAAACTCCTAACTTTATGCAGTTATCCGCTGTCCGCCTATTTTGCTGTGGCCTGTTTTATAGCCTCATCGAAGGTCTTTAGTATTTCAGCAGCTCTATCGCCGTACTTATTCACGTAAATATCTCTCAATCCCTTTGTGGCTTCCACAAATGCCTGCCTCTGCTCGGGGGTAAGCTCCACTATTTGCAGGCCTTTCGCCTTGAACTCCTCTAAAGCCTTCTTTTCATTTTCATAAGTCTTTTCTAATGTTACTTTTTGTCCTTCTTCAACACCCTTCATAATGGCATCCTGGATTTCTTTGGGCAAGCTTTCATACCATGTTTTGCTGACCATGATAAACTGGTCCAGTACTCCATGTCTGCTTAAGGTAACCGCCTTCTGCACCTCATGGAATTTCATGTCATAAGTGGTATCCAGGGGGTTTTCCTGACCGTCGATGGCTCCTGTCTGGAGTGCGTTGTAGGTTTCGGAAAATTCCATGTTAATTGGAGTGGCGCCAAGGACATAGTACTGTTCCATCTGAATAGGCGACGGCATGGTCCTAAACTTCAAACCTTTAAAATCTTCGGGCTTTGTAAGGGGCTTATTGGCGGTAAACTGCTTATAGCCTGTATGCCATATCATCATGGTTTTGACCCCGATCTCCTCGGTAGTATCAAGCAATTTCCTGGCCGCTTCGCTCTGTTCAACCTTTAGAAGGGCGTTCACGTCATCGGGGAAGTAGAAGGGAAGATCCATTATAGTGGTCAGCGGCTGAAAACCGCCCAGGAACGAGGATGGAAGTATCACCATTTCAATGGTGCCCATCTGCATTCCTTCAATCAGGTCTCTACCTCCGCCCAGTTGTGATGCGGGATATATTTGGACTTCGACCTTGCCGTTGGTTTCTTTTTCCACCACTTCCTTGATCTTCTGGGCTCCCAAATCTCTGGCGCTGCCGGGTTTGGCCGCATGGGCAATTTTCATTACGATTTTATCTCCGGAATTTGATGCTGGAGCTTGATTTTGAGACGCATTATCTCCCCCTGACTTCTGTGCACCGCAGCCCACAAGGGAAAGTATTAGAAGCGATACTAATACTAAAATTAACCCTTTTTTGAACATTTTTTTACCCCCTTATTTTTTTTGTAAATTTTCGGAAACTCAGTTTCCTTTATTATCAAGCCCTCTCAAGAGGGCTATTATTTTTTTTACCTCCACTTGTCTCTGTTGCAAAAATAGCTGATATTTATATATATCATGAGATATTATGAGTATACTTGTGATTGATGCGAATATCCGCTTGTTATCATACTTGACTTTTTTGAATCGCCCCCACAATTGAAGTAGATGGTATTTATTACCATTACTTCTAATAAATGAGGGTGATTCTTTTATGCTTGTTAAATGTTCTTCTCATGTTGAGTTTAAAAGGTTTTTACAGCAGCAGATTCCTTTGTTGTGGGCTGTTGATTCAGAAAGGCTTGAGTCTTTTTCTAGGTCTTTGATTAAGGTCTGGTTTTTGAATCTGGACCCTGCTATTCCTTTGTTGTCTCGGTGTTTTTCTTCTATGGGTCGGCCTGTTTTGTATGATCCTGTGTGTATTTTAAAGTCTTGTGTGTTAATGTTGGATCTTGGATACCATAGTGTTACTGATTGGGTTAAGGCTCTTCGCTCGGATGATATTCTGGCTGTTTTGTCCGGCTTTGAGCCTCATAAAACGCCAGGTGTAGGGACGTTTTATGATTTTTTTGATAGGCTCTGGCTTGAGGATAGGAGAAGCAGGATTAAAAGATGGCGTAAATTGAGGTCTCCTATTAGAAAGCCAGGAAAAAAGTTCAAAACCGGACAGAAGCAGCCTGTTAAACATCCGGGGGCTGTAGGTAAGTTGTGTAAAAGGGTTAAGAGTGGTAGATTACCTTTCCCCCTGCGGGCTGAAAGGTTAATTCAGGAGATTATCGCCCGCTGTTTTGTGGATGTTTCTGACCATACGGGCCTGATCCCTGATCCTTTAAACCTTGTTTTGTCGGGTGATGGTTCTTCTTTGAGGACGGGATCCAGCCCAGATGGTGTTAAGGTTTGTGATTGTAGGAAAAAGGGTATTTTTAATTGTAATTGTAAGCGTCGTTTTTCGGATCCTGAGGCTTCTTGGGGCTGGGACAGTTACCGTAATGAATATTACTATGGATATTCTCCTTATGTTTTAACGGCAGCATCAAGTGTTGGTGAGCTTCCCATGTATATTAGGCTTGTTCAGGCCTGCCGCCAGATTTTCAACTGGTGTTGTTTCTTTAGCTGAGTTTAAGGAGCTTTATCGGTATTTGAAGGTAAATAAGTTTATTGCCGATTCTGCTCATGATGCTTATCCTTTTTATGAGCTTTGTGAGTTTTGGGGTGTTGAGCCTTTTATTGATCTTAATTCTAAAGGTAAGGGCAATTTTAAGAATTTGCCTTCTGTCAGTGTTAATGAGTTCGGTATTCCTATTTGCCCCAAAGGATATGCCATGTGTTTTTGTGGTTTTAATAAAAGTCGCAGTCGTTTGAAGTGGCGATGTCCTTTAAAAGCCGGTAGTAGACGTTTGAGAAAGAATATTTCCTGTGATTGCCCTTGTTCAGATTCCCCTTATGGGCGGACGGTTTATACTAAGCCTCAGGATGATTTAAGGATTTTTACTAAGACTCCTAGGGATTCTAAGGCTTGGCGCAAGGTTTATGCTATGCGGTCTTCTTCGGAACGCTCGTTTAA
>DUMA01000020.1 GCA_012840135.1 Thermoanaerobacterales bacterium
CCAAGGAAACATGGATACGGGGCTTTATATCAAGGGCAGCCCTGAGTTTAAGTTAATAATACATTCTCATCCGCAATTTGATGGTGGGTCTTTTTCAAAAAAAAACCTAAAAATACTTGACGCGATCTATAAATTTAGCTTCCCTTGAGGAACAGACTATAAATGTGGTATAATTTTCATACTGGAGGATTGATGGCTTTGGACCCCATAAAATTTAAGGCAGCTTCCCTTTGTAACGAAATTAATCTAAATCATCTGGCAAAACATTTCGGCTTTGAAAAAAAATTTCAATGGGACCAACCCCTCTTTTTATCTTCAAATCAGTTGAAGGGCATCCTGAAATTGCCGGAAAATAAATCAGCTTATATCTTTTCCTTTGGTTCAATAGTTTTTTTGAATTTTGAGCATCATGAAATGATTGATCTTGTTGATTATCTTAAAAACATCGAAAAAGATCTCCTGAATGCCACGCTTGATTACTTCGATGACTACAGTCTGATTGTAAACCCCCAGGAAGAATTCACTATAAGTTATGATTATATGTCGGTACCCGAGATGAAAGATTTTTATTTAGAAATAATTGCGGTGGTACTGGCAAAATCGACCGCCCTTGACAGGATTGAAGTAGGCATCAATATATTACTTGATGACATTGAAGATATGATTCACTTCCTTGAAAAAGGGCATTTAAACATCTCCGACGAAAGGCTCGCCAGAGTATCGGGCAAAATCCTCGGTTTTAAATACAATACTATTTCATATGTCATGCTTCTCGATAAACCCGATATAACATGGGTGAATGAAGAAAGCCAGAATCTGTACAACGAACTGGAAAAACTGTTTGAACTGAGGGACCGATACGAAAAAATCCGCCACAAGACAGAAACGCTTCTGGATATTACCGATGTGTTTACAGGACTTGCTCACGCAAAAAGAGGTACCCGTCTGGAATGGATGGTCATAATTTTGATTTTTGCCGAAATTCTTTTATCAATAATTATGTATATATGGAAATAATATTTTGCAATAATAGATTATAGATGTTGCACGATAAAATTTGCGGAGGTGTCTTTGTGAAACTCAATCCCAATATTTTCAGGCAATATGACATAAGGGGTATTGTGGGACAGGATTTGGATGAAGAGGTGGCAAATACTTTGGGCAAGGCTTTCGGAAGTTTTGCCATTAAAAACGGTGAAAAAAAGGTCGTGGTGGGTTGCGATAACCGCTCCTCTTCTCCATCTTTAAAGAAATCCGTCATAGACGGCCTTATTTCCACCGGGTGCGATGTGGTAGACATCGGCACCGTCGTCACTCCCATTTTTTATTACTCCCGAATCCGCTATGACATAAATCCCGGCATAATGGTCACCGCCAGCCACAATCCGTCAGAGTTCAACGGCTTCAAGGTAGGTTTTGGGCCCGGAACCATATACGGTGAAGAAATTCAGGACCTTCGAAGAATGATGGAAAAGGGCGACTTTGTCAAAGGAAAAGGGAATATATCATTTCTGGACCCCACCGAAGATTACATAAACATGATTTGCGAAAAAATACATCTCGATAGAAAACTAAGGGTAGGCGTGGATTGCGGAAACGGCACCGCATCCTTTTTCGCAGAAAAGCTTTTTAAACGTCTCGGAGTGGATGTATATCCGCTGTACTGCGATTCCGATCCGCACTTCCCCCATCATTTCCCCGACCCGGTAAAGCCTGAAAATCTCAAGGATCTGAGAGAACTGGTATTGAAAGAAAAACTGGATGTCGGCATCGGCTTTGACGGAGACGGAGACCGCATCGGTGTTGTGGACGACAATGGAAATGTCATATTCGGCGACATGCTGATGATACTTTTCTGGAGGAAAATCCTGCCAAAATACCCCGGCACTACCGCCATCGTAGAAGTAAAGTGCTCCCAGGCCCTTACCGAGGAAATACAAAAACTTGGCGGAAAGCCCATGTTCTACAAGACAGGGCATTCTCTCATAAAAGCCAAGATGAGGGAGATCGGGGCTGTGTTTACCGGCGAGATGTCGGGCCACATGTTCTTTTCGGACGAGTATTACGGCTATGATGATGCGCTGTATGCCGCCGCTCGGCTGCTCAGAATCCTGTCAAAAACCTCCCGCAAGCTCTCGGAGCTTTTGTCCGACGTGCCCCGGTATTACTCGACGCCGGAACTTCGGGTGCATTGCCCCGACGAAGAAAAATTCAGGAAGGTTGAGGAAGTGAAGGAGTATTTCAGGGATAAATATCCAATGATTGAAGTAGACGGAGCCCGGGTGCTATTCCCTGAAGGCTGGGGCTTGGTGAGGAGTTCCAATACTGGCCCGGAGCTCATAGTGCGGTGCGAGGCCAGAACTCAGGAAGGATTGGAGAAAATAAAGGAAGAAATACAGGATGCATTGAAACCGCTTAGACTGTTTTGATTTTTCTATAAAAAGGATTCCTTAATCAATTGATTTATGTTAAAATCAAATAAGAGCATTAAAGGGGGTATTCTTAATGGCGGATAAATTCGAAGAAAAAATGTATGAACTAATGGAAAAAATGTATGTGGAATTTAATAAAAAATTTGATTCAATGGATTCAAGATTGTCCGGTGTAGAAAATAGACTCGATTCTATGGATTCAAGACTGTCCGGCGTTGAAAACAGGCTCGATTCAATGGATTTAAGATTGTCCAGTGTAGAAAATAGGCTTGCAAAAGTAGAAATGAAAATTGACGGTGAAATCACAGATAAAATTAGGGCTCTGTTTGATGATAGGGAAGTTATCCACGATAAGCTTGATGATATCGGCGAGAAAATCGACAGGCTGCAGATGGATGTTAATCATTTGACAATGAAGACTGCGCACAATGATATCCGCATAATAGAATTGAGCAAATACATAAAAAAAGCAAGGTAAATTCCGCTACAAATCTTAATATCTGAATGTCATATAGCTCCATGTCAGCGGGTCCGGTACCGGAAGCTGAAGATATCCATTGGCTCTTAGTAAAGCCATGATGGAGTCAAAATTAGCCTTCTTATGGTGAAAAATTCTTGGCAGCAAAAAGGAATTGACAGTGCACAACCTGCCGCCCCCAAGCAGGGCAAAGTTGCACCTGTCGCAAGTCAGGGTGGATTTTTCCCTGTTCATTATCATATAAAAATCCATCGGTCTATTTTCCATGAAACTTCCGGGACACACCATGGAAAGCTTGAGTTTGAAGAGGGTAATTCTATCCTTCCGCTCGCGTACAAAACAATTGTCGGCGATTTTTAAAATTTTATCGGTCAGGGGCCCCTTTGTAAAATCCAGTATGCTTCCATCGTATCGGAAATAATACATAAGCTGCCCACTCCTTAAAATATAGGATGGGCAGTTTCTTGTACTATATTCATATGTATTTTAAATATTTTTCTCTAAACTTACCATAATTAAACTTAAGCGTTAATGCTTGTTTTAGAAACTGATTCAAATCTCTTTTCACTTAAAACTTTTCCAGTCTTTTCTATAAATAATGAAAATAGTATAACAAAGCCGACTACAGCATTTTGCCAGTAAGAAGAAATTCCCAAAATATTCATGCCGTTAGTCAATAATGTCATAATTACAGCTCCGATAAAAGTCTGAGCCACGCCGCCCTCACCACCGGAAAAAGGAGTTCCTCCGATGAGAGTGGCGGCTATAGAATTTAATGTGAAGTCGGTACCTATAACCGCTTCTGCCGCATTTAATCTTGATATATACAATAATCCCACAATAGCTGAAAGTAATCCATTAATCGAATAAATCGATATTATTATCTTATCTGTATTAACTCCTGATAACCTTGTAGCTGTTTTATTGGAACCGGTAGCATAAATGTTTCTACCGTAAATAGTTTTGTAGGTAACAAATACCAGTACAATTGTCATTATTGCCATTTCATAAATTAAAGCCGGTACACCGAGGAACTGACCACTTCCTAAAAATCTAAAAACAGCTGAAAATCCATAGATTTGAGTCCCGCCCATATATACATAAGCAAGCCCTCTTGCGACCCAATCCATACCGTACGTGGCGATAAATGGCGATAGACCTATTTTGGTTATCGAAAGGCCGTTAATACTGCCGCATAAAAAACCAATAATCAAACCAATCAATATCCCGCCTATAATATTTCCTGACTTTAGAAAGCTTGCAGCTATACAAGATGATAATGCAAGAACTGATCCCATTGATAGATCTATTCCGCCTGTAACTATTGCTAACGTCATTCCATAACTTACCATGCTGAGCAACGCTGCCTGTGCTAAGATATTCATCTGATTTTGAAATGTAAGGAAATGGGGACTCAACAAAGAAAAACCTGAAAATAATAATATTAGTATAAAAAATCGTGCATACTTTATTAGTAATTTTATGTTATTAGATGCCATATCATTTCCCCCATTTCTTTGCTTTATATTTTTCGTTTAATACATCGATTATGATTATTAGAACTATAATAAATCCTATTAACGTAAATTGTATCGGAGGGGTAAAACCGTAAAGATTCAAACCGTTCATTAAGATTGCTATTATTAATGCTCCTATTAGAGTGCCGACAATTCCTCCCCTTCCACCTTCAAAGGGTGTCCCTCCTATCAATGTTGCGGCAATAGCGTCAAATTCATAACCGGAACCGGCTATGGGGCTTGCCGAATTTACTTTCGATGCCAGTACAATCCCGGCTATGCCGGCCAGTATCCCACTTAGAATGTAAGTCTTAAAAACAATCGCTTCCGTATTAATTCCGGCATATTTGGATATTTGTTCGCTGCCTCCCACAGAATAAACATTACTGCCGAAAGTGGTGCGCAGTGTCAAAAATACAAGCAAAATAGTAATACCAGATGCAATTAATACAATTACCGGTAAACCAAACAAAGAACCGTCACCCAAAAATCTAAAATCGTTTCCAAAGCCGGGGACTGTAGCACCATTGGTAATGACCAGAGCCAGGCTCTGAATAATTCCCATACTGGAAAAAGTCACTATCCAGAAGTCAAATCCCTGGTAACTTATAAGATAGCCATTAAACATTCCCAGTAAAGCTCCGGCCACCACACCTAGAAAAACAGAAATCCATACCGGCATTCCGTTATGAATCATTAATCCCGTTACAACTCCCGTCAAAGACATTATGGAACCGATAGACATGTCGATTTTACCGAGCAATATGGTCAATGTCATTGCGAACGAAGCAATCACCAGGATGGAAGCCTGTTCAAGTATGTTTATAAAATTATTCAATGTAAAAAAATAGGGTGTCGTTATACTGAATATACAGACCACGGCTAACAGGCCAAACAAAATGCCGGGTACTTTTTTAAATTTATTTTTTGAGTTTATTAGATTAACCATGCTTTTCTCCCTTTCCTATGGCAAAGCTTATTATTTTCTCTTGATTATAATTTTGATGATCAAATTCGGCTACAATTTTTCCCTGATACATTACATATATTCTGTCGGTCAATCCCATTATTTCTTTAATGTCCGACGATATCATCATTATTGCCCGGCCTTTTTTAGCCAGTTCATCCATTATCTCATATATTTCCGCTTTTGCCCCTACGTCTATACCGCGAGTCGGTTCATCGAAAATAATAATATCAGACTCCGTTAAAAGCCATTTTGCCAGTACCACTTTCTGTTGATTACCGCCACTTAAATTTTTAACTATTTTATGAGCATCCGGTGTGGCTATGTTTAATTCTTTAATATACTTTTTAGAAATCTCCAGTTCCAATTCCTCTTTTAATATGCCGGAAGGAAATACTTTTTTCAAACTTGCCTGGACGATGTTTTGCTTCACCGACATTTTTATATTCAGTCCTTCTTCTTTACGATCTTCGGGTAACAAACCAATTTTGTTCTTCACCGCTTCGGTTGGAGTTAATTTGCTCAATTTCCTGCCGAAAACATATATACTCCCTTTATCCGGCTTGTATTCGCCAAAAACCGTTTTGGCTACCTCCGTCCTTCCAGCACCAACTAGACCGTAAAATCCCACTATTTCTCCTTCGTGTATTTTAAAGCTTACGTCACGAATTCTTTTATTTAGAGTCAATCCCTCGACCCTTAACGCTTCCTTACCTATCTTGTTGTACGTCCTGGTGTAGAGATTCTCTATCTTCCTTCCGACCATCATTTTTACCAGTTCATCAGTAGAAGTGTCGCACACCTCAACTGTTCCAATGTATTTACCATCTCTCAGCACGGTGACCCTGTCGCCAATAATCTTGATTTCTTCAAGCCTGTGAGAAATATATATAATGCTTACACCTTTTGCCTTAAGTTGCAGAATTATATTAAAAAGTTTGTCTATTTCATTTTTTGTGAGGGTGGCAGTGGGTTCATCCATGATAAGTATTTTTACTTCGCTTGAAAGAGCTTTGGCTATTTCTACCATCTGTTTTTGCGCAACGCCCAAATCTTTTACTAAAGCATATTCGTTTATATTTATTTCCAGTGAATCCAGCAACTCTCTACATTTTTTGTACATGACACTTCTATCTATTACATCCACTAATTTTAAGTTCTTTCGTGGTTCTTTTCCCAGGTAAATATTTTGCGCTATGTCTCTAAAAGGTAAAAGGTTAAATTCTTGATGTATGATTCCGATTCCCAGTTTTTCCGCATCCTTGACCCCATTGATGGTAACCTCTTTATTATCAATAAAAATCTTCCCGCCATCTTTTTTGTAGACGCCACAAAGTATCTTCATTAATGTTGATTTTCCGGCACCATTTTCGCCCAGAAGTACATGAACTTCTCCCTGTTTTACTTCTAAACTGACTCTGTCTAATGCCAGGACTCCGGGAAATTCTTTCGTAATATTTTCAAGGCGCAAAATTACATCATTTTTAATACTCATTATTGATTCCCCCCAGGTTTTGAGTCTGTGAGGTATTACACCGAGTGTAATACCTCACTTTACAACTATTGTTGTAAATACTGATCCACATTGTTTTCATCCACTATTGTGGTTTCTACTACTATTCTTTCGTCAACGGGCTCATTATTTAAAATTTTAAATGCCGCCTCTACTCCCTGGTAGCCCTGATCATAGCTCTTTTTGTCGCAAGTAAGAGTCATTTTACCTTCCTTAATAGCTTGAATGGCATCTTTATTGGCATCTAAACCCGCAATCATGATCTTTCCGGTAAGGCCGGCCTGATTGACCGCTTCCACCGCTCCCATGGCCATCTCGTCATTTGAAGCAAAAATGGCATTTATATCAGGATGAGCCTGCAAGAGGTTCTGTGTAACCTGCATCGCTTCTGCCCTGTTCCAGTTGGCGGTCTGAGACGCTACAACATTAATATTCGGGTATTTTTTAAATGTATCGACGGCGCCGTTTTTCAAATCAATGGCACTTTGAGCGCCGGCTTTACCCTCGAGTATGATTACTTTGCCTTTTTCACCCATCTTTTTAGCCAGCGCTTCGGCAACTTTACTAGCGGCATCATAGTTTTCGACAGCCACAAAGGTCTCGGTTTTGCCTCCGCCAACTTTGGTGTTCACATTTATTATCGGAATGCCTGCGGCGTTAGCCTTTTCGACAGCCGGAATTATGCCTTTGGTATCTGCCGGCACCAGAATTATGGCATCAACCTTTTTTGTTATCGAATCTTCGACCTGGCGAATCTGTTCTTCATTATTATCGGCCTTCAATGGTGCCAGAACGGTTAATTCAACACCGAGTTTGGCAGCGGCATCTTCCCCACCTTTTTTGACCGCCTGCCAGGTGGGATTTACTAGATTCTTCAAAATCATTACTACTTTCTTTTTCTCGGATTTAGATGCATCGTTTGCCTGCTGGCTTTTAGAGCCACACCCTGTAAAGAAAAGAAGGCCCATTACCAAAAGTGATACTAATAGATAACTTTTTTTCATCAAATACCCTCCCAAAATAAGATTTTAACAGTTCTTTATTATAATTTTTTTATTATTATCACCCCTCTCTATTTTTCTAATATTATTTCCCCGGGGATTTATTTGAACATACTGTATTTTTAACAAGTAAAACCGTCGCATTAATCAAATTACGGAACCACTACCACTTTTATAGCGCCGCCAATCCTTTCCTTGAATGTTTTTACTGCTTCATTAATGTCATCAAGACTGAACTTATGGGTTATAAGAGGCTTGACATCGATTTTCCCCTGGGCCAGCAATGGCAGTATCCTCTCGATGCACCACATACCTTCGGCTTTGCCGCCCGCCATTTGAATATTATATTGAACGACTCTGTTCAAATCCAGTTTAACCATGTCTTTGTATATCCCAATAAATGAAATGCGACCGCTTTTTCTGGTGATTTTCACCGCCTGTTGGGGACCATCGGTGCTGCCGGAAGCCTCAATCGTAAGGTCTACACCGTACCCGTTTGTAAGTTCGTTTATTCTTTTATATAAATCTTCTTCTTTGATATTTATGAGCATGTCAGCTCCCATTTTTGTCCCTACGCTCAATCTGGAATTCCTGGTACCTATCAGTATTACTTTGCCTGCTCCAGATACTTTTGAAAGCTGGACTGCCATAAGGCCAATAGGACCCGGCCCTATTACGGCCACAGTCTCTCCCGGTTGCACCCATCCAATCCTTTCCATACCATAAAGGGCTGTCCCGGCGGCAGTCACGATGGTGCCTTCTTCAAAACTTACATTATCCGGCAATTTATGCAGACAATTGATATGAATGGCTACATACTCGGCGTAACCTCCGTTCACCGTAAAGCCGTAATGCCTGTGTCCTTTCTCAAGATTCCCATAATTCAAGCAAGTCGTATATAACCCCCTGATGCAGTTGATACACCTGCCGCACCCTTTATGAGGTTCTGCCACCACTCTATCGCCTATATTAAACTCGTCAACTCCTTCTCCCAATGCCACTACTTCTCCCGAAAACTCATGGCCGGGTATATAGCTTCCAAAAGGAGGGCAGTTGGGCCATCCGTGCTCAATGATTTCCGGGTCTGTTCCACAAATCGCACATGCTTTTACTTTTACCAGGACTTCTTCTTTTTCGGGTTTGGGCACCACTGTTTCGACTACTCTCAAGTCATTTGAACCAAATAGAACAGCTGCTTTCATCCGATCGGGTATATTCATCGGGAGGTCCCCCTTTCCTCAATTTAAAAACTTTATTTTAAATGGCATCTTTAAAAACGCAACTCCACCTTTCTTGACATTGAAATATTCTTACTAATGCTAAAAGCTTCATCATACTTCTCAAACGGCAATATATGGCTTATCATCTTTCTTACATAGTCCCTGTTCTTTTTCATAAAGTCCAGTATAAATTCAAATTCCCCGGTCCCTCCGATACTTCCCAGAATGGTTAAAGCTTTCATTACTATAAGTTTTTGTATTATCCTCGCCTCGGGCATCATCCCGACGCACCCTACTATGCCCAGCGGTTTTACAAGTCTCAATGCACTTTGAAATGCCTTTTCATTGCCTGTGGTTTCTATCACCGCATCAAAATGAGCGTTTTGATATAGCGAAGTATAATTAGACCAGTCAATTTCGCTATCTTCCATCAAATGCTCATCGGGTATTTGAGCTCCTACGGATTGAGCAAATGTTCTCCTGTTTTCATCAATATCAAAAAGATATACTTTTTCACAATGATAAAACTTTTTTAAGAGCATCAGTGCCGCAATTCCGATGGAACCTCCGCCCAATATGAGAAAAGACTCGGGCACAAAATCAGCTCTCATAATCTTATTTACCAAATGTGCAGCCACCGCCATGGGTTCCGAAAGACATATCAAATCAAAATCAAGTTCATCTGGAGCTTTATATATATATTTTGAATCTCTTACAATGAATTCGGCGGAAGCACCATCCAGTGTTATGCCGTATTTTTCTATATGTCTGCATAAATTTTTATCCTGCCTGCAATAATCACAATTATCGCAGTACCTCGAACAGTCGCCGGTCACTCTATCTCCCGGTTTTAATCCCTTCACAGCGCTGCCGACTCCAAATATAGTGCCCGACCACTCGTGCCCGAATAAAATCGGATATTTATGGGGGCCGCTGTACGTCCCATCATATAGGTGTATGTCCGAACCGCATATGCCCACATGGCTTATTTTTATCAAAACCTCATTTTCGTTCAATTTCGGTATTTCTTTTTCTTCAACCAGAATTTTTTTCGGCTCCTCCAAAATATACGTTTTCATCTAAATTACCCCCAAAATTATACGAAAATCAAGCAACAATAAAATCTGGAGATTGTCCACTGAAAAACTTAACTACATTCTTTGCACATATCATGCTGACCGCATTTAATGCTTCTTTCGAATAGGAAGCTATATGGGATGTTATTAAAACATTTTCAAGCGTCAATAAAGGATTGTTTTTTGGGGCAGGCTCAACTTTTAAAACATCTAAAGCGGCTCCGGCTAGATGACCTTTTTTTAAATATTCATACAGCGCACTTTCATTTACTATTCCGCCCCGGGAAGTATTGACTAAAAATGCGCCTTTCTTCATTTTGTTTAATTCATCTTCATCGATCAAGTTGATTGTGTTTTGATTTAACGGAACATGTACTGTAACTATTTCTGAACTTCTTAACAAAGAATCCATATCGACGAATTTTACATAGGGAAATGAATTTGAAGATCCGCTAAAATAAGGATCGTATGCCAGTATATTCATATCAAATCCAGTGGCCCTTTTTGCAACTCTTTTCCCTATTTCTCCAAAACCGATAATACCAATGGTTTTACCGTATATATCGACACCTATGGTCTTAACCCATTCCCCATTTCTGACACCGATAATGTTATCGCTTATTTTCCTCAATAAATCTATTATTAACCCGAACGTAAAATCAGCCACCGCATTCGAATTGGTTGCGGGAACATTGGTCACTATAATCCCATTCTTTCGTGCTGTCTCGATGTCTATGTTGTCAACCCCTGTGCCGTGCTTGCAGATGAGTTTTAATCTTTTCGAAGAATTAAGCACATTGCCATTTATCTTATCTGCACCAATTATAATGGCGTCAAACTCATCTATTACTTCCAGAAAATCCTTTTCTTCCATTAAACCGTGTTTTTCTTTAAATTTATAATTAATATTGTTCTCCCTCAGGATTTTTACAGGCTCGTCGCTCACCTGGCCGAAAGACCTTGATGTAATCAAAACATTTATCGCCAATTTGTATTCCTCGCTCTCAATATTTCTAAAAATCCTTCTACCGAGCAATTGACTTCGGATTTGTATACCGTCAGGGTGCTTATTTTATCGTCAAGGGCTTTTATAAGAGCCCTGTAGACTTCCGCCATGCCTCTGTCGGCATAAATTACTGCAAACTCTATATCATGCCATTTTTCATTCACATATTTTTCAAAACACAGTATGTCTCCCCCGACAATCGCTCCCTCCAAAAAGGAAGTTCTGGCAAAGTTGTCTGCGATGTCAAATATCCTCATAGTATTTATTAAATAAATGGCCTTATTGAATCCATATTTTTTTAAAACATTGTAAGCATGCCTTACCATATTTTCGTCATACTCGGTCATTGTAGTTTCAATCGATGAGGAGACAATGGTATTGCGGGAGATGGCATAAAATAGCTCGCCTGAAATAGTAGAAACAAAATCAAGTATTTGACCATTTTTGACATATGTTATCTGCGTATGCGATCCCGGCATAAAGATAGCCAATGCTTTGTTTTTTACTTTTTCACCTAAATATTTCAAGATGCCGAATATTTCGGTTTCTTCACCCCTCATAGAGTTTACGTCAAATATATTTTCAATTGTAACGTTTTTCCCGGGAACATCCCTCAATCCTCTAATTAAATTAATATTTCTTTTAAAAAACATTTCTTCATAGTGTGTATATATACTTTTACACAAGCCATTTAAATCTATCGGTATATCAAGGTGCGGAACTTCTTTTATGCCGTAAGGAGATGTTACCATTCCGGACGCATATATTTCGTTTATATCACCATCGCACAGTCCATTTTTTTCAAGGAGTTCATCATATATTTCTTTTAATCCCTTTAAAAGAATGCCGTTATCCCGGGCTATAGAGCAATCCTTTGAACCGACGGCTTTTCTTATTGAATCAATAATAGTGCCATCCTTTATTAGATAAAGTCTGGAGTTGGATGTTCCCGAATCGAAATAAGCGAATATTGCCGTAAATTACCCCTCCTTTATTTTCTCAACGTAAAGGCCTGCAAGTTCCGAAAGTCTGTCAAATTCTCCGGCATTGATTAAAGATTTGCTGACCAGATTTCCACCGATTCCTACGCCGACGGCGCCCATGTGCAGGTACTCATTCATATTGTTTAAATCCACGCCTCCTACCGCCAAAAGAGGGATATTTTGAAGAGGAGCCAGAACAGCTTTGATATATTCGGGCCCCAGCGACCCTGCGGGAAAAACCTTCACAAAATCTGCTCCCGACACATGAGCCCTGTATATCTCACTGGGAGTAAAAGCCCCCGGAATTGAAACCATATTAGCTTTTTTTGCAGCAGCAATTACCTGTTCATCAATATTGGGCGACACAATAAATTTTGCGCCCGCATCGTAGGATTTTTCCACTTGCTCCTGGCTCAGGACCGTCCCCGCACCGATTATAACCCGATTTTGAAATTCGCTTTCGACTAGCTTGATGCAATCAAAAGCATCATCCCTGTTCAGGGTTACTTCCATAATATTTAATCCACCTTTTAATAGGGCTTCAGCCGTCTTCAATATCTTTTCTTTCCCAATTCCCCTGATAATGGCAATAATTTTATTTTCACGAATCGCATTTATGATATAATCATTATCAATATTCATGTTATCCTCCCCGTCAACAGGCCAGGTACCCGCCATCCACCGGAATGACGGCCCCGCAGATGTAGTCCGACGCATCCGATGAAAGAAAGACTATAAGGCCTTTGATATCATCCGGAGTTCCCCAGCGGCCTTTCGGTATTCTTTTTAGAATAGAATTGAATCTTTCCTGGTCGTTTAAAATCTGGGTATTCAGTGCGGTGGCCATGTAACCGGGAGCGATAGCATTCACGTTGATGCCCTTTTGAGCCCATTCATTCGAAAGAGCTTTTGTCAGCTGAGCCACCGCTCCTTTACTTGCTGCATAGGCCGGAACCGTATATCCTCCAAAGTAGCTCAACATAGAAGCAAAATTGATTATTTTCCCTTTCCCTTTTTCAAGCATTTTTCTTCCAGCCAACTGGCACATTAAAAAGACTGAAGTGAGATTTACTTCCAGGACGTCATCCCAATCTTTTTCGGTGAAATCCTCACATTTATTCCTTCTTTGAATTCCCGCGCCATTCACAAGTATGTCCACGTCGCCCAGTTTTTCTACCGCTTGATTGAAAGCATTTTTTAATTCATCTCTTTTGCCGAGGTTAGCCCGTATACCGTAAACTTTCGGACCGCTGTTTTTTTCAATATTTCTCGCCACATCTTCCACATCTTTTGCTATATCGATAATTGCCACATCCGCGCCGGCTTCATGAAGACCATATACGGCACTTAAACACAGACCCGAGGCTCCGCCCGTGACAATGGCTTTTTGACCGCTTAAGTCAAACATGTTCACTAATATCAACTCCTTTGGGTCTCGAGCATGGGCGAAATTTGCCCATACCCGTTTGCAACCCGTAATTATTATTTATAGCTTTTTATATACACCTATCTGAGGCAACTCATCAATAGATTTCCATCCGGGGCTGAGAGGTTCTTTTAAGAAGGGTTTCATTTCTTCCTCTGTGCGGAGCGTAACCATCTCCACAGGAGGTACAGTGCCCGGGGGGAATGCCTCCAATATCTGATCTATCAGAAGCGTAAGGTATTTCAATATAGCAGCAATCGGTCTCTTCGCCTTTCTGGCGGAGGCTATGCTTGGTTTTCCTACGACGCCTTCCGGTGTTGCCGCGCGTTCAATGGCCATATGCCCTTCGCCTTCGGACCATCTATGAGGCCTTCTATAAGGATCTACCGACGTATCAAAATGTCCATCCGGCAAGAATCCTTTCGGTTCAGCATCGACCACAACGCTCATATCTATCATGCCGGGGAACAGCAACAGACCGACTGATGTTTCGCTTTCATCCGCATGCACAAAGTGTGTTTCCAGACTATCATCCCTATCGACGGGATAGAAAAATTCTCTAACAGCCCGATGCCAATCAATGACCTGGAATATCCCAGGCAGCTGGAACCTTTTCATGAATTCCTGAATGGCGGACTCGAGCATCCAGAGGTGGCCATGGTTGTTTACAAGGATAATCTTCCGGAAACCGTCGTTCCACAGGCCCAGCATGGTATATATAATAGTTTCTTCAACAACTTCTTTAGGCATGATAACCGTTCCGGGCATTCCAAGATGGTGATACGGATGACCGCCGTAGTTCAAAGGCGGAAACGCAAGACTCACCTCTCTTCCCTGTTTTGCAGTATAACGGCGTACGCCTTCGATAATTTGAGTCACCATGAAAGTATCAAGACCGCTATTGGCATGAATTCCATGATTCTCGGTGCATCCGATGGGCACCAACACTATGTCATTTTTCCTTCGCTTTTCAATAACCTTCGCTCTCGGGGTATTTTGTATATAAGTTCCGGGTTTCCCCAGTTCGGATTCCGATGGGATTTCATATTCTTTCAATATGCTGTCGATTTCCTCTTCAGAAGCGTCCCAAATTTGCTTCTTCATTCTTCCAACGGTATTATCCTCAAAAATTATTGCAGGGTTTTCCGTCAATAGCCATTTTTTATCCTTTGGTTTTTCCATTGATATTTCTCCTTCCTTTACATTAATGATTAATTGTAGTTTTATTTTGCGGGTTATTTTTACGGCAGGATATCCATACCCATTTAGATTTTTAATGATTCTATACGCGGCCGGCCTGTACACTAAAATATTTATTATATATTTTTGGTATACCATATATATTACATTAAGCCTTTGGCTCAAGTTTATTAACCTGGGCCTTATGCCCGGCGATTTCAATCATAAAATTCTTTTATAATTTGCCGAGAAGATACTTTAAATTTTTTATATGGTATTCTTTACTTTCCGATATGTGATGTTTCATCAATTTTTCCGCTTCAACGTAATTTCGTTGAGAAATTTCCTTAAAAATTTCCTTATGATGAGTCAGTGTTGTTTCCGCTCTGGCAATATCTTTTATGGTCAAATTGGTTATTCTTTCTATCTTTGTCCTGATATTTTCCATAATGTTTTTCAAGTTTTTATTTTTACATCCTTTTAATATGAGGTGATGAAAAGTTTTGTCGTATTCAACAAATTTTTCCAGGTCATTGTTTCGTTTCATTCTTTCTTGCAAATCCAGGACTCTTTTCAATTCATCAATTTCCTCTTCAGTGGCACAAATACAAAACAATTTTACGGCCAAACCTTCCAGGACCTCACGAATATCATAAATTTCTGTTATAACTTCATACGTGATGTTTGTAACAAAAGCGCCCCGATTGGGCAGTATCTCAACAAGTCCGTCGCTGGCCAATTTTAATATGGCTTCTCTTATCGGAGTTCTGCTGATATTCAGCCTTTCGCACAACTCCCTCTCGTTTAAAACAGTGCCCGGTTTTAAAACATTGTTTAATATATCGTCTTTTATTTTTTCATAGGCGTAATCTTTCTTTGATTTTAGTTCTTTATATTCAGCCATTTGCATTTTAAATCCACCTATTCATAATTTACATAGTATATGATTTATATATATTTGGTATACAATTTATATATTATATATTCTCTGTCAAAATAAAAAATCCTGCTTGTTAATGAAATTATTTTAAAAAATTTATCAAAAAAGTACCGTCTTATCAGGTACCTTCTCAATTATCTACAATCAACAATATTCTTCTGACACAATATAAAATGCCCATTCTGAAGTTTTAAGATGGGCATAAAGGATATTTTCATTAAATAAATTTAAAAATTCATTTCTTTTATGATTTTAATCGCGTCTTCCGAGCTGTTTAGCGGAAAAAGTTCGAATCCTATTATTCCATTATAATTCAATGTTCTTAAAGTATTCAGTACATTGTTATAATTTATTTCTCCCGTACCCGGTTCATGTCTTCCCGGTACATCAGCGATATGTATATATCCAATCGAATCTATATATTTTTTAATAGTGGCAATTATATTTCCTTCCATAATCTGCATATGGTATACATCATATAATATTTTTATATATGGAGAATTCACTAATTGAACAGCTTCTG
Source organism: Thermoanaerobacterales bacterium (assembly GCA_012840135.1). Classification (GTDB taxonomy): domain Bacteria; phylum Bacillota; class Thermosediminibacteria; order Thermosediminibacterales; family Tepidanaerobacteraceae; genus Biomaibacter. The sequence continues at coordinate 16,262 of DUMA01000020.1, forward strand.
CAGCAACTCTTGTGTTAGTTAAAAAATTGCCTGCATGATCTATTTCGGTGTTCAATGCTTCTAAAACCAGTGTTATTTTCTCCTTTTCAGCAATCGGGGACAACTTTTTTAAAACATTTAGCATGGTCCCGAATTTTCTGTAACTGCTCATCTCCTTATAATCATTTAGAACCAATCCTCCAGGGCCCAGAGCATTAGAATGAATTACCAGATGATTGCATTTTAAATATTTTGCTGTCTCAATGGATTCTTTGATAAAAGAAATATATTTTTCCGATTCATTGTCATCAATTAATGAATAATCCTGATCGCCAGAAAAACTGGCTACTTTAAGGTCGTTTTTTTCACACAATTCTTTTATCTTATCAATATTTTTATCTTTCCATGACCAAAATTCGATGTAATCGAAACCAGATTGCTTAACTAATTCAAATCTTTTCTCAAAAGGCGCTTCAGTAAAGATAGTTTCAATACATATTGACTTTATCATTTTTCCAACCCCTTTGTATTAATAAGATAACAACATTTTAATATATTTCATATAAAGCATTTACATATTCAAATGCTTTTACTGCCGCTTCATCTTGAGTTGGCCACGGTAAACATTCAAAAGCAATGAAACCCTTATAATTTATTTTTTTTAATATTTTAATAATACTTTCAAAATTTATATGCCCCGCACCTGGATACCAGCGATTGCTATCCGCGAAATGGAGATGGCCTAGATACTTCCCTGCCAATTCAATGCTTTGTTCAATATTTGGTTCTTCAATGTTCATATGAAAAGTATCAAGATGTAATTTAAGATAATTTGAATTGACTTTTTCAATTATATCAAGTCCATCTTCTACATTATTTACAAAATTTGTCTCATAACGATTGATAGCTTCCAAAAAAATCTTTACATTATTTTTTTCAGCATTCTCCAATACTTTTTTTAAACATTCAATAGCATAATGTTCGTACTTGATATGCTCTTTTACATTCGGTATTTTTCCGCGCATTGAACCAATTATTACTCCTGCATTAAGTTTTTTTGCTACATTTATATGAGTCAGAATTCTTTCGACTGCTTTCTCTCTTATAGCGAGGTCCGGATCAGTGAAGCTAAGACCATCAATTACATAACCCATGCCTGTTCCCAGAGTAGAAACACTTATTTTATTTAAATAACACGCATTCATAATTTCTTCAATATTCAAAGCGAGAGGGTTGTTTACATGAATTTCTACCGCTTTATATCCTATTTCCGATGCTTTTTTTATACATTCCACATAGTTTCCTCTCAGAACTATCGGTGCATTTTCACCTGCATTTTCTGCAATTGATATGCTTAATTTCATCATGAAACCCCCAGAAATGATGAATTCATATTAATTTTTGACGGCCAGAAACCCAATAATTTTCCCACTGCTTTGTGCTCATTTGCATTTTTTCAAGAGTTACCTGCAACTCTACGTACCGTTTCAATGCCGGTTGTAGGGCTCATTTATCCTTTTCCTATTCCGTTTGATCTGAGGCAAAATCTTAATGAGCTCACTCATTGGCTTATCTGGCCGTCAGTATTTCCGTTGATTTTATTTAAAAACTCTATATTATCTTTCTATCTTAATCGGTCTTCCTTCAACAAGAGATCTATTTGCCGCCATACCTATCAACACCGGCTCTAAACCGTCTCTGCCGGTTACTATCGGTTTCTTATCATTTATTATGCAATCAAAGAATGCTTTCATTTCTTCAATATATGCGTCTTTATATCTTTCAGGGAAAAAATATTTTGGTTTGTCGCTGATAACGCCTTCAGCCGAGCTTAATACCGCACTACTTGGAGTATCATTTGAAACAGTGATGCAGCCTTTTGAACCGAATACTTCAACCCGTTGATCATAACCGTATACTGCCTTTCTGCTGTTGTCAATAACACCCAATGCTCCGTTCTCAAATTTTAAGCTTACAATTGCCGTATCAACATCACCTGCTTCACCTATAGCAGGGTCAATCAGAACAGCTGCAGAGGCGAATACCTCCGTGACATCACTTCCTGTAAGAAATCTAGCCATATCAAAATCATGAATCATCATGTCAAAGAATAATCCACCTGAACTCTTTACATATTCAATTGGCGGCGGTTCAGGGTCTCTGGATGTTATTTTTACTATATGCACATCTCCTACTTTTCCTTCTTGAATCAAATCGTAAACTCTTTTAAAATTGTGATCGAATCTTCTGTTGAATCCTATTTGAAACTTAACATTTGCCTTTTCAACAGCATCAAGAGCTTGTTTGATTCTATCCAATTCAAAATCAATGGGTTTTTCACAAAAAATATCTTTTCCTGAATTCGCGGCTTCTATTATTATCTGAGCATGAGTATCAGTCGAAGAAAATATTAATACAGCATCTATCTCTTTATCTTCAAGTATGTTTTTATAATCTTTATATACATTTTTTATACCTAATTCTTCAGCCCAGGCTTTTATTTTATCGGCAAATATATCAGCAACTGCTTTTACTTCAACATATCTGAAATTAGAAACTATATTTTCTGCATGCATCCTTCCGATTCTACCTGCTCCTATTATACCCAGCTTTAATTTTTTACCCATAGATTCACCTTCCTAATAAATAATAAATTTTCATAATAATTTTCCGCTTCCAGAGGTATTCAAATTTTTATAATCACCTTCGTCGATATTTTTAAAAAAGCTTTTATTAAATAATCATGAAATATAGCTTTTTTTAATGTGCTACGGAAAGCTCTAAATCAAGGAAAATTTTTGCTTCCAACACATTATAAAAATATCGGCGAAGGTATTAAATGGGGAATTTTTTTAAAAGGTGTTTCTACACTAGAAAATTTATAATTTATGGAAAACACCTATGGCGGGCAGCTCGTATACCGACTTCCAGCCTTCACTGAAGGGTTCTTTCAGGAAAGGCTTCATTTCTTCCTCGGTCCTAAGTGTGACTTTTTCCACCGGTGGCACGGTCCCCGGCGGGAAGGCTTCCAGAATCTGATCATTCAGCAAAGTTAAATATTTCAATATAGCGGCGATGGGTCGTTTGGCCTTTTTCACTGTAGCGATGCTCGGTTTGCCTACAACTCCCTGCGGTGTGGCAGCCCGCTCTATTGCAGCATGGCCTTCACCCTCGGACCAGCGGTGAGGTCTTCCGAAAGGATCGACAGATGTATCAAAATGACCATCGGGAAGGAAGCTTTCTCCCTGAGCATCCTGTACAACGCTCATATCGATCATACCTGGGAACAGCAACAATCCTACTGATGTTTCGCTTTCATCGGCATGGACAAAGTGGGTTTCCATGCTGTCTTCTCTATCGGTCGGATAGAAGAATTCTCTCACTGCCCTGTGCCAGTCTAATACCTGGAATATCCCTGGAAGCTGGAACCTCTTCATAAATTCCTGTATGGCCGATTCAAGCATCCAAAGGTGCCCGTGGTTGTTTACCAGGATTATCTTTCTGAAACCATCGTTCCAGAGTCCCAGCATTGTATAGATAATGGTCTCTTCAACAACTTCTTTCGGCATTATCACCGTGCCGGGCATTCCCAGATGATGGTAGGGATGCCCTCCGTAGTTCAGCGGTGGGAAGGCCAGATTTACCTCCCTGCCCTGTTTTGCGGTGTAACGGCGCACACCTTCCAGTATTTGTGTTACCATAAATGTATCAAGACCACTGTTGGCATGCAGACCGTGGTTTTCGGTGCATCCGATGGGTACAAATACAATGTCGTTCTTTCTCCGCTTTTCTATCACTTTAACTCTGGGGGTGTTCTGGATATATGTTCCCGGTTTTCCCAGTTCGGACTCGGACGGAATTTCATATTCTTTCAAAATTGCATCGATTTCTTCTTCGGAAGCATCCCAGATTTGCTTCTTTAATCTGCCGACTTCGTTGTCTTCAAATTTTATTGCAGGATATTCTGTCAAAATCCATTTCTTGTCCTTTGGCTTTTCCATGGTTAATCTCCTCTCATGTCTATAGTTAATCACTGTTTTGTTATGGAAAGTTATTTTTCTGCTGGAGGGTAAAGTCAACTCCAGCAGAAAATACAGTCTTATGCCTGAAAAATCCGGTTTCACACCTGTTTAATCCATGACACAGGTTATCTTGCACTCTTTCCTGTCGGTCCTGAGCATAATGATATTTTGCGGAACTTCTTCCAGTTTTATCTTCTTTGTTATAAGCGGTGTCATATCCATGCCGGTAGCCATGCACTCGATCACCCTTGGGAAGGTGCCATGGCCGGAATGTCCCTGAGCTCCGATAATTCTTGCGCGCCTTACCTGCAGCACTTCTCCCGTCACCGGCATCTTGGCATCGGCCCGGGCTACGACCACTACTGTGGAGTTCAAGGTCCTGCCTTCCCATATGGCTTTCTCTATGCCGGGATATACTACTGTAGGCAGACCTGTGGCTTCAAGGTACAAGCTGGCACCATATCCATCGGTGAGCCGCAGCACTTCCTCGGCAAAATCCACTTTGGTCGGATCAATTACATAATCTGCTCCCATTTTTTTGCCCAATTCAGCTCTTGTTGCAGAAGGTTCCGAAAGGATTACTCTTGCAGCTCCGTGCCTCTTTAAAATTGCACATGCCGCAAGGCCTATGGGGCCGCCTCCGCAAATCACCACATTGTCGCCGGGCCTTATGCCGCCGCCTCTTTCGATGACGGCATTATAAGCCACGGAAGTGGGTTCTACAAGGCTCCCGGCCAGGAACAGGACGTCGCCCTTGTAGCGATCCTTCAAAGGCTCGAGGCTCCACAGGTATTTTGCCGGCAGCACGATATATTTTGCAAAGGCACCGTTGACGTTAAAACCAATTTCATTTAATCTCTCACAGTGATTTGGCCATCCGTCAGCGCAGGGCTGGCACTCCCCGCACCACAGCATCTCTTCGGCTGTCACCGCTTCTCCACCCTTGTAAGGTTTGTTTGTCCTTTTGTCGATGGCACCGGGACCGGCTTCAACTACCACGCCGGAAAGCTCATGCCCCAGGATGCAGGGAAAACCGGTAAGCCCGGGATAAAAGATGTAACCGTCATCATCGGGCTGAGCCATGTGCACGTCGCTGCCGCAAATTCCGCAGGCCTTTACCTCGATCAGCACTTCACCCTTGCCCGGCTTTGGAACGTCATATTCCCTTATCTCCAGCTTTGGATTTCTCCATACCTTGCTGCCGAGATAAGTCTGCCTCCCTTCGATATCCTTGGCTCCCAGCTTAAATTCTGGTCTTGGATCCCAGTCGGCTACAAGTGTAACCGCTTTCATTTTTGTCATAATAAAAACCTCCACTTTGTGTTTATTTTTAAAACATTGTAAACCCTATTTGATTTTTTTGATATCATTTTATCAGACCTTACAAACTCGAAATACTTCCACAAATTTTTTTGTACCTCCGGCCAAATAGGCCGGAGGTTAATCACAATATAATTATTTGAGATATTTATCAACATTCTCTTTTGTAACTAATTCGGTACCTGTATCTATCCTGTTTGAAACTTCTTTTTTGTTGATATAATCAACTGCTGCTTTAACGCCTAAATAACCCATATTGAACGGACTTTGTGCCACTAAAGAATCAAGTTTTCCTGCTTTTATTGCTTCTAGGGATTCTTTTTGACTGTCAAAACCTATGACTTTAATTTGATCCAGCTTTCCGGCAGCTTCAACCGCTTCCATTGCACCCATTGCCATAAGTGTGCTGGCTGCGAAAACCGCATTAAGATCAGGATTTGCCTGCAATATATTTTCCATTACGGTCATTGCTAAAGCTCTTTCGCTATTCGCAGGTTGTTCTGCCACCAGCTTAATATCTGGTGCTCCTGCTAATGCTTCCTTAAATCCAGCAGCTCTGTCCCTCATAGTCTGCTGACCAGGAACACCAACTATCAAAGCAACTTTGCCTTTACCATTTAATAACTTTATCACTCTTTCCCCCGCAATTTTCCCACCTAGTTTATTGTCCGTACCAATAAAAGATACTATTTTCCCGCCGTCAGCATTTGTGTCAACTGTAAAGACAGGTATATTGGCCTGATTAGCTTTATCTATAAAAGGTACTACACCGGCGGAATCGCATGGGGCAATAAGCAGGGCATCAACTTTTTTCTGTATCATATCTTCAATTATTCTAAATTGCTGTTCTACGTTTGATTCTTTATCAGGAGCCAGAACTATAAGATCTACATTGTTTTCCTGGGCAGCCTTTTCAGCTCCATTCTTAACATCGAGCCAGAATTCGCTATCTAATGCCTTCGGAATAACTGCTATTGTCAACTTCTTTGTTTCCTGCTGCTGATTTTGTTGAGAGGATTGACTTGGTTCGCTTGCCTTTTGGCTGGAACAACCCGCTATTAGGGAAACTACCAGTAAAGTGACCAGAATAATTGAAATAACTTTTTTCATTACTTTCCCCTCCTAATTTTTCTTTGTTACTTTTCCAATTTAAGAAAAATTTTTAGTACTATATTACTCCATTTCACCTCCTTTTTTTCTGCAATTGATCAAGAGATACTGCTGCGATTACTACAACGCCAATTACTACTTGTTGCCAAAAAGTAGATACATTCAATAGATTTAATCCATTTCTTAACACACCCATCACCACTGCTCCTAGAAGAGTCCCTGATGCTGATCCTTCACCTCCCATCAAGCTTACTCCTCCTATAACGGATGCTGCTATTGCGTCTAATTCATAACCCATGCCCGCAATCGCCAAAGCGGAATTTACTCTAGCAGCTAATACTATACCGGCGATTCCTGCAAACAATCCTGATATGGTATAAATTATAATCTTATACTTATCGACATTTACACCAGATAATTTAGTAGCTTCTTCATTTCCACCGATCGCATAGTCATATCTTCCAATTTTTGTATTTGATAAAATGATGTGTGAAATCACAAATAATATAATTACCAGCAATACCGGCACAGGTATACCAGCTAACTTATCAGCTCCCAAGAATCTAACTGCCGGTGGGAGACCAGATATCGGATATCCTTTTGTGATTACCAGCGCCAACCCACGAGCTATACTCATCATACCTAATGTCGCTATAAAAGGCGGTAGATTCAATTTTGTTATTAAAACGCCATTGCTGAATCCACATAATGCACCTACTATCAGCCCAAGAAAAATGGCAATTACCACATTACCTTGATTTTGCAAAACAACGCCCATGACTACTCCTGCCAATGCAAGCACTGAACCCACAGACAGGTCAATTCCGCCCGTTATGATGACGAAAGTCAAACCAAAGGCCAGTATAGCATTTATTGAAGATTGTAATAATATATTTACAAAGTTACTGACTTTTAAAAAATATGGCGACATAATGCTTAGCGCTATACACATTATCAATAACGCCAGTACTATACCGAACTTTTGTAAATACTCTCCGGTGATAAACTTCATTATGCCGACTGATGTTTTTTGCTCTTTTGCCATAACCTGTTTTTGAATTTTATCCGACATTTTTTAACCTCCCAGTAGCACAAGCTAATATTTTTTCCTGAGTTGCATCCTGCCTTAAAAATTCTCCTGTTATTTCTCCTTCATGCATGACCAAAATTCTGTCGCACATTCCGAGTATTTCCGGCAATTCCGATGATATCAACAATACTGATTTGCCTTCTTTAACCAAATTATTTATTAATTTATATATCTCTACTTTTGCCCCTACATCAATTCCTCTTGTAGGTTCATCGAAAATCAAAATATCCACATTTGCACACAGCCATTTTGCTAATACGACTTTTTGCTGGTTCCCGCCACTTAAGAAACGAACCTTTTTGGATGTAGAAGGTGTTTTAATATTTACTTTCTCAACATACGCATACGTAATATCATTTTCTTTCTTTTTATTTAAAAAAATTTTTTTTATAAAATTGTTCAAACTTGGGAGTGTAACATTATGAGTTACACTTAATGCTTGAACAAGCCCCTGCATTTTTCTATCTTCAGGCAATAAGCCAATTCCATTCTTAATAGCCTCTGACGGTGATTTAATATTTACTTTGATACCGTTTATATATATTTCTCCACCGTCAATGGGATCGACTCCAAAAATTGCTCTTGCCAGTTCAGTTCTCCCTGCGCCCATTAAACCGGCTAACCCCAAAACTTCACCCTTTTTTAGAACAAACGAAATATTTTTTAATACATTTTTTCTATTAAGGTTTTTAACTTCAAGAACATTATTCGAAATAGCAGCAAATTCTTTAGGAAATTTTTCCTCAAGTCTTCTTCCCACCATCAACTGTATGATTTTATCTATATCTACACTATCCACTGCATAAGTCCCGATATATGTGCCATCTCTTAGTACGGTCAATCGGTCACCGATCTTTTTTATTTCTTCCAATCTGTGAGAAATGTAAATAATTGCAACCCCTGAACTTTTTAGCTGTTTCATGACCTTGAACAGTTGCTCAATCTCTTTTTCCGTCAACGCCGACGTCGGTTCATCCATTATGATTATATCCGACTTAAACGATAACGCTTTTGCAATTTCTACCATCTGTTGTTGTGCTATTCCCAGTTTTTTTACTTTAATCCTGGGCTCTAGATTTAAATCCAGTCTTTTCAATAATTCATTGGTTTTTCTATACATATCTTCCCAATCAATTAAACCATTTTTCTTCAATGGTTCTCTGCCTAAAAAGATGTTTTCAGCAATACTTAACTGTGGCACTAAATTTAGTTCCTGGTAAATAATACTTATTCCAGCTATTTGAGCTTCTTTGGGGCTTTTTATATCTATTTTTTTCCCTTTTAAAATTATTTCTCCCTCATCTTTGCTATACACTCCTGTAAGGATTTTCATCAGCGTAGACTTGCCGGCACCATTTTCGCCAACCAAAACATGAATTTCCCCCGGTTTAATATTCAAATTTACTTTATTTAAAGCTTTTACCCCCGGAAATTCCTTCGAAATGTTTCTCATTTCTAAAATGTAATCCACTTCTAATTTCACCCGCCTTTACTGTTTAAAGGATATCAACGTTTTTACACCTGCATGTAGATTTCCTTATCACAAGTTCTGTATCGAGAACAATCTTTTCTCCCACTCCCCTTTCACCTTTGATCCTTTTTATCAAAAGTTCTGTAGCGATGTATCCCATCTTTCTCATCTGCTGATTTACAGTAGTCAGGGGCGGGTCCACCATCTCAGCCAGCATGGTGTTGTCATATCCGACCACGGATATATCATCAGGAACTCGCCAGCCCAAATGCTTTATGGCCCGCATCGCTCCAATGGCGGTTAAATCGTTGGCTGCGAAGATGGCTGTTGGTTTGCACGGACCTTTCAATATTTCCAATGTCTTTTTTAAGCCGAATTCTATTTTAAAATCGCCATATCCCACCGCTTCGGGACAAACCTTCAGTCCGGCTTCTTCCATAGCTTTCAAATAGCCCTTTTCCCTTTCGAGATTTACCTTTATACGCGGAGGGCCCAAAAGGCATGCGATATTTTTATGACCAAGATCTATTAAATATTTTGTAGCAATATATCCGCCTTTCACGTTGTTTGAAACTACCACATCCACCGGCAGACCTTCGGAGTCATCGATATCCCTGCCCAATAGCACCAGTGGCACATTGGCTTTCAACAGCTTTATAACGTTCTGGTCATTGTAGTAGGCTGAAGATATGATAAAACCGTCGATGCTTTTTTGCTTCAATAGGGATATATATGTAGCTTCTTTATCCGAGCTGTAATCGGTATTGCACATGATTATATTGAAACCGAAATCGCTGCTGGCATCTTCCACTCCCCGGGCAAGCTCTGCAAAAAACGGGTTAGCAATATCGGGTATGAGAAGCCCTAGAGTGAGAGTAGATTTTTTGGTAAGGGCTGAAGCAATAACATTGGGAGTATAATTTAATTGTTCCATTACTTTTTTTACTCTGAGCCGGGTTTTCTCCGATACGGCGCCACTGTTGTTTAAAACCCTGGATACGGTGGCTATAGAAACTCTGGCCTCTTTTGCTATGTCGTATATGGTTACTGGCATTGGCGGCACTCCCCAACATTTTTTAAAGATGATTGTTCATAGATACTATTGTAATTTTTTCATTTGAAAGACAATTGTAAGCGGTTACATTTTGTAGATTTCAAATTGCCTCCGACAAAATATTATTTACGAAGGCAAACGGTATATTGTTAGAATATTCATTTTTGTAAGGGCTTTCATTTTGTAATACACTAAATTTATTCATTTTGTTATGTTATTAAATATTCTACATTAACTTGAAAATTCCTTCTTGATAATAAAATTTTTTTATTGCATTTTTGGCAATTAAAAAGAAAAGAGCATCGGGATTCTCCTGCACCGTTATCCCGATGCTCTAGCTTTTTTGTTTTTCGTGTGGAAGAAGCTATTTTTATTAATTTTTAATAAAATTTAGAACCCCAGCTTATCCTCCAGATATTCTCTAACACTTGCAATATCTATCCTATCCTGCTTCATGGTATCTCTGTCCCTGACTGTGACTTTGCTATCCTCCAGGCTGTCGAAGTCTACCGTTATGGCAAAGGGCGTCCCGATCTCGTCCTGGCGGCGGTAGCGCTTGCCTATGCTGCCGGTGTTGTCGTATTCCACATGGTAATATTTTTTGAGGTCGTGGTAGATTTTTCTCGCCAGTTCCTCGAGGGGTTCCTTCTTTGACAGCGGCAGGACGGCACATTTAATAGGAGCCATTTCGGGATGGAAGCCCAGAACCACTCTCGTTTCCCCTTCTACCTCTTCTTCCCTGTAAGCGTCGCAGAGTAGCACCAGCATGGCCCTATCTACGCCCAATGAGGGCTCGATGACATACGGCGTGATCTGCCGGTTTTCCGTCTGGTCGAAATATGTGAGGGTTTTCCCCGAGTACTCCATATGCTTTGTTAGGTCAAAATCCGTGCGGTTTGCAACACCCCAGAGTTCTCCCCACCCGAAGGGGAACTTGTATTCAAGGTCGGTGGTAGCCTTTGAGTAGTGGGAAAGTTCTTCGGGAGCATGGTCCCGGAGGCGCAGATTTTCCTTTTTCACCCCTAAAGCCAGAAAGAAATCCATGGTGAACTGCCGCCAGAATTCAAACCAATTCATATCATCACCGGGCTTTACAAAGTATTCCAGTTCCATCTGTTCGAATTCCCTTGTCCTGAAAATAAAGTTCCCCGGTGTTATTTCGTTCCTGAAAGCCTTTCCTATCTGTGCGATGCCGAAAGGCAGCTTTACCCTGCTGGTATCCAGCACATTCTTGAAGTTCACGAAAATACCCTGGGCAGTTTCGGGGCGCAGGTACACCACCGAACTGGAGTCTTCCGTCACTCCCTGATGGGTCTTGAACATCAAGTTGAATACCCGGGCATCGGTCCAGGCCACATCTCCGCAGACCGGACATTTTACCTTATTGCCGTGTATAATCTGTGTCAGTTCCTGGACGCTCTTTCCTTCCACATGCATATTCAGAGCATCCTCGATAAGATGGTCGGCCCTGAAACGGGATTTGCACTGCTTGCAGTCTATAAGCGCATCGTTGAAGCCCGCCACATGGCCGGAAGCCTCCCATACCCTGGGGTGCATCAGTATGGCGCTGTCAAGACCCACCACATCTTCCCTCTCATGGACCACCTTTTTCCACCACATGCGCTTCACATTTTGCTTGAGTTCGGCCCCCAGGGGACCGTAATCCCAGGTATTTGCAAGGCCGCCGTAAATTTCAGAGCCCTGAAAAACAAATCCCCGGCGCTTGCACAAAGAAATGATCTTGTTCATGAGTTTTTCACCATTGTCTGCCACAAATATACCCCTTTCTCTTTAAATGTTACTTTTTATTTTAACTTTTTACAAAATCCTTTTCGAATATTAAAAAACCCCAGGCCCATTTAAGGCCTAGGGGTCCCTTTCCAGGACGGTTCCACCCTAGTTGCAGGAGGATAATTAAATAAACCCTGCCTGCCGCTTTTTTTAAAAACAATCTTTCTTGTAAAAGCCATGTCTGAAAAATATATATCCCGTAAACTACGGGAGTTCTTCCGCTGCCACATCTTTTTTATGCAACGGGGCTTCCACCTTCCCCCGCTCGCTTTTTGCAGGGAAAAAAGACTTTGCGGAAATGTTTTCCTTCACTTCAACTCCAAGGCCGTTAATTTTTAATCAATTTCTTTTCTTAAGTCTATCATTTCTTTTCGCTGATTGTCAAATCTTATATCAATGCTGTTTCTTTATTTTAACATTATTACCCTTAAACTTCAATATATGTGTTAAGATGAATGCAACTCGTTCGTGGCCATTCAGTTTATAAGTCCCGCTATAGCCGCTCCCACCAGTGTGGCATTTTCGGCTCTTACAAATTCATAGTAGACATGTTTTTCATCATTCAAATAAGATTTCATATAAAAGTCAAGTTTATTTTTAAATAACTTGGATTTATAAAAAGTCGTTCCTTCGGCTGCTATGCATACGGGTTTGCAGGGGTTTTTACCCTTCCCGGTTTTGAGTATTATGGATGAAAGGTTCACCGCCACCAGCTTTGCCGCTCTCTCCATCATTGAATCGATAAGATGGTACACAATCAAATAATCATCATCTTCAAAACAGCAATTTGAAAGTTTATTGTCGGAATAAGGGTAATACAGGAAATCGTTTATCTCCCTGGCAGAAAGTTCCTCGATGTCCCGAACCCTTTCGCAAAATCTCCCGGAAAACAGTCCATCTTCAGCCGCCCTTTTAATGATTTGGAGCATAAGTCCTCCCTGATACCTGCCTGATATCATTTTCTCAAAAGTATACACTCCGGGGTTTAGGGTCGTCTCATCAAATTCTTTATCAATCAAGCCTCTAGGCGCTTTGTCATAGCCACCGGATTCCATATTAATTACGGTGGAACCGGCTTTTCCCACCAGGTCGCAGGCTTTTTTTATATTGCGATTCTCTTCGATATAACAGGTATTAGTACCGGTGCCCAGAATAAATCCTATGTAACCGTCAAACACCCTGTCGGGGTATGCAGCTTTGCCGCCCAGGAGTGTTGCTACCGTGTCATTGAGCAGCACGATTTTTTTATCTCCATCAAATCCTGAATTTTTTACAGCTCTCAAGAGATTCTCGCCAATTATCTCGCCTATTAAATCCTTAACCTTTATTTCCTTGCTGAACTGCAGCAGCTTCCCGTCTTTATTGGGAAGTATTTCCGTGGCATATGAAAAACAAAAACCTATCTTTTTACTCCTGTCCAGCACGGGTTCAATATATCCTGCCATTGTCTCAAAAAATTCTTCCTTTGAGATCTCCCCTTGCGTCCCGGGCATCGGATACAGCCTGTAGTCCTGCACCACCGGCTTTTTATCCCTGTCAAAATGAATGACAGCCACCCTGAAGTTGGTGCCGCCTGCATCCATCACTATGACCGGCTCTCCCAGGGGTATATCCCCGTCTACGGTTATATATGTTGGCAGCATTTTGAGAGAGCTTTCCTGGCCTTCCAGCCCCTTTTCCATTTCCTCGATGAAGGTTCTGCAGCTTTTATCCATGTCCATGCTTTCATAATCCATACCATACCTTGATAAAAAACTCTTCACAGCCGCTTTATGGTCATTCATTATATCATCCTTTCCATGCCAGAACCGATTTTTAATAAATAATTTTCGCTATCTGGACATAAATTCCTTCTTAATAAAATATTATTTTTTTTCATTTGGTGGAAAAATAAATACTAAATACATTCTTGCAATAGAAAGGATGAAGATACTTGAAAATAGGGCTCATCGGTACGGGTTACGTAGGAGCCACCACTGCCTTTGCGCTATTGCTTCAGGGTATTGCTTCAGAGTTAGTATTGATTGACATAAACAGGGATAAGGCCGAGGGTGAGGCTTTGGACCTTGTACACTCCACTTCTTTTGTGCATCCGGTGGAAATATATGCCGGAGATTATTGTGATCTAAAAGATGCAAGAATAGTCATCATTTCGGCAGGTCCCAGCATTGGCAAAGGTGAAACAAGGCTGGACCTTGCCACTAAGAATTATAATATATTCAGGGAAATCATTCCTCAAATCGTAAGATACAATGATGGATGCATACTATTGGTAGTGACTAATCCCGTAGATGTATTGGCTTACACGGCCATGAAACTTTCAGGGTTCCCCAGCAGCAGAGTCATAGGTTCCGGCACGGTTCTCGATAGCTCCAGGTTCAGGGCGGCATTGGCTGCAAAGCTCCGGGTAGATGCCAGAAATATTCACGGTTATATCCTGGGTGAACATGGGGATTCTCAGGTGGCTGTATGGAGCCTTACTAATATCATGGGAATAAATTTCGATGAATTCTGCCAAAGGTACTCCGCCAATTGCAGCAGCCATATAAAGCAGGAAATCCAGGATTATGTCAGGACCTCGGCATATAAAGTTATCCAGAAAAAGGGAGCTACCAATTACGCAGTGGCCCTGGCCGTGGCAAAAATAGTAAAGAGCATATTAAGGGATGAAAATTCCATCCTCACCGTATCCACTTATGTGGAAGACCTGTACGGAGTAAAAGATGTCTACCTCAGCCTTCCATGCATTGTAAATAAAAACGGAATAGATAAAATTCTACTTCCGGAGCTTTCAGAAAGCGAAAAAACGGACCTTAAAAAGTCCGCCGAAATAATCAAAAAATATATCGATGATACCATGGCAGTAAAAGTGTGACAGCATTATCGTACAGTTTTATTCAGCAGATATTACTTGATTGAACAAACTGTCATGGACCTTTTACTGGAACCAGGGTTTTCACCCGTTTATCATATTTTCAAAAATCTCCTGTGGCATAAAATCTTTGTGGTCCAGGGCCAGCATATGATAGTACAAAAAGGCCACTTCCTCAACATAGATTAGCTTTATGAGCGCCTTCTCAAGATCCTCGCCTGCAGCTATGACTCCGTGATATTTTAAAAGACATACATCGGAATCCCTCATGGGCTCTTTAATGCTTTGGGCCAGTTCCTTGCTTCCCGGCGGGGCAAACTCCGCCACTTTTACTGGCTTTCCGCCATATAAGACCGCCTCTGCGCTTACCGGAAGAATCTCCTTCCCCATGCAGGCAAAAATGGTAGAGTATCTGGAATGGGTGTGGGCCACTCCTCCTGCCTCCGGCCTTATTTTATATGCGGTGATATGCATTGCGGTTTCTATGGACGGATGAAGATTCCCATCAACTATGTTGCCGTCAAGGTCCACAACGATGATCTTTTCAGGCGTGAGGTCTTCCCTGGATATGCCCGATGGTGTAATATATACAAGCCCTTCCCTGCGGTCTATCATGCTGAAATTGCCGGACTTGTGGCGGCAGAGTTCCATCTGATCAGCTTTTTTTGCTATTCTTACCACTTCTTTTTTAATTTCTAGATTTATCATGAATAAACCCTCCTGATCTAAACTATAAAACAAATACCAGACATCCTGCCCCCGAAATCTAACTGTTTGAGAATTACATAGTTCTGAGTTTCAATTTTTTACAAAAAAACATACAGCATCTTCTATGTTTATTCAATCCCTTATAAGTGCTCTTATTTTTGGAATGGCACTTATAAATCTTTCTTTTATTGAGATAAGCGCTTCGGGTGTGCATCCTTCAAACCTCATAGTGATCATTGGCTCTGTAACTGAAATTCGGATGAGACCCCAGCCATTGGGGAATACAACCCTGACTCCATCCAGGGTATCAATTGGATAGTCTTCAAACCTTTCTTTTATACTGTTCAAAAGTTCTTCTTTGTCATCATAAGGATAAGGGATGCGGATATCAGGAGTTATATAATAATTCGGTATCTCCAATGAAAGCTGGGACAATTTTGCTTTTTCTTCATTTAGTAACTCTCCCATCAATAGGGCTGCATAAATACCATCATCACCTGCAAGTTCCCTGAAAAAATAGTGGCCGCTTATCTCTCCAGCCATTACGGCATTTTGAAGGAGAAAAGTTCGCTTAATAAATGCATGGCCTGATTTTTCTCTTATAACGCTGCCACCGGCTTTAAGAATTTCTTTTTCTACTATAGTGGAACATTTATGGTCATAAACCACCTTACCGGCACCATATTTTTTAAACAAATATTTTGCAAAAATAATTATAGCTCTTTCACTAGTTAAAATATTACCATTTTCATCTATAAAAGCCACTCTGTCTCCATCCCCGTCAAATGCAATACCCATGTCGGCTTTAGTTTCAACAACCAGCTTTTGCAAATGCTTTAGATTTTCTGCAACGGCAGGGTTGGGCTCTCTATTTGGAAAATTTCCATCTGGTTCACAGAAAAGCGGCACTGTTTCATATCCAAGTTCCGAAAACAGTTCCAATGCCACTGGTCCGCATACTCCATTGCCAGCGTCGATTACAACCTTGAACTTTTCTGATGTCTTTTTAAAAAGACTTTTAATATATTTTCGGTATTCTTCCAGCATCGGATTACTTTCCACCGAACCTTTTCCCGACCTGTAATTTTTATCTTTTACTATTATTTCAAGATGTTTCATATCTTCTTCCTGCACCGGCAACTGTCCGAAAGTTATCTTGAATCCGTTGTAACAGGCAGGATTGTGAGATGCAGTCACCATTACCCCAGCATACATGTCAAGCCGGCGCTTTGCATAATAAAAAGCCGGGGTTGGTAAAACTCCTATGTCTAAAACACAGCAACCACTTTCGGAAAGTCCTCTCATTAATTCCCGTTTCAGTATAGGAGTGCTGATCCTTACATCCCCACCTACTGCAACACTCCTACCTTCAACCATTGTACCAAAAGCCCGACCTATTTCAAATGCATCTTCTGCAGTCAAGTCTTTACCATAAGTTCCTCTGATATCGCATGCTTTAAAAATGCTCATAAAGACCTCCTTTAAGATCTACACACACTCTCCTATGGAGATAATATTTAGAATAAATCACTTATTATTCGGAGGTGTTCAATTTTTTATTAAGAAGAACACCCCAACAAGGTCGTGTCAATCTATATAACCCTTTTGTCTCATAATACATTTAAATGTATTATATTTTTCTTCATAGACCCCTGTAAAACGATGATCTGGTGCTATAATTTCCCCCGGCCTTACCATATTTGCCGCTGCTTCTAGTAAGTTTTTGTAAACAGTCCTTGATGCTGCTACCACAGCACTTCCCATACAAGGGTCGCTAATTTTGGGCATCAGAAGGGTTTTATTAAGAACACTGGCTCTAAGCTTCATCCATATCCTGCTTTTTGTCCCGCCACCGGTTACATAGATTTTATCGGATACAGTAGCACCCAAATCAGATAAAGTATCATAACACAATCTTTCGAAAAAACTCACACCTTCCAGATAACCAGCATAAAGTTCAATATCACTTTGTGATTCTCCAGAGATAAATCCCTCGGCTTCGGAGTTGATAAAGGGGAATCTTTCGCCTTTTTTTACAAGAGGATAAATAATAAGATTTGTAGGTAAGTACCGTTCGGCCTTTAGATCCCAATCTTTATAATCTATCGCCGGAAATACCTTCTCCAGGCACTCTCCACCCGTATTGCTAGCTCCGCCAGGCATCCAGTAGCCCTCGGGGTGAAGGTGGGAATAAATCCTACCGCACCTGTCCTTGATTAAATTTTGAGTAATACCTTTTACTACCAGCGTAGTTCCCAAAATGGAATTCCATGTTCCTTCCTGTACAGCTCCGGATGCTACCTGGCCTGCGCATCCATCGGTCATCCCGGCCACCACAGTAGTATCGCATGAAAGTCCGAATTCCTGTGCAAAATTTTTGCTTATATTCGCTATTACATCCCCCGGTCTGATGACCCGTGGAAATTTTTGAAGGTCAAGCCCTAATTTTTCTATTATTGAGTCCGGCCATTTATAATCTACAAGATCAAATCCTGTTTTAAGGGCATTCGAATGATCGGTTATATCATAAATTCCCGTCATAACTCCAACGATAAAATCGGTCTGGTGAATGAATTTCCACGTATTTTGATAAACTTCCTGCAGGTTTTCTTTGATCCAGAGTATTTTGGGCAGGGCAAAAGATGAATTGAAACTGTACCCGACCTTATCCGAAAAATTAACAGTCAGACTCTTAATATGCTCTGTTTCTTCCCCCGCTCGAGAATCATTGTACATAATGGCATTCATTAGTGGAAGATTGTTATTATCAATTGGTATTATAGTTCCGGATGTCCCATCCACAGAAATAGCCTTAACCTCTGATAATGAATAACCCTGTATTTTTATTCCTTCGAGTAGCTTTTTAAAACAGATCCTAAAAGCCCTTTCCCAATCTTTGGGATTCTGCTCCTTCCACCCTCTATTGATACTTGTGAAAGGTTGCAGTTCTTCATGAGCGATGCATATTTTTTTTCCACTTTCATCTACAGCTATATTCCGTACTCCCTGTGTACCTATGTCAATGCCTATGACTATCATATAAAACTCTCCTAAAAGACAGTTTATTTATTATATTTTACTACTTCTTCAATGACTTTGTCAGCCCCCATCCACGGATAGACCAGAGGAAGTCCATTAATTACAGGAAGTCCGGTGTCCAGTTTTTTTGTACCGACCAGTACAATTACATCTGGTTTTTCTTTTTCCTCAATTTTTTTCAAATCACTTGTAAATATGTTTGCTGTTATTATTTCTACTTCCACCCCTTTCTTTCCACAGCCTTCAATTAATTGTTTTGAAAGTTTATCTGCTTTAGCATCTGACGTTCCGCCTAATAAAAGAATTTTCATTCTTTCATCTCCTTATTTTTATTAATATTTTTCTTGCCGCCTCTGCTATATCCTCCGCAGTTAGATGATAGATTTTGAGGAGTTCATCGGGGTTGCCCGACTGGCCGAACTCGTCGGCTATGCCTATCCTCTTCATGGGGGTGGGTCTTTCTTCTGCCAG
>DUMA01000021.1 GCA_012840135.1 Thermoanaerobacterales bacterium
CAAGAGGGCATTTAAGTAAACTTAAGTTTATAGATGATTTTCAATCAAATTCTTAAGCTGGCTTTAGCCTGAACAGCGACTTTCAGTCGCAAATAATTCCCTGCACTTCAGTGCAGGGTGGTTCAATTATATGCCTCTGATGTTTGGTAAACCTGCAACTGGTAAAATTTTACGCTAAACTTTGGATATATATATTAAAAATTTATATATATTAAGAAGGAGTTTTTAAAAATATGTCGAATAATATAAACATATGAAAACGTATACATCAGCTAAGGAGAAAAAATGGGAAGAGCAACAATTAAAGATGTGGCATTGAAGGCTGGAGTATCAATAGCTACAGTATCGAGGTATATTAATAATAATGGAAATGTGAGTAAAAAAATTAGTGAAAAGATTAATAAAGCTATTAAAGAATTGGATTATATTCCTAATAGTGTTGCTATTAGTTTAAAAAAAGCTATAACAAAAACTATAGGTATTGTTGTTCCTGACTTATTAAATGTATCTTTTATGGATACCGTTAAGGGTATAAGTGATAAAGTATTAGAAAATGGTTATGAACCATTAATTTTATGTAGTGATGAAAATAGTGATAAAGAAAATAATATACTGGATGTATTAGTATCAAAAAGGGTTGATGGAATTGTTATTGCTTCAGTAGGTAAAAACGAAGAGAAAATATTAAAAATAAATAATAAAAATATACCTATAGTGCTGGTTGATAGAGACGTATGTAACAAAAGTCAACATACTGTCATAGATGCAGTGGTAAATGATAATTTAAATGGTTCGTTTAAAATAATTAATTATTTAATATCTCTTGGTCATAAACGGATAGCTATAATAAGTAACAAGAATTCTATCATAGGCATGGAAAGATTCAGAGGGTATATTAAAGCATTAAAGCAGAACAATATACCAATAAATCCTAATTACATTATGTATGGAGATTTTAGCTTTAAAAGCGGTTATGATTTGATAAAAGAGATGATGTTACAACCCTTGAAACCTACTGCAATATTTTTTATTAACAACCTTATGGCTTTAGGTGCAGTAGCAGCTTTAAATGAAATGAATATTTCCATTCCATTCCATATCTCTATTTGTGCTTTTGGTGATTTTAAGTATTACAATATTTTAAACCCTACGATGACAGTAGTAAATCAGATGGCATATGATGTAGGAAAAAAAGCTGCGGAATTATTGATAGAAAAAATTAAAAATTATAATCATTGGGTACCAAAAAAAATTATCATACCAGCTGATATAATTATAAGAAATTCATGTTCAAAACCATTTGAATAAATATGACTTTATATTTTTTTATATAAAGAGAAAACGTTTACAAAAAATAAAAGTATAAAGGTATTTTTAGAGAAAACGTTTAAAAATAAATTTACCAATAACAACAATAAAACCATAAAAAACAGGAGGATGTATATGAAAAAACTTCATGGAGTAACAGTAGCTATGGTAACACCAATTGATGATAATGATCGGATATTGGATGAAGCCATAAAAAAACATGTCGATTTTTTAATTGAGAAGGGAGTAAATTGTTTATATCCTTTGGGTACAACGGGAGAGATGCATCTCTTGACTATTGAAGAAAGAAAAAGGGTGGCTGAAACAGTAGTAGAACATGCAGCCGGAAGAGTTATAGTATATATACATATCGGTGCCATGAGACAGGAAGACACGATAAAACTTGCAAAACATGCTTCTGAAATAGGCGCAGATGGCATCGGTGTTGTAACACCAACATTTTTTTCTGTTGATGATAGAGAAATGGAAGAATATTTTGTCTCGGTCGCCAATAGCGTACCGGATGACTTTCCTGTTTACCTTTATAACATTCCGCAATGTTCGGCTAATGACCTTAAACCAAATGTAATCGAAAATATTATAAAAAGAGCTCCAAATGTAATTGGAATAAAATACAGTTACCCGGATTTTATAAGGACAAGTCAGTATTTGAGGATAAATAACGGTAATTTTTCTGTTGTTCATGGGACCGATAGGTTATTTAATTCGATTTTAAGTATGGGCTGCGATGGCGTTGTATCAGGAAACGCTAGTGCATTTCCAGAACCTTTTGTGGCTATTTATAAAGCATTTAAAGAAAAAAATCTGGAAGAAGCCAAAAGACAACAAAAAATAGCAACCGATATCTCCAATATATTAAAAAACGGCACAAATATGGCTTATTTTAAATCCGCACTAAAATTGAGAGGAATAGATGTAGGCCATGTTAGAAAACCCTTGCTTGATTTGAATAAAGTTCAACTGGAAGAATTAGAATCGAAAATCAGGCCCTTTATCGACAGGTATAAATAAGCATAAGGGGGTGAGTGATTTAAGTATTAAAATGCTTTTAAGGGGGTGTTATATGGATAAACATATAAAGGAATGAAAATCTAAAGGATATTATTTAGACATACAAATATTCATTCTATTATTCAAGTAAAAAAACTGTCTGTTATAAATAAAA
Organism: Thermoanaerobacterales bacterium; assembly: GCA_012840135.1. Lineage (GTDB taxonomy): Bacteria > Bacillota > Thermosediminibacteria > Thermosediminibacterales > Tepidanaerobacteraceae > Biomaibacter. The sequence goes on from DUMA01000021.1 coordinate 2,495, forward strand.
TAGAAGATCTGATCCAAAAAAGATATTAAATTTAACATATAGTGTTTTGAAAAACAAAAAATTTATATAAATAAATAGAATGGAGGGTCCTTTATGAAGAAAAATACATTATCAATAATTTTAATAATATTATTGATTGTAAGTATAGTTTTAATAGCTGGTTGTACTCAAAGTACAAAACAAACTGATAGTAACGAACAATCAGCCCCATCTACTCCACAAGAGCAAAAAGAAACCGTAAAGTATCCCAATAAACAAATAAACCTTATTATCCAGGCAGCTCCCGGGGGATTATCGGATTTAGTGGCGAGGACTGTAGGAGGGCAGCTAGAACAGATATTAGGAGTTCCTGTGGTTTGCTCAAATAAACCAGGTGCATCTGGTGCTGTGGCGATGTCATATCTTCAAGCTAGTGCACCCGATGGTTACACATTAGGATATGTTCCTGTAGAATTGTCAATGATTAAAGCATTAGGGTTTGCAGATATAGAACCTAATTCGTTTGATCTTATAGAAAGTTCCAATATATCACCGGCTACAGTTACGGTTAGCGCTAATGCTAAATGGAAAACGTTACAAGAATTTATAGATTATGCCAAAAATAATCCAGAGAAAGTAAAAATAGGTAATTCAGGAACCGGTTCGATCTGGCATATCGCGGCTGCATCTTTAGAAAAGGCAACAGGAGTAAAATTTAATCATGTTCCGTTTGATGGGGCTGCTCCTGCTGTAGCAGCACTTATGGGAGGCCATATTGATGCAGTTACTGTTAGTGTGATGGAAGTAAAATCAGGGGTTGAAAGCGGGAAACTTAAAGTTTTGGGTGTTATGTCTGAACAAAGATCTGAGTATTTACCAGATGTTCCAACTTTGAAAGAAGCGGGCTATGATGTTAATGTTGCCGCGTGGGGCGGATTCGCAGCACCTAAAGGATTACCACAAGAAGTTAAAGATGTATTATATCCTGCTTTTGAGAAAGCAATTAACTCTGAAAAAATGAAAGAGGTAGCCAAGCAAAGAGGGTTTTCGATATTCTATAAAAGTTCAGAAGAATTTACGAAGTTTGCAAATGAACAATTTGATTTTTATATGAAACTGATTCCTACTATGGGTCTTAAAAAGTAGTTAAAAATAACTGCTTAAAATAATAACCTGAGAGGGCGCTTTTGCCCTCACAGGTTATTATGAGAAAGGGGATATGGGAATTGAAAGCTGATGTAATTTTCGGCATTTTTAATGCTTTGCTGAGTATTTATTGGATTACCCAATCATTAAAATTTCCTGGAGGAACAGCTGACGGTGTACCGGGAGCAGGTTATTTTCCCATATTAGTTGCTTCATTGTTGTTCATTTTAAGTATTGTTTTAATTATACAAGGATCTCAAAGTAAAATAGTTTATTTTAATGTAAAAATGTGGAGCAAAGACATTAAAAAGATGTTTTTAATGACTATCTTTATAATTGTAGTATTCTTTGTTTTATGGTATTACACTACCTATATTATTGCATGCCTAGTATTAACTTTTGGATTAGGTTATACATTTAGATTAAGTATCAAAAATAACATTATTTTATCTGTTGTCTTTAGTTTTGGAACATATTATGTATTTAATAATCTACTACAAGTTATGTTGAAATTGAGATAGGGGAGGTCAACGAAAGAATGCTCTTACACGCTATAGTACAAGTGCTAAGACCTGATATTTTTATTTACAATTTAGCGGGTGTTGTCGTTGGTATGATAATAGGTGCACTTCCTGGGCTTTCAGCGACAATGGGTGTTGCTATTTTGACTCCTTTGACATTCTGGCTACAACCTGCTCAAGGCTTGGCAGTGCTTTTAGGAATATACAATTCTGCCATTTGGGCGGGTGGTATTTCGGCAATTTTAATAAACACTCCGGGGACTCCAGCTTCCATAGCTCAAACCTTTGATGGTTATAAATTGGTTCAAAAGGGTAAAATAGGTCTTGCTTTAGGGATAAATACCATATATTCTGTTACCGGCGGTTTAGTAAGTACTATATTTTTAATTTTAGCCGCATTTCCTATTGCAAACTTCGCACTGAAATTCGGGCCTCCGGAATACTTTGCATTAGGAATATTTGGCCTTTCAATGATGATAAGTGTATCAGGAAAGCAAATAGTTAAAGGTTTAATTATTGGAGTAATGGGATTACTTTTTTCAACAATAGGCCTTGATCCAATGTTTTCCATACCAAGGTTTACTTTTCACAATGTAAATATGATGAATGGTATACCATTTGTGGCGGCAATGATCGGTATGTTTGGTATAGGAGAAGTATTATTTCAAATAACGGAAAACAGAATTACGAAAAAAATAACATTAACAAAAGAGCTTGGTAGGATATTTCCGACGTTCAAGGAATTTAAACTAACAGCTTTACCATGTGCGATATCTTCAATAATAAGCGTAATAATCGGTGCTATTCCTGGCACTGGTGGCGATATTGCTTCTATAGTATGTTGGCAACAAGCCAAACAAATGTCAAAACATCCAGAAGAATTTGGGGAAGGCAGCATTGAAGGCCTTGCAGTTACATCTCTAGCAAATAATGGAGTAATAGGTGGTGCCATGACCACAATGATGACATTGGGAATTCCAGGAGACGCTGTAACTGCGGTTTTAATAGGCTCTTTGATGATGTATGGCATGCAACCGGGCCCTCAAATGTTTATAGAGCACGCTGACTTTGTATATAATATTATGGCACTTTTAATAGTAGGGAACCTTACAATACTTATTTTAGGTTTACTTACTTCAAAATTAAGTGCATATATTTTATACGTAAAAGATGAAGTTATTTGGATTTTAGTTATTGGTTTTTGCATATTAGGTTCCTTTGCCATTAATAATTCACCCTTTGATGTAATGATAATGATTCTAGCAGGAATTCTAGGCTTTATAGCAAAACGGATGGATATTCCGGTAGGTCCATTTATATTAGCCTTATTGTTAGGCCCCATAGTTGAGTCTAACTTTAGAAGAAGTCTTGCACTGTCGATGGGCAATCACTTAATATTTTTTACAAGGCCAATATCATTAATTTTACTGGTGCTTACGATTTTATCCCTTACCTATCAGCCCGTTTCTTCTTATTTCAAAAGAAAAAGTTTTTCAAAACAAACTCAGTAAAAGTCAAAATCTAGCATAAAGAGGGGATATTCGGTGGCTATATTGTCCAATGAACAATTAGAAGAGTTGCGTCAATTCGATACACCTACTATATCAAATGCTATAGAATTATTTAATGTTCGTCCGAGGACACAGGGTTTTATGGGGCCAGAGATTAAATGTATTGTACCGTATGATAAACCTATCATTGGCTATGCTGTTACGGCAAAGATGTCAGCGCTAAAACCTCCTACGCCCGAACAAAATGAGCTTCTTATAAAGTACTATGAAAAAGTAAAAGAGACTACTTTTCCTACAATATCAGTTATTCAGGATATCGATCCTTCTCCTATTGGTTCATTTTGGGGTGACATTCAAGCTTCTATACATAAAGCTCTGGGATGCGTAGGAGTTATTACAAACGGAGGTGTAAGAGATTTAGATGGAGTGAAAGAAATAGATTTTAGATTTTTCGCCAGTTGTGTTCTAGTATCACACGCGTATGATCACCTTGAAGAAATTAATTGCCCCGTCTATGTGGGGGGCTTAACAGTTTACCCAGGAGAATTATTGTATGCCGATAAACATGGAGTTATATCGATACCACATGAAGTCGCTCCTAAACTTGCTGAAGCATGCAAAAAGGTTCAATCTTATGAAAGAGTTATTATAGATGGATGTAGAAGAAAATTTGATATGGGTATAAACATTCAGGAGTTAATTAGGTTAAGGAAGGAAATGGAAAAATTAAGGGATATGTAAATCATATGCTCATATGCTAATAGTAATATTAAAATGAAAATGTATTAGAAAATAGTAAGAAATATCCATCTTACAGTTTAGATAATGGAGGTTTTAAACATGAAAAAGATTATCAATAACCCAGATAATTTTGTAAATGAGATGTTGGAAGGTATACTGGCTGCTCACCCGGATCAGCTAAAATCTGCTTCGAAGGATTTAAGGTCAATAGTAAGAGCTGATGCCCCAGTGAAAGATAAAGTCGGTCTGGCAACGGGTGGCGGTTCAGGACATCTTCCTGTATTTTTAGGTTACGTGGGAAAAGGAATGCTGGACGGATGTGCTGTGGGGAATGTATTCGCTTCACCCAGTGCCCAGCAAATGCTGGAGGTAACCAAAGCAATCGATAGCGGTAAAGGTGTTTTATATATTTATGGCAATTATGGCGGAGACGTTATGAATTTTGATATGGCTGCCGAAATGGCGGAATTTGAAGATATAAAGGTTGAATCAATAGTAGTTGCAGATGATGTGGCTTCGGCTCCTAAAGGAAATGAAAAAAAGAGAAGAGGGATTGCAGGATTATTTTATGCCTATAAGATTGCCGGTGCCTGTGCGGATGAACTAAAATCACTGGAAGATGTAAAGAAAGTTACGGAAAAAGCTTTAGCCGGCATGAGAAGCATGGGAGTGGCTCTTTCGCCTTGTACTATACCTTCTGTTGGAAAGCCTACTTTTGAAATCAGTGATGATGAAATGGAGATAGGTATGGGGATTCATGGCGAACCGGGTATAAACAAAGGAAAACTAAAGACTGCAGACGAAATAGTAGAAATCCTCATGAGAAATATTTTAAATGACCTACCATATAAAAGCGGTGATGAAGTTTCGGTTCTCATTAATGGTCTAGGGGCAACTCCCAAAGAAGAACTCTATATAGCCTATAGAAAGGCACATGCGATATTACGCGAGTCTGGTATAAAAATATATCATCCCTATATAGGTGAGTTTGCTACCTCTATGGAAATGGCTGGGATGTCAATAACCCTCATGAAACTTGATGAAGAATTAAAATTTTTGCTTGATAAACCTGCAAATACGCCATTCTTTGTTCAAGCGTAGGAGGTGTTAAAGTGGAAAAATTAACTATATCAGAAGTGAAACAAATTTTTGGGGAAATTAAAAAAGTAATAGATGATAATAAGGAGTTTCTCATAAAACTTGATGCTGCTATGGGAGATGGAGATTTAGGTTTAACCATGACTGCAGGTTTTGATGCCATAGTAAAAGAAATAAAAAATACAAGCGACAATGACATGGGAAATGTCATCGCAAAAATGGGCATGGTTATGTCAAATGTGGCTCCGTCTACATTAGGAACACTTTTAGCTACCGCTATGATGAGAGCGGGCAAAATCGTTAAAGGGTATGCGGAAATAGGATTAAAAGAAATAGTAGATATGGGTAATGCTGCTATAAATGGGATCAAGCAAAGAGGCAAATCCGAGGTTGGTGACAAAACTATATTGGATTCACTTTATCCAGCGATTGTTGAACTAGATAAGGCAGTGAAAGACAATTTAACTTTGGACGTAGCTTTTGAAAAAGCGTTTAAAGCGGCCAAAGAAGGTTTCAAAAAGACTGAGTCAATGGTATCGAAGCATGGCAGAGCTGCTTATTATGGAGAAAAGTCAATCGGTCATCCAGATTCCGGAGCAGCAGTGGGGATGCTAATATTTGAAGGGATTTACAACTTTTTTTCAAAAAATAAATAATTGCTTGTAGTCATTTAACATAATTGTTACCGATAGAAATAATAATGTCATGGTTATATTTTCAGGGTGAAATATAATTGAAAGGGCGGTCTTTTCTATGTTCCATATAAAACAAGCAATGAAAAATGGTGAAGCATTAATTGGAATAATGATTGAAGAAATGACAACTCCCAATATAGCGAAAATACTTGCGGCATGTGGTTTTAAGTATTTTATAATAGACTGTGAGCATGGATCTTTCAACGATGAAACTGTAGCAAGTATTATATCTGTGGCAAAAGGTTCAGGAATTATTCCGATGGTCAGAGTTCCGGAAATACGAAAGGATACAATATCTAAGCCTTTAGAAGCTGGTGCAATGGGGTTATTAATTCCGCAAATAAAGACTGTGGATGACGTAAAAAGAGTAGTCAAAGAAGCCCGTTATGCACCACTGGGTAATAGAGGTATATCTCATACTAAGCCCCATAATAATTATGTTACTAAAAGTGATCCGGAGCAAACAAAAAAGGAAAATGATGAAGTAATGATAATACTCCAGATAGAAACAAAAGAAGCTATAGAGAATCTAGATGAAATACTCTCAGTTGAAGGGATAGATGCTATCTTGATAGGCCCTAATGACTTATCTCAGTCCTATGGCATACTGGGACAGTTTGACAATCCGATAATATTACAGGCTTTTGATAAAGTTATCGAGGTATCAAAGAAACACGATATAATTTCCGGAGTTCATTTCGGGGATATAAAAACATTGAAAAAATGGGCCCAAAAAGGTATGAGGCTTTTGATGTGGAATACTGAAATAGGGTTAATAATCGAAAATGGAATAAAGGGAGTTGATAATTTAGTGGAATCTTTAAAATCCCACGGCATTAATTGTTTATAGGAATTTAAGAAAAGAAGATGAAAAAATGTAAAGAGGTAATAATCATGATTATCGACAATATAAAAAATATAGATTTTTATTTAAAGATAAACGACAAAGTAGCTAGAGGGTTAAAATTTATAAAGGAGAATGATTTAGATAAATTAGAGATAGGTAGATATGACATAGATAGTTCAAATATATATCTAATGATACAAAGTTATAAAACAAAACCCATCAACGAAGGAAAATGGGAAGCGCATCGGAAATACATCGATATCCAATACATCATAGAAGGTAAAGAAACAATAGGGTTTGCAAATGTAAATAAGTTAAGTCCTTTAAGCGATTATGATAAAATCAAAGACATTGTTTTCTTAAAAGGGTCTGGTGATTTCTTTACTATATCTGAAGGATATTTTGCCATTTTTACACCCGAGGATGCTCATATGCCATGTGTCACTTATAAAGAGTCACAGTATGTTAAAAAGGCTGTTATTAAAGTGTTGATATAGCTATTGGGGGTCAATAAATTGAGACCGAAAGTATATGTCACTAAACTAATTCCTGAAGAAGGATTAAATATAATAAATGAAGTTGCAGATACGAAGGTTTGGAAAGGTGAAGCACCACCACCAAGAGAAGTACTGCTAGAAGAAGTTCAAGGGGTAGACGGATTAGTATCTCTTCTTACCGATAAAATTGATGCAGAACTCATGGAAAAAGCTAAAAATTTAAAAATAGTAAGCAATTATGCCGTAGGTTTTGATAACATAGATATTAAAGAAGCAACTAGGCGTGGAATTATGATAACAAATACACCGGGCGTTCTTACGGAAACCACTGCAGATTTAGCCTTTGCTCTTATTATGGCTACGGCAAGGAGATTAGTAGAAGCCGATAAATATGTTAGAGCCGGCCGGTGGAAAACCTGGGGGCCTATGCTTATGCTGGGACAGGATTTATATGGTGCTACACTAGGATTGATAGGTTTAGGAAGAATCGGATATGCTGTTGCTAAGAGAGCAAAAGGCTTTGACATGAACGTAATATATTATAGTAACCATAGAAAAGAAGAAGCCGAAAAAGAGCTTGGAATAAAATGTGTAGATTTAGAACAGTTATTGAGGGAATCGGATTTTGTTAGTCTTCATGTACCATTAACTCCTGAGACTAAACATCTTATTAATAAAAATACATTAAGTCTAATGAAAAAAACAGCAATATTAATAAATACATCTAGAGGCCCGGTTGTAGATGAACATGCATTATATGAAGCATTGGTCAATAAAAAAATTTATGCAGCGGGGTTGGATGTAATGGACCCGGAGCCTCCTAGCAGTGATAATCCGCTATTAAAACTTGATAATGTCATAGTACTACCGCATATTGGTAGCGCTAGTATTAAGACAAGAACAAAAATGGCTATTATGGCTGCGGAAAATTTGGTTGTAGGTTTGAAAGGTGAAATACCGAGAAATTTAGTAAACGTTGAAGTATTAAAGAAATAGAAAAGCTATATATAAATCATATAAATCATGGAAAAAGTAAGGCCGATTTGATTAACGACCGGACTACTATTAAGTGTAGGAGCTTTTAAGTCTATTGAGAATCCGGGGAAATATACCCCTTCAAGGTGTAAAAGGAGCATTCCTGTAATGAAATAAAGTAAAATTTGAAATTTGAGTTGCAAAACCACAAATCATATTTACAGGAGGCCTTCGATATGAATTATACACAATACTGCAAATATCACAAGTAACAGAAACGGCATTAATCATCGGAGTTGACATTGCAAAGGAAAAAACAACACCCGAGCCTTTAATTGGAGAGGCGATGAATAAGGCAGATTAATAGGCTTTAGAACAGCAAAAAGATAAATTTTCCATTAATGGGCAAAAGACCTTAATAGAGGCAGGAAAATATAACTTAATAGTTGGCATGAAATTCATAGGTAATTACTGGTTCACCTCTGCCTCTGAAAAAAACAATAACAACATGAAGATTGTCCAAGTTAACCCAATAACAGTGAGCCGGATAAGTCAGCAGTAATTTTAACCGTTGGGGCATGACCCAATAAAGGAGCTTAGCTGAGGCTACTTCATGGGAAAGATGAACGAAAGAATTAGGCTACGAGTTCAATGATTCATGGATGCCCCCTGACAGGAAGTGAATTCCTTCGTATCATAAATGGAAGATGACCTCAGCTTTATTTCTGTTGCCGCATAGCTTCTATATATCAACAAAATTTAATATTCAGCTATAATTTCATTATAAGTGCTCACTGCTATCCTGGTGAAATGTTAAAAATGAGTGAGAAATATTAATAAGACTATAGAGGGAAGTGAAATTTTGAAATTTATTGTTATTGGAAGCATCAATATGGATTTTAATTTCAAAGTTTCTCATCTTCCATTAAAGGGTGAGACTTTAAAAGTTACCGCATTTAAAACAACGCCCGGTGGAAAGGGTGCCAATCAAGCAGTGGCTCTAGCAAGGCTTGGGGGAAAAGTAATGATGATAGGAGCAGTAGGTAGCGATGAGGCAGGTATAAGCCTTAAAAAATCACTTTTACAAGAAGGTATAGATATAAAGGCTATTAAAGATGTGGATACTCCTACAGGTAATGCTTTTATAACAGTGGATGAAAAAGGTAATAACACAATTTTAGTCTATCCGGGAGCCAATGGCGGCTTAGATTCAAAGTGGATTTATAATTTTACTGATGAAATTAAAGAAGCTTCTTATATATTACTGCAATTGGAAATACCATTGTGTACCGTAATAGATGCAATAGAGCTTTCTCATAAAATTGGAACCAGGATCATATTAAACCCTGCTCCAGCCCAAAAGTTACCCAAAGAAATCTTTCCCCAAATAAATATATTGACCCCGAATGAAACTGAGCTTGCTTTACTAACGGGAATAGATGTGATTACAGAAGACAATATTGTAAAAGCTTCTAACATATTAATTGAGAAAGGAGTTCATAAAGTAGTAGTTACTCTCGGGGAAAAAGGCTGCTTTTATATAGATCGGGAAAATCATCATTTTGTAAAAAGTTTTAAAGTAGACTCTGTTGATTCGACCGCCGCCGGCGATGCTTTTACAGCAGGCTTTGCCATAGCATTAGCAGAAAAAAGATCTTTAAATGATGCCTTAAAATTTGCCAGTGCCGTCGGAGCTTTAACAGTAACGAAGACTGGTGCTCAGGAATCGCTGCCCTTCAGGGCAGATGTGGAAAATTTCTTGAGGATGGTTAAAAATGAAGAGTAATAACCGAATAGGTGGAACGCCCTGATAGATATCATAGAATAAATTAGACCGGTCTTAGATTTGTGACCGGTTTTTTATTGTACATCGAAAACTACAGGCTATGCTTACTATGCTTATAATTACGAAAAGCTTGGTTTATTGATATCTATAAAATATCGGGAATATGTAGTCGAAATTTTTTTCGGAAGCTTTCTTAACGCATTTTTTATGCGGAGTCTTTGATTTAATACATTTTTTCCAATCATGCAGGCTAATACATTCCAATATTTCGGGGAAAAATAGACATCTATATTCATTTTTGTCTAAAAAGCCGTATTCTATTAAAGTATTTTTAGCTGCCTCGTTAGAAATATTAAATAATGATGAAAAATATTTTATTTTTAACGGATTTACTTCTTCACCTTTAAAAATACTTGCTTTAACTAATGATTCCGGCATAAGGAACTCTCGAACCAATTTATTTGCTTCCTTGTCAAGATACCATCGTTGTTTTGAAGATAGATTTAAATTTAAAAACACATGACCAAGACAAATATGACAAAATTCATGAAATAATGTCCAGTTTTTTCTTTTACGAGAGAAATATTTCTCATAATCTTTTATAATAGTGATTTTTATTAAATCATCATCGGTGTAACTAAAAGCTTCTGTTTTATATGGGAAAATATCAGTTTCAATTATTTTAATGGAAAACCATTCCCCATCTTTATATACTTTTAGATTTTCTATTATATCTTTTAGAGATGAGTTAAAAATCACGGGCGGCACAATATTTCCAAGTATCATGGCTGGTTTGGAACGTTTTATATATGATAAGCAAAAAGTAATAGATCGGCCTGACCCCCTAACTCCGGAGATTATGCACTAAAAGATTCAATTTTTGCAGTGTTACTCATGAATGCTTCATAAAACCTGTTTGGAGCCATAAAATTTATACTCCCATGTCTTCTGCGCAGGTTTCAAGTATTCCATATACTCTGTTATGATGGAAAAGGCCTCCATAAAGCTGTAAAACTCATTTCTGCTGTAACATTCATCTTCTAAAATAGAATGGAACGATTCTATATGGGCATTCATATTTGGCGTTTTTACGGGGATTCTCTCATGTATCAGACCCAATTCCTCTATCGCTTCTTCAAACTGGTTAGAGATAAACTGTGGGCCATTGTCTGTCCTTATTTTGGGTAAAGTCATGCCTTTACCCAGGCCTCTTTTTGCCAGAGAGTTTTTCAATATCCTTACAGCATCGCAAGCTTTCAGGATAATCCCAGATGATAGTCGATTATTGAGCGGTCAAATACATCTATAAGGGATAGCTGGAAAAAGAATGAATCTGTGCCTGTTATGTAGCCATATTTTATATCAAGTTCCCAAAGTTGATTCGGTGCTTCGATTTTATCCGGCTTTGCCAAATACCTGGGATACCTTTTAAGTATTCTTCGCTGGGGTCGTAAAATATTTAGTTCCTTACACAGCCTGTAGACCTTCTTACGGTTTATCAGCAAATTGTAGTCTTGCCTTAGGCATACGGTAAGCTTATTGTAACCATAGGGGTAGCCATCACCGCATACTAATTCACAAAGCCATTCTTTTATTTGATCATCGGATATTTTCTCACCCTTGTTGGTTAAGGAATATCCCGGAATTGGCCTGCCACAAGCATTGTTGTTAGTAACAGACACGTTAGTTTTTGATTCCTCTTGGGTGTTATTCTGCCTTGAGATGTTTTCATAATATGTGGATGGAGACAGTCCGACAAAGCCCAGGATAAGGGATGCTCTGTAACCCTTATTTATCCACTTTAAAGCTTTCTCGACTTTGTCGGTTACCGAGGGTTTACCCTGTCCCTCAGATCTCTTAGTACTGCAAGTTCAAGCTCCTTTTCTCCCAGGAGTTTCTTTAGGGTGTTATTTTCTCTCGCAACATCTTCTAATCTTTTTTGTATTTCAAGGATACGTTTTTCATCGTTTCTAGGTAATGGCTTAACTGTTCCCCTTTTTCTAAGGCTTCGTATCCACCCATGGATGGTGTTGGGTGAGATGTCATGTCTGCGGGCTACCAGGGATACATTACCTACTTCCTGACATTCCTTTATAAGTTGCTCTTTAAATTCCTCTGTATATTGTTTCTTTGTCATTTAAGTCAACCCCCTATTGTTATATTATCACTTACACGGGTTTTCTCCAAGTGCGTTAGGGGGCTATATAGAAGGGAAAGACAGGCAAAAAATTATTATCGCGTATCAGCCGACATCTTGCATTATTGCATGCTCATGGAATAATAAAAAAACTGACGAACCAGCGTAAATATATCCTGACCAAAAAAGGCAAAAAAATAACGGCTGCCTTAAATGCTTTGCTGGCCGTTTTAGTTGCAATGAGCTCCGTCGACAGAATTAAATTTAATACAAAAGATAGAAAAGCCATTTTCAAAGCCGCCAGAGCTGTGGGGGGAAACGACAGGGAAATGGCCGCGAAGCTGGCCGATGAAGTCATAAGCATTCTGGAAGAAAGGTACAAGGACACAACCCCTACTGTGGAAAATGTTCAGGATGTGGTTGAAAAAGTATTGATAGAGAGGGGGCATGCCAGGACCGCAAAGGCGTACATACTGTACCGCAAACAGCACCAGGACATGCGGGAATTAAGAAAGGTTTTTCTTGACATTGAAGATACAATCGACCAGTATATAGGCAAATCCGACTGGAGGATAAACGAAAACAGCAACATGGGATTTTCCCTTCAGGGGCTGAATAACCACATATCCACCGCAGTCATATCCAAATACTGGCTGAACAAGATTTATCCGGAAGAAGTAAGGGAGGCGCATATAAGGGGCGATTTTCACATACACGATTTGGGGCTTTTATCGGTATACTGCTGCGGATGGGACTTGAGGGACCTCTTGCTTTCCGGCTTCACCGGCGTGGAGGGCAAAGTCGCAAGCAGGCCGCCCAAACATTTCAGGACTGCCCTGGGCCAGATCGTAAATTTCTTTTATACCCTGCAGGGAGAGGCCGCGGGTGCACAGGCGCTCAGCAACTTTGACACCTATCTTGCCCCATTCATTCACTACGACAGGCTCGGCTACACGGAAGTTAGGCAGTGCATCCAGGAGTTCATATTCAATTTGAATGTCCCTACAAGGGTTGGCTTTCAGACGCCATTTGTGAATATAACAATGGACCTTGTGGTCCCGCAGATGATGGCAAAAGAACCGGTTATAATCGGCGGAAATTTCATGGACAGGACTTATGGAGAGTTTCAGAAGGAAATGGACATGCTCAACATGGCATTTGCAGAAGTCATGATGGAGGGAGACGCCAACGGCCGCATATTTACCTTTCCCATCCCGACATACAACATCACCCGCGACTTCGACTGGAACAGCCCTGTTGTAGACAGGATAATGGAGATGACCGCAAAATACGGCCTGCCTTATTTTTCGAATTTTGTGAACAGCGACATGAAGCCGGAAGATGTAAGATCAATGTGCTGCAGGCTCAGGCTGGATAACCGCGAGCTGAGAAAGCGCGGCGGTGGGCTTTTCGGCGCAAACCCCCTTACCGGCTCTATCGGCGTTGTAACCATAAACCTGCCCAGGGTAGGGTATCTTTCAAAATCGGAAAGCGAATTTTTCGAAAGGCTGGGGAAGCTTATGGATATCGCCAGGACCAGCCTTGAAATCAAGAGAAAGGTTCTGGAGAAGATGACCAGCGAGGGATTATACCCATATGCCAGATATTACCTGAGGGATATATACGCGAGGTTCGGGGCATACTGGCAGAATCATTTCAATACCATCGGCCCGGTCGGCATGAATGAAGCATTGCTGAATTTCAAAAGGTGCGGCATTGCGGAAGCCGAAGGCAAGAGATTTGCCCTGGCAGTGCTGGACTTTATGAGGGGGAAAATGGGAAAGTACCAGGAGGAGACGGGAATCTTGTACAACCTGGAGGCGACGCCTGCTGAAGGGGCTTCATACCGCCTGGCAAAAAAGGACAGGGAGATATTCGCCGACATTATAACCTGCGGCAGCGACGAGCCGTACTATACCAATTCCACACAGCTGCCGTTGGATTTCACGGACGACATTTTTGCGGCGCTGGAGCATCAGGAAGAGCTTCAGTGCAGGTATACGGGTGGCACGGTGTTCCATGGCTTCGTCGGGGAGCGGATAAGCGACGCCGCTTCATGCAAATCACTGGTAAAAAAGATAGCTGAGAATTTTCGACTGCCCTACTATACCGTAACTCCAACTTTTTCCGTATGCGAGGATCACGGCTATATAGACGGAGAGCATTTCCATTGCCCCCACTGCGAAAAGCCGTGCGAGGTCTACAGCCGGGTAGTGGGATATTACAGGCCCGTTCAGTGCTGGAATAACGGGAAAAGGCAGGAATTTGCGGATAGGAAGGAATTTTCGGTATGATATGCGGTTTTATGCCCGTTTCTCTTGCTGACTATCCGGGCCTTGTCGCGGCAACGGCTTTTGTATACGGGTGCAATTTCCGCTGCCCCTACTGCCACAACAGCGGTATCCTGGGAGCGGGAGTATTGTCGCGGAAAAATCCGGATTTTGCCGAAGGACCTGTTCGATTCTACAGGAATGAGGAGATAACCGGCTATCTTTCATCCAGAAAGAAGCTGATTGACGGCCTGTGCATAACAGGCGGCGAACCGACTCTGTGGAAGGGCTTGAAAGCTTTTGCAGCGGATGTTAAAGCGCTCGGCCTCAGGGTAAAGCTGGATACCAACGGTTCGAGGCCTGACGTTCTGGAGGAAATGATTGAAAACCGGCTCGTAGATTATGTGGCAATGGACATAAAGGCTCCCATACCAAAGTACGGGCAATTTATAATGGATGAAGGGGATATTGAAAACGTAAAGCGCAGCGTAAAAATCCTGATGGATCATAGCGCATCCGGCGGGAATCCCGATTACGAGTTCAGGACCACGGTGCACGAAAGGATTCTTGGGATGGATGACATTGAATTGATGGGCAGATGGCTTTCGGGGGCAAAAAGGTACGTGCTTCAGGCCTACAGGTATTCCCCCGAAGTCCTGGACGCGGATTTTTGCGGTACAAAGCCCTGCAGTCCGGAGTTTTTGGAGCAGTCAAAAGCGCTTGTTTCAAGGTATGTTGCAGAGATTTTGATTCGAAGCTGAAAAATACGGAATTTTGAAGGCCCTGCTTTCATAAATTGAAGGCGGGGTGGTATGATACTCACATTTTACACAGAAGGAAAAACATACTTGCAATATTTTAAAGGATATGCTAAGATAATATCGTGCATGTGCCGAAGTGGTGGAACTGGCAGACGCGCTGGACTCAAAATCCAGTGGGCCCTAAACCCGTGCGGGTTCGACTCCCGCCTTCGGCACCATTTTTATTTATTTAAGATTTTTATATTAGGGAATCGAAACGGAATAATAATTAAATAGTTACCGAATTGATTACGCGAGGGATATTCCATATTTCTTCGATTGCCTTCGCCGCTTCCGATTCGTCCCTTACCGCTTTATATTTTCTATTTTTAATATGAAACATATTTCAGATGATATCCATTCTGTTTACCACCTCCCTTTGTAAACAATTTAAACGGTCGTTAATTTAAAACCTGCCTTTAACATTCTTTCTTTCTATTGCAATATGTGCATACCATACTTTCACCAGAAAACAAAACCCAAAAATAAAGTCTGCCATTGGCTTTGTGGCAGACCTTCATTCTTTTTTTGAAAGTGCCACCACGGAGTGTATGTCAAAAAATGTGAGGATAGTGTAAAATTTCATTAGGTTAAAAAGCAGGAAAACGGCGGTTGTACGTAATACATTCTCATCCGCAATATGATGGCGGGTCTTTTTTAAAAAAAACCTAAAAATACTTGACGCGATCAAATGAATATTTTGTTGTTTACATATGCGACAAAAATGTTATAATATAGATAAAGGTAATCGGAACCGCAAAAGTGCGGTTGCCACATAGGATTCTTAAAAAATAATCACCCTACATTGGCGTCGGCAGGGTGATTATTTTTTTCCTTTAATTATCGC